>CAYUII010000013.1:60172-106238 GCA_964444785.1 uncultured Bacteroidales bacterium | reverse complement strand
ACCGACTAGACGACTATCGTGGCTTAGCTTTGCATTCCATGCAATGTGAGAGATTTGACGGAAATAACGAAATGATTGAAAATCGGGCATAACCATAAAAGACGAATGTCAATGAAGGAAATAGATTTCGTTTTTTGCCATATCATAAAAAGGGAAAGTGGGTTCAGTATGTATCCCAGTTTCCCTTTTTAAAGTTTGATCTGGTTTAATAAATATTTTTATCTTTTTTGAGATTTTTCTAAAGCTATTAGAATGGTTTTAATTTATCAGATTGCTCCAAATACTTTCTTAAGTATCTCATTGACTCGTGCCAATGGATCATGACGTATAGCTTTCTCCTCCTGAGCTACGTATATAAACAAGCCGTCTAATCCTTTTCTTGTGACATGTTCGTCAAGTGTGTAGTTAATGGTTGTTAGTCCGGCCAACTGACCTACAAGGGTATTAGCGATACTGTTGTTGAGTGACCTTAACTGTTCCCATGTATCACTAGCTGAGACACCGCCAATGAGGGGCTTGTCTAAAGAAGTTGCAATCTTTGGTTGAAAAGTGGCCACTAATGATTCGTAAGTCTTTGATTTAAGATATTGGGTCGCTGCGTCATCCGCTCCTTTTAGAATGGTTACTCCATCTGAGATTGTCATTGACGATATCGCATTGACAAAGATTGGGGTAGCTTCAGTTGCTGCATCTTCAGCAGCACGATTCATTCGCACAATTAGGTCGTTAAGCAGAGATTTACCACCCGGAATTAACTCAATGTTCTCGATTAAGGCTTTTGTGTCATCGGGCAATAAGATCTTGACTAATGGGTCGTTGTAGTATCCATTTTCCTGGTGCAGTGAATTTGTTGCGGTGTCGCTGCCGACAACAAGAGCCGACTTTAGTCCCTCAACTACCTGTTCTTCTGATAAGCCTGGTAATACTTCATCAATGATCTCTTTCGCTTTATCACAAGCTACTAGTATTAATAAGGAGACAAAAACAAGGAGCGTTTTTTTCATATGAGTTCATTTATAACGTGTCGAAGATGATATGTCAAAATTAAAGTCAAATATGGCATAAGAATAGTGCCAAAATGATCTGGTCAAAGAATATTATTTAATAGGATGGATTTTAATTTCTCTGAATATCTTAGCCCAGTTTATCTTATCACTCTTTTTTCCTAATCTAACTATAATCATATTGTTATTTGGATTCACAAAGATGTACTGTCCAAGAACACCTTTAGCAAAGAAGGATCCATCATGAATGGATCGCCACTGATGAGAATAGGGGTATCGTTGACTGTCTTTGCTATCGAGGGTGTCACTAAGAGCGCTGCTTATATATTGCTCCGAAATAATTCTTTTTCCATTCCAGTCTCCTTTATGTAACCATAATCTTCCAAATCGTGCAAAGTCAAGGGCTGTTGCATTTAGACAGCAGAATGATTTAATAATCGAGTCATTGGAGGAGTCGAAACTCCATGTGGCATCTGATTGCATGCCGAGAGGCTTCCATATCTTTTCAGTTAGGTAATCAGCTATTCTTTGATTTGTTGCTCTCTCGAGTGCAAGCGAGAGCAGCAGCGTGGCCGCACTCTGGTATTCATACTTCGTATTGGGCTCATATTCGCAGGTGAGCCGACTGACAGCTTTTTTTAGGTTTGTCCCAAAGTAGTAGATTGCTGCATCTCCAAAAGGGTTTAGATAGGTTTCCTTGTAATTAAGTCCTGCTCTCATATTAAGGAGATCTCTTAGGGTCAGGTTATGTAATCCATGACCTCTTAATTCGGGAAGATATTTAGTGATGGTGTCGTTCTCTGATTCGATAGAGCCTTGGTCAATAGCTATTCCAATTAAGGCAGAGACAAAAGACTTAGCAACGGAAAAGGATGGGAAGATGGCGTTCGATGAATCGCCATCAGGATAGTTTTCATATAGCAGGGAATCATTACGAATTATAATGAATGCTATTGTTTTTGATTTCTTTAGGAAAGAGTCCCAGTCTTCAGCTCCTACTAAGTTTGCTTGACTAGGAGTTGTAATTGTGTATTGTTGGGCTGTTAAAAGGAACTTGAAGGGGGTATCAGGCTTTTTAATTGATGAAGATGGAAATGATTTATAGTCGTCTCTTCCTGCTCCACCCCAAAAGACAGATCTAAAGACATGGCATCCTGTTATAGATGCCACTAAAAATATCAAGAGCCCAATTTTAAATACCGTTTTTGTCATCTGTATCTTTATAGGATTGTAAAATTATTGAAATATTTCAATACGTTTAGTGTGACCTATGGTGGATCGTTGAGAATTGAAGGCAGGGAAATATAAGATAATTCTCTTCTTATGGCATATGTCTTTTGGTCTTGACATGAAATTGAACAAACTCTTTCTTGAATCGGTTTGATTTAAAACAAAACACCGCAATGAATATAGATGTTAAAACAACCTGGAATGGCAAGATGGCCTTTGAAAGTAATGTTGATGGTCACAAAATCAAAATGGATGCTGATGAAAGTGTAGGAGGTGATAATACAGGTGGTAGGCCGAAGAAATTATTGTTAGCGGGCTTAGCTGGATGTACAGGTATGGATGTTGTGGCTATTCTTGAAAAGATGAAGGTTAGTTTTGATACCTTTGAGATTATTACTGACGCCGTTCAGACAGAGGAGCATCCCAAGGTATATGAAAAGATAACACTTACTTATGTTTTTAGTGGTAAGGATTTACCTGAGGAGAAGTTACGTCGTGCTATAGAACTGTCTCAGGATAAGTACTGCGGGGTCAGCGCAATGCTTCGTAAAAGTGCTCTTCTGGAGTGGAAGCTTGTGTTGAAGTAGTTTTACTATAATACGCTGGTTTACTGTTTGTTTTATTAAGATTAGGTCTTTCGTTTTCTGTCTAAAGAATGCTTGATGTAATCAACTGATTTTAAATGACTCAGTCTTAGCTCTCCGTATCCTCTCCGTATCCTCTCCCTATTTGTCCGTTCATAATTGGAGTTGATATGGAGTTGATATGGAGAGGATACGGAGAGGATTGAGAAATTCGTGTATGGGCAATTAGAATTGGAAAATCAAAGAAGGAGGGTTGGTTAGTCTTAAATTTGGATTTTGTATAGATATTGGAATTTTGTCTGTCTGCTGAATAAGAATTGAGGATAAAAATTTGTTAATAACCAGTAGTATAGATGGTTAATTGTTTTGGCTTAGCTTTTGAAGTAGACATAGATTTGGGAATTGTTGAAAACTTTCTTAATAATTGTGGATAAATAAAAAATTAGTTCAAGAAAGTGCAACCATTTAAAGGGAATTACGTTAAACAGCTAAAACGCTACCGAATATGAAAAGAATTAAAACTCATTTAACGATAGCCAAACTTTTACTCACTCTACTAATTACTGGCTTGGTGATTGATGCTTCTGCTCAGAAGAATGATTCATTACCAGGTTTTATCTATCGCAACTGGCAGGTAAATGTGAATGTTGGAATCATGACGTTCACAGGTGATCTTAATGAGGATAAAGGTATGCCCTATATGCGTGATTGGCGCACGGGTGTTGGCGTTAGTTTAGAAAAGGAGATGAACCGCTGGATAGGTTTAAGAATGCAAGCTATCGCGGGAAAACTATCAGGAAGAAACCCTGTTTATGATCAGAAGTTTGATGCTGATATAGTACAGGGGGCATTACAAGGGACGGTAAACTTTAGCCGATTGTTTCAAAAGCGTGAAGATGATAATCTTTATCGGATTTATGCCTTGGCAGGTGTAGGTATTGCTAATTGGAATACCAATAGCTATAGTTTAAGTTCGCAGACCAAGGTTGCTGGCAATGGCAATGGTTATGGTCAAGGAATAGGGGGTCGAACTGTTGAAGGAAGTTTGCAGGTTGGGTTAGGTTTGAACTATCAAATTTCCGATAAGTTTGTGTTTGCTTTAGAGACTCAGTTTAATGGAGTTAATTCTGATAAACTGGATGCCTTAGAAGCAACCAACAAAATAACAGATAAGGATATATATGAGTATACCAGTGTTGGGATAGGGTATAAATTTAATTTAAAGAAGGCTGGTAAAAAAACGAGTGAGGCATCAAGCAGCTCGGGTTCTTTTACGACTGCAAAAGCGGAGGCTTTGAGTAATGATAGTGTAGCCAAGAAGGTTGCAGGCGTAAAGGAGGAGAAGGGGATGGTTCCATCAACCGTAGATGTTCTTTGTTGGGCTCCACAGAAAGTGAATGAAGGCGATGAGTTTGCTCTATCCATTCAGATCTATAAAGCCATGTTATCTGGTAAAGGTGAAATCAGGGTTTTATTGCCTGAAAATTATAGCATGGTTCCTTCAGTTTTGGCAGATGGTATGGTCATGAGTACCACCGAAAGAGGAGCAACAGTCATTTTGGAAAAATTACCTGAAGATTACGATTTTACTGTGAAGTTAATGGTAAAAGCGGGTAAGAATCCAACGGGAACCTATTCAATCTATGTGTTAGGAAGACTTACTGATACCGATAACAAACAACATAAATTTAGCAGCGTAGTTAACCTTTATCAAGTAGGTTCTGTGGCTGCTAAGCGCTAACTCTGGTTTTAGTTTTGAGTTATGGGAAGGGTAACCGAGAAGGTAGTGCCCTTCCCTTTTTCACTTTCAACGGTTATTGTTCCGCTGAGTAAATCAACAGCACGTTTTAAAATCGTTAAACCAATGCCTGTCCCTTCAATATTTTGTGATTCTGAACTTCGAAAGAAGGTATCGAACAGGCGAGGAATGTCGTCTTTATTGATTCCAATTCCTTCATCTTTTACAGATATAATTATAGAATTTGATTGGATAAAGACTGAGAAGTAAACAGTTGTTCTTGGTTCACTATATTTAAAGGCATTTGAAAGTAAGTTATTAATAATTTGTTGAATTAACTTTGGATCACTGTTGATTTGATGAGGAAAATTATTGGATATGAATTCAATAACATGTTTTTTTCCGATACCAATTTTCGCCTCTTCTAAAAACTGTGTAAAGAATTCTTTAGGATTAAATGTTTTAATTAATATCTCTACCTGATTAGCTTTCATCTTTTCAACCAATAAAACATCATTCAATAATTCTACAAGCGTCTTAACTGACTTTTTTATTTGATTTGTATGATGATGAAGTTTACTATCAACAGGAATATCGTTTTTGACCAGTAGTCTTTCTATTAACTCAGTTGAGCTTAAAATTGTAGTCATCGGAGTTCTGAACTCATGAGAAATAGTAGTAACAATATTTTGTTGGAAAATATTGAGCTCTTGTTGTTTTTCTAATGCTGTTTTGAGCTCCTCCTCTGTTTTTCTTCTTTTAATTATTTCCGATTCTAGTTCAATGTTCTTTTGTCTGAGTTCTAATGTCCTTCTTTCTACTCTTAGCTCAAGTTCTTCATTAAGTCTAAGTAATCTTTTTTCTGCTACCTTTTGAGAGGTTACATCTCTAAACGTGAAGACGATTCCGGGCTTTTCGTTTGTTAAGTTTGTAATAGGAGCGGCCTTGATCTCGAGGTCGGTATCTAATCCCGGCTGAGGTTCAATAACAACATCCATTAATCTGCCTGTGTAAAATGTCGATGCCCAGTCTGAAAAATTACTTTTTGATAAATTGGTTCCATCAGGTAGGGAGAGTGGACATAAATCTGTAATACGTTGGGATTTTAAATCGGCTTGATCAAGCTGTAAAAAGTTATTAGAAGCATTGTTGAAAAAAACAATTTCGCCATCATGGTTGGTGACAACAACACCATTTGATATGCTTTGTAGAGTAACGTTTAGAAGTTGTTCGCTCTCTTTGAGTTTTTTTTGAAGTTTATTGAGATGGATTCCTAATTCAATAATGGTTCTCAGATGGTCTCGACTGTAAGGCTTTAGTAAATAACCAATGGGTTCGGTGCTAACTGCCCGATTTAGCGTAGTGTCTTCAGAATTTGCGGTGATATATATTACAGGAATGTCTCTAACCTTTTTAATTCGCTCAGTAGTGGTTATACCATCCCATTCCCCCGGTAAGTTAATGTCCATCAGAATTATATCCGGATCACTGCTCAGAGCTAAATCATATCCTTCTTCACCTGTTCTGGCAATACCGATTATATTGTATTTTAATTTTTGTAACGTTAGCTCTATGATTTTCGCAGAGGTGGGGTCGTCTTCTATGATAACTACTTTATAATCCATGACTATGCATACATTTGGGTGGACTGTGACAAAGATAAATATAATTGAAGATCTGTGATGAGTTTGTTTTTGATACCAATCTCCATTTGGTGGAATTTTTGTTGCATTAGGTGAAAACGAGGCTTACGGTGAACAATGAAAATTTTTGAGAGGGTGATTTTTTTGTTCGTTAGTAAAGTATTGTTTAACAGTAAGTTTTGTGGCAGCCCTTGGTGCATATATTAAAATGTTTTATCTTTATCATTCAAAGGGGTTGGAGATTAAAAAAGTTGGAATGTTAGTTGCTAAATAGTTTGAAAAACAATAACAGTTCGTTAAATGTCTTGTGAAAATAAAATCTTAGCATTAGGAAGGATGCTCATTCTGAGCCTGAATCTTGTGTTATTCACAAATGTTTCAGGTCAAAGAGGGCCAAAAGAGGTTTCCAATGATTCTCTTTCGCTGGAAGCTATCTCTGAACGTGTTGGGACATTTCTAAACGAACAGATTGCATTAGCGAATCCCGTCAAAACGGTAAATGACACTGCATTATTACGGCTATTGTTTGATAGTCAATATGGAGAGACCAATCAGAATCTGGCATTTCAACAGTTTTATGATGCACAGGCAAGGGCTCTTAGGGGCGATATTGGTTTAAATTTGGTGGGCAACTATACCGAGAACTTTAATCCGGGTGTTTTAGAAAACGAAGACCTTTCATTTTATCGTCGTGCTTATCTTGGACTAGATTGGAATCTTTTAAGTGGAGGATGGTATACCAACTACAGGAAGGCTAAGGTGCTGGAAAAGGAGAAGGAGATCCAAATGGCCACTATGGCTTTGCAAAGTAAAGACGCAAATTATCTTTATTTGCAGAATTACATTACTTATGTTTTTAAACTGGAAAAACTGAAGAAGCTCAATCAGCGCAGAACGGTTCTTTCCGAGCAACTAAGAACGGCTCGTCAACTCTATTTTTTACGATATACAACTTGGGAGGATGTCCTAGATCTTCAAAGTAAATGGCTTGAGGTAGATGCCATGCGGAACAATGATAAGGTCTATTACGATCCGATGTTAAAGGATGCTTTTCCTCCTGTGATGCTAGAGGAGAGTTTTGTCCCTAATTTTCTCCCTATTCTCGATATTGATCCTGCAAAAATGATTGCTCTGTTTAATAAAGAGAATGAGAGTTCTCCAATTAAGGATCTTGAACTTGAGAAGTTTCAACTGGAGCATAACAAATGGCAAGAATGGTCAGTTAAACCATACTTTAGGTATAACTTTATGGTTACCCCTCAAAAAGGGGATGTTACGTACAGCTCGTTGGGTCTCTCTGTTAGTGTGCCAATCAAAAGTGGTAGTAAAAGACGTGACGCCGAAGAAGCTAAACGAAAGATCTTGACCAATGACGAGGATATGTCAACATTTGGAAGTGGGAGTGAACTGTTGAACAACTATTATGAGTATCAGTTTAAAAAGACACAGTTCATCTCATTTTACTTTAAAAAGCTTAAAGCGGAAGAGAAAATCCGTAAAGAAATTGTAAAACGCGATCTTGGGTTGGAAAGTTTTAGCCCTTTGCATGCCATCGCACTTATGGATGAGAAAATTAGTATAGAAGTTGAGTTGATTGACATTAAGAAGGATATGTATCTGAAGTTTTTAAAGATATATTCGTTACTAAAGTCGTCTAATCCCAATTCATTTATTTCGGTAATTCATCCAGAAGAGTTGGTTAGAAGATATCAGGGCGATCGTTATCTGTATGTTTGGAGCGACGATTTTAAATCCAGGCCGATCAGTGAAACAATCGCCTATTTAATTAACAGTGAAATCTCTGTAGTATTATTGTCGGTTGGATCTGATATAAAGGGTGATGATCCCCGTTTAGATGCATTTGTATCGCAGTGTAATGCTAATAATATTAAAATTCAACTGATGATAGGTACCAAGGAGCCTAAAGGTGATGCGTTGATCAGTTCGATAACTAGCAAAGTTGAACTTGCTGCTCGCTTGGGAATTCAAGGTATTCATTTAGATGTTGAACCTCATACATTACCGGCTTATCGTGGAAACCAGGAGGCTATAATGGCCGATTATCTTCCAACTTTGGCATATGCCCGTGGTTTGGTGGATAGTGCCAGATTAGCTTTAACGGTTTCAATTCCTGTTAACTGGGAGGGGGACCTACTTGAACAAGTTTATGATTTATCTGATAAAGTGATGTTGATGGCCTATGAAGAGACAAACTTGACGGATCTCTTACGTAGAATTTCAGAAGAGTTGAGCACAAATAGCCAGAAGAGTGTTGTTGCATTAAGTGCTTCTGATTTTTCTGACCGTTTAGCCTTTGAGACTTTTATTCAGAAACTTATTAGAGAAGGAAAAATTAACGCAGTGGCTTTACATGATCTTGGTCGATTGATCCAATTGGATAATCGTTCAGTATATAAGCCATAACTTTAGGGAAAGGAGCAATTTATGAAGCAATTTAAATTTCAAAATAAGGCCAGTGTTATTCGAGGTATCAAAGAAGAGAAGCCTCGGAAGCGCAAGAATTGGGATAGACTTATCTATTTGGCAATATTTATCTTGCTGTTGTTAAGTTTGTTTATCTATATTCTTCGAAAGAATCTTTATGCTTATTCCTTGGGAGAGGTGATTACTGAACGATTCGAGGTCACCCGTCCTGATGATATTCAGGTTATCAACTATTTTGTTCAGGAAAATGATACTGTTCAGGCAGGCGATACCCTTTTTGCATACAGGAATGATAAAGATGGGTTGTTTTTAGGCTCTGGTAGTTCTGGTCGTACTTTTACCTTTAATAATATGGTTATTGATAAACCGAATGAATGGGTGATTAAGGAACGAGCTAATACAAAGAAGACCATTAGTCTTAAGGCGATTGAAGCCAGAGAGTATGAAAATTCATATAAAGCTTTAATGGGTGAAATAGAGAAACTCAAGATGGAGGTTCACCTTGACGTAACATCTCCGGCTGTGTTGTCTCAGAAAAGAGCTCAAGCCGGTCAAGTTAAAGTCTCAGAAGAAAAAGTTAGAAGCGAAATCTCATTTTTATATCAATACCTGCGACAATTAGATGAGTTTGAAACCGAGTATAAAAACTATCAAAAGTCTCTTTCTTCCGGCCCTGGTGGAGTGAATGGTTCTGAATACGATGATAAGTTGTATTACATAACTCCAGTCTCTGGTATCATAACAAAAATCTCTAGACCTGCATTCGAAATATCATACCGACAGGAGATCATCTTATTGATAAGTAATCTGGATAAGGTTTTCATTAGAGCCTTTATTGAACAAAATGATTTACCTTATTTTAGGCAGGGAGACTTGGTAGATATCCGATTTATGGATGGCGCTCAGAGTAAAGGGAGAATAACGGAGTTTTATGTAAACACCGAAGAGGTTCCTGAAGAATTCCGTAAAATTCGTGGTAAAAATCAGCGTAACGTAGTCGCTACGGTTATCCCTTTAAATAATGAGGAACAAGCAACCTGGCGTAACTACTATAAATTCACTGCTCAGATAACAAGATTGAAGTTCTTCTAAACTATTACTGGAAAAACTGGTTTATACTATAACAAATCAACTGCTAGAACATGGCGCAAACAAATACCGGAACTAAAATACCAAACGAAAGGGGATTGGGTATATATCTAATCTCTGATTTTTCTGGTATTGAACTTAAGGATGTTGCTTTGGCTGATGCTCTTATTCTCGACTATTCAGACCCTGTGGGTTGTGAACGTTTCCTGCGACAATGTAGAGGTTCTTTCATTGGTACGCTCTATCTTATGCCCGTTTTTATTTTAGCTATAGAAAGACAGATCGAGCCGGTAATCCAATCAATGTGTGATGGGGTAATCTCTTCAACGCAGGTAGAGGCCATAGTGAGTAAAATTGAGAAAATTAAACAGCGTCAGGTCTCTTTAGCTCCTATTGATAGCTCTACCCCTGAAGTTAGGATCCTTACGAAGACTATGCGTTACATGTTCACTAGAGAGACTAAGTTGACTCCGGTTGTTGACCATAGATCACATATTGGCTATACTTATCCCATTATTTCAGAGCATTACAACTCTGGAAATATGCAAGATATGTTTCAAATGCTTGAAAATGCATCTGAAAATGACTACTTCCGACCTCGTTTTGTTGATAAGGTTCACCTATGTTCAAATTGTTATTCGGCTCATCTTAATTTTAGGGAAACTTGCCCTAAATGTCAATCAGCTGACCTTGTTACCGAGAATTTAATTCATCATTTCCTTTGTGCTTATATCGGTCCAGAGCATGACTTCATCTCAGGTGATTATCTTGTTTGTCCAAAATGTAACCGTATGTTACGCCATATAGGAGTCGACTATGATAAGCCATCTATTATTTACAATTGCCAAAACTGTACCCATACGTTCCAAGAGCCGGTTATGGATGGTTTCTGCTTTGTATGCCAGAAACATAATCCGATCGACTCGTTGATTGATATTTCTATTAATGGCTTTGAATTAACCCCTATCGGCGAAGAGTCTTCTCAAAGTGGATTGTCAAAAGACCAAAAAGAGGATGTCGAACTTCAAGGATTTATCTCCTATACCACTTACGCAATATTCTTAAAGTACGAGACCGAACGAGCTAGAACTTCTCCTAAGCCAGGTGCGGCTGGTAGTCTTGTGGTTAAAATCCCTCAAAAGGTGAAGGAGAGCATGGGTAGCAGTTACAGTAGAATGATGGCTGAAATTGCCGATTTTGTGAAGAATACTACTCTTTCTACCGATATTCTCTCTTTTGCAAACAACAATACTTTTTTAATCATATCTCCCGAAAGTGATAAGTCTAGACTTGAAGCATTGCTCAGCCAAATCCATGATACCGTTGCTAAACTACTAAATAGTAGCCTTCCCGGTGTTGGAATCCATATATCATATAAGGTTGAAGTCGTGGATGGACTTGCAAACCATATGGATGTTATCAATAACTTAATGGCTCCCGGTAGGGAATAGTATGCTGTACGATTTCTGGGATAATTTCTTCTATAACCTTCAACACGAAGGATTAATTCGTATAATAAACCTCTTTTGGTATTACTTCTACCTTGAAGCTCCTCGGTTTATTCTACTTGACCTTGTTATCCTGGCGATTGCTCTATGGCCAAATGAGAAAAGGAAATTAAGACTTGAGGCGGCAAAAAATGCCCTATGGGCTGAAAAACCCCTTGTTACGGTTATTGTTCCTGGTAAGAATGAGGGAGAACATATCTATAAATTGGTTCACGGTATGCGTGAACAGACTTATCAAAATCTGGAGTTTATTATTATTGATGATGGCTCAACAGATGACACCTACATGATTTGTAGAAATCTAAAGCAGCGTGGGTTAATCGATATGTATCTTAGAAATGAGGAGAGAGGAGGCAAAGCTAGTGCTGCTAATTTAGGTTTACGATATGCTAGGGGTAAATATGTAGTCCACTTAGATGCAGACTCTTCTTTTGATAGAGATGCTATTGAACAAATTCTCATCCCTTTTTATTATGAACCTGATATTGGTGGTGTAGGTGGAAATGTTAAAGTAAGGAATGCGAATACTAATATTGTAACGTCTTTACAGGCCATTGAATACTTACAGACTATTTCTGTAGGTCGTATGGTTACCTCTTGGTTGGGGATCTATAAAATTATCTCAGGTGCTTTTGGTGCGTTCAGGCGTGACTTGTTAATGCGAATTGGTGGTTGGGACGTTGGGCCTGGCCTTGATGGTGATATTACCGTGAAACTACGTAAAATGGGTTATAAAATCCGTTTTGCTGAGGCCGCCGTTGGGATGACTCAAGCTCCTACTAAATTAAGGAATCTATCTAATCAGCGTCTTAGGTGGAGTAAGTCTCTGATTCGGTTCCGTTTTAGAAAGCATAGTGACCTAATGGTGCCCTATGAGAGTTTCTCATTTAGTAACTTCTTTTCCATCTTCGATAATATCTTCTATAACTTTATCTTGGACGTATTATGGATATACTATGTTATAGATTTGATGGTAAACAACTTTGAACTCTTGATGTTTCTTCTGCCTTTAAAGATGCTGATTTATACAGCAGCTTCGTTTGTGCAGTTTCTCGTAATTATTGCCCTCAGTGAGCGAGGCAGGTCTGAATGGAAGTTGGTAATCTATCTCCCATTGATGATGATCTACACGGGTTATTATATGAGAACGATCAGAACTATCGCATACTTCAAAGAGTTATTGTTCTATTCTTCTTATGACGACCCATGGAATCCTCAGAAATCCTCAAAAAAAGCCAAGGAATTTGGACTGTAGAGTCTTTTGCTATTCCTTAACACGAACAATAAGCTGTCCATTTCGATAATCAATGATGTTAATCTGAGTGCCTTTCGAAATGAACCCTCCATCAGACATCGCATCAAAAACCTCTTCGTTAATGATGATTTTTCCTGCTGGCCTTAGGTCTGTAGTAGCGAATGCTGTTTTGCCAATCTGAGCGTGTATTCTGTAATCAGTCGTTGTAAATCCTTCCTTTTTGTCCATCACGGTCTTTAGTGCCAGGCGGCTTCCAAATCGGCTTGATGTAAAGATTCTCTTTGATAAATACAAAGAGAGGGAGAATGAGATAAATGCTGAACTAACGACGATCATGAGCGATTCAGTGAGTTTCGTTAATGCGGAAGAACTAAAGCTTAGTCCTGTGTTTTCCACTAAACTCAAGACCATGGAGGTAATAATTAGACTAATGCCACTAAATCCGGCAATTCCAAATCCTGGAATGACAAATAGTTCAAGTAAAAGCAAGATCAATCCAATTATAAACAGTAGAATTTCCCAATTTGCTGCTAACCCTTCTAAATACAATGGTGCAAAATAGAGCACGGCGGCGGCTATAGCTGCAAAGGATGGAAAACCTATTCCTGGCGTCTGCAATTCGAAATAGATGCCTGCAACAATGATCATAATAAGGACTCCGCTAACTAACGGATTGATCAGGAAGTTGATAAACTTATCTAAAGGAGTGATCTCTTGCTTAATAATGGTGTATTTGTCTATCCCTACCTTTGCAAGCAGTTCTGGAATATTTTCAGCTGATCCTTGACAATAACCCCATTTGATTGCTTCTGTTGGGGTGAATGTTAAGACCATGGTGAGTCAATTAAGCCAGGTACAGAGATTCGTGGATCAACCATAGCCTCTGCAATTTTTGGATCTCGTCCCTTCACTTCTGCCGTTGATCTCATCATCGATCGCATGTAAGATTGATATTTGTCAGGCATTGCTTTTCCTGTTTGATCGACCACGGTAGCAGCTCCCATGTTAGCTCCAGATCTCATGTAAATCGAATCACAAGCAATGCTGATAAGTGCACCTGCTGATGCAGCGTTATTATCAATGTATACCCAGATAGGAATAGGATTGTTTAATACTGCCGTACGCATGGAGTCAGCGGTCTCTACCATTCCTCCATAGGTGTTCATGTGAATAATGATCAGGTCAGCTTTTAACGAATTAGCCTCCTTGAAGGCTTTTTGCATATTGCGCCAAACGGGAGGAGCTATTTCCTCTTTTATTTCTAAGATGTATATCTTTAAGTTTTTAGTTTTATCTATTTGATTTTTTACTCGTTGGCTACCCATGACTAACAATGGTAATAGAAGAGATAGGATAGTCAGAAAGGTAAAAAAAGCTTTTAGAGGTTTCATTGGTGAAATTTTTAACAATGATAGTCGAAATAGTGCAAATAGAGTTAGTATCCAATCTTTTTTCGATACATTAAATCAATTCTATGACTTTAGGCACTCTTATCAGTGAAGTATTGATCAATGGCTTGAAGCATGGCTTCATGAATGGCACCGTTTGAGGCCAAAAGCCTCTTGGACTCCATGAACGATTCTCCATTGTTAAAATCACTAACGATTCCTCCAGCCTGTCGAATGATAATGGTTCCCGCAGCAACATCCCAAGGATGTAGACCATACTCATAGAATGCATCAAATCTTCCGCAGGCAACATAGGCCATGTCGGCTGCAGCTGACCCTAACCTTCGCAATCCTCTGCTATTTTCCATTAGATATCTGAAAAGTCTGAGATATTGATCCATTAACCCATAATCATAATATGGAAATCCGGTAGCTAATAATGATTCGTTAAGGTTATTTTGTCTTGTTACTTTTATCTCTTTCCCGTTAAGTAGTGCTGGTCCGTTTTTCCAAGCAAGGAAGAGCTCATCACGACCAATCTCATAAATTGCTCCAATAATAGGACGATTGTGGTATGACAGAGCAATACTAACTGAAACAACCGGCACATCATGGATGAAGTTTGTTGTTCCATCCAAAGGATCAATTATCCAATTATATTCTTTGGATTCTCTTTTTATCGTCTCTTCTTCCGTAATAAAACCTGCCTCCGGAAAAAGACTGGATAACTCTTTGACGATCATCTTCTCTGATTGCTTATCTATATCAGTGACGTAGTTATGAGTTCCCTTAACTTCGATATTCGATTGGCTAATTGTTGCTCGTTTCGATGATATAAACAGTCCGGTATTTTTGGCAATCTCACCTACTTTATTCGCAATCTCCTCTATGTTAATCATAAACTTTATGTTGTTAATTTCGCCTATCACTTTTGATCATCAGCAAGGATAAATTCTCCTTCTTGATTAAGATCTGGTAATTTATTAGTGGTAATACTATTGATGAGATCTTTATTCCAAACCCTTTTTACTCGAATATAATTCGATGTAAAGCCCTCCATTAATCCCTTCCTTCGCACAGCTTCCCATAGAATACTCTCTTCTCTACCAACGTTTTCTATGAAGAAGTCTTTAGCTTTTCTCTCAGCAAGTTCATGAAGGACTTTGCTTCTACGTTGTTTCTCATGAGAGGCAATTTTTGAGGTAATCTCGAGTGCTTTGGTATTTGGCCTTTCAGAATAGGTAAAAATATGGAGGTATGAGATGGGTAGGGATTCGATAAACGATCTCATCTCTTCGAAGTTTTCTTCTGTTTCACCAGGGAAACCGGTGATAACGTCTGCCGCAATACATGCATGAGGTAGTCTGTTTTTGATTGCAAAAACTCTTTCAGCATAGAGTTGTGTATCATATTTTCTTCTCATTGCTTTAAGTACCGGATTGGATCCGCTTTGCAAAGGAAGGTGAAAGTGAGGCATTATGATATCAGAATCGGAGGTGAGTTGAATGAGTTCATCGGTAAGTAGTTCAGGTTCAATTGAGCCCATTCTGATTCGCGGTGCTTTTGGTACTTGATTAAGAGCTTTAAGTAAATCAGTAAAGGTCTCAGTTTTAAATCCATTGATGTTTCTTTTGCCAAAATCACCAATATTGACCCCGGTTAAGATTACCTCTTTTATTCCCGATGAGATGATCTCATTTAAATTTCCAACTACTTGTTGAATTGTACCGCTCCGACTTCTTCCTCTAGCGTGTGGGATTGCACAGTAGGTACAGTAATGGTCGCAACCATCTTGAACTTTTAGGAAAGATCGGGTCCTATCTCCGGCTGACCAAGACGGATTAAAAGGAGAGTTCTTATCTGAAATATCATCGGTACAGTCCTTACAAGGCGTTGATATAGGAGTATTGCCTTCTGATAAAGGTGATTCCAAGTATTCAGCGAGATTAAACTTAGACTGATTACCCAAAACAATATCAACACCAGGTAAGTTTTGTAACTCTGTAGGCTTTAATTGAGCATAACAACCTATAACGGCAATCTTCGCTTCTGGATTTCTACGGTTAGCTTGACTGATGGCAGCTCGGCATTTCTTTTCAGCAACGGAGGTTACCGTACAGGTGTGGACAACATAGATATCTGCCTGATCATTAAAATCGACTATACTATAGCCCCTGTCAATAAAATTACGAGCGATTGTACTCGATTCGGAAAAGTTCAATTTGCATCCTAAGGTCTGAAATGCAACAGTTTTATTCTTCATGTTACAAAGATAAGGACTCTTGTTTGGATTGCTAATCTAAGGTAATGGATTAGACCTCTACTCTTATTGGCTAATATTTTTGGGCAATTTTCTTCTGAAATTTGAAAAGAGAATACCCAGAACGATTAGTGCTAGTCCTGATATAGTTGAAAGTAAAATAGTCTCTTTTAATACTATAGATATTATAATTAATGAAATAAAAGGTGATAAGAATACTAAGTTAGAAACAGTGGCTGTGTTTGGAGCCTCTTTTAAAGCTTTAAGCCAGAAAATGAAAGTAATTCCCATTTCGAAGGTACCTAAATAGATACCACCTAGTAAACTCTTAGGGGTTAGTTCTTGAGAGGAGGGAGCAATAAAGAATGCAATAAGGAGTATAATTAAGGCTATTAGAAAGCTGTTAAATAGTTTAATAATATCGTCACGCTTATCTTTCATGTTTATTAGCCAGAAAGTTGCCCATATAAATGCACTTGAGATGGCAAGTATGACACCAGTAGTATTCGAGAATCTAAATGAGGTGGGGTCTCCATGAGTACTGATAACTACTAATCCGGAAAACCCAATAAAAATGCCAATAATCCCATGCCAACCCGGAGTCTGCTTTAGGACAGGAATAGAGAGTATTACCAAAATAAAGGGCCAGAAATAGTTTAAGGTTCCTGCTTCCTGGGCAGGTAGGAGATTATAGGCATTTAGTAGAATCAAATAATAGGCTGTTGGATTTAATACTCCCGATACAATAGAATAAAGCCATTCACTTTTATTTTTGGGTATAATTTGATCTACTTTCTTTGTTATTATTATAAAAGTTAATAAGATAAGCAGAGCTGTGGATACAGAAATAACCAGAAGCGAAATGATATCAGTCTGTTCTACTGTTAACTTCATAGCAGTGCCTATCGTTGACCAAGCAAGAACAGAAAGTAGGGCGAACACCAGATATCTTGGCATCAATGAAAAAGCCTTTAAAAGATGCATTGGATAAGTTCTTCAGGTGCTATGTTGTTGAAGTATAGAGTTAAGTCAAGATGAGCCAGTGCGTCATGAACTGCAGATTCCGTGTGTGATACACCTTTAAGAGCTTGTTCTATGTCTTCAATATCATACATGCCAAAGAAGTCGCCGAAAATTTTACATGATTCTATCTTGCCTTTGGCTACCAATAAATCGAATTCAATGGTGCCTGCTGCGGTTCTTGTAATCTTTCTTAAATTGTATTGAGGAGATTGTCCAAAATTCCAATCCCATGTAGAGTATCGTTCCTTCACAAGCTTATTAATCTCTTCCAGGTCATCTTCGTTTAAGGTGTATGAAACGGCATCAGGATACATCTCCATGATATGTTTCATGATCATATTTTTAAACTCTATTACCGTTAAAGGTTCTTTGAGGTGTTCCGAGATATTGGTGACTCTACTTCTGACCGATTTGACCGCTTTATCTTGAAATTTTGATGGATCAACTTGCAGGGCTGCAGATAAATCAGGAAGCTTTGAGGAGAAAAGCAGAGTGCCATGATGCAAAACTCTTTTTTTATAAACATGCTCGGCATTTCCAGAGAATTTTTTCCCCTCGATGGTCAAGTCGTTTCTGCCTTCAAACCGAGCATTGATTCCTAGTTTTTGAAGAACCTCAAGAATAGGTAAGGTGTATCTTCTAAAGTCAATTAGGTTAGAGTGAGGTTCATCTGCATTCATGATGAATGTAAAGTTGATGTTGCCCAGATCGTGAAATACAGCACCTCCACCTGTAAGCCTTCGAACTACATGGATGTCATTCTTCTTAACATATTCTTGGTTTATCTCGGCTAAGGTGTTTTGATGTTTACCCACGATGATGGCTGGGGCGTTTCTCCAAAGCATGAAGATGTCATCATTTGCCTGTTTAAGAAGGTATTCCTCGGTAGCTAAATTGAATTGAGGATGTGTGCTCGAGTTATATATGCAGCGCATATCTTATTTGGAATTGTTTTTAATAAGAAGCAAAAATAACATAAAATCAGGTAAAAATAACGTGTCATATCATTCTACCCGTAAATTAATACGTACCTTTGCAGGCATTTTCTTAGAAAAAAACTTATATGCAGTCAATCAGGAACATAGCGATAATTGCGCATGTTGACCATGGTAAAACTACTTTGGTAGACAGGATTCTTCACCAGTGCCAACTCTTTCGTGAGAACGAATCTACAGGTGATTTAATATTAGATAACAATGATTTGGAAAGAGAGCGTGGCATTACGATTCTTTCGAAAAATGTTTCTGTAAGATATAAAGGAACAAAAATCAATATTATCGATACTCCTGGTCACGCCGATTTTGGCGGAGAGGTTGAGCGAGTTCTAAACATGGCCGATGGTGTTTTATTGTTGGTCGATGCTTTTGAGGGGCCGATGCCTCAAACAAGATTTGTTCTTCAAAAGGCGATAAACTTAGGTTTAAAGCCTATTGTCGTTGTTAATAAGGTAGATAAGCCCAATTGTGATCCAGAAGGGACGGTTGAGGCTGTTTTCGAATTGATGTTTAACTTAGAAGCTACGGAAGATCAGCTTAACTTTCCCGTTGTTTATGGGTCGAGTAAACAGGGGTGGATGGGGCCTGATTTCAGTAATCCTACTGAAGATATTCACTTTTTATTAGATACGATTGTTGAGCAAATCCCTGCTCCTGCTATAGAAGAGGGTTCAGTTCAGATGATGATCACCTCAATTGATTATTCCTCCTATGTAGGTCGTATCGCCGTTGGTCGAATTACTCGAGGTACTCTTTCATGGGGGCAAAATATCTCTTTGATAAAAAGAGACGGCTCTCGAGTGGCTTCGAAAATTAGGGAATTATATCTTTTTGAAGGGTTAGGCAAAGAGAAGGTAAAGACTCCGGTTGCAAGTGGAGAAATTGTAGCAATTATGGGTCTTGATGATTTTGAAATTGGCGATACTGTTGCTGATTTTGAGAATCCAGAAGGTTTGGTACCTATAAAGGTTGATGAGCCTACAATGAGCATGCTGTTCTCGATTAATACTTCTCCTTTCTTTGGTAAAGAGGGTAAGTTTGTTACTTCTCGTCATTTACGTGAACGACTGTATAAAGAGACGGAGAAAAATCTTGCTCTTCGAGTAGAAGAGACTGACTCTGCAGATACTTTTATGGTATTTGGACGTGGCGTTCTTCATTTGTCAATTCTGGTTGAGACGATGCGCCGCGAGGGGTATGAATTTATGCTTGGACAGCCGAAGGTGTTATTGAAGACTATTGATGACGTTCAGATGGAACCGATTGAGTTCTTGACCGTTCACGTACCAGAGGCTTTCTCTGGTAAAGTCATTGAGCAAGTGACCCAACGTCGGGGTGAGATCATTAATATCGACGCTCGCATTGACCGTACCTATCTTGAGTTTGCAATACCTGCCAGAGGATTAATAGGACTTCGTAACGCCTTGTTAAATGCTACCGAAGGTGAATCGGTTATGGCTCATCAATTAAAAGGTTATGAACCATGGAAAGGGGAGATAGGCTCCAGGCGAAATGGGGCTCTTATCTCGCTTGAAACGGGTTCTTCTATTCCTTATGCGATTGATAAATTGCAAGATCGTGGCAAATTCTTTATTGATCCAGGTGAGGAGGTATATGCCGGTCAGGTGATTGGAGAGCAAATAAGACCGGGAGATCTGGTTGTAAATGTCTGTAAGACCAAAAAACTGACAAATATCCGCGCTAGTGGAAGTGATGATAAGGCTTCAATTACACCGGCTACCAAGTTCTCTCTTGAGGAAGCAATGGAATATATCGCTGAGGATGAATTCCTTGAAATTACTCCTCTTTCAATGAGAATTCGTAAGATCTATCTTGATGAGAATGAAAGAAAGAGAATGGCAAAATAATTTAGTCATTTTACATTAACCTAAAAGGCCGACGTTTCTATAGGTAGAAGCGCCGGCCTTTTTCTTGAAATGAAGTTTGTTGTATTCTAATCGTTTGGTTTTAAATGTATGATTTTCTTTTATTATCGGATGTTAAGGGTTACTAAGAGCTAGTTCAACCGTTTTGCCATTCATTACTTTATGGCCATTGAGCGCAAAGTGAGCAATGAATTCACTTATAGTCTCTGTATTGACTGGTGCTTGATAACCAGGGAAGGCCTTTCTTAACATCTCTGTGTCAACAGCTCCTGGAGCTATCGCATTAACTTTAATGTCATGTACTCCTAATTCTACAGATAAACACTCCGTCAGGATAGCTAGTGCTCCTTTTGATGAGCTATAGGCCGATAATCCAGGGTATTTTGAACTACCTTGCACTCCTCCCATGCTAATAATATTTACGATATGAGCACCTTTGTTTAGAATAGGGAGCAACTGCCGAATTAACAGAAAGGGAGCAAATACATTGATTGTATAAGAGTTTAAAAGATCCTCCTTTGTGATTTCATTAAAGGGTTTATTTACTAAAAATCCAGCGTTATTGATCAATACATCTATAGCCAGCTTATCCTTCGGGATTAGTTGTAACAGATTGCTTGTCTCATTAATGTCTTTTAAATCGAAAAGAATTGGAGTGATACGACCTCTATCAGCATCTGAAAGCAAGTTCAGATAATCCATTTCACTTCTGTTAATGGCGATTATTTCAACCTCTTTTTTCTTAAGTAATGTCAGAAGTAAAGATTTACCAATTCCTTGAGTCGTTCCTGTGATAATAACATTCATCTGAGAGTTTATATTTATTTGTTTGTTTTAAATACAGAACAGTTGTGGACTCGTTTAGTTTATTATTTATCTAGATAGATGTACATTATTCTTCAAGTATGAAAAGGTAAGGTCATTAAATAATGATCTGGCAGAATTCTCTTCTTATTAAAAGAAACAGGAAAGTGACCTTGGCATAAAAAACTACAATGTTTTGATCATTTCAAACTGTTTTCCTCCCAAAGGTATATTAAGCTTTGATAGAAATCCATTGAGGGAGCAGCAATTAGGGTCTGTATTGACAATCTTAATTGTTCCTGACAGACTATAGCCAGAAGCTTGCTGTAAGAGAGCCGTGCCAAGGCCTTGTCTGCGGAAGTTTTGTTTGACGGCTATTTGGGAGATATCGCCTGTTGCAGGCTCGGTCGCACAGTATCCGATAAGATGATCATTGTAAAAAGCCCCAAGAATCTTAAATGTTTCTTTTGATCTGGTTATTGATTCCAAACTGTTTTGCCAGGAAGGATTAAAGTCATGAAAAGAAACGTCCATTAGTTCGGGTGAGATTTCAGCGATCGTAATATCGATTGGAATATTCGATGAAGAGAATAGGATTTCGTTAATTGGTTGGTGATAATAGTTAAATTCACGAGTAATTGAGAATCCCAGTTTTTGGTAAACAGAGATTGCAGCACTATTCTCTTGAAGGACCTCCAGAAGATACTGTTCAATCATATTCTCTTTTAAGAATGGGATAGAGTAGGTGAAAATTCGATTGGCCAACCCTTGTTGTCTGTAGTTGGGGAGTGTTCCTGTTCCAGTGTCATATGCAGTTTTCTTGTCTTGAAAGACACCTATTCCATTTAATGTAAAGGCTGTAATTTCGTCATTATCGTAGTCTGCAAAAGATAATTTAGGATTGAACCCTCGCCTTTTTAACATGGCAAAGAGTTGGTCGTAGGAGATTTGGAATTTATAGTCTTCAAAGGCTTTACTGAATGCTATATATAGATTGTCAAATGAGGTATCGTCAAGTGATTTGATCATTTTGATTTTTCGTTAATAGAGGATATGAAGAGATTGTAAACTGAGAAATCTCCAATTATAATTTTACGAACTTCATAGATTTTTCTTTGCCTGGGGCACTAAAGTTAATAAGGTATAATCCATTGTTAAATTGGCTTACGTCAATATTAATAGAAGATTGAGATTTATAGAAATTGCTATGCATTAATTGTCCGGTTATATCGAATATTTTAATCTCCCAATCCTCTTTATAATCGCCAAAGTCAAGAGTTAATGTATTTCCTGATACGGGGTTTGGGAATAGTTTGATAATTGGAAATTGAGTATCCTCAGGTATGCCTGGTTGTAATACACTAGATCCAGAATAGTTGCCGGGTAGTTTAATGTCAACACAACTGTGACAAATAACAGTGTTAGAGAAGTCCGCAAGACACAAGGAGAAGGTACCTGATGATGGATAAGTATAGGTTGGGTATATATTTACCTGGTTAGTTATTCCATTACCGAAATCCCAAATGAAGTTGTAATCAATGGGATGAACGGGGGTAACACGTACCTCATAATTATCGACTGAGTATGTAAAATCTGTCTTTCTGGATACATTAACTTTAACCATGTCGTTTATTGTGCAGTTTTTTGCTTTTATTGTAACGTTGTATTCAGTAGTAAAGTTTGGTTTGACCGTTTTTTGAACTCCTGTTCCAAGGTTTGGTGAATCCCAGTTGTAGGTGAGTTCGGAGAATGTTTTTTTTGGGTTTTTTATTATTTCTGCGAGTTCATCTTTTAGTCCGATGACTACATCTTGAATGCAATTTATGCTTTTATTATCACCTCCATAGTTTTGGTCTTTAGGGAAGAAACAATAATCATTGGTCAGTTTCATCGCAAAGAAGCCATCATAATATTTTTGAATATTCAGATATGTTTTATTAGCCCATCCAAGGATGAACAGGTTCTTTGGAGTTGGAATAAAAAAATCATTATAATAAGATAATTCATCTCCTGAAGTTGGGTACGCATAGTGATTAGTTACAACTCCGTCAGAAGTTACATCCGCCCATAAAGGATATAATAGATCATGTTGAACATAAATTGTAATTACTTTATCCCTAAATCGATCATAACAAATGCTGAAAATTGAGTAATTACGTCCGATCAAGATTTTGTGAGTACCGTCAGGTTTGACTTTAACTAAAGGGGAATATAAAGTGTCTCCAAATCCAACAAATCCTCCGCAATCTAAATATAGGTTTCCATTGGAGTCGATTAATGCCCAATTATAGGATGTGTGTTTTTTTTCTTTATAGATTGTATTGAAGGTTTTTATTATGTCATTTTCTCCTGTTTTTGATATTTTTCCATAATAATATCTCTCGAAAGAGATTGTCGATTCATCGCCAAAATAGTATAGTTCGTCATCAGCTGTAGCATTTAAGGCAAGGAATGAAGAAAAGTTATTTGTTGTTTGTGCCCATTGTTGCTCAAATTGATAATTATAACAAAGGATTAAATCGGAAAGTCCAATAAATACTCGGCTACTGCCAACGGCAAGTCTAATAACAGTGTAGGAATTATAAGGCAGTTCCCACTTTTGTTTTAGTTTCAGGTCTTTGGATAAATAATAAAGTACCACATCATTATCCTGACTTGCTACTAGTATTCCCTCTGAAAAGAACTCCATTGTTACAAAATTATCAATATCAATGGTGGATTCATAAAGGATGTTTAACTGGTCGTCTTTACACACTATATGTGTAGAACTTGATCCATAATTATAAGTCGCTTCGTATATCAATCCTTCATTTGAGCAGAGAAATCCTTTATAATTCTCATTTGGTTGATAATTGCCCTTGATCCAAGAGTCACATTCTTGACTTTGTGCATTGATAGCAATGCCGGAAAGTATTATTGTGACTAAAAATGTAACAAAGACTAATAATTGTTTCATGATTGTGTTGTTTGAGTTTTTTTTCAGATTAGTTTTAATCTTGATTTAATTTGTTATTGAGGTGATTTCGTTGTTGACTAAATATCATTTATATTAATACTCTTCATATTCTCCAAAATTGGGATATCCTAAAGAATTGTATGTGAATGGCATTTTAAAATTATATGATTTAAAAATCCCAGCAAATATTCCATGATCATAATAGGAGATTGTCTTACTAAAGTCAAGATAGTTGTTTTCAGATAGGGAGCGAAAGAATGCCCCTTCCATAAAGTACATTCCTTTAAGCGGATTAGGTTTACTGTCGTAATTGTTAAAATGATATTCAACAAAATAGTAATTTCCACTTGTTTTGTCTCCTAAGATCTCTTCAACTTTTACCAGATTCTTGTTTTTAAAATAGAAAGTTCTAATTACTTCTCCCATGGAGTCAATCTCCTTAATAGTGTCTACAGAATAGATATAAGTTAAGTTTTCCCCATTAATCAACGTTATTCTAGAGAGGCGGTTGGAATTGTTGACAACATAACTAATTGAATCATTCTTGTAATAGTTACCAAAAAATCCAGGGAAATATTGTGGTTTTGTGTATACATCAGTGATGGTTCCGTTATTAACGATTGAATCGTAGATGCTATCAGTGAAAACAAGACCTGCTAAATAATTGTTAAAGAAGCCTCCATTTACATGACTAAGTTTGTTGTTATTGTACTTAAACTCAGTCTTGATAATTTGACCTTGTGATGTATTAAAGTAAAGGTCAGTTAACGAAGAATACCGTATGTTGTCGTTAAAAATTAAATATTCTATTCTACAATTTTTAAGGCGATATCTGGGTTGGATATCGTTTTCATTACTGTCGCTGTCTTTGCTGCATCCGAAGGTCAAGATAATTAAAATAAACAAGATAGACGCTTTTATAGAAGATATAGTTATGTTCGTATTTTTAAATCCATTTCTCATTAGGTAATAGGTTTTGTGATTGGTTTATAGTCAGTTATCGGTCTTGTCACTAAGGAATACTTTTGTAGTGTTATTTAAGTGGCTTGCGTAATCACTACACTTATAAAATCCAAGATGAACACGTTTGACCATAGTTCATTAATGGAACCATACTGAAGAGAGTAAAGACGAAAAAGAACGAAAGGGTTTTACTAATAGACTTCATGATTTAGAATTTTTGTGGATTAATATACTGTATTCTGTTGTATCCTGTTTTCGAAAGCTTCGCCCCGTCAGTCCCAATAATTATGTTTAAATTATTGTCTAACAATGACATGTAATATAGATAACTACCATTTATATCATGGATGTTTTCTATCGTTTTATGAAATTTTGCCTTGAAGTATGAGTAATGAAATTCACTACAATAGTAGTAAAAAAAATGTTAGAAAGGATAT
The DNA here is from genome assembly GCA_964444785.1 of uncultured Bacteroidales bacterium. Classification (GTDB taxonomy): domain Bacteria; phylum Bacteroidota; class Bacteroidia; order Bacteroidales; family TTA-H9; genus JAJTBW01. Next base: position 81,030 of record CAYUII010000013.1, on the reverse strand, counting down.
TAGGTACTATTTTTAGTAAAACGTAAACTGTCACTTTTAATGGGCTTTTCGAGAAATCATCATACCTTTAGGAGATTTTTTTAATGATGATATGAGCGGATTAGAAGCTAGTGCACTAATTATTTTTATTATAACCTATATAGGAATTATCTTTACCCGATTACCCTGGGTTAATGTAGATCGGCCCTCGGCAGCGTTTTTTGGAGCTGTTGCAATGCTTGTTTTTGGGGTTGTCACCTTTGAAGAATCAATTTCAGCTATTGATTTTAATACTATTTATCTTTTACTTGGGATGATGATTCTAATTTCTGCACTTCAGCTTGATGGTTTTTTTTCCTTTATCGCAGTTAAGACTTTAAAATACTCTCATTCCCGTTTTCGTCTACTTCAGTTAATTGTTTTCATCACGGGTATCTCCTCTGCTTTTTTGGTTAACGATGCAGTTGTCTTACTTTTTACCCCTGTGATTATTACCATCTGCCGTCGTGTTGAACTTGATCCAATTCCATACTTGATTGCTGAGATTCTTGCATCGAATGCTGGGTCGGTGATGACTATGACAGGTAATCCGCAAAATATGCTTATTGGTATAAACTCAGGATTATCATATGGTGAGTTTTTATTACGTCTGGCTCCTGTTGCGTTATTAAGCCTATTGGTTATCATTATTGTAATCCGTATCCTCTGGCGAGACCATTTTAGTGATCGATCTCCTCTTAAGAGACATACTGATGAATTTTCCTACTCTTTAAAATCGATGAGGTTCTCTGTCCCACTTTTTTTTGTTGTGGTCATTGCGTTTTTCTTTGGGAAGATATTAGGACTCTCCATCCCTGTTATTGCTCTTGCTGGTGGCGCTCTCGTCCTTCTTTCAGGGAAACATCGTCCTTCTGAGATTATTCGTAATGTTGATTGGGTATTGTTACTCTTCTTTGCCTCGCTATTTATTGTGGTCTATGGAGTGGAACATCATGGTGTTCTATCTTCCATAATGCCCACAGATCAACTTTATCCTAATTTTATGGGCCTTACGATAGTTCATCTTAGTAGTTTAGTAATGAGCCAGATTGTTAGTAATGTTCCTTTTACGATGCTGATGCTTCCGCTGATGAGAATTTCAGCTGATCCCATTCTCTGGCTTGGTTTAGCTTCGGCGTCTACTCTTGCTGGAAATGCTACGATCATGGGCGCCATGGCTAATTTAATCGTTCTTGAATCGGCTGAGCGTGCTGGTGTTATTATAACATTTAAACGATTCCTTCTGCCCGGGCTATTAGTCGCTCTAATCACTTTTATACTCTCTTTTGTGGTGTTATTTATACAACTATAACTGGTTCAGAAACCTGTTTTATACGTTATCCTAAGGTTTTTTAATCCTTTAAACTTAATTAATAAGATGATGATGGTTCAACCTACCTCCGATCAGCTTTTGATGCTTGAAGAATTAGTTCGCAAAAACTTCGAAGAAGACTGCACCGGACATGATTTTTATCATACTCAGAGGGTAGTTGCCTTGGTGAAGAAATTGGCACACGAGGAGAGTGCTGATGCAGTAATATGTGAGTTATCTGCATGGCTTCACGATGTGCCAGATCATAAATTAGTAGCATCTGCAGAGATAGGATGGGAGAGGGTGCGAGCCATCTTATTTAAGATAGGATTATCTGACTATTTTAATGTCATTCAACCTATTATAAGCGAGGTTAGTTATAAAGGAGCAAGTGTTGCGACCCCGTGCACATCCATAGAATCATCGGTAGTTCAAGATGCTGATCGTCTTGATGCTATAGGGGCTATCGGCATTGCTCGTGCTTTTGCTTATGGCGGCAGCAAAGGTAGAAAACTCTATGACCCAAGCGTACTGGTTGAACTTCATGCTGATTTTGAAGGATACAAGAACTCTACTGCCCCAACGATTAATCATTTTTATGAGAAACTTTTGTTGCTAAAGGATAGACTAAATACTCCATCAGCTAAGGCTATAGCTATAAGACGTCATCTCTTTATGGAACAGTTCTTGGAACAGTTTCATGAAGAGATAAAAGGAGATATGTAATCTTTTACCTCTCCCGTTGCTCTTCGCTTCTTCTCCTTATGTGTTCTTGCAAGACCATGTTTTGATAATAAAAGGCGAGTTTAGCAAGGTCTTCCTTATAGAATGTGAATCTGGGCTAATTCTGTGGGTTTATGGTTTGTCATTTAAATAATTACTCGGGATTGTTGTTTGGTTTCCATCTCGTTCTGCTCTGTAATGAGGCGACATAATCTCAATTCCTGCTTCATTGAAACAATCCTGAATATTACCATGGAGTTCAGAAAGGATTGCAGGTGTTAAAGTTGGTTTATCTATAAAGAAATGCAGGGTATAAGCAACATAGAAGTCTTCTAGACCTGATTGGTATACATAAGGTTTTTGATTTTTAAGAATGTTTTCTGTTCTCTCTGCTGCCTGAAGAAGTACTTTGTAAACATCACGCCAGGGAGCATCATATCCTATGGTTACTGAAGTGGTAAGAATTAATCCTTTCTCTTCTGAGTAACGGGAGTAGTTCACGCTATAGTTGCCTAATAACATACTGTTTGGAACTGTAAATTCTTCATTAAAAACAGATCTGATGCGAGTGACTAGAAGACCTTTCTCTACTACAACTCCAATAATATCATTGACCTTTATTTTATCTCCAATTTTAAAAGGGCGCATATAGGTCATGACAATTCCTGCTACGGCATTAGAAATAGCTGTACTTGACCCAAGTGAGAATAATATTCCAACAAATATTGAGACTCCTTGAAAAATTGGGGAATTTGAACCAGGGAGGTATGGGAAAATTACAATGAGTGCAAAGGCATAGATTAAAACTTTTACAATGTTAAAAGTGGGCAATGCCCAGTCAGAATAAAAGCCAGGAATGATTAATGCTCCTTTTTCTATTTCACTGGTCAGAAATTTTAGTCCTTTTACAATATAAACAGTTATAAGGATGATTACAGCAATGGAGATGAGATTTGGAATAAAAGCAATTATTGCTTGGAAAAATTTTGCGAATGGATGAGTGATAAAGAGTAATAGTTTTTCTGCTAAACTTTCAGTCCACGGAAATAGACTAAATAGGATAGGCAATGAGAGGTATACAAGAAGTAATATTAGTATCCATTTAATGATGATCACTATTCGAATTAAAAATGCCAGAGCTTTGTTTACAGATAAAAGTTCATAGGTGCCTATACGTACCCCTTTTAACCATAAAGTGTGGTTGACGGAGAGCCAAAGCGTCAGCTTTTTAAAGCCTTTATGCATTAATCGTATGATGAGAACGAGTATAATTAAAAAAGCAAAAGCTAAGAGAACTTTGATCAGAATTCGTGATAAACTGGTTGCTTCTTTGTACTTAATTAAAGCTTTTGAGATTGTAGTTAAACGCTCTTGAGCAAGCTCGTTCAACGGTATACCTGCCCAAAGGGCATCGTTGTTTGTAACGGAGGCAATCCTTGTTCCATTGTAAAGCAACTCAAAAGTCTCTTCATTTTTTATAAGCGAAAAGTTACTTGAATCTAGATAATAATCTCCTTTAATTTCTTGAATGCTATTAGTTATCCGCTCAGCTCTCTCTGCAGAAGATAAAGGGCCATAACTGGTATATATCAAAAAAAGAGTATCGTCTGAAAGAAGGACTGGAAATCCTTTAGTTATTTTACGTAAAGAATCGATCTTTTTATTTATGTTGACAGTTCTGAGGGAGTCTCTGAATTGGAGATTTCTTAGTTTTATTTCAATTTCACGTTTTCTTGTCTTATCAGATCCTTTGACTAATGAGAGTTCTTCCCGAAGGACTAATATCCTTAAAGAATCGACAATTCTCATGGAGTCTGAAGCTTTCATTATCTTCTGGGCTACATCAGCTTGTATTTCATCAGTTGAAATAGAGTCTTTTATAGCTGATAGATAAGAATGGGGTAGGTTATTTATGAGTAGATTATTTCCTGAAAATAGACTCATTGACGAGGCGATCAGAAAATAGACAAGCAGGGTTGTGTTAGCGATTTTACTCTTCATATGCCAAAGTTTTAACTTTCCTTGTTATACGAAGATAATACAAGAATTAATTGATAAATACTCTGGATAAGCTATTGAAGGGGTTTTATCAGCCTTTTGAACGTAGACTGAACGCAACCGTTGCTTAATTAAGACGGAATGAATCAGAAGTTTTGAGGAAGAAGGTCAGGGTGATGAAACCTGTAAAGTCTGACAGATAATGGAGAGTCTATTTACAAAGCGAATGATAGTCTTTTAGACCATCAATCGGAGTGTTGGTTACTGTAAAAAGATGAAATCCTCTAGCTGTAGCAACCTCCTCCAGGAATGGTTTAAAATAGTATGCGATAGAGCCTACAGCTCCAAGTAGTTCTCCCTGTTGAGCAGGAAGTTGCGCTGCCATCTCACAAAAGAAAGAGTTAAATCCACGTTTTAAAAGAGAGTTAATATAGCTGTTATCTAAATGGTTGTTCATAAAGGGAACCAAGGAAGCAAGAAAGCGTGAAGGTTGATTGTTTCTATAAGTTTTTTCTAAGATCTGTTCAAACGAGAGCTTGTGCCAATCTGCAAACTGCTTAGAGAGCATCTCCGGCATCTTGAGGGTGAGATAGTCTGTCATTAGTGCCTTGCCAAACCATGCACCAGAGGCTTGATCACCATACATAAAACCCAATGATTGTATGGTATTAGTGATATTAGTACCATCAAAAAGCGCAACATTCGATCCTGTTCCAATGATTATTACCATCCCCTTCTTTTTACCAAGGGAGCATCGCGCAGCTGCCATCAAATCACTATGAACTTCGGTTTTTGCTAATGGAAAGGATTGGCTGATGGCATCTTTTATCTCATTCTGACGTTCAATGGAACTGCAACCAGAACCATAAAAGGTTACTTCAACGCAAGAATTTCGATTTATACTTGATGGGATCGCTTCGTCAATCTCGGTGGAAAGCTGTTCCGGCGTGTAGAAATATGGATTTAGTCCTGCACTTTTGAAGGTAATAACCTCCCCCTTCTCGCTCTTATAGAACCAGTCTGTTTTAGTACTTCCGCTATCTGCAATTAAAATATTTGCCATAAAGTCAGTATCTCTTATCAGAGTAAATACTTGCTGAAAATGATTAAACCTGCTGTAACTGCAATAATCGCAGCAAGTAGCACAGCCCCTGCTGCAATATCTTTTGCCATACCTGCTCGCTTGTTCTTCTCTAGGGTAACCAGATCAGTTAAAGTCTCTATGGCTGTGTTGATCCCTTCAGCTACAAAGACTAATCCGCTGACTATTATAAGTAATGCCCAATCAGTTAAACTAACCTGAAGGAAATAGGCTAAGCAGATAACGCATGTGAAAATGACAATATGAATCCTAAAGTTGGGTTGATGCAACATCTGCCTGACCCCGTGAAGGGCATATTTGAAACTTTGCATCCGGCCTTTAAACCAAGAATTCATTCTTTGTAAATTTTTTTGCAAAGTAACTAAAAAGCGGGATTGTTAAGCTATTTAAGGGGAAAATCTGATAAAAAAAGTAAATTATTATTGTAGAATCTGCTCGTGCTGAGAAAATCATGGGTCTAAAAAAATGGTTCTTTTGAATAGTTTACTTTAATATTGTTAATAACTTCTTGATTAATAATGAGTGAAAAAAAATTGAGAGGAAGTATCCTGGGAGGGTGATGTTCGTTGCTTTATTGAGACAGGTATCTCGTTCATAAAAAACGTCAGAGTTTTTGGCTCTGACGTTTGTACTAATGTGAGGAGAGATGTTTTAGAAAAGTTTCTTTAGTTTTTTCTTAGCTTCTTCTTCTAGTTTACGTTTTAAAGAATCAGCTTCACGTTTAGCCTTGTTTTGAAGTTCAATTTTCTTTTTCTCGATATCGGCCTTAAGTTTTTCTTGTTCTTGTTTGAGTCGCTCTTCTGCTTGTTGTTTCTGTTTCTCTATCTCGGCTTTAGCTTGAGACTCAAGTTCCTGTTTTTTCTTGTTGAATTCTTCTTCTGCAGTTTTTTTGAGATCCTCAGTGATAGAACCATCTTTACTCTTGGAAGTTAGTCGCGGTTTCACAGTCGGGGAGGTAAATGAACCACCAATTAGGAGATCTACGGAGACGGTATTACCAGGGGTATAGTTGATTCCCTGTTTTTGTAAGGTACCTGCAAGTGAGTTAATCACCCCATTTGCCGCTTGTCCAAGTGCCGTTCTTGGGAGATCGATAGTTACAACATAATCTAATCCGTTAGTTGCGATATCTGTACTTCCTGAAATGGTTCCCTTAAATTCTCCTGATTTAATATCAAATGGTTTAATAAGAAGTTTACCCTCTTGGATAAGGTAAGAAAGGCTTGTAGGATTTATAGTAAGTTGACGTAGTTTGTCCATTTTAAGAGCATCAGCTGCCATATCTAAAACTTTGAGGCCAGAGATAGTGATGTTGCTTGTGTTTAAGAGTCCATCAGATTGAATGGATTTAAGATCTGGACTCCATTCATTGTTGAGATCACTCTTTAGGTTCAGCGTCATAGATGTTTTACCATCTATCTTTTTAAGGATTGGAGCAATGCTATCGAGTGATTTGAATGCATCAGCTGCTTTCATGAAGCTGATTTGATCCATTTTTAAGGAGAAGAGAGCCTCGTATGGCTTATCACTTGGAGTGGTAAAAGAGCCATTTGTTGTAATCTTTCCATCGAAGGCATTAAAGGTAAAGCTATTGAGCGTTATCTTTCCTTTGTCGATCAGGATATCTCCTTTAGCATCCTGCATATTGATTTTCTGGAAGATAATTTGATTAAAGGCAGCATCTATTTTAAAGGTGATATTTTCAGGGATACTAACTCTTTCGGTGGCTTTTTGAGTGGTGGGCTGATTGGATGGAGCCTGTGCTGGAGTATATAGCTCATTTAAATCGAGTTTTTTCCCGTTTACACTAAGGTCACCTCTAAGTGATTCGCCTTTAAGGTAAAAGCCTAAGTAATTATAGATATTGCCTTTTGCATTGATGTCGCTATTACCTATTGCACAGGCGAAAGAGGTGAGGTTAAGTGCTTCAGGGGCGAACGCTAAATTGGCGTTATTAATAATAATGTCTTTCTTAAGACTGGGATTGTAGAGGCCGAAGCCCTCTAAGGTGATAGCTCCTTTAGCCTTAAATTGTTCGTAACGTTTTTGTTCAACAGAAGACATGGCTCCTTCTAAAGTAATATCAGCCAAAATTTTGCCTTTCATGGGTTTTTCTAATGGGATCACTTTAGACAAGGATGATAGATCAACCTTTCCATTTGCATAAAGGAACAGATTTGGGTCTGAGATAGGGGTACGTATCTTAAGTGCAGCATCGATAGGGTTTCCGGCTAAAGCAATATGAAACTTTCTGAGATCAATAAGTGTGTGATCAGGGATCCCATCTGGATTACTGATGGCGAGATCAATACTTATTTTATCAGCGCTAGTTGGTAAGGCGGGGTATTTGAAGGATGCATTGGGGACTTTAATCTCTAGTCCAAAAGCGGGCATGACCTTTTCGTTAAACACCCCTTTAGTAAAGGCATTAAAACTGAATGACCCTGTCGTCTTGACCTCAGCGAATGATTGGCTATAAACAGCAGGAATCATAGAAAGGAGATCCTTAAAATCGGTTGATGGAGCATTGAATTTTAAATCCATCCCATATCCATCAGAAAGCATGGCAAAGCTTCCTTCTGCTTTTAAAATAAGATCGTTGATTTTCAAAGAACTCTCTTTTAGAGAGAAGAGCATCTCCTTAAGATTTGCATTAATTTCAGTTTTAACCTCAACGGGTGCCTTTTTGATATAATCAATTCCGCCATAGTTCATGTTTAAAGACTTTGCAATGGCTTGAATGCTGAGCATGGTCTCATCTGATCCTAGATCGCCTTTCATAAAAAAGTCAAGTCCCGAGAGAAGTAGGTTTGTTTTATTAGGAGTATCCCTATAAGAGATTGAACCGTTAATAACTTCAAGTTTTTTTAAAGCAATTCTGATGGCGGTGGTGTCAGAGGAACTAGGTTGGGCCTTTTCTGAGGAGGTTTTGACTATATCCCAGTTGGTGGATGAGTCGGCGAGGACTACTAAATTTATCTTAGGATTATCTATTAAGATGGACTTAATTTCGGGTTTTGCGCCGGAGATGAGACTCATTATATCTACGGAAATTCTTGTGTTCTTTATGGAGCAGAGGGTATCTTTTTCGAATTTTTCGACTCCGATTACTTTAATATCTGGGACTGATACGGATAGGTTAGGGAATGATCTGAATAGGTTTAGGCTGATGTCAGAGAATTCAACTTTGGCTTTAAGGCTTTTGTTGGCCTCTTGTTTAAGGAGGTTTAAGATTTGACTTTTGAACAAGAAGGGGGTTAAAATCATGATTAATAGCAAGGTTGCTATTACGATTGCTGAGACTTTTAGGGTTTTTTTCATTTGCTATCTGTCTGTTTTATGAGGTCAAATAAAATGGTTCAGAAAGGACTTTTACTTCAAAACGTATAGCGTTACTAAGCTAAGTGCAGCATGAAAAATAAACGTTAGAAGTAAGGCTTTGTTTATGCTAATATAGTCGGTTTTAGTTTATAAATTCTCTTTAAAGGGTTGTTAATCTTGTTTGGCAAATTTGAGGGGGTGTGGCAGAACATAGGTAAAGATGGCAAGAATAGGACAAAGAGTTTTGTTGGTAGTGATTACCTTTAATGGTTAAACAAACTAATCTATGAATATTCAAGATAGAAGTAGGATAGAGTATCGAGCTCGGGTTAATAAAGTGATGGATTATATAGATCAGCATCTTGATGAAAGTTTAGATTTGAAGAGCATAGCAGAAGTGGCCAGTTTTTCGCCGTTTCATTTTCATCGCATCTTTACATTTATGATAGGGGAGTCTCCAATAGATTATATTCAACGAATTCGGGTTGAACGTGCGGCATGGAAGCTGCGGGAGGAGAATCCTCGAAGTGTTACTGAAATTGCATTTGAGTGTGGTTTTGGAAGTGTCTCCCTTTTTAGTCGTACGTTTAGGCGGTATTTTAAGGTAACCCCTAGTCAGTTTATTAAGCTTGAGAAGCCGGTTTATTCATCAAGTGGTTTTGTTTTTAGCAAGAATGGGCAAATGCTTGGCAAGAATATGAAAACTTTTTCTGCTCAAGAGGGCGAGCTTTGCAGAACAGATTTAAAACAATATTTCTTTATGAAAGCAAACATTGAAGTAAAAGAGATGCCCGAGATGAAGGCAATCTATGTTAGGCACATTGGCCCATTTAATGAGATTGGACAAGCTTACGAGAAACTGTTTAAATGGGCTTTCCCACGAGGGCTTTTTGTCCCGAATGTTTCAAAGAGTGCAACGGTCATACATGATGATCCGACGGTAACAGAAATCGAGAAGGTTCGTCAGAGTGCATGCATTATTGTGGCTGATGAGATAAAGGTGGATGGGGAGATTGGTAAGCTTGTAATTCCAGGAGGATCGTATGCTGTAGGGCATTTCGAATTGGGTTTTACAGAGTTTGAGATGGCCTGGAATACTATGTGTAATTGGTTCTTAGAGAGTGGCTATCAACAGGGAGATGGCTGTACTTATGAACTTTACCACAATGACTATAATACACATCCTGAGAAGAAGCATATAGTCGATATCTGTATTCCAGTGAAACCTTTATAGTGTTGTATTGACCTGTTAGATTAAAAATGGAGACCGCTCTTGGTTGGAGCGGTCTCTTTAGGGTTGGTTGGTTAAGTCGCCTAATTGGCGTAAAAAACTTGGTGTTAGGGAAGAATATATTCTTATAATTTATATTTCATGCAATTCTACTCTGTTTTGATTGTCACATGTTTTACACTCAAAGGAGTGTCCTTTCCTGATCTGTGGCAATTCAATTAGCATCCTTCATAAGAACTATTCTTTCCTCAATAGGAACAGGTTGATTTTATTGACTGCAATTTTAAGTTTTTCTTTGGTATGTTTGACCAAAATCTTTGATTTTTTTGGTATTATTTATCATTTTTTTAAAAATCTAGTTTTTCAGTGTTGAAAATCAATGATTAATAAATTTATGTATGGATAAAAAAGCAGAACCCCCTCAAGATTTGGAAGACCATTTCTTGAGGGGATTCCTCTTATTAATTAGTTTATATGCTCTAGAAACTAAAGTGCTTTGACTATTTAGTTGTTTTTTGATCTATTTTACTCAAGATCTAAACCATGTTCATAATCACTCATGTTTGGAATAATATAGTGATATTCCATAGGAATCAGGTTGTTATACTCTTCAACCGATGCTCCGTTAAGGCATGCCTCAATGATAACTTTTCCTAAGGGATTAAGATCGGGTTGTAAGTATTGAGGTAATTCTTTCTTGAAGAAATCGTAAAGGATGGCTGCTCCTTTGTCGTAACCAGCTTCAGTAACCTCTGGTTGCTTATACACCTTAAGGAATCTGGATGGAATTTTTGAGCCTTCAATAGTGATATAGTTAAGTTCATAGCCCAAAAGTGCGCATCTGGCAGGCTGGTACTGATCAGCTCTTAGTTTGGCATTTCCACGACGAGTTAGATACTCTCTCATCAACAATTGAGGATTAAAGCCTACTTTCCAAACACCAATGTGTTGATTAGGTGTGAGAACGTACCTTACCCTTGGCGTATTGACTATCTGCTCAAGTAAAAGGTTGGCTTGCTTAACTTTTTCACCAGTAGCAAATGGCCAATAGGAACCTACCCCTTCGCTCTCCATATTTCCTGTGTCAACGATGCTGGGGTTTGCGTATCCTCGCGGACTAACAAGTCGCCATAGCCAAGCTAATGCCGGAGGTAAGATATGGAAGATACCTAAAATCCCATAGCTTGGATTGTCGAAACTACAAGGCGGTGTCCTTACTCCGAAACTTCTGACATCAATCGTTACGGGCTTATTCAAAACACCCGGGACTATTCTTCTTGGAATGACTACCCTAGGGTTAGGGCAGGTCTTTCCAGGTGCATCTTCAATATGATCCCAGATAAGTGCAATACCATCGGGTTTGGATTTGATATTAAGAAATAGAACAGGCTCTGCTGGATTGATGGTAGTCTTTTCAAGAATGGGGTCATCGCCATATTGTTTTATGCTGTCAACTCTGACAAACCAAGCATTTTCAGCATCAACAACGGTAAGCTTTCCATTGTCTTTCTGTAACGAGGGGTGGCAAAGCGCCATATCATCGGTGACAGGATTAAATGAACAAAAGAGAGGGATAGAGATTAATCGTTCTTCACCACTAAGCATATTTCGGCCAATAACGATTTGACCTTTGGGCTCCCTAATCAGAAATTGCATCATCTCACTCTTTCCTCCGCCACTGGCACCTTCATGCATAAAAGTAGTGAGATTGTCATAGGGGGAGGTGCATTGTACCGTTGAACAATGGGTAGTAATCCAGCCCTCTCTCTCTCCTTTGCCTATCAAAACTCCATATAGACCTTTTTTTGCACTAGGACCCGGATATAGATTATAGGAGAAAAGCTCATGGTATTCATCCGTTCTACGATGCACAACTACTTGCTTTCCATTAAAGTGAGAATGACGGAAGGGTGGGGCAACAAAGATGATGGATTCAATTTTAAATTCATCAGGAATGTGATCTGATGAGACTAATTTCTGAAGTAAAGCCAACCCAAACGAGAAGAAACCTGCATTGGCCGGAGCAATGACAAGCCCTCCAGAACCAAGGGGGTAACTGCCTGCATAAAAGAAGAAGGTAGCAAGGTCATTTTGTTTCAGCCACTCAAAGGTCTCCTCTCTTAATGAAGAGAAATCATACCCAAAACGATCCTTGAATCTCTCTTTATTGGTAGGTAATTCATCAGCAATAAACATCGTATCTGGATCACGTCGACGCATATAGGGCTCTGGATAGTTTGCGGCAATACCATTTGAGACCCGATGTACAATGGCTTCTGTTACAATTCCTTTGCCTTTCACTTCATAGTCTACACTAAAACTGCTATTCTCTCTACCTCCAAGAGCAGAATACATGATCTCTTCGGTGGAGTTGAAATGTGTTACACTTTTAGCGTTTTCTAGTAAATTAATAATATCGGCGGGTAGCTTAATCCCCTTTTGCTGAAGTGATTTTAATACTTCCGTCATGTCGTATTTCGTTTATGACAGCACATAGTCTATGCTGTGCTCGTTAATTCTATTTTACCTTCCCGAGCTACAAATATACGACAGATTTTAATTGTAGTGTTAATTGTACAATAACAAAGGCGCCTTGAAAGGAATGTGTAAGTATATCATAACCTTCATAATCCATTTTAACTAAAACTGCCTGCGAGGTAGTCGTTAGTTAGTTCTTTTTCAGGATGTGTAAAGATTTTTGTTGCTTCTCCAAATTCGATAATTTCGCCCATATACATGAATGCAACGTAATCAGCAATTCTTTTTGCTTGCCTGAGTGTATGTGTAACCAATACAACACTCATTCTTGATTTAAGGGTCACTAGTAACTCTTCAACCTTCCGAGAGGCAATAGGATCAAGGGCAGAGGTGGCTTCATCGCCTAAAAGAACGAGAGGGTCAACTGCAATAGCGCGTGCTAGACAAAGACGTTGTTGCTGTCCGATGGATAACTGACTTGCTGTGTTATGAAGCCTATCTTTGACCTCTTCCCATAATCCAACTGCTTTTAAGTTTTCTTCAACCTCTTTTTTCAGCTCTGCTTTGTCATTCAATCCGCCGATCCGAAGTCCATAAGCAACATTCTCAAAGATAGACATAGGAAGAACGGTGGGGCGTTGTGCCAGTAATCCCATTTTTCGTCTGAGAGCTGGGACATCAACGCCAGATTGATAGATATCATCCTCGCCGATTTTGACACAACCTGTTACTTTAATTCGAGAGTTATTGTCATGTAAACGGTTAAGAGATCTTAGCAGGGTTGTTTTACCACATCCTGATGGTCCTATGATACAGGTAACCTGTTTAGGAGGGATAACAAGATTTACATCTTTAAGAATCGGTTGTTTATCTGCAAAGACGTTTAGATTACAAATGGAGATCGCGGCATGATCCTTTGCATCGTTTTGACTAGTATGAGGTTCTATGTTGGTGATATTCGTAAATGAGAACATATCTTCTATTTTATCCTTCTTGTGAGTTGTCGTGTAAGTAAACTGATGATTAATACGATAATGGTTAGAATCAATGCGGCTGCATAGGCTCTGTCTTGAACTTCTTCCATCGGACTGCTTAGTTGAAAGAAGATGGCCAAGGGTAAGGTTGCTGCGGGATCGGTTAAATTAGAAGGGATGCTGTCGGTATAGCCTGCTGTAAATAGAACCGTAGCAGCATCTCCAATACCTCTGCCAATGGCTAGCATTATGGCTGAGCCAACTCCCGGAAGAATACTTCTAAGAATAACTTTCATCATCTCGTATCGTGTAGCTCCTAATGACTGCAAGGATTCTTTAAGGTCGGGCGGAACAACCATTACCACTTCATCAATGGCTCTGACCATGATGGGTAAAATTAGGAAAGCCACTGCAATAATTCCACCCAAAAGGGAGGCTTGCAAACCTAGCCAAATCATAATTAAAAAACCAAAAGCTCCATAAACAATGGAAGGAATCCCAAAAAGTATATCCATTGAAAATCTGGCAAGTCCACTGAACCATCCCTCTTTTTTCAAGATGAAGTTGATGCAGAAGGCAATGGGCAGACTTAGTAAAATCGCAATGGAGGCTGAGCCTGCGATCATGATTAGGCTTCCGGCTATAGCGTTAGCAATACCACCTGAGCCTCCGAGATAGTAACCTCCTTCGGGTAAACTAAATATCATCTCCCAGCTGAGTGATTTGAGGCCTTTGCTGGCTATTGTATATAAAATAAACAAGAGAATTGCTAAGATCGATAGGGCGGAGAGCCGCATCAATAAAAGCATCATCTGTTCCGTTATATAGCGTCTATCTAATATTTTTTTTCTGTTTTTAATCATTGGCCTTTTTTAATCCGTTTTAGAATAAACCATGAGAGGGTGTTAAAGAAAATAATGATGATGAAAAGGATAAAACCCGCTAACATTAATGCCGATTCATAGTCAGGCATTGACATCATCTCTCCATAGTTGTTTGCTATTAGGGCTGGTAATGGGTAACAGGCGTCAAACAATGATTTTGGCATAGCTGTGAAATTTCCACAAACCATCATGACCGCAATGGTCTCGCCAAAAGCTCTGGAAATGGCCAGTACAACCCCGGCTAAAATTCCCGCTTTAGACTTTCTTAATACAACTTTTAGGGTGGTCTCCCATTTTGTTGCTCCAAGAGATAATGATGCCTCACGTAAATCTTGTGGGGTACTCTCCATTATTTCCAAAAAAATACTAATCATCAATGGCAAGATCATCACGGCTAATACAATTCCTCCTGCTAACAATGAATATCCGGTGGAGAAGTCTACAAAATGCGGAGCTAGGGTCTCTGAAATAAAAGGAACCAAGGTGAGGGTGCCCCAAACACCATAAATCACGGGAGGAATGCCACTCAGAAGATCAATTACGGGCATAAAGAGTTTCTTTGCGCGGTAATCTGAATACTCTGAGAGATAAATGGAGCTGAGAATAGCCAATGGAAATGAGATGATCAGCGCAAGAAGGGTCACTAGAAGTGTGCTTACAATAAAAGTTAGAAATCCAAACTGCCCCTTCATTGGCCTCCAGTTACTAGTAGTGAGCAACTCAATAAGACTATGGCTTTTCATCACAGGGATTCCTTTAATGAAGAGAACAAGTCCGATAGCCAGAAAAAAGAGAATCGCACCTGAGGTAATAATTACCATCAGGCGCGTCGCGAGGGTGTCTTTTATTTTTCTTGAGATAAGCATTTTACAGCTTTTTAATGGCGGCTTCTACTTTAGTTTTAGCAAGATTGATGTACCCTGTGCTCTTGACATATTTCTGTCCATCGGTTAGAATCCATTTAATAAAGGCAGTAGCTGCAGGGTTTGTGGGTTTTCCTTTAGTGACGAGATAAAGGTCGCGCGCCGGAGGGGCAGGATATTTCCCTTCAGCAATAGCCTCGGTTAGATCATCCATTGTCTCATAGAATTGTTCTTCGGGATCCACTTTGCCATTCTTATTGATATCGATAGGGATCACTCGAATACCACTGATTTGTCGACGGGTTTTCTGGTCGTATGCATAGCCAATATTATTAAAACCAATTCCAACCTTATCTCGTTTAACTGCTAATGCTAACCCCGGATCGCCAAAGACCCCACTTCCGGTAAGGTCTTCTTGTTTTCCGCCGATGTATTTAGCCCAGACCTCGGCTGCTCCGCAGGCATCAGAACGAGTATAAACGTGAAGTGGAATCTGTTGTTTGATTCGGAAGGCCTCTGCCCAGCTCCTGTAATCTCCGCTGATCCAAATCTTAGCAGCTACTTGTGCGGTAATCCCTTTGGCCAGCACCTCTTTTAAAGCAGGATTTGATTCACTTATTACACAGACCACGGCATCGCGTGCTACCGGTATAGCAAAGGCTCCTTTCTTTACCTCTTCGGGATAGATGTCTCTTGATACCATCCCAATGTCAACCATCCCACCCAAGGCATCGGTTATTCCTTTCCCTGCACCACCTGCTGAAACATCTATCTTGATGCCGGGTTGAACCTTCTTGAACTCTTCAGCCCACTTTATCATCATAGGGTATAGCGCAAATGCCCCAGAGATAGTGATCTTCCCATTGATTTTCTGCTGGCATACTGCCGGTTTGATGTTGAATAATAGCGTTATTGCTATTAAGACCATTGTGATTTTGAAGTATTTCATGTTTTCTTTTTGATTTTTTGGCTGTTGGCCGCTAGCTCTTGGCTGCTAGCAGCTGGCCGCTAGCAGCTGGCCAGTTGCCAGTAGCCAGTAGCTAATAGCCAGTAGCCAATATCATTACCATTTAAACTTAAGGAGTGTTGGTTTAATTGTCAGCATCGTATAGATAAACCAGGGAGTTTTGTCAGCAGCTCCGGTTTGAGCTCCTTTTACTATTTCCATGGTTGAAGTGACATCGGCATAACATATACCCAATTCAAGTTTAGTAAAGTTATTTGGTTTCCAATTGATAATCCAATCGTTCTCTATGCCCATGCTTTTGTCCATGATCTCTGTTCCTTTATAGACCTCTTCCAGGGTACTGAAATAGTGGAATGAGGTCATGATTTCTACTTTCTTAGAGGGTTGCCATGTGATATAGGCATATGGATTAAGTAATCCTCTGTTTGCATTATCATTTGGAAACTTGGTGAATAGGTCGAGATAACCGTTGAAAGCATGGCCAGAGCCATATAACGTTGAAAAACCATTGTCTTCGGTTTTTGTCTTAGTCGATGTCCCACTCATGCATTCAGCACCTGCTTTAAGATTCATCTGTCCATATTTGATCTGCCCTTCTGGATTGATGTACCAAGCATTTAGATCTACCCCTTTGCTGTTTTTTCCATGCTGCCAATAGCCGGTTAAGCTTAAAGAGTAGGAATCTGTTTTTTGAAGGATGCGAATGCCATGTGTAAAACGCTGATGAATCTTCTCTGCATACTCTTTTGCTTGGTTACCATCCATCACATTCATTGATGAGATGGTCAATTGATCCGTAAGATTGTAAGATACCCATAAGGCAAGTAATGATTTGTAATTAGTATATCCAGTAGGGGCGTAGTTTGTACCTGAGAGCATCTCTGACGTCTGGTTAAACGCTCCAAAGAGGTGGATTTTTAGTTTGCCAGGCTCCCATCTTAACGTCATAGCATCATGCGCATTCCCTCCGATTCTCCAGTTATTCTCTGAGAAAAGTCTCTCATTATCATAGACCAGCTTCTGCCGTCCTATTCTTATCCATAGGTTTTGGGTTAATTTTGGTTCAACCCAAGCCTCGAAGACTTGAATGGATCCTTGCATCCCCTTAGGGTTACTATCACCCCAAATACGTAGATCTTGCATTGAAAAGCGTGAAGAGAGTTGATTAGAGTACTCGTAATTAATGTTCAGGCGTGTTCTTTGTCCTATGAAAAAAGTAGGTAATGATGAATCAGCAGGCAATTGTTGATACCCTCTTCTTGTTTCTGCCCTAGGTCTATACTCCATGTCAATGATTAATTGATTTTGGGGTAAAGCATTTTGACGATTAATCGCACTTTCGGCTCGCATCGAGTCTGCAATCTCTTGGGTAATCACTTTCTTTTCTGTCAATATTTTAAGTACATCATCTACTGACTGAGCTGAAAGAATCAGGGGAGCAAAAAAAACGAATAGAAATAGTACTTTACGATTCATAGGAGTTAAGTTTTTGGGGTTTGGAAAGAACTTTAAGGCTAAATTTTGGTGCTATCTACCAAATATATTTCTTTGATTAATAGTACTTGGTATTTGTTTTTCAAATTTAGGTCAAATGTCTATCGGATAAGTGTACATTTGTATGTAGGTTTGTAGATGAACTTATGAATTATGTCAAACTAAAAGCTGAAATATTTCATGTTAGCAAAGATGGATCAGAAGTTTGGCTGCGAGAATTGTGAGTTTAGAAAGATGAGCAGCCTTTATGTAGATGGAGATTCTTTCGATGAATTCAGGCAACAGAGTGTGAAACTCTCTTTTGCTAAAGGGGAGACAATATTTAAGCAAGGTAGTAAATCAGGCGGATTGTTGTTTTTACATGAGGGTATTGTGAAGTTTTGTTATCAATATGACTCTGGAAATAACTACATCATGACTATTGTACGGGGGCCTAAATTGTTAGGAGGTGCCAATCTCTTTTTTAAATCGGTTAATATTTTCTCGATTACGGCGATGGAGGATAGTCAGGTCTGTATGCTAGATTCGTCTGCATTCATGAAATTAGCAGTTGGAAATCCTGCATATCTGTTAGCCTTGGTTGAGAATACCATGGATATGTTTCAGAATGCAATTTTTAATTTTATCAGTTTGGCGCATAATCATGTAAATGGAAGGATCGCAACGATTCTATTGTATTTACATAAGAATGTTTATAACAGACCAGGTTTCTCTTTTACTGTTAGTAGAAAGGAGATCGCTGAGTTTGCTGCCTGTTCACATGAGAATGTCATTAACACATTATCTCGGTTTCGCAAAGAAGGGATTATTGAGTTTCATGGCAAAGAGATCGAGATCTTGAATTTTGAATTATTAGAGGAGATAAGTAGAAAGGGGTAAATCATGTTATCGAAGAAGACACAATATGCCTTGATTGCTCTTACCAAGCTAGGTCAGGAGTATGGAAATGGACCAGTTTTAATTTCGGATATTGCAAACTCAGAAGGAATACCTCAGCGGTTTCTTGAGGGGATTTTGTTGGAGCTAAAAAAATTAGGTGTTCTAGGAAGTAAGTTGGGGAAGAAAGGGGGGTACTTTTTGTTAAGGCCTCCGAGCGAGATCTCCATTGCTGAGGTGGTTCGCCATTTTGAGGGAACCATAGCATTGCTGTACTGTGTAAGCGAAAAGGCTTATCAACCCTGCGAGTTTTGTAGGGATGAGGCTCATTGTAAAATCAGGGTTCTCTATAAAGACATTCGTGATTATACGTTTAATCTTCTTAGTGCCACCTCTTTAGAGGCTATTTTGCCGGATGTTGGTGGGGCTGATGATTAGAGTAGAAAACGTTGGGCAAATGATCTTGATTTTCATCTTATTATTGTTACCTCTCCCTTTGCCCTTCGCTTCCTCTCCATATACGGTTTTAAAATCCGATTTTTTTGATCGATTAAAAATGCTTTTTTTTTCGCTTTTATATGGAGAAGGAGCGAAGGGGAAGCGAAGGGGAAGCGAAGGGCTGTTTGTGACGAAGTATTAAGTCGGCCATGACGAGTGCGGCCATGGCTTCTACAACAACGATGGCTCTGGGGACGACACAGGCGTCATGTCTGCCGGAGGCCTCTAGGGTAGTTTCTTTTCCATCCCTGTCAATTGTTAATTGAGGGAGTTTGATGGTTGAAACAGGTTTAAAGGCGACACAAAGGTCAATTGAATTGCCATTCGTTATTCCTCCAAGAACACCGCCGGCATTATTAGTGGCGGTGGTTATCTTTCCATCCTCTAGAGTAAATAGATCATTGTGCTGGCTTCCTTTCATCTTTGTGCCGGCAAATCCAGAACCGATTTCGAAACCTTTAACAGCGGGAATGCTGAGCATGGCATGAGACAACAGGGCTTCGGTTTTATCGAAAACGGGTTCTCCTAAGCCGATAGGAACCCCCTCGATCAAACATTTTATAACTCCTCCGACTGAATCTCCTTGTTCAACGATCTCCTTAAGTAAGGTCTCTATTCGTGCTCTGGTTGGTTCATGCGGGCAATGTAAAGGAGAAGCGTTGATCTCTACTTTGTCAATTGTAATTTCTTCTGGAATAGAAATAGAGCCAATGGATTGGGTCCAACCTGTTATCTCTATCCCGAATTTTTGAAGCCATTGTTTAGCGATGGCACCAGCGACTACACGCACCACGGTCTCGCGGGCACTCAGTCTCCCACCACCAGTAGTAGGAGGTGTTTGGAATTTTTGTTCCCATGTGAAATCCCCATGAGAAGGGCGATAAGCAGAGGAGAGAATAGTATAATCTTGTTTTTTGATGTTCTGGTTTTTGATCATAAAGGCCAAAGGAGCTCCGTTGGTTACGTTATTGGTAAGGCCTGATAACCAGATAACCTCATCGTCTTCATCTCTAGGCGTTGCCCAGAAAGCCCCGGCTGGTTTTCGCCGATCAATCTCTTTGTTGATGAAATTGATGTCTAGAGTAAGGTTTGGAGGACAGCCATCGATGACTCCGCCCATTGCAAACCCATGAGATTCTCCGAATGTCGTTATTTTAAAGGCTTTTCCGAAAGAGTTTGCCGACATAATATTCTACTATTTTACAATGGCTATTGTTGCCATCTAACCGTTTCTTAAATTTGTGGTCTGACAAAGATAACTTTTCCTTTTTTAATCTGTTAGATAACAAATCAATCAATAAGATATGAAGCAAAGCGGTATACTACTTCATCCTACCTCTTTACCGGGGCCATATGGACATGGAACGTTAGGTAAGGCGGCAAGAGAGTTTGTTGGTTTCCTTAAGCAGAGTAACCAGACTATCTGGCAGGTGTTACCATTGGTACATCCAGGGTTTGGAGGCTCGCCATATGAAGGGTTGACCGCCTTTGGTGGTAATCCTTATCTAATTGATCCTGATGAATTGGTTGCCGAAGGATGGCTTCCAGCCGAGTGTCTCTCCAGTTTTCTCCCTTCTGAGCCTGGAGTTCAATTGGAACCTCCTACCTGGTTTGAAGGATTATGGGAGGCGTATCGTGGATTTAATGAGGTGGCTACAAGAGAAGATCAGCTTCGTTTTCAGTCATTTGTTGTTGAGAATAGCTTTTGGCTTGAGGATTATGCGCTCTTCATGGCCATCAGAGAGAATAATGATAATAAACCTTGGTTTGCCTGGCCTCAAGCATTAAGACTTAGAAGAGAGGAAGCTATTCAACGATTCAGTTCTGAAAACAGGGTTAGCATAAGTTTCTATCGATTTGTTCAGTTTGTTTTCTTTAGACAATGGGATGCCATACATAAACTTTGTTTAGATAATGGCATTAAGGTAGTTGGCGATATCCCTCTCTATGTCTCTTATAACTCTGTTGATAGCTGGGCTTATAATGAGCTTTTTCAGTTTGATCCAGACAGAAGGCCTGTAAAGGTTGCAGGTGTCCCACCTGATTATTTTAGTGAGACAGGTCAACTTTGGGGTAATCCTGTTTATAATTGGCCATACCAATTGCAGACAAAATGAGA
>CAYUII010000013.1:49459-60162 GCA_964444785.1 uncultured Bacteroidales bacterium | reverse complement strand
CAAACTTTGATTGGTGGAAGAAGAGGGTAGGAGCTGCTCTTAGAATGAGTGATATTGTTAGGATTGACCATTTCAGAGGATTGGCAGCTTATTGGGCCGTCTCCTATGGTGAGACTACAGCTATAAAAGGTTCCTGGATCGATGCACCTGGAACCTCTCTTTTTGAGGCTTTATTAGACCACTTTGGTTCTTTGCCAATTATTGCTGAAGATCTGGGTGTTATAACTGAAGATGTAGAAGAGTTACGAGATGCTTTTGCTCTACCTGGAATGAAAATTCTGCAGTTTGGTTTAGATCCTTCTGAGTTAAGCGATCATTACCCTAAAAACTATAAAACGGATAACCTTTGGTGTTATACGGGTACCCATGATAATAATACGGCTTTAGGTTGGTTTCAAACCAGTGATCAAGAAATTCAAGAGTATGTTCTTGAACTCTTTAAATGTGAGCCATCTGATGTTGCATGGGAGATGATAAATCTTGCTATGTCAAGCCGGGCCAAGGTGGCCATTATGCAACTTCAGGATCTCTTGGGTCTCGGCTCTGAAGGCCGGATGAATGTTCCGGGAACCACACTTGCAAACTGGGTATGGCGCTATAAAGAAAATGATCTGGGAACGATTGATATAGGCAGGTTGTTAAAGCTTACCAGTTTAAATAAGCGAAATCAATAATAGAAAAAGGGGGCATCTGATATGAGATACCCCCTTTTTTCTTGTTATGCATCTTCTGATTACTTGCTGCGAAAATCTGCCACATCCTGATCGTATGTGAAACAAAAAACTAGTTAATAAAGTAAGTCAGCCGGATCAGGTTGGTAGATTGCTAGATAATAGCCCTCGTCTGGTATCCTGATTTCAGTTATAACGTCTCCATTTGGTTGGATGTGTGGCACACTGATTAGCCCTTCTCCATGAACCTGTCTGAATATCCCTCTTTGAGTTGGACGCATTCCGGTCGTGATGAGGGCATGACCGGGTATTCTTATTTTGAGCTGCGACATGCTACCATTAAAACGGATGGCCACTAGCATGATCTGTTTCGGTGTGTGTCTAAGAAAGGTATAGAAGTCGTTTTCAGGGAATCCGTTTTGAGTGGTGTTGACATACATTAAATCATAAAACTCTCCCTCTTTGAGCGATGAGAAACGGTGCAAACTGTTAAGGATAAATGAGTACTGGTTTCTGATGAGGGTCTGCTCTGGTGTTAGTTTTCCGCCATCATAGAACATACTATTAACCCAATTTAGGTGTTGAGTCATGGCTCCATAGTCAAATATTGAGGTTCGTCCGTCATCTCCACTATACCCTCTAGGCCAGTCACCTTTTTCGCAGTTCTCTTGACCGTTGTATATTAAGACAGGGTTTTTATTCATCCATGAGGCCAGTGCGATGGCCAAGACCCCTTTATGAGGGTCATTCGTGAAATGCGGAGAAGCGATCCTCTGTTCATCGTGATTCTCGATGAATCTGAGCATTCTATTATCAATACCATTAAGTGATCTCCAAATATTGCTTAAAGAAGAAGCAGGTTTATCATTGACAAGGACGGCTCGGGTGCTGTCATAGAACCCCTCTTTGTCGTAAAGGAAGTCAAATCGAGCTTCAGTCAGGTATTGATCGTACCTCCAAGGTTCATAAATCTCAGCAATGAATATACTTTCGGGGTATTGCTCTTTTACCTTTCCTATAGCAAAGTTCCAGAAAGCGGGTGGCACCATGCCAGCCATATCACATCTAAAGCCATCAACCCCCTTAGCCGACCAGAAGAGAAGAATATCTACCATCTTGAGCCATGTGTCTGGAATGGGGTCGAAATGAGGGGTGTTATTATTTAAGTAATCGATACCATAATTGAGCTTTATGGTCTCATACCAATCAAAGATACCAGGCTCAGCAGAAAAGATGTCATTACCCGTTACCTTCGCAGGGCTTTCATGGTAATCATCACCCTCGACAGGAAGTTTTAACGTACAATTAGGGATGTAATAGAAGTTATTCTGAGGGTCAAAGGCTTTTTCTTTGTTATCATTAGAACCAAGATCAGAAACGCCGCTTGGCTTTTGGTCACTTTGGTATGTCCGGGCAACGTGATTAGGTACGAAATCGATAACCACTTTTAGCCCATGTTGATGAGTTCTGTCAATTAAATCTGCAAATTCTTGGTGACGTTGAAGCGGATTGATAGCTAGATCAGGGGATAGATCATAGTAGTCCCGAATAGCATAGGGTGAACCAGCTTTTCCTTTGCAAATAGAGGTGGGGTCAGCCGATCTGTGTAGTTCAGGGTAAGCCGTAGCCGAGGCTTGTTCAAGAACACCGGTAAACCAAATATGAGTGCAGCCGAGCTCAACAAGAGATTGCAGCGCTTTGTTATTGATGTGATTGAATTTCCCACATCCATTGACTTCTATAGATCCGTTGAACTGGTTGGTCTGAGTTGTGTTCGAGAACAATCGAACAAATAACTGATAGATAACTGCTCTTTTCATCGCTATATGCAATTTGTATTTGAAGTGAGACGGCGGTCTCAAGATATTGTAATAAGTTCAATCATTTAATCTAGCTAGCAATGATGTTGTACTGCTTTGGATAGATTTAACCTGAGATGAGACAACTTTATTAACGGTCTTTACAAATGATAATCCTCAAAATTAGTTGTATAATCAACAAAGAAGTTTGCCCTGTTTTTCTGCTCTCTAACGTAAGCATGCTCTTTGATCCATACCATTTTTTTTACGTCATCAGGCTGTTCTCCTATCGGGATAGGCTCTTCGTCGATGGTCTCTTCGTAAGTGCTTTCAATGTAAACTTTGAGATCAGCCTCATCGATATACAGGGCATATAATCCATTTATAATTAAAACTTCGATCTCTTGAAAGTCAACCTGAAGCAGATCTATTTGATAGTTGATACCATCACGAAGGGGGAAAATAGATTTTTTACCTTCCTTAAAATCGGCAATGTTCTGATTGAGTTTATCCCAATCCAACTCATTCGGCCCAACTTTAGTGAAGTTCGTTTCTAATCGTTCAATCTCTCTCTCCTCACCTGAAAGCTTATAGTAATTTGCCATATGAATTACTTTTGCTTTTATACCCTCTTTCCTGAGTTTGACTCCTAATGCATGGGCGGTGGCAGCCTTTCCTGTTCTGTTCTCACCGGTAATCGTAACGATGTATTTGGGCTTTATCTCAGAAATTACCTTTTGCGCGATAGCCCTGGCGGCTTTGCGATGTTTCTTGGTAATTCGTAATTCTATTTCGTACATGGTTTTATTTGATATAACAATAAAAAGGAAACCATGGTTCATACCACTATTGGCATAACTACCGAAAGTTCTGTTTTATCTGTTTTCCAAACCCGAAGTTAGTAAAAATGCAGATCTTTCTCGCTTTATGCATCTTTTGAACCTATAATTATTCCTCAAAATCTAAAGTAAACCAAATCATCAAGTCGCCCAGTTCCCAAGTTCCCCATCTTCCGAATCTCCATCTAATCTCTTTATCTTTGCATGGCCATGACAATTAGAAAGCCTCATTATATCGAGTCATTGATCTCTATGGGTGAATCCGAGAATTTGGATTTTAAGTTTGCTGTTAATGATTCTTTGAAAATAGCAAAATCGCTGGTGGCATTTGCGAATAGGGGTGGTGGTACTCTGTTAATAGGGGTAAAAGATAATGGTTCAATAGTTGGGGTAAAGACAGAAGAAGAGTATTATATGGTTCATCTTGCAGCCTCTTATTACTGCCGTCCGGAGATAGAATTTTCTTGCCGAGAATGGAATGTTGGAGGCAAGCGAGTTTTAGAAGTGATGGTATTGGATAGTAACAATGGACCCTATAGAGTGAAAGTACAGGCCGATCAATGGCGGATTTTATTACGAATCTTTGATAGCAATGTTGAAGTAAGTTCAGTGGTTGCTCGATTTTTGATTAAGAAGAGGACGTATGATGGAACCGTTATTTGTCTGGGTGATGATGAGCGAAGACTCTTACATGTGTTTGGTCAAGGAGATTGTTTTAGTGAGCATGAATTGATCAGGTTGTCTGGTTTACCTAAAAGGGAAATACATCGGTTGTTGGTAAATCTGTTATTGATGTCACTTGTGGAATATCGATTTATGAATGGGGAGTTTGTTTATAGTATGATTCAATAACCTAAGTTTACTTATTTGCCTTTAAGACGGTCTTCAGCTGTTCTGATGATGTATTCCAATTGATTTAAACCTTGATTGGTTAGTGCATATTTGTGATCCTTAAGAAAAGTGATGATTTCGAGGCACTCGTTTACCACAGAGATATCTGGTTCTGTAAGGTCATCAGGTAACAGATGGTTGAGCCTTGAGATGCGATCCCCGATGATATTAAGCAATTCGGCTTTGTTTGAGAAATACTCTGTTGTCATATTAAAAAGGAGATTAAAAGATGGGCATAGCTCCGGGTAGTTCAATGGTAAAGCGAGCCCATTTACCAGGTTCACTTTCTGCTAAGATAACACCTTTGTGTTGTTGAACAATCCACCAGGTTAGATATAAACCTAACCCGGTTCCTTTACGATCTTCATAACCGGTTTGTTGAAGTCGCGAGAATCGTTGAAATAGCTTTTTTTGTTGCTCAGGAGTAAATCCGACTCCTTCATTTTGTACGGCCAGCTTTAGTTTAGAGCCGGAAAGCGATAGGGTGATGTCGATCTTTGCGTGCGCCGAACTATATTTTGCTGCATTATCAAGAATATTAATCACAGCTATTCTCATGAGATTAATATCGAGTGGAAGGGATATCTCTTTATCTGGTAGAATGAGGTTTAAATTGAAGGTATCATTATTGAGTCTTGCTGAAACAGTATTGAACGCAACATCAAAGATCTGTTCTTTAAAATTAACCTCGGGACTGATGTTAACTTGCATTTCTCCGCTTTCTAATCTTGATAGACCAAGATAGTTGTTTACCATGCTTACGAGATAATCTGAGACAGAGATGATCTTTTTGACAAGGACAGCTGCATCAGGATCAACGTATCCCATATAGCCATCGCAGTAGGTATGTCCTAATGTAATGATGCTTGCCAGGGGGCTTTTCATTTCATGAGCGACAAATCCAAGGAGTTGGGCATAGTCTTTCCTGGTCTCTTCGAGAGTGTAAATTTTCCAGATCTTTTCAATAGACTGGGCAATTCGACTACTTATGGAGTTAATTAGCTTTACATGGTGGTCTGTAAACGTAAATGGCTCAATGGCTGAAATGAATAGGAACCCGATGCGTCGGTTATCAGCAATCAACGGAATCGTAATGCTGGTGTGGATCCCCTCCTCTAACATCAATCTCGTTGAATTGCTCTCTGGCTTTTCGTATAGATAGGCCTTTAATGAAGGGATAATTCTTGCTTCTTTGGTTTTTAATAATCTATTTAAGGAGGAGTCGTTCAATAAAGCAGTATAACCTGCCTGAAGTTTGATCTCTTTATAACTGCTTTTAAATAGTCTGGCTGTGACTCTTAATCCATCTTTCTCAATAAAACTGATTCCTAATCTATCTATCTTAAATAAATGGTTTATTTGTTGCCATAATAGCTCGGTAAACTGTTCGATGCCACTGCAACCTGGGAGTTGTTGATCTAAGGTGTCTAATATGGCCGATTCTTCCGGACTGAAAACTCCTTCATCTTCACCTGAAATAAAAATACAGTTTAGATTTGAGTAAATGTGATCTGAATTTGTTTTCATGGGGTTTTTGTTAGTTCTTAGAAGGGTATTGTGATTTTTAACCTACCATAACGGTGCCATCGTTGTGTTTTAAACTCCGGACTATTAATCACGGCTGAAAACTCGGCAGCGTATTTTTTGAAGCTGATGGTTAAGCCTGCTTCTGCTCTAAATCTGACTCTGTATAGGGTGGAGTCGGGAATGACATAGGGACTATCATGGTTAAACATTCCACCTTGAAGGGTCGCATCATAGATGGTTGTAACGGCATCTGCTTTTACATTTACCTGATAGGTGAAGTAGGTTAGCCATGGTTGTTTTGGGGAGAAGTGCTGTTTTACCGGATAGTAAGCACTGAAATAGTCATCATGGTTAGTGAAAATGTAACTTAAACCAAATGCTGCCCCGGTGTACATGGTTCCTATAGAAATCTGTCCGTTTCCGATCAGTTGATGTCCGTAGGAGGAGAAGATCCCTTTCTCAGCTTTGGCCGAATAGTTTACCAAAATATCATCAGCAATCTGATTTTGCCAACCTAACGGACGTTTAGCCTCGCCATGCAGATAACTCTGGATGGATCGTCCTTGAGCTGCATCTCCAATGATTCCAAGATCCCATTCATCAGTGAAACGGAGGCTTCGAAACTCTTGGTTAAATACTCTATAGTTTCCGATATACAGGGTTGAGGCAAATGGTCGGTCTCCTATTTGTATATCTGGTCTGACAGGATAGATGGGGGTGTACATGGTTTGCACCAACTTCATTCCATATAACTGCTCTCCCTCTTTTCCGATCGGAATAAAGAGATATCTCAGTGGCGACTTTCTCCAGACGGGAGAGATTAAATCGAAAAGGACTCCGTTGGAATAGTAGTAGTCTGTCCCTAAAAAGATATCGTTTTCAATTCCTATGCTGAGCAAACTTAAGTTGGATAGATTAGACTTATTCGGAATCTCAGGAAACAACCGGAAGTCGTCTCTAATACTATCTTTTTGCACCCCAAGGGGGTGTTGCTTTAAATCCATCCCATTAAAAAGAAGGTACTCTCTATCTTTTAATATGGGTTCTTCTTTAATTGTATTGGATGGTTTTATTTTATTTGTTTTGGACAATAGTACCTTTTCATCGATTGATTCTCTTATGCCGGAAGATTCTTCAGGTAAGCTAATTCCCAAAAGCATAAAGGCAGCCCGCTTCGTCGCCTGATCACCGTTTAATAAGGTCGTGAGTCCATTCTTATCAACGAATAAGACTCCCCATGGCTTCTTAAGTTCTCTAATGCTTATTTCGCTTTTTATAGCACTTCCTTTTACGGAGATTAAATCAGAATTGGTTGAGATATATTTTATCCCAATACTGTCTAGTTCTCTTCTTAATAGGTAATAGCTTGAAGTTATGCTGTCCCTCTCTTTAAAGAACAACTCTGAGTCAACCTTCAATAGCGAGTCTTCCAGTGCAGGGGAGGGGTTGAAAAAGATTACTATAGGCCCGGAAACATCCTGCGACCTCTTTTGGGGCTCTTTTTTGTCCTCCTGATCACACGATGCAAGCAAAAGAAACAGAAGAGAGAATATGATTGCTGATCCTTTTTTCAATGGATTTACGAATGGTAGTATTTATTCATTGCAAAGATAAATTTTTATTAGGGCTTTCAAATTTAATGGTTGATTAATAGGAGATATTATAGTTTCAAAAACGGACAAGCATTAAAAAAAATGGGACAGATAAGAACTGTTTGAATCTAATGAATGTAACTAAATCGGAAGAAAATGGGGAGATTATAGTGTAAGTTATTGTAATTCAGTATGCGAAAATTTTTTTATAAACGTTATTAGGTTTGGCATAAAAAATGTATTATGTAAGATGTCTTCGAGACCTAAGCAAGAAGAGCGATGGTAGAGAGAAGACAGTTGTTCTAGGAACAATTAAAGATTTTTTCTCTTGTTGTTTGTTGGTTTTTGGTTAACAATTTCATTTGGTTAAGACGAAGTCAGGGGTCCCCGGGAGGGCACTCCTGATTTGCATTTTTCATGTGACCATCGAAGCTGGTTCTTTAATTCTTTTTAAACGTGGCCTATAAGATTAAGATTAGCTACCTTTGAGAAAAAAACATAATGTCACAGTTAAGGATTTTAGGGCTGCGTATAGATAAACCCGCCGATCGTGCCATGGCACTTCAACAGGTTTTTGGGAAGTTTGGATGTTCTATTCGTACTCGTTTAGGGTTGCACACTCCTGACGAGGATGCAGTTGATCGTAGAGGTGTGATCTTGCTTGAATTGGCAGGTGATCTAGATGAAATGGATAAGTTGGAGGTTCAGTTATCCTCTCTCGAAGGCGTGGAGGTTCGTAAGATGATATTTGAATAACGGTGATGGCGAGGCTGTTTTTAAGGTTAGCTTATGATGGGTCTCAATATCATGGTTGGCAAATTCAACCCAATGGTGTTACAGTGCAACAGATTATGGTGTCTGAAATGCAGAAGCTTTTACAACAACCGATTAATCTGACTGGTTGTGGTAGAACAGATACTGGGGTCCATGCCCGAGAGTTTTATGCTCATTTTGATTCTGATCACCCTCTTGTTGATAACCCTTCCGAATTGGTACGACGTCTAAACAGGATGCTGCCAAATGATATTGTAGTTTACGAGGGGTATCATGTCGCTGACCATTGCAATAGTCGTTTTGATGCAATAAGTAGAACTTATAAGTATTATACCACATTTAGTAAAAATCCCTTTGAGCGAAATTGGGTGGTGAAGTTAAATAAACTCCCTGATGTGGAACTGATGAATAGAGCGGCAACGGTACTTTACGATTTTCTTGATTTTACAAGTTTTAGTAAACTACATACGCAAACGGCTACTAATAACTGTAAGATAACTGAGGCTCATTGGGCTAATGAGGGGAATAATTTAGTGTTTACTATTACTGCTGATCGGTTTCTGAGAAATATGGTCAGAGCCGTAGTGGGTACCCTGCTTGAAGTGGGTTACGGAAAAGAATCGATCGATTCTTTTCGTACCATTATCGAGATAAAAGATAGGTGTCGTGCCGGTATGTCGGTGCCAGCACATGGACTATTCTTAGAGAAAGTAACCTATCCTGACGGATATTTTGATTGATTTATTGTACTTAAGGTTTTAGGTATTCTTCAACCTCCTTAAGGGTTCCGTCAACCGGCATGGGTGTAAGTCGTAGAATTTTTGCTATTAGCGGATATAAGCAAACATTTTGGATTGATTTACCTAGATAGCCATCTTTAAATGCGGGGCCGGTGGCAATAAAGATTCCGTGCATATTCATATTCGCATTATCGAAACCATGGGCTCCTTTATATTTAAATTGATCATCTTTCGTTCCAACATTCCAAGCACTGTCTGCTAAAACTACGATATCTCCAATTCTTGGATTGGTTCCAAAATGTAGGCGAGCAGGCACGTCTAATCTTTTCCAAGCCTGTATATGTGGAACGGCTGAAAGCTTTAGGAGAGCACTGTCAACATAACCTTTTTTTATGTTTAGAGTAATGACCGGGCTACTCCCACTAACCGAGGTAATCCAATCTTTAGGTATAAAGTCATCCACACGAACAGAGCGATCAGCACTAACATCTTCCATACCATGATCACTAGTGAAGATGATATTAATACTATCAGCAATAGGAAGTTGTTTTATCTTGTTGATTAGAGCACCCGCAAGTGAATCAAGAACCCGTACCATATTGCCAGTCTCTTTACTGATCGGGCCATAATGATGGCTGATCTCATCAGGCTCGGCCATGTAGAAAGTTATAAGTCTTGGACGTTTCTCTTCAGGCAGACTGAGCCAGTAAAGAACAGTATCTATTCGTTGGCTGAAAGGAAATTTGTGATCATAGAGTTTCCAATAGTCGGGTTGATATCCCTTAATCTTGGTCTCTGATCCAACCCAGAAATAAGATGCAGTAATCAATCCCTGTTTTTGTGCAGTCGTCCATATAGGCTCTCCATCATAAAACAACCCATTCTCGACAGATTTCCTGTCTCCTACTTTATATCCGAGTCCGAGATCTGGAGCAAAAAAATTATTTAAAACAATCCCATGATGATCAGGGTATAATCCGGTTGCCATAGCATAATGGTTCGGAAAGGTTACTGTTGGAAATGAGGAGATGATGCTTTTAGCTCGAACTCCTGTCTTAGCGATCTTTAATAGTTCTTTGGCTTTATAGATTTCAGGATAATCGTATCTGAAAGCATCCATGGATAACATTACGACATACTGCCCACTTTTTCTGGATTGAGCAAATAGAGTAGAAATAAGAAAGAGGAAAAGAGCGATAAGGTGAAGTCTAAATCTAAATCTCATTGATAATCTTTTTTCAAAAGTAATGTAAATTGAAGAGGCTGCAGTTAGTCTATTGTGAATCTCTTGTTAATTGTTACCCACTGAGTGAGAAAATCGGTGCATTACTTTCTCAATGTAGCTTTTTGATACAGGGATTTCAGATGGTTCGGGAGCTTCAAGTTCCAGAACTAATCCTTCCTTTGTTTTTCTCATCAGTTTTACATTGCTGAAGTTAACAATGTAGGAGCGGTGACACCTGATTAGTTCGCTATCAGAGTAGGTGTTTTCCACTTCTTTAAGGGTGTTTCTGACAAGCGTTTTTCTAATACGATTGTTATGGCTATAAGCTATATTAATATAGTTACCTGATGCCTCGATAAAAAGTAATTGATCGCATTTGATACTAAGTTGCATTACACCTCTTTCATCATTAAAAGCTATCATGTTTCTTGTGGTCTCTTCCTGAGGTGCTCCCTCCTTAAACGCTTCGAGTCTTATTTTTTGATCTCTCCAGCTGAAATAGAGCCACTGAACTGCTTCTTTTGAGTCGACAGCGGGAAGCGAGATGTCAAACCCGTACATGGCGGCCATTTCCTTCAGCTTGCCGAGGAAATTGATTTGCTGGTACAGCTCCTCCAGCTGGCGGATGTTGTCCACATCCATCAT
>CAYUII010000013.1:0-49449 GCA_964444785.1 uncultured Bacteroidales bacterium | reverse complement strand
GAAGTAGAACGAGAGCTGTATTTAAGATGGAGTTCTTGAGAAGGGTCTCAAAACTCCTTTTGTCACTAAGTATAAGATTCTCAAATAGACTATAGAAGAGAGCCATGAAAAAGACCTCTGCTATAACCCAAATGATAAACTGAAATAGTGTTAATGTATGCTTTTTACAATAGTGGTACATGATAATACGACTGATTACAACCACTAAAACACCTGTAAGAATTACTAAACTAGAGTAAAAAAGAAGTTGTAGCCGGGTCACTTTATACCACGATTCAACCCCAAATGGAGCATAAATATTTATAAAAACAAGTGCAAATAGGGCTGTGAATACAATAAGTCGTGTTATATTCCCTATGGTTGTGTGAAATGATGGTATTGGTCGCCGAAGGTCTACCATGTGCTTTTTTATAAATCTCTGCTAAATTAAGATAGAATTTCTGATTGAGGGTTTATTTTGATTGTTCAGCTTTATCCCTATATAGTGTTTTTTGTCCCACATATTATGATTTCGTCCCTAAGCGCTTAGCTATGAATCATTTTTATGAAAGTGATGCTTTGATAATGTTTTTTTGTGGAAAATGATAATGAAGATGGATCTGAGGTTGAATACGATGAGAAGAGGAGTTTTCATTGGATAAACAACTTCGAAGAATGGAATAATAAAATAGATTTTTTGCAAGAAGAAAATAAAAAAATGATGAGATATAGTGAATGGGTTTCAATGTCAAAGTCAGTTTCATTAGCTATGGATGGTGTTTTGGCTGTGGATTCAGATATTAGAGTGACATGGCATTTGTTTAAATCGAAGAGCCGCTTAGTTGAGCGGGAGGAGAAGGAGGATGAGATAGCACAAGTTTTAGGTGTGCGAGACGAGGATTATTTAGGGAATGCAGAGTTTAACTTTCCTGTGGTATGGCCATCAGAGAAAAAGGCGTATAATCGTGTTATATTATTGCTTCATGGATTGAATGAGCGTTCATGGGACAAGTATTGGAGTTGGGCCATGACGTTAAGTGAAGGGCTAAAGGCTCCGGTGTTATTGTTTCCGATCTCTTTTCATATGAATAGAGGTCCTGCCGGATGGGGCAATCCAAGGGAGATGACAAGTTGGATGGCAACTAGTGGAGAGCGAAACTCCACCGATTTGACCTCATCGTTGAATTTTGCATTAAGTCAACGTCTTTTGCAAAGACCTCTTCGTTTTTTTGAAAGTGGGAGACAGACGGCTTTTGATTTGTCACAGTTGGTAGAACAAATAGAGTTAGGGCAATTTGAAGGGTTGAGTAAAGGCACAAAGATTGATGTTTTCGCATATAGTATCGGTGCTTTTTTAGCTCAGATTATGATGATAGGAGGTAAGGGGAAGTTTTTACCTGATGCTCGTTATTTTTTATTTTGTGGTGGGTCATTATTTACCGATATGAATGGAGTTTCAAAGTTTATTATGAATAGGCCGGCTTTTGAACATATCTATGCGTATTATAATAGACAGATGGAGTATGAGATGGTACATCAGACTCCGTTGGGAGCGTTTTTTCTGCATGATGAGTTGGGCAGGGCTTTTAATGCGATGATTAATTGGCATAGAAATCCAAGATTATTGGAGGCCGTTTTTCAAGATGGGGCAAAAAGGATTCGGGCTATTGGGTTAAAACGCGATCATGTGATCCCTTCAAAGGCGATTTTTAGCAATCTGGTTCGAAGGAAATCTTTGCATCCTTCGTTTACTGAGTTGGATTTTCCATTCCCATATAGTCATGAGAATCCCTTCCCTGTGACTAATGAACATAAAGAGGATGTAGACATTGCTTTCAAGTCTATTTTTGATGATGCTATATCATGGTTGAAATAGCTATTTAGAGGAGTAGCTAGATAGCTTATAGGTATTCGTTTAATGCAGGAATAGGGATGATTTTCTCAACACGATGGAGCTTTAGATGTTGTTTGATGATTTGGCGAGCATCTCTATTGTCGTTCATGGGTTTAATGCAGTTAATAAGGTCGTCTATGGAAGCCTCATCAGTGATATTAATAAATCCAAAGCCTTTATAGGTTGAGTTTCTGATTAAGATGACACTTCTTTCGTCGAATGTTCTGCCTTTATCGATGATGATAAATGATTCATGGTCAAAGAGGAAAGGCTCTATGGCGGCATTAGCTCTTTTGTTATAAGATTCGGCGGGTTCCTCTCCGATACAGGCGCCAGGGCACTGGTTAAGGGTGTAATGAAAGCAGGCTCCTTTTGTAATATAGAGGTGGCAGAGTTTTTGGCAGAGGTTAAAGTTTTCGGCCAGGCGGAAGAGTTCGTTTCGGCCTTGTGTTTTAGTTGTAAAGGTGGTTATCGGGTTATCTCCGATTTTAATTCTTTTAATATCGAAGTGGATATATTTGTTGGTGTCGGTAGTTGCGAAGAGCCCCCAGCTAAAGTTTGTTCGGCGTTGGGCTCTGTTATAGACGGGGAGAAGTCGTTTAATCTCTTGAGATTCGAGGAGGAGCGCAACTAGTTCACTGCCGGTTAATTCATAAGAGATATCAGAGATATTGGCGTTCATCTCGACAGCTTTTCGGGTTGTAGGATTGCTGAGGTGTTGGATTACCCGGTCTTTGATGTTGAGACTTTTTCCGGTGTAGATTACGTCACCGGCTTGGTTGTGTAGATAATAGACTCCGGTCTCTTCAGGAAGTGCCATTAATATTTTAGGGTCAAAGCCGGTGGCAAGGCCTTTAAATGACTTAGACTCCTCTTGTGGTTGAAGAGAAAGCAACAACTCGAAGAGTTTAACGGTAGCAGAAGCATCTCCGGCAGCACGGTGACGCGATTCAATGGGGATGTTTAACGAAGCACAGAGGTTCCCTAAACTGTAAGAGGGAAGGCCTGGTATTAGTTTACGACTTAATCTGACGGTGCATAATCTGTTTCGAGAGAAATTATACGACAGTCGTGCGAATTCTGTTTTGACGAAGTTGTAATCGAAAGCTGCATTGTGAGCAACGAAGGTACAACCCTCTGTTATCTCGACAATTTTCTTGGCTATTTCACAGAAAAGAGGTGCTTTTTCCACCATTTTGTCACTTATGCCAGTGAGTTGAGTTATTCTCCATGGGATTGGTCTTTCGGGGTTTACCAATGAAGAGAACGAGTCTGTGATTTGTTTGCCATCGTGACGGTAGATAGCTATTTCGGTTATTTTTTCGTTTCCGGGATTTGTTCCGGTCGTTTCCACGTCTATGATGCAGTACATCGATGTTAAAGATTGAGTTTAGTCTGAATGTTTTGTATCTCTTTGCGTAGGTTTTTTACCGTTTCCAATAAGCTATCGTTATCGTTTTTTGGTTCTGGAAGCTCTTGGCTGATAAAGTTCACAAATTTCCAGATTTCTTTGATATCATTAACGTGTACCGAGTAGGGGTCGTAAACAGGATTAAGAGAGTGTAGCGTAATTCTTCCGTTTATGTTGATTGTGTTTTCGACTACTTTAAAGACGATTCCGTCATCGGTAGTAAGTATTATATAGGCATGGCGGTTTCTGATGCTATTCCAATCGTGCACATATTCTGCGGTTATATATGCCCCATCAGGGATAGGAAGCATAGAATCACCACTGATTTGGAACGTCCTGTATTTCTTTTCGCGAGAAAGGAAGGGGAGATGAAATGCAGGTAAGATGCTTATGTATTCAGGGTCTGCATAGCCGGTACGGTAACCTGCTTTAGCTTTTTCGGTTACCAACTCAATGTTCTCATGGTTATCGGGGGTGACAGTCGTAGCAAGCACTCGCAGTTGTCCCCCTTTGATATAGACGTCGTAACCCCTTTCTAGTTGAGAGAGCTGGGTCTCGGTAAACTCAGAGAGGTTGGTTTTTACTAATGTGTCAATGGCTATCTCGAAGTATTTTGAGAAAGAGATTAGCACTTCAAGGCCGGGCTCGGCTACCCCATTTTCGTATCCGCTGAGTGTTGATCGTTTTAGATCAAGAGCTGTAGCTACATCGTCTTGGGTTCTTCTCTTTCTTTTTCTGAGTAGTTTGATGTTTGAAGCAAAGTACATTGTGTAATATTTTAATGGTATTAAGAAAAAAACGATGTTAAGACTTGTCTTTATGACTTTGTGTGATTAAATTGTAGTCTGGAAAATGATTAAATATTAGTCAAATATACTATATGTCGGATATCTTGTCAAGTTTTTTTTAAAATAGGAGGTTATTACAATGATTAAGGATAATGGGGTTGATGACGATAAGGTTGAAGGCAATAAGATGGATGATGCTGATGGTGCAGATAGTACTGATGTTGATGGTACAGAGATTGAGGATAATGATCGTCGTACGGTGGTTCATATGGATATGGATACCTTTTTTGTTTCGGTGGAGCGGCTTCAGAACAGTAAATTAAATGGGTTACCGGTAGTTATAGGGGGTGGTTCTGATAGGGGTGTTGTTTCTAGTTGTAGCTATGAAGCAAGGCGGTTTGGTATTCATTCGGCGATGCCGATGCGGGTAGCCAGGGTTCTTTGTCCTGATGCTGTAGTTATTCGTGGGGATATGGAGTTGTATAGTAGGTATTCTCATATGGTGACTGAGATTATTGCTGAAAGGGCTCCTGTGTTTGAGAAGGCTTCAATAGATGAGCACTATTTAGACATTACGGGGATGGATCGTTTTTTTGGGTCGCAGAAGTGGGCTCATGAGTTGCGAGATCGGATTATAAAGGAGACGGGTTTACCTATTTCGGCTGGTTTATCGGTTAATAAAGTGGTGTCGAAGATTGCGACAGGAGAGGCGAAGCCTAATGGAGAGAGGTGGGTTGAGCGGCCATTGATTCGGCCTTTTCTTGATCCGCTCTCTATTCGTAAGATTCCGATGGTTGGTGAGAAAGGGTATCAGTTATTACGGTCGATGGGGGTGGCTAATATTGGGACATTGCGGCGAATTCCTCAGGATATGATGTTTCGTGTGATGGGAAAGAATGGTGTTATGTTGTGGAAGCGTGCTAATGGGGTTGATCATACGCCTGTGGCCTCTTATGGCGAGCAGAAGTCGATGAGTCATGAGCACACCTTTGATGAGGATACGATAGATGTTGTATTGATGAAGCGTATCTTGACGAGAATGGTTGAGAAGTTAGGTTATCAATTGCGAACTGATGGGCGAGTGACCGCTTGCATTACGGTTAAGATTCGATATTCTGATTTTGATACACACACTTTACAGCGTCATATTCCCTATACTTCGCTTGATCATCAACTGTTGGGTGTAGCCATCGAGTTGTTCTCTCGGTTGTATCAACGAAGGTTGTTGGTGAGGCTTATTGGGGTAAGATTTAGTGATATGGTTAGTGGTGCTCACCAGCTTCATCTGTTTGAGGATACACCAGAGATGATCAGTCTTTATCAATCGCTTGATCGTATCAGACAGCGATACGGATTGGGTGCCGTGAGGAGAGGGGTGAATGGGTGATGGAAAAATCCATTTTCCTCTCCTAATAACGAAAAAAGACCAACTTTTTCAAGTCAGTCTTTCTCTGTGACCAAGCTGGGGCTCGAACCCAGGACCCCATCCTTAAAAGGGATGTGCTCTACCTGCTGAGCTACTTAGTCAACCCTTTATTGTGTTTTGAGGATGCAAAGGTAGGGGTTTTTTCTTAACTGGCAAGCCCTTTGCCCATTTTTTTTGCAAGTTTAAAGAGTGAAAATGCTTTTGATTCTGATTTTCAGTCTAATATTGTTAATAAATTTTTAATCTCTCCTTTACCTTCGCGGACTAAGACCACATGATCGTCGGTACAGTCGAGGATCGTCGACCCTATCGTATCTCCAAAACCTCCATCAACAACAATATCTACCTGCTTTTCGTATCTTTCATAGATTAACTCCGGATCGATAATATACTCTTGCTCATCGATCAAGTCCGTACGTAATGAGGTCGATGCAAGCGGCCCGCCTAACTCAAGGACTATTGCAGAGACAATTTTATTATCAGGCACACGAATACCGACACTTTTCTTCTTGCTGTGGTAAATCTTTGGTACATTATTATTGGCTTCTAGGATAAAGGTGTAGGGGCCTGGTAATACCCTTTTCATTAGTTTGAAAATGTCATTGCCAATAGGTCTGGCATAATCTGAAAGTTGCTTTAGATCTTGGCATATAACAGAGAAACTGGTTTTCTCCTTCTTTTCTCCTCTGATTTGACTCATTCGATCAAGTGCCTTAACTTGAGTCAGGCTGCACCCAAGTGCATATACCGTATCAGTGGGATAAATTATTACACCTCCGCTGAGTAGACAGTCGACGATAGTGCGGATATGTCGTGGATTCGGATTGTCAGGATGAACCTGAAGAAAAATAGCCATTTTAGCCTTGTTTTTACAAAGGTATGGATTTAAACTAATTCATGGCTGGATCAATGGGGAGGGTTAACCATGCCAGATAGTCATCTCCTAAATGTTGAATACTTTTTTCCCATAGCTTGTTGGGCTCGGTTTTAAACAAGGTCTCTCCGTTAATTGATGCAATAAGCCAGCTATTCCTCTTTAACTCTTCCTTCAGTTGGCTCTTCGACCAACCAGCGTATCCCCAGAAAAAACGAGTATTCTCTTTGTTTAGAATGTTTAGCTGGAATAATTCTAAGGCCGTATCCAATGAACCTCCCCAATAGAGATCGTTTCCTAACGCAATACTGTCAGGTACAACATCTCCCATACAATGCATGAAAAAAAGCTGACTAGAGGCAACAGGCCCCCCTTGATAGATCTGTAATTCGGGTAGATAGATTTCGTCAAACTTGAGGCTAATCTTCTCGGATATAGGTTTGTTGATCACAACTCCCATCGTTCCTTCTGAGTTGTGATCTATGAGAACTACTACCGATCTCTCAAAGTATTGGTCGCTTTGAAAGGGGTCGGAGATCAGTATTCTCCCACTAGCAGGCTTGACCCTGTTATATCTTAGATTTATGATTTGGTTAAAATCAACCATAAGCCAAGTTATTATCCGTTTTTGGTAAATTTGCAACCAATAAAAGCATCAGTTCAGTGGCTTGACCAGTCTCCTTTCTGAGATTGTTTTTTCAAGTCAGTAAATGAAATTCTGGCACAAATATAATATACTTCAAATGGTGAACCTGACTGGACCTGAAAAATATCTTCATCTAAGACATGAGTTTCCCTGGTTTAAATATGAATCGGTTGAGATCATTCGTGAACGGGATGTCTGTTTCATTTTTAACTTTAACGTGAGTGATCGGTATCGGTTTTCTCCATCCATTACTTTACCTTATCATCCTCTGTTAAATACTAGGGAATTTAGTGATGAGGCTCTCTATAATCTTGGATTTCATATTGGGCTGGTCGAGTTAATTAGTTATTGGAAGGCTTTCTGTTCTCCTGAGGTAAGGATTGCAGCTGGTAAACTTATAGATATTTCTGATTATGAATGGTGGCGAAAGCTATATTTTCATGGTTTAGGTGAGTTTTTCTTCCTTAATGGCATTGAGCCAGATTATGATGAGTTTATGCATATTACTCAGGAGGGGGATCGCAAGATTGAGCCTTTTAGCGTGAATACCCGTGAAAACTTTGTAATGGTTCCCGTGGGAGGAGGCAAAGATTCGGTAGTTACTCTTGAATTGATGAAGATGTCAGGGAAGAGAGTCGTCCCATTTATTGTTAACCCCCGTGGAGCATCTTCAAAATCGGTGGAAGCAGCTGGGTTGCAAAAGGATCTATTAGTGGTTAAACGCCGGTTAGACCCTCTTCTTCTTGAGTTGAATAGTCAGGGCTATCTTAATGGACATACTCCTTTCTCGGCTCTGTTAGCGTTTGTTTCTGTCTTAACTGCCTCGATGGCAGGAATATCATCCATTGCTCTTTCTAATGAATCAAGTGCTAATGAGAGCACGGTTCCTGGAAGTAAAATCAACCATCAGTATTCAAAATCATTCGAGTTTGAGAATGATTTTCGATGGTATCTTAAAAAAAATGTTACCGTTGATATTAATTATTATAGCTTTTTAAGGCCTCTATCTGAAATTCAGATTGCCGCACTCTTTAGTCGTTTTAAATGGCACCATGAATCCTTTAGAAGCTGTAATGTTGGAAGTAAAACCGACTCGTGGTGTGGGGCATGTGCAAAGTGTCTCTTTACCTCGATCATGCTGGCTCCTTTCCTTGGCGTTAACAGGATTCATGAATTATTAGGTAAGGATATTTTAGACGATCTTAATCTGTTACCTCTTTTAGATGAATTGAGCGGATTTTCCTCTGTTAAGCCTTTTGAATGTGTTGGCACCATCACAGAGGTGAAGGCTGCATTGAATGAGATTGCTAAGATTGAAAGGAGAATTCCTTTGTTAGTAGAGAGGTATTTAGAGAAGGATGAGCAATCTCATATAGATCTTTTTGGTAAACACTTGAGGCAGTTTGATGGTGAACACAACGTTCCAGCTGAGTTATTTCAACAACTTAAAGAGACTTTAAATGATCATACAGGCTATTGATTACCTTATATCAGGACGAGATATTGCTTTGGCAGGCTATGGAAGGGAGGGTAAAGCACTTTTAAACTGGTTAATGCAGCACTTTCCTAACCAGATTTTTACTGTTGCTGATAAACAAGAACTACCTGATTCTAGCTTTCCTGCTGGGCAAAAATGGATCGGCGGAGAGGATAGTATGAGTAAACTATCGTCATTTGATCTGATAATTAAAACCCCGGGTATTCCTAGCGCACAGCTGGATTATCTACCCTCTGAACGGATAACCTCTCAGACTGAATTGTTTCTCAGTGCTTATGGTCCGCAAACATTGGGTATTACAGGTACTAAGGGAAAAAGTACTACGACCTCGTTAATCTATCATATTCTAAAGACTTATACAGATAAGGTGGTTCTGACAGGTAATATTGGGATTCCTCCTTTTACGGTGGTTGATCAACTAGATCCGGCAACAGCGGTAGTGATGGAACTTAGTGCACATCAGTTAGAGCTGGTAAAGCACTGTCCCCATATATCTGTTTTGTTAAATCTATTTGAGGAACATCTGGATCACTTTGTAGATTATAAAGCTTATCAGGAAGCGAAGTATAACATAGCGAGGTACCAACGTCCGGGAGACTATCTGATTTATCCAGCATTTGATGAGACCGTGGCTGCGTTATTAAACCGAAATAGAGTTCCAGGAGTTTTGTTGCCATTCGGATTAACCAGGCCTGAGGGGGATGGAATATGGCTTGAGGAGGATAATGTTTATTTAAAACTTCCGTTGTCAGAGCCTGAGATCATATGTAAAGTTGTTAGTAGATCGCCATTGGCTGGAAGTCATAATAGGCTAAATATCATGGCAGCAGCAGCGGTATCATCGCTTTATGGAATAGGTGAGACGGTGATCTCTTGCGCCATTTCAACTTTTAAAGGTCTTCCTCATCGTTTGGAGTACGTTGGTAGTTACAATGGGGTAAAATACTATGATGACAGTATAAGTACTATTCCGGAAGCCGTTATTGCAGCGCTTAAGTCATTAGGACGGGTTGATGTTCTTCTTTTAGGAGGATTTGATCGAGGAATCTCGTATGATAAGTTGGCCACTTATATTCCTCAATCTGGTTTGAAAAAAATCCTTTTAACTGGTCCTGCGGGTAAGAGGATACATGGTATGCTTTTAGAAGCAGGAGTTGAATCAACGAAAATCTCCTTTTTTGAGAGGTTTGATGATATGGTAAGACAAGCCATAGAGGTAGCCGGTTTTGGTGATGTGGTCTTGATGTCACCGGGTGCCTCTAGCTACGATCAATTTAAAAACTTTGAAGAGCGTGGGGAGCACTTCAAAGAGATCATCGCTTCTAATTAATCCG
The DNA here is from genome assembly GCA_964444785.1 of uncultured Bacteroidales bacterium. Lineage (GTDB taxonomy): Bacteria > Bacteroidota > Bacteroidia > Bacteroidales > TTA-H9 > JAJTBW01. Next base: position 39,599 of record CAYUII010000013.1, on the reverse strand, counting down.
AGATGCTGGTGAATAGAGATTATTTTAAAGGAATCAACCAAGTTTCTTAATCTCTATTTCTAATTCTTTGCTGGTGAATAGGTGTTTTTAGAGGAACCAAGCATTTATTGCAGGCCCTCTAAGAATTTCTTTTCAAGCAGGTCACACCTTTCAATGGAATTACGGAGCCAATGCAATCGGGTGTCGAGTATCTCTTCATTAGAGAGCTGCCAAGGCAAAGCACTTTTTCTGATCTTTTCCGTGAGATAAAAGCTACTTAATGCTACGCTCACCGAGATATTAAAACTCTCAGTAAAGCCATACATGGGTATTTTAACCCAAGCATCTGCGTTATCGATGGCCCATTGAGTTAACCCTGTCTTTTCGGTGCCAAAGATGAGCGCGATTGGCTTATCAATCGATAGATCTTCAAGATTACAATCATTCATGTGTGGTGTAGTCGCAACTATCTTATAACCTTTTGATCTTAATGATTGAAAGGCCTCGGGGGTATTGAAATCGGTTTGGTTATATCTATGCATAGTGACCCATTTTGATGATCCGAGAGCAACATCAGGGTTTACTGCATAGTGATTATGATTCTCTATGATATGAACATTCTGGATACCGAAACAATCGCAACTGCGCAAAACGGCACTCGCATTGTGGGGTTGAAAGATATCTTCAAGAACAATGGCCAAGTGACCCATTCGTTTCGATATAACATCATTAAATCTGGAGTTTCGTGCCTCTGTAATATACGTTGTGAGATATTGAACTAATCTTTCTTTTAGTTCAATGCTTAAATTGAGAGGATTCATGAATTCTTAATGTAATAATTGACGAATTAGTTGGATGATGTGGTAATCTTATTATAAAATTTTAATGTGGATTCAAATATGGAATCCCGACTCTTTTCTTGGAATGATACGATGGTATCTCCATCCGGATTATAGGTGATAGTGAGCTTTGGGGAATAGTTACCAGAGAAGAGTTCTTTCATTTTTGTAAGCGTTTCTAATCCGGCGTCATAATAGATACCTGCGGGTAATGCAGTTAGTGGATACGACTTAGGGGAGCAGCTGACAATGATTGTGGTTCTTTTTTCTTCCATTTGAGCTTTAATACCCAGATTTAGGTATTGAGTATCAATATCAGCACCCTTGATGTATTGCCTAACAATGAGTCTAAGTAAAGCCCGGGGAAAAGGTTCATAGAGTATTTTCTCGGGAATATCTACATTTAGTGATATTTGCTTAGAACTCTTTTGATTTTCGTCATCAACAAAGGTTTGAATCTCTCTGACTTGGTCATAAATTGGAACGGTAGTCGTTTTTGGCCAAGAAAGATCTTTTCGCATCCTATGGCTTATGGCTATAAGTTTATTTGAACTTGTTTGAATGTCATTGATAAAGAGCGATGCATTCAATTGGTTAAGCGCCGTTAGTTGATGATGAGGTTCTGTGTAGTATCTGTGTGTAACCGCAAGGAACTCTAATTCTTTGTGCTTTTTAATTATCCGGTTATATCTCCATCTTTCCGAGATCCAAAGTAGAAGTACTCCAACGAGTAAAAGAGTAAGTATAATGTAAAGTACCATCTTGTTTTGAGTAGATCTTTGCAAATATAATAAATGCCACTCATTGTAGGTTGACTCATTTAGGGCGTACAAAGTTATTCTAAGGTAATCTTTCGTTTTGGTATTCCGACTTCATCTTTCAAAAGGCTAGGGGTTTTCTCAATCTGATGAAGCCGGTGGCCTGTTATTCTAATTTTAGCAGATGGAGTGTAATGGGTTACTTTATAACTGTCGCTTAGTATATAAATTGATCATTAGGGATGGACCGGACAAAAAAAAGGTTGCCAAAGTTTGGCAACCTTAAATTTTTATTATGATAAGTCTATTTAACTATTGCAAGTTTCTTTGGTGAGCTAAGTTGACCATTGTTATTCACAACCAGTTGGTAAAAACCTTGTGATAAATGAGCAATATTGATTTGATTATGCTTGTTATTTGCTATTAATTCTCTATAAACAACCTGACCATTCAGGTTGTAAATTATAACTTCAGCTCCCTGTTTGACTTGATCAGTAAGGTTGAAATTGATGAGATTGGAAGCAGGGTTTGGATAGATGCTCGAAATCAGAGATGGTTGTTCATTGATACCCACATTTGTTCTGTATACAACATCGATCCATGTTGAGTCTGAAGTGGTTCTTCTATCAAAGAAGGTGTATCTGACGGTTGTAGCCCCTTCTTTATTATTTGCAGTATAGTGTCCTGAGAAGTTGTTTACACTATCTCCTGGATTAATGCTAACAGGGCCTGTGCTTAAAAAGACATTTGGGCTATAACATTCAGTCCAACAAAACAGATTTATTGTACCCTCGACTGTTTGTAATTCTGTTTTCTTTGCAAGAACATCTTTCGCATTGTCTTTGTCACTGTTGAAGATAGGGAACTCAATTTGTGCCTCAGCGTCAAGACTCGCATTAACATGTAATACAGATCCACCTTGAAGGATTTTTCCATCGTACTTCGCGTAGAGGTAGGAAGGAACATAGTGTGAGATAAAAGAGATCGAGTCATTAGGGTTATCCATATTGAAGAAGGTGTAACCAATGATCCCTTCTGTCCTGTCAAATGGGGTATAATGGCCTGAGAAGCCAATGAAAGATTCACCCGGATTGATGACAACGGAATCAGGAGAGACCGTAACCATAGGAGGATAACACAAGGATAAACAAAAAACATTCATTGAATTTTCAGGTACAGAAATAAGGATCTTTTTTGCTTTTACTCTGATTGCTGAGGTTCCAATGTTTTTTACTTTAACTTCAACAACGGCCTCGTTATTAATCGTTCCACCTGTATATACAACCTGATTAGACGACAGAACTTCGTTTTCCATAGTTGATAATTGAAGGTTCTGAGCCTTTATCCCAATACCGGCAAATAGTATGACGGCAATTAAAAGTAAAGAGTGTTTCATAGAACTTGGTTTGTAATGTTTGGCTAGAGTTTATACTTCGCAAATATAGCGATTTCTAAAAATTGAGGGTTTCACAATGAAAAAAAGTTAAACAAATGACCAATCTGTCTATATTTGTAACGCCTTAAACAAAAACTTTACAAACAATGAAACGCATCTTTACTATTCTGTTAGCTATTTCGATAGCGACTCTAGGCTATAGCCAATCGCAGCGATTGGTTTTGCTTGAAGAGTTTACCCAAGCTTCATGTGGTCCATGTGCAAGCTCAAACCCAACGATTCATGCGCTGCTGGTGAATAACCCTACGAAAATTACGGGTATTTACTATCATACCTCGTGGCCAGGTACCGATATTATGTATAATCATAATCCAGCTGACCCTGATGCAAGGGTATCCTATTATGGTGTAACTTATGTACCATATTCGGTGTTAGATGGTAATTTCTATGCTGGTTCAGCAACAGGATGGAATATTAATACTGTTAACAATCGTTACGATGATCCCTCTCCTTGTGATCTAGGATTAAGCTATCGTATTTCTTCAGATAATGACTCTATCTATGTGATGATGATGGTGAAGCCCACTGCGCCAATGTCGTTTGAAAATGCGGTTGCCTATGCTGTGGTCATTGAAAAACATATCCATTTTAACACACCTCCGGGAAGTAATGGGGAGAAAGATTTCTATAATGTAGTTAAAAAGTTACTTCCGGGTAAGAATGGCCAAGCTATTCCAAAGACCATGAATGTTGGTGATTATTTTATCTTGGAATCTTCATGGAAACTAGCTAATGTTTATGATGTAAATGAATTGTCGGCCATTGGTTTTGTCCAAAATAATCAGAATAAGGAGATTTTACAAAGTATCAATGGGAGTGTTGATGCCATTGTTCCCCTTTATCAGAATGATCTTCAGCCTACCGTCGTTGAAAATGTAATGCCCACCAATTGTTATGGTAAAGTTAGCCCTGTGGTGACAATTCGTAATAATGGAGCTTTACCTTTAACACAATGTGAGATCAGATATAGTGTTAATGGGCTTAATGAGCAAGTCTATAATTTTACTGGTAACATTCCTTCCATGGGTTCTTTTAAAGTTGCTTTGCCTGAGACTAATTTTGATGTGGAGCCTGATAACATTCTTCGTATTAAAACTTTCAATCCGAATGGAGTTGGTGATGAGTATAGCTCAAATGATGAGATTTTAACTTCAATCCCTGCTGCTGTATCAGGCAAACCACGTGTTGTTCTTACTGTGAAAACGGACAAGGCTCCACAGGAAACAACGTGGGAGATTGTGGATGCTACCGGTAATGTGGTTAAGAGTGGCGGACCATACGCAAATCAATTAACAATATATAAAGATACGCTTGACTTACCTCAGAATGCTTGTTATACCTTTAGGGCCTTTGACGCAGGAGGTAATGGAGTGTGTTGTACAAATGGCAATGGAATGATAAAATTGGTTGATGGAACCGGTACCGCTATGTTTATTGCAAATCAATTTGGTGCCAAATACGAAAATCAGTTTTTTGTAGATCAGGCTATCGGTATAGATAATGGGATAGCTAATCAAACCAGATTGAATATTTATCCAAACCCGGCTACTGATCTTCTTAATATTGATCTCACTCTGTCTAATGAGTCTATTGTCAAAATGGAATTATATGATTTAAGTGGGCGCTTGGTTTATAGTAATTATTCAGGAAGACTTAGAATGGGTGACCATGATTTAAGTCTAGAGGTTTCCGGATTACGCGCAGGTACTTATACTTTAAGAGTAATCGCTGGCGAAGAGGCTATAAACCGTAAGGTTGTTATAACCCGATAGATATTTAGAGATTCATAAAAAAGGGAGCCAGTTTCAGATTGGCTCCCTTTTTTTGTTAAAGTACTGAGAAGTTAGTGAATGATTAATTAGCCAATGACATGTTTGAGAATAAATAGAATGGCAAGTAAAAGCATCATCCAGGTAATCTCTTTGGTTTTTCCAGCGAAGAATTTAAATATCACAAATGAAATCATACCGAAAACAATACCTTCAGCGATTGAGTAGGTAAGTGGCATCATGATAATGGTAAAAAAGGCGGGTAATGCCTCGGTGAAATCATTTAGATCAATCTTAAGAATAGGAGACATCATAAATAGTCCTACGATGAATAGAATTGGAGCCGTGGCTGCAGCTGGAATCATTAAGAAAAGGGGAGCAAAAAATAAAGATAAAAGAAAAAGACCAGCCACTGTTAAAGAGGTCATGCCGGTTCTCCCTCCTTCTGCAACTCCAGAGGCACTTTCTACGTATGAGGTTACTGTTGAAGTTCCCAAAGCTGCACCTGCTGTGGTTCCTACAGCATCAGCAAGTAGTGCCATCTTTACATTTGGTATTTTTCCCTCTGGAGTTAACATATTGGCTTTTGAGCATACACCAACTAAGGTTCCAACGCCATCAAAAAGGTCAACAAATAGGAATGTAAAAACTACAACAAGCATATCGAATGTGAAAATTTGATTCCATTCAAATTTTAGAAAGATGGGCTCTAATGAAGGGGGTAAACTCATGAGTGAATCAGTCGGAATTTGCGTTACTCCGAAGGGAATCCCTACTAATGCAGCTCCGAAAATACCAATTAGTAAAGCTCCTTTGACGTTTCTTACAAGAAGGATTCCTGTAATTATTATTCCTATAAGGGTAACTATGGCCTTTGGTTCACTTAAAGAACCTAAACCAACTAATACGGCGTCATTCTTTACTACAATACCCGCATTTTGTAAACCTATAAAAGCTATAAACAGGCCGATACCTGCCGCCACCGCATGTTTTAGAGTCATCGGTATGCTGTTGATTATCATCTCTCGGATACTTGTAAGTGTTAAAAGAATAAAAAGTAATCCTTCTAAGAATACAGCAGTCAGGGCAAACTGCCAAGTATGCCCCATTCCAAGTACAACGGTGAATGTAAAGAATGCGTTCAGCCCCATCCCTGGTGCAAGGGCAAAGGGTAAGTTAGCTAATAGAGACATTAATAGTGTTCCTATAACAGCCCCAAGTGCAGTCGCTGTGAATAGTGCACTCTTGTCCATGCCGGTCATTCCCAATATGGATGGATTTACGGCCAGAATATACGCCATCGTCATAAAGGTGGTAACCCCGGCTAATATTTCGGTCTTAACCGTCGTTCCAGCAGCCTGTAGTTTAAATAGTCTTTCGAAAATCATTTGATTGAGTTTTATTTGAGCTTTTTAGTCTTTGATTAAAAGTTCCACTTCACCGCAGCGGTTGGGCAAACCTTAAAGCCTTTATGGCCTGCAAAATTTACCGACATCTCAACTTCTGAACCAACCGATAACGTTTTGTTAAAGTTGTACCATAGTTGTGGCTCGGTTAAAAAGATATAGTTTCCTTCTAAGGTCTTTTCTTTCCAAAAATCTGAAAATCCACTAAATGTTAATTTGTTATTCAACATATGCATATACCATACTCCTGTTATCTGAAAAGAGACATCATGAACATCTCTGATATATTTGTATAGAAGTTGAAGGGTAAACCCTCTTGAAAAATCACTGTTGTTATAGATATAGTCTATACCTAGTAAACCTGCATCGTGAAAAGGGACTCCATAAGTGTTGTCTGAAACTTTATACGAAAATAGTCCCCCATTATACTCAATGTGTGCAGCTAAAGGAGTTTTAGAGATGTTGAACTCTCGAGCAATCTCCCAATAGGCCAGATTAACCCCTTTTTGACCATTTACATCATAGTTCATATCCACAAAAAAGAAGGTACTCCCTAGCTTGTCAGGCCTGAACATTTCTAATGTTGATGTAAGATAGCCACGGTCTTTGCCGAAGTCATAATGAAGTTGAAGGTTTTGAGCTTGGATGGCGACAAAGATAAATAGCGCCATCATTAAAGTAACAAATCTTTTCATTTGATAGTAGTTTGGTTATTATTGGCTATTGAGATCAGTTTGATAAGTCGGACTAATCATTGTCGATAATCGTCTCAATCAAGGTTCTCCCATTCTTTTAGTCATTTGGTGCGAATGCGCAAAAATAGTGAACAATTACTCTGATTATATGTGATTCTAATAACTGGATAACAAAACTTTTTAATAAAAAAAGCCTTGGTGTCAGCCAAAGCTTTTGTCTTAAAGATAAACTCTTTTCACAGTGTGATAGTGTCTAATTCGCTAAAGATTACTGATTATTCAACAGATGTAGTCATTTCGTATAGCATTTTGATCTCTTCGGGCCAACGATCTTCGTCGGGTGTCTCAAGGATGAGCGGCATATTATCGAATCTATGATCATTCATGATGTACTTGAAAGCATCAAGTCCTATAAACCCCATTCCAAGACTATCATGTCTGTCGACCCTTGTCGCCAGGTTTTTCTTTGAATCATTAAGATGTAACCCTTTTAGGTATTTGAATCCTATGATCTCATCGAACTGTTTAAAGGTTTTGTTAAACTCATCTAACGTTCTTACATCATAACCGGAGGTAAATGCATGGCAAGTGTCTATACAGACTCCAACCCGAGATTTATCTTCAATATGATCTATAATAGTGCGAAGATGCTCGAATTGATATCCAAGATTCGTACCTTGTCCGGCAGTGTTTTCTATAACAGCCGTAACTCCTTTAGTCTCCTGTAAAGCGATATTAATGGAATCGGCAATTCTAAGCAGGCATGCTGTAGTCTCTATTTTATCAAGATGACTTCCAGGGTGAAAGTTGAGTCTATCGAGACCTAATTGTTCACATCTTTGCATTTCATCAACAAAGGCGAGTCTTGATTTCTCTAACCCATCAGCCTCCGGATGTCCTAGATTAATAAGATAACTATCATGCGGAAGGATCTGCCAAGGTTCGAATCCATATTTTTTGCAATTAGCTTTAAATAACTCAATAGATTTCTCTGACAGTGGTGCTGCAACCCACTGCCTTTGATTTTTTGTAAAGAGTGCAAAAGCCTTTGCTCCAATGTTATAAGCATTGACAGGGGCATTCTCTACTCCACCTGAACTACTTACATGTGCACCAATGTATTTCATGGAATAATATTCTTAAAATGGATGTTTTAATGCATTGCTAAAGTAACAAAATTATCCTTTTATTGTTTCTGCTTTTTCTCTCTGTTTTTTTGATTTTATTCTCAGAAAAGTATGAGTAATTTGGATGATCGATAAAGAGAATAAAATAAGATTCAGATTTGTGCATGTGTTGTGAAAGTTTTTTAAGTTTGCAGAACCATAACAATTTTTTACAAACCAATTATTCGACAATGAAAAGATTTCTATTATTAAGCTTCATGCTTTGTTTTGCCGTGATCTATGGCAAAGCTCAGGTTTTGTTATCTGAAGATTTTTCAGGAACAGCCTTTCCTCCATCTGGTTGGACCATTGACGCACATGGTGGCAACTGGAGTCGAGCAACCACTGCCAATGCTGGAAGTGTAGCTCCGGAGGCATTTATGAACTGGTCTCCTCAATTCAATGGAGCGTCCAGGTTTATAAGCCCTTCTGTTGATTTAACGGGTATCCAAAGTGTGATTATCAGTTATAATCATTATTTCGATGATTATTCTGGTGGTACGAAGATTGGTGTGGCAACCCGTAATGGTAGTACAGGGGCATGGACTACTGTCTGGGAGAAGAGTATGACTGCTGATTTTGGTCCCGAGAATCGCGTCCTTCTTGTCAATAATGCTAATACAAACAAGCCTGATTTTCAGTTTTGTATCTATTTTAGTGGTAACTCATATAACATAGATGGATACACAATTGATAATGTTGAGCTTTCTGTTGCATTTGATGTTAATGCCGGATTAAGTACAATCAGCACTCCTCTATTCTCTGATGGTCACGTTAAGATAGAAGGCAATGTTGTAAATAAGGGTGCCAATGCCATCACATCAGTTAAGTTGGCATATGATATTGATGGTGAGTTAGCCGATACCACTGAGATTACGGGCTTGAATGCTTCAACAGGTGATATAATTCCTTATAGTTTTGACCCTGAACTTGCATTAACTCCTGGCGATAAAAATGTTGTTGTGAGAATTTTAAGTGTTAATGGCGGAGCAGACATGTTTGCCGGTGATGATAGTTTAACAAAGACGCTTCATGTTGCATCAAAGGGAGTAGCTCGTTTACCCCTGTTTGAGGAATTTACAAGTTCAACCTGCGCCCCTTGTGCTAGCTTTAATAATTCAACCTTTAATCCATTTATTGCTACAAACGGTGACAAAATTAGTTTGATTAAATATCAGATGAATTGGCCCGGGTCGGGTGATCCTTATTACACCGCTGAAGGAGGAGTTAGAAGAGGTCTTTATGCCGTTAATGCTGTTCCTATGCTATTCTGTGATGGAGGGAATGTTGCGACTAATTCAACCGGAGTTAATAATGCCTTCAGTAACTCTTTAGATAACCCTGCTTTTATGGAAATGCAAGCTTTCCATACAATAGAAGGAAATAATGTTAATGTTCATCTTTATATTACTCCTTATCTGAATGCTCAGTTGTCTGTCTTTGTTGCCGTTGTAGAGAAGAAGACTACACAAAATGTAGCAAGCAATGGTGAAACCGAGTTTCATAATGTCATGATGAAGATGGTACCTGATGCAGAAGGAACTTTAGTTGATATGGTTGATGGCAACCTGATGGAACTGAATTTCACACAAGATATGTCGGGTACTTTTGTTGAGGAGATGTCAGATTTAAGTGTCATCTGTTTTGTACAAGACAAGAATAGCAGATTGCTGTTCCAGTCGGTTGTTTCAACTGAAAGTGCTGTTGGTGTAAATAATCTCAACTCAAAGGAGATTAGTATTTATCCTAACCCAACATCAGGAAAGCTCTTTATTTTAAATGGTCAGGATGTTAATCGTGTAGAGATCTATAGTATGTCGGGTGAGCAAATTAGGAGCATCGATTGTACCAACCTATCTACACTTGATATCAGTTCTTTGAGTAAGGGGTTATATGTCTTAAGGTTACATGACCTAAATGGCAATGTTATCACTAAGAAAGTGACAATATTATAACTCTATTTTAATCAATTAAGAAAGGAGCGGTAGCTAAAATATAGTTACTGCTCTTTTTTTTCTTGGTTGGCGATTTGCTTATTGAGAAGAATAAGTGAACTATGAAGATTTTTTGATAGACAATAAAAAAGCCGGCTTTAAAGGCCGGCTTTTAATTTGATGTATTGTATTAAGCAGAATACTCATCGAGAATAGCTTTAACACCATCGGGAGCTACGCGACCGTAGACTTTATCGCCTACCATTACGACAGGAGCTAGTCCACAGGCACCAACACACCTCAGGCAAGCTAATGAGAACTTACCATCGGCAGTGGTTTCGCCCACCTGGATTTTAAGAAGATGTTTAACCTCATCAAGAACCTTTTCTGCGCCACGAACATAGCAAGCAGTTCCCATGCAAATGCTGATTGGGTGTTCGCCTTTTGGAGTCATCGTAAAGAATGAGTAGAAAGAAACTACACCATAGACATGAGCTACTGAAGTGTTAAGTTCTTTTGCTACAACCTCCTGAACTTCTGCTGGCAGATATCCAAAGATCTCTTGTGCTTTGTGAAGCACATTGATTAGTTCGCCCGGCTCGTTGTTGAAGGATTTACAGACCTCAATCAATTGGTTGAGCTTATTTTCGGGCAATTTTACTATAGCCATTTTACGATTGTTTAATTGTTTGACTTCCCTGAAAACGGGCTAACTATTCGATTTCTATCTGTGTACTCTTGTCAAAGTAGTGAGTATGTAATAGGTGGTGAGCCTTTTCGCTGAGAGGTTTGCCTAAGAACTCTTCGTAAAGAGTTGTGATATAGGGGTTCTCATGTGATTTGCGAATGGGTTTTCCACTGTCTTCTTTATAAAGAGCTAACTGACGAGCCTTTAAGATAGCTGAGTTTCCATGGTGCAGCGGTTGTCCACCTCCACCAATACAGCCACCGGGGCAAGCCATGATTTCGATAGCATGGAATTGAGATTTTCCGTCGCGAACATCGTTTAAAAGTTTGCGGGCATTTCCTAAACCATGGGCTATACCAATGTTGATAGGTAAACCATTGAAATCAATAGTAGCCTGACGAATACCATCCAATCCGCGAAGTTCTGTGAAGTCAACTTTTTCTAACTTTTTACCAGTATGAACCTCATAAGCGGTTCTGACGGCAGCCTCAATAACGCCACCGGTTGTGCCGAAGATAACAGCAGCACCGGTAGATTCGCCTAATGGGTTGTCGAAGTCTTCATCTGGAAGTGTGTTAAAGTCGATGTTAGCTTCCTTGATTAAGGCAGCTAATTCACGAGTTGATACTGAGAAGTCAACATCGGGGTTACCGTTTGTGGCAAACTCGGGGCGTTGTGCTTCGTATTTCTTGGCCAGACAAGGCATGATAGAAACAACCACTAAGTCTTTTCTATCTACGCCAATTTTACCGGCGAAGTAGGTTTTTGCGATGGCACCAAACATCTGCTGCGGAGAGCGAGCGGTTGAGGGTACATCTGATAATTCGGGGAAATTATGTTCAAAGAAGTTTACCCAACCTGGGCAGCAAGAGGTGAGAATAGGTAGTCTTACCTCTTTATCTCCGGCTAGATGTTTTGACAGACGGCCTAATAACTCAGTGCCTTCTTCCATGATGGTTAGGTCAGCTGCAAAGTCGGTGTCAAATACATAGTCAAAGCCTAATTCACGTAGAGCAGCTGCCATTTTGCCGGTAACTAACGTGCCCGGCTGCATCCCAAACTCTTCACCTAGAGCAGCACGAACTGCTGGTGCAGTCTGAACAACAACGGTCTTAGTAGGATCAGCAAGAGCTGCAATCAACTGACGAGTATGGTCAACCTCGGTTAATGCACCAGTAGGGCAAACAGCTACGCATTGTCCGCAATAGGTACAAACACTCTTTTCTAAGTCCATCTCGAAGGCAGGAGCAACCACTGAATCAAAACCACGGTTTATTGCAGAAAGTGCGCCAACTGATTGAACCTGATTACACATCATCTCGCAACGACGACACATAACGCATTTGTCTACATCGCGGATAATAGCGGGTGAGGTGTCTTTACGATAATGACTCTGCGCTCCTTGATAAGAGATCTCACGAATGCCAAGACGATGAGCAAGGTCTTGCAGTTCGCAGTTGCCTGATTTAGCACAAACCAAACAATCGAAAGGATGGTCAGATAAAATCAATTCAACAACGGTTCTGCGAGCATTCAATACCTTAATGGTATTAGTACGGACAACCATACCGGGGGCACATTCGGTTGCGCAAGCAGGTGCCAAGTTACGACGGCCTTCCACTTCGACAACACAAACACGGCATCCACCCGGTTTGTTTTCAATCTTCATGTCACCCAAAGAGAAATAGCAAAGAGTAGGAATGTCAATGCCAATCTTACGGGCAGCCTGTAGGATAGTGGTTCCTTTTTCTACCTCAACAGGTTTTTTATCTATGGTTAATTTGATAAGTTCCATTTTATTTTAGTGCTTAGCGTTGAAGTTTAACTCTTCTGTTTTTTAGGCAGAAGAACCAATTTAACGAACAAAGATGGCGTTGAATTTACATTTTTCTACACATGCACCGCACTTGATACAGATATCTTGATTGATCTCGTGGGCTTTCTTTCTTTCGCCGGTAATAGCGTTAACGGGGCAGTTGCGTGCACAGGCAGTACAGCCTACACAAGCGTCGGGCTCGATTACATAACGAAGCAGATGCTTACACTGACCGGCACGGCATTTCTTCTCGGTTACGTGCTCAACGAACTCATCCCAGAAGTTGTCAAGATTACTTAATACCGGATTGGGTGAGGTCTGTCCTAAGCCACAAAGAGCGGTGTCTTTAATAACTTGTCCTAAGTTACGTAGCTTCTCGAGATCCTTCATTGTGCCTTCGCCACGGGTGATTTTTTCAAGAATCTCATGGAGACGCTTGTTACCTACACGGCAAGGGGTACATTTACCACATGACTCTTCAACGGTAAACTCAAGATAGAACTTGGCAATAGAGACCATACAGTCATCTTCATCCATTACAATCATACCACCTGAACCCATCATGGAACCAGCTGCAAGAAGGTTATCATAATCGATTGGGGTATCAAGATGCTTTGTGGTTAAGCAACCACCAGAAGGACCACCAGTCTGAACCGCTTTAAAGTTCTTACCGTCTTTTATGCCACCTCCAATTTCGTAGATAACCTCACGAAGGGTCGTTCCCATAGGAACTTCGATAAGACCTACATTGTTGATTTTGCCGGCAAGTGCAAATACCTTGGTGCCTTTAGATTTCTCTGTTCCTATTGAAGCAAACCATTCTGGTCCCTTTGTTATAATTACCGGAATATTGGCATAGGTCTCAACGTTGTTAACGTTGGTAGGGTAGCCTAAGTAACCACTTTCAGAGGGGAAAGGAGGTTTAAAAGTAGGCTCACCGCGCATGCCTTCCATTGAATGGATCAGAGCGGTCTCTTCACCACAAACGAATGCGCCAGCGCCATAACGTAACTCAATATCAAAACTGAAGTCGGTGCCAAGAATATTTTTGCCAAGTAGGCCATATTCACGTGCCTGATTGAGCGCAGTTTTCAGACGGTTGATGGCAAGTGGGTACTCTGCTCTAATGTAGACCAGACCATAACTTGCACCTGTGCAATAGCCATTAATGGCCATGGCTTCAATCACGCTGTGAGGATCCCCTTCAAGAATAGAACGATCCATGAAAGCTCCTGGGTCACCTTCGTCGGCGTTACATACGACATATTTCTTCTCTGCAGAGACCTTTCTGGTGATGTCCCATTTCAAACCGGTGGGGAACCCACCACCACCACGACCACGTAGGCCAGATTTGATGATAGATTGGATGGCCTCTTCAGGAGTCATCTCAGTTAAGACTTTGCCTAAAGCGCTGTAACCATCACGTGCAATATATTCCTCAATATTTTCAGGATCAATGAAACCACAGTTGCGTAAAGCAATACGGATCTGTTTGCGATAGAATCCCATGTGTTTTGAGTCTTCTACATGCTCCTGACTTTCAGGATTCATGTAAAGCAAACGGTTTACGCGACGTCCTTTGTAGATGTGTTCAGCAACAATCTCTTCAGCGTCGGCTGGAGTGACCTGAGTATAAAAAGTGTTATCGGGAAGAACCTTTACGATGGGCCCCTTTTCGCAGAAACCGAAACAACCGGTCATAACAACCTTTGCTTCGTTCTCTAAACCACGGTCAGCTATTGCTTTATTTAAACTATCAACGATTGCGTCACTTTCAGCTGAACGACAGCCTGTTCCGCCACACACCAAAAGGTGCATTTTATAATTTGCCATGTTTAATTGCTTCCGTTAAGTTATTCGATGGTTTCGTAGTTACGGGGAATGATTCCATCTACCAACTCCCCATTCTTAATATACTTCTCGATGATTTCATCTGCTTTCTTCAGAGTTACTTTTCCAAAGACTACAGGCTCTTTGCCTGGCAGAATAACTTCGATGGTTGGCTCTGCATAACAGTAGCCCATGTCGCCTGTCTGTGAAACAACGGCTTCAACATTTCGTTTGTCAAGCTCCTCAATAAGATAGCTCATAACCTCTTTCGCTCCAGAAGCAATACCACTTGTGGCCATGCCTACTTTTATCTGCACTAACTTTTCGGGGTTGTCAGCATTCTCCCTCAAACGGATCTTCTCCTGAAGGTCATCCTTTACCCGGCGCAGATCGGCCAATGATTTGATCTTTGTCATAATACCTTGGTTGTTTTTTCTTTGATTTTATTCTACTATAACTATCTTTCAAATTTTTGTTTTACAAATCGTTATAGAAACAATCAGTCTGCAAAATTACCCTAAATGAATCTTATAATCAAACTAACTTTGTGAATTTCTTAACAATGTTAGATCGATAACACAAATTTATAATCAGTCTAAATAAGGTTTGATGCAACTAATTGTTATTCAGTGGCTATATCTATTCAATGATTTCGATTTCTGCTAAATTTTCGGTAATAAATTCTTCTAAATATTTCACAACTGAAACATCGGTCAAGGGTACTCCATCAAGTGCTTCTGTCACTTCAACGGTATCAAAGGTAAATTCCCCTTTTGGCGTGATATGTTGGTAATGAAAATGGCGATCTGAATAGCTGCCGGCAAGCATGCTCATTACCCCCGCCATATCTCCTAAAGGAGGACGATCCAAATGATGTAACCCAAAACTGGCTTTTACTTTCGTGCCAACTCCTTCAGTCGATTCTATCGAAAATGCGCCCCCCGTTCGCTCTGCATTCATCCGCAACAAGGGTAATCCTAATCCGACTTTTCTTGTTGTTCTGGTTGTGAAAAATGGATCTGATACTTTGTCTAATTTATCTGCCGGGATACCTTTCCCATTGTCTTCAATGGTTAATTCTAATAGGTCCTCTTTCTCGTTCTGTATTATCTCTATTTTAATTAACTTGGCTCCAGCACTTATGGAGTTGTGAACGACATCGAGGATATGTAGGGATAAGTCTTTCATTAGGGATTGATCTTTTTAATGGCCATTTTGAAAATGTGCGTTTGAAATTACTAATATTTCTTTCTTGAATGGAACTAATTCACGGTTTTCGGGAATAAAAGAAAGGAAACTCAAGGTCTAGTATTGCTCTGCGTTCGCTCTTCGCTTCTTCTTCGCTTCTTCTTCGCTCTTTTACTTTTTTTTTACGGATAAATGGGATGAGGAGATGAAGTGGAAATGGATAAAAAATATAAGTGCCTCTCTTTCCCGATATGAAATAATGATGGTTTACATGGAGAGCAAGCGAAGGGGGAGCGAAGGGGGAGCGAAGAGGTGAGTTTTTATTAATGAGAAAAACTGTAGAAATAAGCCTGATAGATTTTCCTGGGGTATGATTCGATGAAAGGATTGGATTACTCGTATATAATTCCTCTTCCGTCTATTCCTTTGAGTGCCATTTTAAATTCAGCGATGGTTGGCTCGTTTAGCTGTAATTTTGTATGAACTTTTGCGATATCATTCAGGAAATGGGCATCACTCGAGGTGATTAAGGGGAGGTGATTTAGATAGGGGTATGACTCTCTAAAAGTTTTGAACGAGATATGCCGACTGATTTCAAGTGCATCTGCGTTAATGTCGGGAGGGATAAACCCGAGCTGACTGATTAGGCTAAAGGTCGGACGATTGACATGAGCCGGGATAAATAGACCATTTAGAGCATGAACCATATCAGCGATTTGGTCAATAGACTGGTCAATGGCTGAAATAAGAAGCCAAGGGTATTCTAGTGTGATCTCTTCGTTTTCATCGACTACTATTTGATACCCAAATTTATCTGGATTATTGGGTAGCTTGAGGATATTTTCGTCGAGATAATTCTGGAAAAGGTTTTGAGCCTCTGCGTTATCGAAGAGAGCAAGGCAGTGCGCCTCTTCTTTTGAAGTAACTTCGGCACCACACCACACCGTTAGTCCGCTTTTTAAACCAAGGGTTTGAACTAACGGTGCCTGGAGTAGTGCATTATGGTCGGTAATAGCAATAATGTCAAGACCCTGCTGAACTGCTTTGTCAACGATCGCCTGAGGGCTCATTTCAAGGTCGCCACAAGGAGAAAGTATAGAGTGAATATGCAAATCAGCCTTGAAGAGTCTCATGTTTATCCAAGAATTTGATATAGTTTTCCACTCATTTCGAAGGCAGAAAGATCAGTAGAGAGGATGGTAATTCCTTCCTCATTGGCTTGTTCTGCCATTGCAGGTTCAGGTTGAAGTCCTTTAACGAGAAGCACTGCTGCCATATCTTTAAGAGAAGCTATGGCCATGACGTTTTTGTGGGTTTGCAGGGTGATCCATATCATTCCACTTTCGGCGTTGCCCATAACATCGCTCAATAGATCGGAGGTATAACCACCGGTTACTTCCTTATCGAGGCCTTCAATTCCGGCAACCACTGTTAGGTTGAGTTTTTCAACGATGTCTTTTAATTTCATTTGATGAGGGTTTAATTTAATGCGTTACAAGGAGCAGGCATGATTGTCTAATGTTTTGGGAAGGATTACATCAAACCATGCCATTTGTGTAAATCGCATTGTGATTTGATATTTATTGATTTTCTTTAGTGGGGTCGTTACCATCCCCTAGTTTTTTGAGTTTATTATTACCCCAGATTGAGTCGAGTACCTGTTTAGAATCTGATAGCTGGATTTTACCGGCTGTAAGCATCCTGTTTCTTATGAAGAAACATTGATTAAAGGAGGCCTTGTCTTGGGCAATATCTTCTGCAAGAGCCTGACAGCTTGGGGCACCACAGGCACCGCAATCGACTTTTGGAAGAGCATTATATACTTTGTTGCGCTTATTCATCTTACGCATGGCCTCTGCCATATCTTTGTCGAGTTGCATGATGCTTCTAGGTTGCACTTCTTCAACTCTGATCAATGGTAGCAAATGGCCAAAATAGGGTGCCATCTCATTTGGACTGTTAGATCCAAGACCCGATTCTGTTTGTCTTCTTATGGTTTCTGAGGCTCTGTGATTAAGTCTTTCCACCGTTAAGAATCGATTGGACGTAGTAAGAACACCTCCGGCACAACTCTCATCACAGGCTCGCAGCTCAAGAAAATCGATATCACTGATCTCTTCGTTTTCTATCTTCTCAAGGAAGTCCATGACATTATGAATCTCATCAATCGCGAGGCTCCTTCCGGGAACATGGTCTGCTTCTCCGTGGGTTAGACTCCATTTGACTGCGATTCCGGTAAGTGGACTGACATCGGGTAAAGGGAAAGAGGAGCCACGAGGGGTGGCTTTAATGGTTCTATAGATTTTATTGAAGATGAAGTCGAGGTTGATGACTCCGGTTATCGCAGAGACATCTTCACCAACAGGGCTCTTGATTGCCGCAATTTTGGCTGCACAAGGAGTAATATAGAATATTCCGATCTCGTTTTCTTGAGCTCCTTCGTCAACCAGTCTTTTTTTAATATAGAGACTGGCGACATCAAGAGGAGGTTTTAAGAGCATCACATTCTCTGTCAAGGCCGGGAATCTTACCTGGATTAATCTAACAATAGCAGGGCAGAAGGATGAGATCACCGGTTTGGCGACAATCGGCTGTTTGATATAATCAAGCATGGTTTGATGCAGGAGGTCGACACCATGCTCGGCTTCATAAACATGGGTAAAACCGATATCCGCAAGAACACTATAGATCTGTTCAACACTGATATCTTCCGGAAACTGACCTATGAGTACGGCCGGGACTAAGGCTATACGGTATTTATAGTCGAAGATGTGATTGAAGTCGTCGTGGTCGACATGAATGGCTTTTACGGGGCAACTCCTAAGGCACATTCCACAATCAACACATCGATCATCAGTAATAACAGCCATTCCATCTTTAACGCGGATTGCCTCTGTTGGGCAGACTGTCATACAGTGGGTGCATCCAATACAAACCTCTTGTTTGACCTTGAGTGCATGATGAAAACCACTTGATGTTTTTGGATCAGAAGCCATAATTATGCAACATTAAGAACTGCGATCATTTCTACAACGGTACCAACTCCAACTTCACTGGTTATATTTAAGATGTCCATGTTTCTTTTGATATTGGGTAAACCCATACCAGCTCCAAATCCCATCTCACGTACTTCCGGCGACGCTGTTGAATACCCCTGCTGCATGGCTAAATTAATATCGGGAATACCAGGTCCTGAATCTTTAAGCACAATTCGAACCTGAGTCGTCTCAATTTCTACTGTTACAACGCCTGAATAAGCGTGGGCAACAATATTTACCTCCGCTTCATACAATGCAACCACAATTCTTTTTATGTCAGCAACACTGACATTGAGTTGCTTTAATATCTTTTTCACTTGACTGGATGCGGTTCCGGCATTTGCGAAATCACCTCCTGCTACTTCAAATTCAAATTGCATTCCGTTGCCATTTTTTTAATACCTAAATTTAAGCTTTGATCGCTATGCTTGAACCTAGAAGAGAGGCCTTATGCCATGCTCTGCTAAGGTAACTACCGTCTTAAACATCGAGTAGTTGCACTCTATTAAGGTTATACCTGACTCTTCCGCAAGTTCGATCATCTCTGGCGTAACCTTCTTCCTTCGAACAAAAATGATACAGGGAATATCACTCATCTCGGCGGTACGAATAGCCTGAATGTTACATAACCCTGTCAACAAAACTAAATCATTGGTCTCAAGTGTCAATACATCACTCATTAAATCGGATGCAAATCCAAAACTGATCTCTCGATCCATCTGATCTTCTCCTGCCACTAATACGCCATCAAGTATTTTTACAATCTCACTAATCTTCATGCTCTTTTGCTTTTATGATTCCAGTGCTAATATATATTATTCGTTGTTTGTCAATGGCAAATGTATCAGAAAGTTAGTTAATAAGCAAATATTGTGTTAATAAATTAACATTGTTAGTATATTAACAATGAAGTGTTAAATATCAGGACTATTTTGATGGTTCATTTTTATACCAAAGTTAATCTTAATATTTGATAAACAAGTGCTTTACCTTTTCTCCTTATTTAGACCTAATACAAATTAGCCTAATGTTTTAAAAAAATGCGCTTCTGGTTAATAGTTTTCTAAATGTTGTCTTACTTTTGGGCACTACATTGTTAATGAAATAACAATAAAACATAAAAAGAATTATAAATCAGCCAGTTAATCACTAAACAAACGAAACCAATGTCAAATACCGAAAACTTTGTAAAAGAGTTGGCCGATAAGCACGGTAGAAAACGGGAGTCTTTGATGCCAATTTTGCAAGAGGTTATAGATGCTCGTCGTTATTTAAACGATGAGACGGTTGTAAACATCGCGAGAGAGCTTGATATGTCGGCCGCCGATGTCTATGGTACTGCCTCGTTCTATTCATTCATTGAAACAAAAGAGGTGGGGCAATACTCCATTAGGCTATGTAAAACTATTGTGTGCGACATGAAGGGTAAAGAGGCGATTTTACAGGCCATTGAGGAGACCCTTAAAATAAAAGTTGGCCAAACGACCCCAGATAGGAAGTTCTCCCTATCCACAACAAACTGTTTAGGCTGGTGTCATAAAGGCCCTGCCATGTTGATCAACGACGAGGTCTTTACCGAATTAACACCGGGTAAAGTCATCGAAATCATCGAGAATTATATGAATCGTTAATCCCTTCAAAAACTGTAAACATAATCCAAATGGAAACAAAAAAAATATCTCGTGTAGATCTCATCTTTAAACCTGAAGGGAAGGAAATTGAACTCCTCAAGAAAAAACTTGCTGAAGATGGAGATGATTTTATTATTGAGTTGATTGATTCGGGTTTGAAAGGAAGGGGAGGTGCTGGCTTTCTTACCGGTTTAAAATGGAAACTGGCAAAGGAAGCTAAAGCTGATCAGAAGTACGTTATCTGTAATGCCGATGAAGGGGAACCAGGCACTTTTAAAGATAGGGAAATATTAGAACGGGTTCCGCGTAAAGTATTCACCGGAATGGCTCTTTGTGGGAATATCATTGGAGCTACAAAAGGTTTTATCTATTTAAGGGCTGAATATAAATACCTAGCTCCAAGGTTAAGAAAGTGTATGGCCGACTTAAATGAGGAGTTTAAAAATATAGGTCTTGATTTTACTCTTGATATCCGTTATGGCAGTGGCGCTTATGTCTGTGGCGAGGAGACTGCTCTTATCGAAAGTATGGAGGGTAAAAGAGGTGAACCAAGAAATAAACCCCCATTCCCGGTAACTGAAGGGTATCTCAATAAACCTACCGTGGTAAATAATGTCGAAACGTTTGTTAATACGATCATTATTTCAGAGATTGGTTTTAAAGAATATAAGAAACTGGGGACAGACAATTCTCGTGGGATGAAGCTATTCTCCATTTCTGGTGATGCTGTGAAAGAGGGTATCTTTGAACTAGAACTTGGGATGTCATTGGCCGATTTTGTTGAGGAGTTTGGCGATGGCGATACGAAGGCCGTTCAGGTTGGAGGCGCCTCAGGTTTCTGTGTCCCTCGAAAAAAATTTAAAGAAACTATCATCGGTTTTGAAGGTATCCCTACCGGAGGATCTATGAAGATCTTTAATAGTTCTCGTTCCATGTATAACGTTTTACATAATTATCTCGATTTCTTCCAAGAGGAATCATGCGGACAATGTACGCCTTGCCGTGTAGGTTGTCAACAACTCCTTTTAGGCATCGAAGCGGTTAAAAGACGCGAACGCCCTTCATCCTACCTAGATGAATTAATGAAACTGGCTGAAACTATGAAGATAGCTGCTAAATGTGGTCTAGGCCAATCGGTGGGTAATGCTTTTGTCTCGATCATTGAAAACTTCAGAGAAGAAATCGTCTACTAATCAATCAATCTGATACTCATCATGGAAAAGAAAATGATAAATCTTACAATAAATAATATACCGCTATCTGTCGAAGAGGGTACAACCGTTCTCGATGCAGCTAGGCAACTTAACTTACGCATACCGACTTTGTGTTACCATGAAGATCTTTGTATAGCCGGTAACTGTCGCGTTTGCGTGGTGGAACAGGTTGGAATGCGTAATCTTCTAGCCTCTTGTGCCACCCCAGTGAGAGAAAATATGCAGATCCTGACCAATAGCATGAAAGTCAGACAAGCTAGAAAGAATATTATCGAATTGCTTCTTTCTGAACATAACTCTGATTGTACTAAATGCTATAAAAATGGTAATTGCGAATTGCAATCAATGGCTAATGAGTATAGAACAGGAAATCATATCTATACTGATCTTATCCCCCTTAAACATAACAAGGTAGATATCTCCTCTCCCTCTATTATGAAGGATGACTCTAAGTGTATCCGTTGCCAACGTTGTGTTAGAACCTGTGCCGAACTACAAGGAGTAAATGCTCTTTCCGTGGCTCATAAAGGTCATGAGATGAAGATCTCTAGTTTCTATGATAAACCCATGCATGAGGTGGTCTGTACCAATTGTGGCCAATGCATTAACCGTTGCCCGACGGGTGCTCTTATTGAAAGAAACTATATTGAAGAGGTATGGAATGCGATCTATGATCCTACTAAACATGTGGCTGTTCAAACCGCTCCCGCTGTCAGGGTCGCTCTTGGCGAAGAATTAGGTTATGATGTGGGTGAAAGAGTGACTGGAAAAATGGTGGCTGCTCTTAGACGCCTGGGCTTTAATTCTGTGTTAGATACTGACTTTACGGCCGACTTGACCATTATGGAGGAAGGTACAGAGCTATTAACCCGCCTAAAAAAGGCGTTGGTTGATAAAGACCAAAGCGTTTCTCTACCTATGACAACCTCTTGTTCTCCCGGATGGATCAAATTTATTGAGCATACTTACCCTAATCTTTTACCTAATGTGTCAACGTGTAAATCACCGCAGCAGATGTTTGGTGCATTAGTAAAGACCTATTATGCCCAGAAGAAAAACATTAATCCTAAGGATATTGTCTCTGTCTCTATCATGCCTTGTACCGCTAAGAAGTTTGAAGCTCAACGGCCGGAAATGCGTGATAGTGGTTACCAGGATGTTGATTATGTTTTGACAACTCGTGAGTTGGCCATTATGATTAAACAAGCTGGAATAGAATTCATGAAGCTTGAAGATGAGAAGTTCGATCGCTTCATGGGAGACTCAACCGGAGCAGCTGTTATCTTTGGCGCAACCGGGGGTGTCATGGAGGCTGCTTTAAGAACGGCTTATGAGTTAGTAACCGGCAGAGAGGTGCCATTTGAAAATCTAAATATTACTCCTGTCCGTGGTATGGAGGGTGTTAGAGAAGCTTCTGTCACTATTGCCAATGTATTACCAGAATGGTCTTTCTTAGAGGGTGTTGAATTAAAATGCGCCATTGCCCATGGTCTGGCGAATGCTCATAAACTGATGGCTGCTGTTGAAAGTGGTGATGCAGTCTACCATTTTATTGAGGTAATGGCTTGCCCCGGCGGCTGCTTAGGTGGTGGCGGACAACCTATCCCTACCTCTCCTGAGATTAGACAAAAGAGAGCAAAAGCAATCTATTCTGAAGACGAAGGATTACCGATGCGTAAATCGCACCAAAACCCTGAGGTTACTCAGATCTATGAAGAGTTCTTAGGACATCCGCTAGGACATAAATCTCATGAGTTGCTTCATACTCATTATCGTGCTCGTAAACGTTACTAAATTTGCTTAATATCAAAACCAGACCCCCACGAATTGGCCTTGTCTTTATGGTCACTAAATAGAAGTCTGATTCGTGCGGGGTTCAAAAGAAAGAAATAGCATATGAAAAATATTAAGATATTATTAGTGGATGATGATATAGACTTTATCTTTATCCAAAAGTCGATGTTAGAAAAAGAGGGCTTCCAAGTTGTCACTGCATGCGATAAATTTGAAGGTCTTAAGGTAGCTCGTGCGGAAAAACCTGATCTGGCTATTCTCGATGTAATGATGAATACTGATCAAGAGGGTTTTGAAATGGCTCGAGAGATGAGGCATGATCCAGAGTTCGAGAAGTTGCCTATTATCATGCTTACTAGTGTTGACTCTATCACCGGACTAAACCTTAAGGAGATGGCAAAAGATCCTAAATGGCTGCCGGTTAATGCTTATTTGGAGAAACCGGTTAAGCCACAATTGTTGCTGGCTGAGATCAAGAAGTTGATGAACATCTAAGCGAGATAAAAGCCAGAGGGTATTCGAGATTAGAATACTCTCTGGCTTATTAAAAAGCTTGTATTTGATCAGATCAGATCAGATAATGAAGTTTTCTCTAGAATTTTAAATGTATTGTCCCTTATCTTTTTAAAGACTTTTCGTATCTTACAGGAGGCCTCATCCTTACAGAATTCACAAGGTTGGTATTGTTTTTCAGAAACACAGTAAAGCAGAGCAATTGCCCCCTCAAAATGTCTTATTACCTCAGAGAGTTGAATATCTGAAGGATTTCGTTTTAAGAAATATCCACCATTTTTCCCTAATTTACTTCCAAGAATATCAATACTTTTTAATTCGACCAGTATATTTTCAAGAAATCTCTGTGGGAGGTTTTCAACAGAGGCTATTTCAGTGCTAAGAATAGCGCGATCAGTACCTTCTCTAGCTATATACGCTAGGGCAATCATGGCATATCTAGTTTTTTTTGAGAGCATGTTTTTTTAGTGCTTCTAAATCAATAATTCTGATTTGCTTTTCGTTTATGCGAATTATTTTATGTTTTTGGAAAATAGAAAGGTTGATAATGACATTTTCATAAGAACAGTAAGCAATTTCAGCAATTAATTTTTTTGGTAAAATGAATGTCGAGTTACTCGCTTGGAAGACAGATTCACAAAGATACAACAGTACATTTGCTATTCTTGACTTTACATTTAGGTTAACCATGTTGAGTGACATCAAAAAGGCAGGATAAACATATTTCAGGATTAAATTAATCATCTCCACAAAATAGAGACTGTTATTCTGGAAGGTGTTACGTAGTGTTTCTGAATCTATGAGACAGACTTCGCAATTTGTAACGCAAATAATGGAGCAAAAGTTGAACGACTTTTCGGATAAGTTTAAACTGCCAAGGAGAGCCGGCCCTGACACAAATGTTGTAAAAGGAATTTTTGAGGTATCTATTTGAATGGTCACCTTTACAATTCCCGTATGTAGGAATATCCATGCGTTATGTCTTGAGCCTTGTTTGATTATTGTTTCGTGACCTTTATAAATAATCTGAAGGCTTTTCTCTCTGATTGCTTCGAATTCATGTAGCTCTAAATGTTTACAACTTATGGTTTTAAACTGGCAATTGTTGCAGTCAAAGAATTGATGAGTTTCAATTTTCATTTACCTATCCTATCTGTAATATGAAATGTTTAATACTTTCTTATAAGATAATAGATTCAAATGTACACTAAATTGGTGAACGTTCTTGATACATTTGTAGAAAAAACAAATGGAAATACAAAGCATTACAATTTTAGGGGGTACAGGCAAAGATGGTATAGATGAGCTTGTCAAAATAGTTGATTTAGCAATGGGCGATATCATTAGTATTGTGGGTCCAACTGGTTGTGGAAAGACAACGTTAATAAACGATATTGAACTGTTCGCCAGTCGTAATACACCATCTTTAAGGCAAGTAATGATAAATGGTTGTCCTATTCCTGATGAGTTTACCTTTGAACCGTCCAAGCATCCTATAGCATTAATTAGTCAGCATACTAATTTTTTAAGTGATCTTCCAGTTGGAGAGTTTTTAACTATACATGGAAAAGTTCGGGGAGCTTTGGATGTTTTAAGCGTAGTAAATGAGACTATCGATTTTGCAAATGAGTTAACAGGCGAGCCTATATCAAAGTCAACAGGAATGACAGAGTTATCAGGTGGACAGACTAGATCATTACTGATTGCGGATGCAGTAGTAATAGGAAATTCTCCTATTATTTTATTAGATGAAATTGAAAATGCTGGTATAAACAAGACAAAAGCACTGGCATTACTAAAGACATACAATAAAATATTCGTTTTTGTAACTCATGATCCGACCATTGCTTTGTTATCAGATTATCGAATTGTTATGAAAAATGGAGCGATGAATAAACTAGTACATTCTAGTCAAGAAGAGAAGGATATAGCTAAACGGCTTCGCTCTGTTGATGACCTCATTTTACATTGTAGAGGTTTAATTAGAGCAGGAGAACAACTTCGGGAGGAACATCTACTGGGGATATGTTAAAGAGATTAACAAACATTAGGAGAAAAGGATTCATTTTTAATATGATACAGTTATGAGACTTGTAATTTTTGCTGGGCCGCCAACATGCGGAAAGACTACTGTCATTCGACAAGTTCTTAAGAGAATGCAATTAAAGGGGCTTAAATCTTCATATATTAAGATTGATGTACTCTTTGCTGATGAAGATGAGGCAATTGCATCAGAATTTAAGATACCAACCAAGAAAATTTATTCAGGAGAACTTTGTCCTGACCATTGCAATGTAGTTGTATTAGACGAGGCTGTGCAATGGGCTATTGATTCAGGAGCTGACTATTTGTTTGTTGAGACTGCTGGATTATGTCTTCGGTGCTCGCCATATGTAGAAGATTCTTTGGGAATTGTAGTGCTTGAGGCAACCAGTGGAATGAATTTACCACGAAAAATTGGTCCGATGTTATCCTTAGCGGATTCTTGCGTAATAACAAAAATAGATTTAGTGTCTCAAGCAGAGCGTGAAGTCTTTCGTTTTCGAGTAATAGATTCGGCCAAAGGTGTCAACGTTATTGAAAGCAATGCGTTGTATGGAATTGGAATCGATCCAATAGTAAGGCAGATTATCACAGCAGATGAAGTTAAGTTTCCAATGTTTCTAAGAGGTAATCCACCAGTAGGAACATGTACTATTTGTGTAGGAAAAAAGGAGATCGGAGCTAAAAACCATTTTGGTGTATTACGCACGATGGAACATGATTTGTTTTATGTTGGTGAGTAATGTTATAGCCTATGTCAACTAAAATATACCTTGACAATGCAGCAACGACTTGTATAGATGATAGAGTAGTTAAAGAAATGCTACCATTTTATAATAAGCGTTATGGTAATCCTTCCAGCATGCACTCGTTTGGGGTTGATGCAAAGAGGATAATTGAAGAGTCAAAAGCTAGAATTACTCAGTATTTGGGTGTACTGCCAAGTGAGTTGGTTTTTACATCAAGTGGGACAGAAGCAAATAACCTGGCAATCAAAGGAGTTGCATTTGCAAACCAAAAAAAGGGTAACCATATTATTGTATCTGCTATTGAGCATGATTGTGTTTTAAATTCAAGTAATTGGTTGACGAAATTAGGTTTTAGAACCACCTTTTTACCTGTTGATTCTGATGGAATAGTAAATCTGGATGAACTTGAAAAATCTATCACAAAGGATACGGTTCTAGTCTCCATTATGCATGCCAATAATGAAATAGGAACTATTCAACCAATTGAACAGATAGGTGAGATATGCAAAAGAAATAATGTACTATTTCATTCAGATGCTTGCCAGAGCTTTGGTAAGATCCCTTTAAACGTGATAGAAGCAAATGTTGATCTATTAACGATTAATGCTCATAAAATATATGGCCCAAAGGGTATTGGTGCTCTCTACGTCAGAAACGGGGTGTTAATTGATCCAATAATGCATGGTGGAGGGCAGGAATTTGGTCTTAGATCTTCTACAGAAAATGTACCAGCAATAGTAGGTTTTAGTAAGGCTGTTGAGTTATGCTATTCGGAAATGTCACAGGAGTGTGAACGTGTCAGTGAATTACGACAACATCTGATAACTTTTCTGTATAGCAATTTTGATAATGTCTATATTATTGGCTCTGAGAGCAAGCGGTTACCAGGTCATTTAAGTTTTAGCTTCCATAATCTCGAAGGTGAATCGATTAGGCTTCTTTTTCTTCTAGATGAAAATGGAATAGCTGTCTCAGCTGGATCAGCCTGCTCATCCAATCATTCAGGTTCAGCTTCTCATGTTTTACAGGCAATTGGCCTTAACCCTCTTCAAGCAAGAGGTTCAATAAGAGTAAGTCTTGGACGGTATAATTCAAAAGATGAGATTATAGCTTTTCAGGAAGCACTGAAGAAGTGTACTGTTAAATTAAACTCAATATTTTCAATTTAAAACTTAAAATCATGGATCAAAATCCTTTAATTCAATCAACTAAAGTAAATTTCAATCTGCCTAATCTAAATTGTGGTGGATGTGGTTATAAATCATGTTCAGATTTTTCAGAAGCCCTTGGTCTTTGTCAAACTGAATTGGAACGGTGTACTTATTTAAGAAGAGATGAATCTAAGAATGTTATCAAAAATTGTCTATCCTGTGAGAATACAGAAGGTTTAGGAGAACGACTAAATTGGAAGGATGGATTGGAGAGAGAGTTCGATTTTATCCTTGATGTATTTGATGGAGAACCTGGTCCAAGAGAAACAATTCTTCCTTATAATCCTGCTTTGGTAAAAAAATTAGGGGTTAAAAAGGGGGATGTTATGATCGGACGCCCGATGGGAATGTCTTGTGGTTGTCCTATAACACATTGTGGTATTGTAAGCGATGTTGATCCTAGAAATGGTGTGATTAATTGGTTTGTTACCGGTCCATTACGACCAAGGAGTGAAGGTTTTATTGATATAGGTTATTATGTGGCACAGGGGTATGAGGGCTTAATCAAAGAGGCCAAGAGTGAAATAAAATTAGGTAGAAGATATTGGTTTATGCCCAGACGTTGTATGTTACAATGGAGGCATAGTGGACTAGTAAATGCTGTAGTTAAGCAGAAAGATGGCAGTTATAAAGTTAGAGTTGAAGGTCTGTTTATTGGTTAACTAGATGCCTTGAGTGAATATTTTCAATAGTAATATTCGTGGACTATTTTGAAGGAGTTAATTGATTCTAATCCGATAGAAAGGGTGATAACAGACAATCGCCCTTTCTCTTTGCTATAAATTCTACCCATTATCTGAGGTTTATAGGCACCTGATTGTTTTAATCCAGAAAGGATTGAAAATGCTCCAAGAACTCTGCCACATCTTGAGCATCCATGATGCCGTGATGTACATGGATAGCAATAGGGATAATTACTCTGTCACCTTTATTACTGATCTTTCCAAAAGTTATCTTGGGTACTGAATCTCTATAGATAAAGTTTCTTGGATGACTTACTGAACTGAATTCAATCCAGGGGAGTGTAGAGTAATGAACAAGATCCAATCTCTTGTTCTCTTCGCCCATACCTAATCCTGTCATCTTTCTTGCTTCATTGAGGTTAATGGCGCTCTGCTCAACGAATTCTTTTAAGTTTTCAATAAATGGAAGGAATGCAAAAGCGAAAGGCAGATTTTCCCTGTTCGTGGTTGTCGAAGCATGAATCGTATCGTATTGATATATCTTGTCTCCTTCAAGCCTGATTCTAAATGAAGCTACGTGATTGACGGCCTTCATACAGGCATGCATATAATATAGAAAGAGAGATACGTTTAATTCTTTGGCTCTATGAGAAGCTTGGGTGATCTCTAGAGAGGTAGTGATTCCAAAATAGGGTTCAGTAAAAGAATTAAAGAATTCAAAATGATCTTTTCTGTTCCATTCTGAAAGTAATATTTCTTTTCTCATTGTTCTTCTTTTAACGATTAGATCTTTGAAATTATTGATCTAGTAATACTGATAATCTACTATTGAGAATAAGGCGATGCAAAAACTAATGAGTGACTTGGTGGATTAGATTCACGAGTTCGCTGATTTTTTTAATCTTATAGTATCGACCATCATCTGTATTGGGTTCTTCTGAGTGTTCATGCTGCCATGTGTGCTCAAAAGGTATATATATCGCAGTTGCTCCGATTTCAAGAGGAGGAATAATATCACTTTTCAGTGAGTTACCTACCATCATGAATTCCGTTGGTTTGATGCCAAGCAGGTTGATCACTCGATGGTATTCATCTCTGTCTTTCTCACTAATGATCTCTATGTGGTCGAAATAGCAGGACAATCCACTCTCTCTTAATTTCCGCTGTTGATGCAGAAGATCTCCTTTTGTAATCATTACCAACTTGTATGACCTATTTAAGACTTTAAGGGTCTCTTCAACTTCTGGTAAACATTCAACTTTATGAGTTATCACTTTATCTCCGGCTTCTAAAACGGTCGAAACCATCTTAGGCGTTACATTATCCCCACCAAGTCGAAGCAGAGTCTCTATCATTGATAAGGTAAAACTTTTAGCCCCGTATCCGTATGCGGATAGGTTTTTCATCTCTGTCCGAAAAAGTTCATCTATTGAGTACTGTTTAGGATACCATCGGATCAATGTTTCGGCGAATTGATCCTCAGCTTCCTTAAAATAGGTCTCGTTTTCCCATAAAGTATCATCGGCATCGAATGCGATCACCTTTATCTCTCCCATTCTGTTTTTTTTGACAAATTTACTCTAATCTTTTTTGTCCGAAAAATAGCTCACTCCTTTTGCCTCCATTGGCTTTTAGCAAGACTCAACGGGACTAATAGATACTCTTTAGAATCATCTGGTATCAATGAATTGGAGTCAGTAGGCGTTGATAGACTTTATATCATCTATAAAGCTTTGATTTTTGCTATTACCGGATAATGATCAGAAGAAAAGATCTCTCCCTTTTTTCGGATGTCAGTGATGTAGTTTAATACGTGCCATTCTCCTTTTTTAAGAAAGATAAAGTCTATTCTTTGAAGTGGCTCATTTAATCGACCGAAATCATGGAAAGTACCTTCTGTTCCCTCGGGTAGAGCTTCAGATATAGATCGGCTATCATCATAGGTTAAAAGGATCTCTTTAATCTGTTTAGAGTCTATTGTGGAATTGAAATCACCAGTAATAATAACAGAATAACCATCTTTACTCAACTCGTTGGCCTTTCTAACAATAAGCAGTGCGCTTTCATATCTTGCGATCTCGCCGATATGATCAAAATGAGTATTCATAAAGAGAATCTTTTTTCCGGTAGAGATATCCTGTAATTTAACCCAGGTACAGATTCTGATAACAGCCGCATCCCAGCCCATTGCAGGCTTGTTTGGCGTTTCTGATAGCCAGAATGTCCCCCCTTCTATTTTTTTAAATCTATTCGATTTAAAAAAAATTGCCGCAAATTCACCCTTGTCAATCCCATCACTTCTTCCAACACCCTCCCTTTGATAACCTGGTAGGTTTTGGTCAAGAAACTGTACCTGGTCAAGTAATTCCTCCTGAATTCCTATGATATCAGATTGGTGATCTTTTATAATATCAAGGGTGAACTCCTTTCTATTATTCCATTGTTGGATGCCATCTGATGGGTTATTATATCTAAGGTTGAAGGTCATGACTGTATATGATTGGCATGCAGAATCAATAGTTAGAATAAGCAAGAGTAGAAGAATGGGTGTAAAATACTTCATAGTGGTGGTGAATTTTAGAGTTAAAGGTAATAAATAGCGGATTTTAATAGTGAGTGATATTCAATTTTTGCGAAGATAGGGCGCAGAGTGTTCGAATATGACCGTTTTTTGTTCGGGATTGAACGAGCTAAAAATCTTATAGGTTTACGAATCAGATGATTATATTTGTGGTATATAATTCGTAATAGAAGAGGTGCAACATTTCAGCTCAAACGCAGGGCAGGAGATTAACGTTAATTGTGGTCACTGCTCTGCTTTTTCTGATCAGACCTTAATCACAAACTTTATTCAATGAGAAAGATAGCTTTGTTATTTATTCTGGCAGCCGGTTGGTTAACCACGACTGCACAGGAGGAGGCGCGTCTACTGCGTTTTCCTGCCATTCATGGAAACCAGATTGTTTTCACCTATGCTGGTGATCTTTACACTGTAGATGCCCAGGGTGGGGTAGCTCGTAGGCTTACATCTGATGCGCAGGGCTATGAGATGTTTGCCCGATTCTCTCCTGATGGCAAGAAGATTGCGTTTAGCGGACAGTATGATGGTAATACAGAGGTTTATACAATGCCTGCTGAGGGCGGACAGCCAACTAGAATTACTTACACTGCTACGTTACAGCGTGATGATATCTCCGATCGTATGGGGCCTAATAATATGGTTGTAACCTGGAAAGATAATAACTCAGTTGTTTATCGCTCCAGGAAACAGTCGTTTAATGACTTTAAGGGACAACTTTTTGAAGTACCGGCTGAGGGTGGCGTATCAGAACCACTTCCTTTTGCTTGTGCTGGTTTTGGAACGTTCTCTCCTGATGGGTCTAAGATGGCTTACAATCGGGTAATGCGTGAATTCCGCACTTGGAAGTATTATCAAGGCGGAATGGCTGACGATGTTTGGATTTTTGATTACAAGACAAAGAAAAATGAGAATATTACTCAAAATAGTGCTCAGGATATTTTCCCTATGTGGGCTAATAATAAGATCTATTATCTGAGTGACCGCGATAGAATCATGAATCTCTTTGTGTATGATTTAGTAACAAAGAGCACCACTAAGGCGACCAACTTTAACGATTATGATATTAAATTTCCATCTTTAGGAGATAATGCTATCGTTTTTGAAAAGGGAGGTTATATCTATCGTTTGGATCTTGCAACACAGAAAGTAGAGCAGATCCATGTAGTCATTCGTGATGATTATGCAGCGAATTTAAAGGGCTGGAGAGATGCCGATAAGAACATCTCTTCAGCTGATGTTTCACCTGATGGCAAGCGCATAGTTTTCGGCGCTAGAGGAGATGTGTTCACGGTTCCTGCTAAGTCAGGAATTACAAGAAACCTTACCACATCTTGCGGTGCTAACGATAGAAATGTAGCATGGTCACCAGATGGAAAGAGTATTGCTTTTATCTCTGATAAAGATGGCAATAATGCCTTATATGTTATTCCTGAAGCGGGTGGTGAAGCCAAGAAAGTTTTCACGGTTGAAGATACCTGGATGTATGATATTCAATGGTCTCCAGATAGCCGTAATATTGCATGGAGCGATAAGCTTCAACGATTACAATATGTGGAGGTGAGCAGTGGAAAGAGAACTATTGTTACAACATCGCCTTTTGGTGAACTGAGAGACTTCTCTTGGTCTCCGGATAGCCGATGGATAGCTTATACTAATCCTGTTTATAATGCTGCAAGTCGCATTATGATTTATGAGTTGGCAAGTGCTAAGAGTAAAGAGGTAACCTCTTCATGGTATGACTCAGGAAGTCCGGTCTTCTCATCAGATGGGAAATATCTTTTCTTTACTTCGAATCGTGACTTTAATCCGGTCTATTCTTGGACAGAATGGAATCATGTTTATCAAGACATGAGTAGGGTATACATGGTTACATTAAAGAATGAAACGCCTTCTCCATTTGCCCCTGAAAATGACGAGGTAGAGGTAAAAGCTGATACAAAAGCAGATGCCAATGCAAAGAAAACAGATGCTTCGAAAGACAAGGGTACTGATAAAAAGGCTGTTGAAGCTGGTGTTACTGTAACTATCGATTTTGATGGCATTGAAGGACGTACCATTCAACTTAGTGAGAAGGCGGCTGCATATTGGGGATTAAACTCTACGGGTGATATGGTTTATTACTTCAGAGCAAGTTCAACCGATGAACAGCCACTGTTATTGGCTTATAATTTAGCTGATAAGAAAGAGGTTGAGATTGGAAATATCAATAGCTACATTCTAGCTGCTGGTGGCAAAAAGATGTTGGTCAGTTTGCGTGGAAAATATGCTGTTATAGATACACCAAGAGGCAAGTGCAATCCTGACCAGTTTGTTGACCTTTCTCAGATGAAGATCTTTGTTGACTTTAAGGCAGAATGGCAACAAATCTATGCTGAAGCTTGGCGTCAGATGCGTGATTTCTTCTATGATGCTAATATGCATGGTGTAAACTGGAATGATATCTACAAGAAATATCAGGTTTTAGTACCTTATGTTAGCAATCGTAATGATTTGAACTATATCATGGGTGAGATGATTGGTGAGTTAAATACCGGACATGCTTACATTAATGGCGGTGATAAGCCTGCGGTTAATCGTATTAAAACCGGTTTACTTGGTGCAACGATCGTTCGCGATAAGTCAGGTTACTTTAAGGTTGAATCGATTCTTGAAGGTGAAAACTGGAATAAGGAGATGCGTTCACCATTAACTGAGCTTGGTGTTAATGTAAAACCCGGCGATTTCATTATTGCTGTAGATGATGTTCCTGTTACAAAGGTTAAAGACCTTTACGAGTTACTGATCAATAAAGCAGATGTGTTGGTTCAGTTGACAGTAAATAGTACCGCCTCAGAAAGTGGAAGTCGTAAGGTTTTAGTTAAACCTATTGAGAATGAAGCTTCTCTTTATTACTATAATTGGGTGCAAAAGAATATCCGTTATGTCAACGAGAAGACTAATGGTGAGGTTGGATATATTCATATCCCTGACATGGGTGTTGAGGGCTTAAATGAGTTTGTAAAGCATTACTATCCACAATTAAATAAACGTGCTCTGATTATCGACGACCGTGGCAATGGTGGAGGTAATGTTAGTCCGATGATCATTGAAAGGCTCAAACGTCAGTTGGTCATTATGGCTATAAGTAGAAACGGTAGTCCCACAACAAAGCCCGAAGGCATGCAGTGGGGGCCCAAGGTTCTGCTACTTGACCGTTATTCAGCCTCTGATGGCGACCTGTTCCCTTATCAGTTCAAGACCTTGAAGATGGGTAAGACCATTGGCGTAAGGTCATGGGGTGGGGTAGTAGGTATTCGTGGACCGATTCCTTTCATGGATGGAGGAACATTAAATCGTCCTGAGTTTGCCCATTATGATGCCGAAGGAAAGCAGTTTGTGATCGAAGGTCATGGTGTTGATCCAGATATCGTAGTAGATAATGATATGTACGATGAGTTCAATGGAAAAGATGCTCAATTAGACAAAGCAATTGAAGTTATAAAGGAGGATTTGAAGGCATGGCCAAAGGATCTTCCTGGTGTCCCCAAGTATCCTGTTAAGTAGACTTGTTCGTCATGAGGGTGCCCAGGTGGGGCACCCTTTTTTTTGGTTAAGTTAAAATAACGGTCAGTTGGAAGCGTTTTACGATGTTAGTCTGTTTCTTTCGGTAGAATTAAAAACAAGCATAAGATGATTGAGTTGGAATTTTTCCATGTTGATGCCTTTACTTCCTCCATCTTTGGTGGAAATCCGGCATGCGTTATCCCTTTAAAAGAGTGGCTTTCTGATGAGCTTTTGTTAAAGATTGCTAAGGAAAACGGACTCCCTGAAACGGTCTTCTTTATCCGTTATGAAGATCACTTTCATATTCGTTGGTTTACTCCTGATATCGAGATGGATTTGTGCGGTCATGCTACCTTGGCTGCTACATATGTTTTATCCACTCATTTAGGGTTTGATGAAAAGATTATTAGGTTTGAATCAAAAAGTGGATTAATTGAGGTCGAAGCTGAGAATGGTAGGTTTACTCTGGCGTTACCGATTAGAGAAGGCAAATCAGAATCTTTGCCATTTGATATATACAACTCTTTATCCGTTAAACCCGATATCGTTTTAAAGGCCAGAGATTTTATGCTTGTATACGAAAATGAACAGATTATTAGAGATATTCAAATCGATAAGTCATTATTTGATCGGGTTAATCTTGGCCATGGTGGAGTCATTTTTACTGCTCCTGGTGATACTGTCGACTTTGTCTCAAGGTTTTTTACCCCACAATCGACCATCTTTGAAGATCCCGTGACAGGTTCCGCTCATTGCACTCTTATCCCTTATTGGTCTAAG
Organism: uncultured Bacteroidales bacterium; assembly: GCA_964444785.1. Lineage (GTDB taxonomy): Bacteria > Bacteroidota > Bacteroidia > Bacteroidales > TTA-H9 > JAJTBW01. Next base: position 4,295 of record CAYUII010000013.1, on the reverse strand, counting down.
CGACTTAATAAAACGCAGATGAAGGCTAGGCAACTTTCGGCCAGAGTTGGCGATTTGGAGTGTGAACTAGGTGAAAATAATGTCTTTGTGACTGGTAGCGCTGTGCTCTATTCAAAAGGGATTATCTCTCTTCCTGTCCAATAGGCGGTTCATTACTCCTTTTTAACCACGAAAAACACAAAAAACACGAAATTCTGCTTCAAGCCATTATCGTGAGTTTCGTGCCTTTTGTGGTTCATTACTTCTTTTTAACCACGAAAAACACTAAAAACACGAAATACTTCTTCTAGGAGTTTTCGTGCCTTTCGTGCCTTTCGTGGTTCATTACTCCATTTTAACCACGAAAAACACTAAAAACACGAAATTCTTCTTCTAGGAGTTTTCGTGTCTTTCGTGCCTTTCGTGGTTTAATTGACTCTCGTTGGCCTAAAAAAAACCTGCTTTTCATCCTGGTTTTCTTCATTTCTCATGAAAAAGCAGCTAGATGGGCTAAAATCTTGAATCGATCACCAAAAAGGGGAGTCTCTCATTTGAGTGACTCCCCTTTAGTTTGGTTATTTTACTGCCGGAGATAGTCTTGAGATTACCTCGGCAGCTTGTTCGATATATTGACTTCTGATTTCATCCGTCACCGTCATGATGGAAGGGAAGTAGACATGATCCAGCACTTCAATCCCACAGAACTCGAAGATTCCGGTGTTGGTGGTCATATTCATAGCGTTGTACATTCCATTTTGGTAAGCTTCTTTGGGTTGACCTGTTGAGCTGAATAGTACGACTTTTTTCCCATGCAACATTCCTTCAATCCCGTTAGAACCCGCTTTGTAGGCGAATCCATATTGGAAAACACGATCGATATAGCCTTTTAGGATGGCTGGCATGGAGGTCCACCAAACTGGATAGATGATGACTAGAACATCTGCCTCAGCGATTTTATTTTGCTCCGCTTTGATTTCTGGGGCAATCTCGCCGGCATATAAACGTTTTAGATCTTCGGAGGTTAAGACCGGATTGAACTGCATGGCATAAAGATCAGATACAAAGACTTCATGCCCTGCATTTTTTAAGGTCTCTTCGATTTTGTTTTTTACGGCATGATTAAAGCTGCCGTCGTTATGATTAGCATAAATGATGTGATGCTTCATATATGTGTATGTATTTTGCTATTATAGAACAAATTCAACCATGATCTGTTCAGTATGCAGAGGCTTTGATGGTTGAGTAAAATCGATAAATTGCCTATATTTACAAAAAGATATTGTTCAAGATTAATCTAAAAGTAGATTAGAATGAGTAGAATAACTGTGAGAATTAGTCTGTTTATAGGGCTCTTCTTAATTTTAGGGTCTACAGTTACAATGGCCCAGATTTCAGTGACTCGACTAGCTTCAGGAGCAAAACCCACAAAAGATGGGGTCGTATATGCTTTGCCTCGAACGGTGATTAAAGTTGAGATCACCTATAAGGAGACGGAGTTGCTTAGGGGCCCTTATGCTGATTATGCCGCCGACTACATGGGAATTACTGATGCCGTAACTACGAGTGGACGAGAGTATGAATTGGTTGATATTGTTGTAAATGGTTCCTCAGAGCCCGATCCTGACCAATACTATTTTGCTGAGATTGATGAGAAAAGCTCAAAAGAGGATCGTAATATATTGATCTCGCTCAATCAAGCAGGGATCATCACCGGAGTCAATGGGGGAGTAGCTCCGAAGCCTGAGCCTGCCGGTCAACCTAAGATCATGCTATATGGCTCGGAAGGGGTCTTCTCTTATGCGCTTAATCCCACCAAGCAACAGAAGACGGATACCGTTATTAGAGTTATTACCGTTGATACCGCCTCCGCAAAAAAGAGATTCTTTAAGACAACGATAAATGAGAAACCCTCTGAACAGAAAGCCCGTGAAGCCGCAGAAATGGTCGCTCGACTGAAAGAGAGTCGGATGAACCTTCTGACTGGGTACCAAGAGGTGAATTATGATCCTAATACTTTGAAATATATGGATCAGCAAATTCAGAATCTTAGAGATGAGTATCTCTCACTGTTCCGGGGTCTAAGAATGGAACGTCTAATTACACAGACATTCTATGTTGTACCTGAAAAGGGTAAACAAGCGATAACAGTTTGTAAGTTTAGCCGTGAAAATGGGGTGGCAGAAGCAAATGATCCTAAAGGACGTGAAGTGAGTCTGGTCTTCAAACAGAACAATAGTACCTCTGCCTTGGCTTCATTACTTCCAAAAGGATTAACGGGCAAGAGCGGTGTGATTTATTACCGTCTTCCTGAATTAACACTTGTTAGTAGCCGATATCAAGGTCGGTTATATCGTGAGGTCTCGGTACCCATTGCTCAGTTTGGTGCCCTTGCTCCACTACCTATTAGTAAAACTAAGGTGATCTTCGATCCAATTGGTGGTGGTATACTTCAGGTGATGTTCGAATAAATAGCCTCTATCTTAAATTAGAACCTATTTAAAGCCTCCTTAATTGCGACTAACGACTCTAAAAGCTCCTCTAATCTGTCGAGAGGAAGCATGTTAGCTCCATCTGATTTTGCAACCTTTGGATTGGGATGGGTCTCCATAAATAACCCGTCGACACCGGCTGCAATACCTGCACGAGATACCAATGAAATCAATGAAGGTTGTCCGCCAGTTACTCCCGATGCCTGGTTCGGCTGTTGAAGCGAATGGGTAGCATCGAGGATTACCGGGCAGTCAAAACGCTGCATTTCTGGGATGCCTCTATAGTCAATGATAAGATCGGAATAGCCAAAGCTTGTTCCTCTGTCAGTCAAGCAGACATTAGGGTTTCCGCTTTCTCTTACCTTTTCAACGGCAAACTTCATCGCTGCGGGTGATAGAAACTGTCCTTTCTTAATATTAATACATTTACCAGTCGCTGCTGCTGCTAAAAGCATATCAGTTTGGCGGCATAAGAAGGCCGGAATCTGTAAAACATCCACATATTGTGCTGCCAAAGCGGCCTCCTCTGCAGTATGGAAGTCGGTAACGGTTGGGATATTAAATTTCTTACCTACGGCTGCTATAGCTTCCAAAGCCTTTATGTCACCAATACCGGAGAAGGAATCTAACCGTGATCGATTAGCTTTTCTGTAGCTGGCTTTGAAGATATAGGGAATACCTAACCTCTGGGCAATAGGAATGATCTTTTCTGCAATCTCTAGTGGCATCTCTTCATTTTCAACGACGCAGGGACCTGCTATCAGAAAAAAGAGGTTTGTTTGTAATCCACTCCAATGAGGAATTCCTGATGGTAGCATATTCTTGTTTTAATAGTTGTATTTTTCTTTCCAAAGAAGTTTTAGACGTTGTCTTAGCTCATTCTCTCTTGCATTTTGCCCAGGCTCATAGAGTTTTAAGCCTGCGAGCTTCTCCGGAAGAAACTCTTGAAATGCAAAATTACCAGGATAGTCATGCGCATATTTATAATCCTCACCATACCCTATGTTCTTCATTAGTTTGGTTGGGGCATTCCGTAGGTGAAGAGGTACCGGCAGATCACCGGTTTTTCTGACGATCTCTTGAGCTTTATTAATGGCCATATAGGAGGCATTACTCTTTGCCGAGGAGGCTAAATAGACGGTGGTCTGTGAGAGAATGATTCTAGATTCAGGCCATCCAATTTTGTTCACAGCATCAAAACAGGTGTTGGCTAAGAGAATGGCATTAGGATTCGCATTTCCTATATCTTCTGAAGCCAGGATGAGAAGCCTACGGGCAATAAATAATGGATCCTCTCCTCCCTCAATCATACGAGCTAACCAGTAGACTGCTGCATTGGGATCGCTTCCTCTAACACTCTTGATAAAGGCTGATATGATATCGTAATGCTGCTCTCCGTTTTTATCATAAGAGGCCAGGTTCTGTTGAATGATGATGCGAGCCGATTCATTAGTAATGGTAATCTGCTTTTCATCGGGCTTTTTTAGAGCCTTGACGATAATCTCTATCGCATTATAGAGCTTTCGTGCATCTCCACCACTTATTCTAAAGAGAGCATCACTCTGCTCCACTTCAATAGAGATATGTAACTCATCCATCAGATGATGAATGGCATTGGTCATTAATTTGTGAAGATGGGTCTCATCCAGCGATTTTAGGATATAGACCTGGCAGCGAGACAGGAGTGGGGTGATGACTTCAAAGGATGGATTCTCTGTGGTGGCACCGATAAGCGTTACAGTGCCTTGTTCTACTGCACCGAGAAGAGAATCCTGCTGAGACTTGCTGAAACGGTGGATCTCGTCAATAAACAGAATCGGAGTCTCT
>CAYUII010000012.1:0-109549 GCA_964444785.1 uncultured Bacteroidales bacterium | reverse complement strand
AAAATTACAAAAAAAATGTCAGGAAATTAGGATATCAACACAGAACCTCTGCGCTCCCTCTCCATATCTTAAGCCTTCAAATTATTCTTAGTTAAGTACAACTGTAGACAAAACATCCTTTTCTAATAAGATGCTCCAAATACTTACAAGGCTTTCAGGTAAATCACCTCTTCCATAGTTGACCTTAAACCGAATAGTTAAATTGCATTTTTACGGCTTAATCGATGCAATTTTATCCACTAAAAAAGAAGAAAGATATGGAGAAGGAGCGAAGAGCGAACGAAGAGGAGACATCGAATAGACCAGCAACAGTGAATTAGATGATGAGTTATCAATCACCTAAACTAAGGTTTTATCCAACTCTATCGTATCAAAATGAAAGCGCCTTTTATGTTTAACACTATGAACATTGAGCTAACAAAATCATAAAATTTGATTAGATCGAAATCCCCAAGATTAATCATCTTTCACCGTTACATACAGTGTATCAGCATGAATTCCAGTAAAGATACCTAGTCCATTAACCACATTAGTAGGCGGTTTGGCGAGGTTCAGAGACGACGTGCTACTCTCATCATAGAGTTGAGCATAGTCGGCGTTAAGATGAAATAGAATGATTCGATGAGATCCATAATAAAAGAATGATCTCGGATTGAGCTCTTGCGTAGCTATTCTTTCGGGGGTACTTCTAAAGATTCTCTCTGGAACGACCTCCGCGGTATCGAAAATGGGTTCAGGAGATGAGTCTATGCTTTCGGTAACTACCATATAATAGCTCATATCATAATTATCCCATGTCAGGGTTATTGGAGTAGGAGGAGTTGGAGGATCTCCACTTCCGGGCTCACCTCCCATTCCAATGGTTACAGTGGTTGAGGAGGTCGCAAAATTTGAGGGTTTTGCAAGGATAGTTGTTGTTGCGGAGACCACCTTATCATTATAAACAAATGACATAGTATAGGTTTTACCTTCTACCGGCTTTAAAGGAGCTCTATAAAATCCGGCACTATCTACAAGACAAACCAACGAGGTATCCTCTGATTGAATAGTTATGATCAACCCTTCAATAGGATTAACAACTGTATCAGAAGACTCATAGACCAACTGATGAGTAACATGAATCAAAATCTCAGCAGCCGGATTTAAATAAGCCTCCACTACAGGAACATCAGCATCGGCGGTAGCCAAATCTAGCTTCTGACATGAAATCATGACCAGAGAAATAACGATTAGGCTTAGAATATAATATTTTATCTTAGTCATCTTTAGTTAATTTTCTTATGTTATAACCAGATCTCATCATGAACAACATGAATCACAAAATAAACAAGCATCAATCCTAATAAATAGACCTTACTTCATCCTTATCGTGATATTTATATTAGGAGTAAACCCAAGAAAGTATACGGGAGTCTCAATTATCTGATTATTGACAATCTCATACTCTTTATACCACACATTCGCCCGATTATAAACATTAAAGATGCTCATCCCTACCGAGGCAGGAACCGAGTTACTTATTTTAAAATTATAGGTTGCAGAAAGATCCAGACGATGATAATCAGGTAGCCTCATCCCATTTTTAATAGAGACATTGATAAAATCAACCGTAGAACCATCGAGAAGAGTCACCTGATAGCCTCCTTCCGGGGCAGTATACGGCCTACCTGTAGTATAAATCCAAGTAGCACCGAAAACCCAGTTTTTCATTTGATAGCTTCCTACCAGTTTAAACTCATGAGTTACATCATTCGACGCATAGAAATCATAATTACCAAAATCAGAATATCGATTTACCACTTGCCCTAAGGTATAACCAATCCATCCATTAAACTTGCCAGACTTTTTTTGTAATAAAAGATCAATACCTCTAACCTCGCCATTTCCAGTATAGAAACTCTCTTCATAGTCAACTTCCTTTGGATTGTATGTATATCGTAGAGAGTATTCAGTAATATTATAAAGCTTCTTAAAATAGACCTCCGCATCAAAAAGAAGATCTCTATTCTCAACAGAAAACCCTAATGCCACCTGATCAGAGGAGCTGACAGGAAGGTTATCATTATCTGATAACACCCAAAAATCACGACTACCTTGTAAGATATCTTCTCTAATTACCCGCCGGGCAAACTGGTAGTACTTGCCTGCTGAGGCTTTAAGTTTAAGCCAAGGCAGGACCTGATAGGAGGAGTTTATTCTGGGCTCAAAATAACTACCAGACGTAGGCGTAAACAGATTATATCGGAGACCGGGAGTCACTCTTAAACGTGAGCTATCTAATATAATATTGCTTTGAAGATAACTACAAAGAGTTGCCCCACTTGTTGAGCGATCAATTACAGTAAGTGTATCATTCTGTTTATATGTATAATCAATATCATTAAAGGTGCCTTGAGCCCCAAAGTCAAATCTAAACCATGAAGTGAGGTTATACTCAAAATCAGCCTTAAGACTAAAATCCTTGAGATTATTCTCTTCAATAACCCCCCGACGAATAGAGACGGTCTCATCATCCTCATTAGTATAAGAACCTGAACTTGTACGATCTCTTTGACTGTAGTAATTGGAGTAGCTAAGCAACATATTACTATAAAGGGAACTATTATAATGATGAGACCATTTCAGAGATGCCCCTGTATTACCCCAAGAGGTAAGGTCATTGTTCTCCATACTAAAATTACTAAAACCACCACCCATAGGACCACCCGGCCCTCCTCCTCCTGAAGGAGACACGGAGTTGTCAAGATTATCGTTCCCTTTATAAAAACTAAAGGCATAAGCATCACTGGCATTCGGATGCCAAGTAAGTTTTGTATTTAAATCGTAGAAATAACTACTAATATCCGTTGAGCCGGATCGTTGAAAACGAGGATTGGTAACGCTATTTTCCGTCTCGCTGTTCTCTGTAGTAAACTGATCAAAAATCTTGTTATATAACGGACTTTGCCAACTTCTTCTGAAGGCAACAATAGTGGAGAATTTCTCACCTACAGGAAACTCGATAAAAGCATTAGCCGACATAAGACTTAAGTCGGCTGCCATATTAAACTCTTTACGATCTCCTTCTTTACCGGTTATCTCCACAACACTTGAGAGTCTCCCTCCAAAACGAGCATCAAAGCCTGATTTATAAAGCTGCACATCCTTAATAGAGTTACTATTAAATGCACTAAAGAAACCAAATAGGTGTTCAACATTATAAACAGTAAACCCATCATATTGAACCAACGCCTGATCAGGTGTACCACCTCTTACATAAAGCCCTGAAGAGTTTTCGTTTGCCGCGCTGATACCAGGCATCAATTGAAAAGACCTAAGAATGTCTTTTTCTCCCAGATTGGGCAAATTAGCCAAACGTCGGGGTGAGAGTTTCAAAAGCCCAGCCTGATTATTTGCCTCCAGTAACTCCTGCTTCTCCCCCTGAATAGTTACAGTCTGTAGTTCTACCATATCAGGTTTTAAATCAATCTTGAGACTATTCAGCTTCATATCTGGGGTCAAATAGAGCCGCTGACGCTTATACCCAATATATGAAACCTCCAAAGCACAAGTATCGGCTGGGACATGATGAATAGTAAAAAACCCATCAACATTGGTGGCCGATCCCAACTTCGTACCTCTAATTGAGAGGGAGACAAAGGGTAATGGTTCTTGTGAAGATAAATCTACCACCTTACCTGATAAGGTAAAATTCCTTCGAGTGGGTTCCCCATGATAAGTCTTCTGTGTTAAGGCCACCGCATTATCCTGGCTCTCCCAACGGTCAATCAGATGAATTACCTGATTCTTATCAACATAGTACTTTAGCTTAGACGCTTCGCAAATCTTCTTTAGCATCATACCCAGCTTTTCATTCATAGGCCGTTCATTTACATCGATAGCTTCAGCACGGGTAACATCATAAGCAAACGAAACTTGCTTTTGCTTTGAAATCAAGGAAAGAACTTGATGTAAATTGCCAAAATAAAGATCATTAAGAGGGGTGTCGAGTGGCGATTGTGCCCTTATGATCATTGCGATCACTAAAAGAACAAGTGTAATAAAGTATTTCATGCTTCTTGGTTGAAGTAAAAAAAGTTCATCCGGTCATGGAGATTAGAGAAGTATCAGCCTACTTAGTTTAATGAACTGAAATGTTAAAAAGATGAAGCATAAGAAACTAGTATAATTAATCATCCATTTTGTCTCTCATAAAAACCCGACCCTAATAAAGGTTTTTCTATAAATAGTAAGTAAATTTGGATACTAATCTCAACATAAAATGTATGAATACAAAAAAAGTAACAACCCTCATTTTTATACTTCTTCTTAGCAACTTTGCATATTCTCAGAATACCCTCGTTTGGAAGTTTTCCACTGGCTCTGAAGTACACTCTTCTGCCGCCATCAGCAATGATAACCTCTTCTTCGGAAGTGGAGACAATAACCTATACGCTCTTGATAAGAGAACGGGCAACCTACGATGGATCTATAAAACAGAAGGAGCCATTCATTCAACTCCACTTGTTTCAGATGGCAGAGTCTATTTCAATAGTAAAGATGGTAACATATATTCCGTTCAAGAAACCACTGGCCAACTCCTATGGAAATTTCAGACCCACGGAGAAAAACAATATGACCTGTGGGATTACTATCTTTCATCTCCCGTTATAAACGATGGAATTCTTTATATTGGAAGTGGAGATAGTTGTATTTATGCCTTAGACGCTCAAAATGGTCAATGCATTTGGAAATACAAAACCAATGGAGTGGTACATGCCACCCCATTAATTGCATACAATACGGTATATATAGGAAGCTTTGATGGAAATTTCTATGCAATAGACGCAAAAACAGGTCATCTAAAATGGAAATTCAAAACAATTGGTGACATGTACTTCCCTAAAGGCGAGATCCAACGAGGGGCCGCTCTCTATCAAAACTCCATCCTATTCGGAAGTCGTGATTATAACATCTATGCACTTGATGCTCAAACTGGAACAGGCAGATGGAACATGAAGGAGATCGGAAGCTGGATTATTGCAACACCGCTTGTTATTGGAAATAATATCTACTTCGGGACTTCCGATTCGCATCTATTCTACTGCATGGATGCAGATGGAGGCACCGTAAAATGGAAACTTCCACTGAATATGCGTGTTTATGGGACAGCGTGCCAGGCTGATGAGAACATCGCCTTTGGGTGCTTCAACGGAAAACTCTACTTCGTAAACCCTGAAAATGGAAAGACTATTTCTATATATCAGACAGAAGAGAGCAAACAAAGATATTCTACCCTATACAACCAGAATGACGAATTCAGAAGCGACTTCGAATTATATGGTAAAGAGACCAAACAGTCAGAAAAGAAGATCCTATCTTTAGGATCAATACTCTCTGACCCAAAAGTTGAAGGGAATATCATCTATTTTGGAGATGCTAATGGTAACTTTTATGCAATTCGGATAAAAGAATAACCCAAATCAAAGAGAACTTCAATTATGAAAACAATCCCAGAAACATTGTAGCTAAATCTATTTAACTGTTAATGCCTAGACAAAACCTCCTCGCATCTAAGTAATAAAAAAGACCTCTCAAAACTAATTGCTTATGAGAGGTCTTTTTGCTTCTGTGTAGCCCCGATAGGAATCGAACCTATATTTAAAGTTTAGGAAACTTCCGTTCTATCCATTGAACTACAGGGCCAAAACGGCTGCAAAAATAGCTATTTTTTGCAAAACCACAACCATAATTCAGAGAAAGAATAATCCTATTAGAAAATCAACAAAGTGGCTCTGCCGTTGTTTTTACTTGAAAGACTAAAGCCTCTCTTTTAAAAAGAAGCATTTTAGTACCTTTGTCTACTGAAATATGAAATCAAGCCGCCACCATAGTAGCCTCCTTTTTCTAAATCGCTTGCTAATAGCAGCGATGCTATGGATTTCCATTGGCAATATCATTGATTTTCACCTTTACCGGATCTGGGGCATTCACATATCCCTTCAAGATCAATCCCTTCCCCCTACCCACAAAACCATCAAAAAATCAGACATCACCGAGAAATATCTCTACAAAGCTCCTTTGTCTGATTGTACTGAAACTGCCTATAACAATACTAATGAGCCCCTTTTTACAACCTATTCTTGGCTCAATCAAACAGCGATCCTATTTCGCCATCCTATTGCCTCTCTCTTTACCCTCAGAGGCCCTCCCTCTTTATCATAAACTTCACCTCTATTTTCATTATTCCCCTCTACTCTATCTACGACAGAGCCGTTGAGGTATTTCATATTCAATAATTTAACCACATTTATTTAATAATCTCAATGGGATTTACCCCCTTATAGTTGGGTTAAAAATCTCCCCTGGATTATTCTATGTGACCTAATAACTTAATTAATCACACATGAACAAATTTACACAACTAGCAGGAAGCTTTCTGCTCAGCCTGATCACCTTAAATGTATCTTCTCAAAACATTGACACCCTTGACATCTCAATGGGTCCCGGGTATGCTCAAGATATATTCTTAAACGTTACCACCGGACAAAGCATACCTGCACCTCGAAACAATTACGACCTCCAAATCTATACCGGTCGATGGAGCGCCGGTCTATTAAGCAATGACGGACAAGGGGTCATGGTTTGGGCTTATCCAAAAGGAGACACCGCAACATGGGACGCAGTTGATACCACCGGATTATCAACATGGAAAGCCCTCTACAATGGCCTCGACAGCTGGGAAAACGGAGCTTTTAACCAGAATGCTAAAGGACACCCCGACTATGGATGGGGGGTCTATAACACCGTTACTCATGATGTAGAAGGCGATTCCCTATTTGTAATTAAAACTAGAAATAACCTATACAAAAAACTCTGGATCACCCGAAAAATCTCGGTCGAAAACAAATGGCTCATTACGATAGCCAACCTCGACGGAAGTAATCAAGTCAATATCACTGCCGACTGCAACCTATACCCCAACAAAGCTTTCCTCGGAATTGACCTTGAAACCGCTTCTGTTATTGACCGAGAACCTGACTCCTCCAACTATGAACTTCTATTTACAAAGTACATCTCAAATGTACAAGGAATGCCCTACCCCGTTGTTGGCGTACTTAGTAATATCACCACTCCTGGTAACAAATTCTCACCCGTTGCACCTGACTTCACAAATTGGCTCTCATCTCCAATGGTAATACAAAAAGAACTCATCGGTTACGACTGGAAAAATTTTAATATGTCAACCTTCTCCTACGATCTCGCTGACTCCACCTTCTATTTCATTAAGTCAGGGAATGGCGATATCTATAAATTATGGTTTACCAAGTTCGAAGGATCCTCCACTGGCAATATCCGTATGGCTCGTTTAAAAGTTAGTGCCACAGCAATAGATGATCCGGAAATATCTTCTAACATCAACATCTACCCTAACCCAGCCACCAACGTTGTAAATATTCAACCCGATGCTAACGGAATCCTCCGTATCTACAACCTTAACGGGATAGAGATCATCAACAAACAATGTACTCCGGGAGAAACTTTATCTCTAAACATAGAGAATCTGAATAAAGGCATTTACTTATTAAGATTCTCAACTAAAACATCCGATAAAACAAAAAAACTCATCATACAATGAGTCTTGGATTAGTCCATACATACAAACGGGGTTTGGGTAGAGAAGGGTTACTTTTACTGCTTATATTAGTAACCTTTCTCTCCCGCTCTTCTTATGCCCAACGACAATCCGCCGAAACCTTGTTAACTATTCGTGATAAAGCAACCGGTACAGTAGTCCCCTTTGCCAACATAAGAGTTAAAGCAGATAACCATCAAAAAGAGCTCACAACTATATCGGATGTCAATGGTCAAATAAAGCTGAGCTATAAAGAGTCAGCAATCATACAGGTCTCTTCCATTGGTTATGCTGATTACATCGACACATTGACCAGCATTTCACAGCTCACCCTTTATCTTAATCCCAAAATAGAAGAGATCGACGGTGTGACAATAACGGCCCAGTATACCCCAGAGAAAGTAGACAAATCTATTTACCAAGTTAAACTAATCGGAAGAGAAGTCATTGAAAGGCGAGCGGCAGGTAACCTAGGTGACCTCCTAAAAAATGAAGCAGGTATCAGAATCAATAATGATGTACAACTTGGTTCAAACCTTTCGCTTCAAGGGATCTCAGGCGAGAATGTTAAGATCTTAGTAGATGGTATAGCCGTAGAAGGGCGTATGAATGGCTCTATCGATCTTTCGCAGTTAAATCTCAATAATTGCAGCCAGGTAGAGATCGTCGAAGGCCCCATGAGCGTGGTTTATGGCAGCAATGCCTTAGCCGGAGTAGTCAATATCATCACGAAAAAAAACAACCTCCCCTTTTATCTTCGTGTCAATGCCATGCATGAAAGCGTAGGCGTTTGGAACTTTGATGCTATAACTAGTATCAAAAAACAAAACCATCATATCGCGATTGAAGGAGGAAGAAACTTCTTTGGAGGCTTCTCCGAACCAGACACGAGCCGTAGTAAACAGTGGAAACCCAAAAGACAATGGTTTGCATCAGTAAGACATTTATGGATTCCAAACCAAAAGTTCTCAACCGAAACCAAAGCCGAGATCTTTAACGAAAAGATTCTTAGCAAAGGGGCCCTTCTTGCTCCCTATTATGAAACGGCATTTGATAATACCTTCCACACCCAACGTCTTAACATAAAGAACCTGACGTCTATCTCACTCACCCCAAATCATCGATTTCAACTTCAAAGCGCTTATCAACATTACCAAAGAAAAAAAATAACCCGTTTTAAGGATCTAACAACATTAACTGAAACCATCACATCCAATCCGACAGATCATGACACCTCAACTTTTAATAATCTATCTATTAGAGGCACCTTATTCCTTAACTCAAACGATATTCCAGACAAGATAAAGATCCAAACTGGATTTGATATCAATAAAGAATGGGGAGAGGGGAAAAGAATGAAAGACAACGATCAGGCTATTGGAGACTATGCCCTCTTTGCCACGGCGAAAACGACAATTTTAAGGAGATTAGAGCTACAGCCAGGACTAAGATGGGCCTACAATAGTCGTTATCATGCCCCTCTTATTTGGTCAATTAACACCCGCTTTAGCATCACAAATCGCAGCTCCATTCGACTCTCTTATGCTACAGGTTTTCGCTCACCGTCGCTTAAAGAACTCTACCTCTACTTTGTTGATATCAACCATAACATCCAGGGTAACGAAAACCTAAAGGCTGAGGAGTCAAATAACCTTAACCTCTCAGCTCAAACCGATTTTAATCTTTTCGAAAAACCACTAACTATAAATCTGACCGGATTCTATAACTCAATGAAACAGGTAATCACATTAGCAGAATCGGCTCCTGTAACATACACTTATATAAATCTTGACAAATATACCACTGCCGGAGGCTCACTAGCTTGGTCCTATCAACCAAGCCATTGGCTTAAAAGCGACTTCCGGTGGGCGCTCATCGGAAAAGGAGGGTACAATGACTTACCATTGAAATGGACTAATGACATTGGAATAAACCTGAGTTTCATAGACCAAAAAAGAGATATAGATCTCTCTCTTTTCTACAAATACAATGGAAAGATGACAAAATACCTCATCTCTTCTGATGGGACAGTCACTACGGGCATCACAGATAGCTGGCATACCTTAGATTTTACTCTATCTAAATGGTTTATAAATCATCACTTCATGGTTCAGTGCGGGGGTAAGAACCTATTTAATGTAACCAATGTCAACTCGACAGGAGGTATTGATGGGGCTCATACTTCATCCTCAAACTCCCTCCCGGTTGGTTGGGGTACAAGCTGGTTTATTCGTTTCACCTATCAGATATCTCAATGAAAACAGTCTATAATATCTCCTATTTATTAATTATCTCACTTCTGGTTATGACAGGATGTTTTAAGGAGGATGAGAGGGTACCCCAACACATCCCTGCGGAAGGTAAAAGTATCACAATTGCATTAGAAGGTGATTATAAATACAGATCTTGGTTTCAACTATCATCTGCAAATGAAATGCATCGAGAATTGAAAACAGAATATGATCTGGAGTTCGAAAATGGAACATCAGGATGGCGAATATATCTTAACACGGCTCTGTTTATGAAAGTCGCAGAAACCCATCAGACCGATCCAATAAAAGTCACCGACACGGTTGGTGTAAAATGGAAGTTTGATTCCAGCGATGGTTCTTTCTCAGGTAATTCCTTTGGAATTTGGGTTGATACCCTTTCAGGGCTGAGTGATCACCAAGTGCGAATCATCGACCGCGGGATAGACCTTAAAGGAAGAAGTCGAGGCTTTTATAAAGTGATTATTGACTCTGTCACGCATGAGAATTATCATCTTCGATTTGGATTACTAAAGAGTAGCGAAATGAAAACACTAGTCATTAGTAAAACAAATAATGAAGAATCAGTTAGACTCCTATTAGATGAGAACAATCCGATTATCATGCATTCAGTTGAAGAAAACTCTTATGATCTTCTTTTTGGTCAATACACCACTCTTTTGTACACCTCAGAAGGAGCACCCTATCCCTATCTAGTGACTGGAGTTTTGATCAACCAGCAGCAGATTGAGGTAGCCGTTGATAGTATTATTGGATATAATAATATAAATCTGAACACTGCACAATCAATGCAGTACTCCAAGAGAAAAGATATAATAGGCTACAATTGGAAGCAGACCGTAGGAGATGTAACCACCGGTAATGTTAGTTATATCATTAGAGAAGGGATCACCTATGTTATAAAACATAAAGATGGTCTCTACTACAAGATGCAGTTTTTTAAGTTCTATAATGATAAGGGAGATAAGGGTTATCCAGCTTTTCTTTTAGCTCCGTTATAGGGGATGGGGATGATAATAGAATTCAAAAATTCAAAAATTCAAAAATTCAAAAATTCAAAAATTCAAAATAATCTAAATTTGCTAAAGAACGAAATATTGAGATTTCTCTCTTGCTAAAGTATGAATGAAGATAATAAAAAAGCCCCGTAAGTTTTTCCTACGGGGCTTTTTTAAAAATAAACCGAATCAAACAGGACTATTCAATGACCTCAACCCAGCCATGAACATCCGGTTCATCACCGAATTGAATAGCTTGGAGTTTATGATATAGTTTAGTAGAGATTGGGCCGGCATTACCATCTTTGCAGTAGGTATAGATTACATCATTTTCACGATCATCGATAGCGCAGATGGGAGAGATGACAGCTGCTGTTCCGCAAGCGCCAACCTCTTCGAAAGATTCAAGCTCCTCAACGGGGATAGCACGTTCTTCGACCGATAGACCAAGATCAAGAGCGAGTTGGCGCAGGCTCATGTTGGTGATAGAAGGAAGGATACTAACCGACTTAGGAGTCACATAGGTATTGTTTTTAATACCAAAGAAGTTTGCTGGACCAGCCTCGTCGATATACTTCTTTTCTCTAGCATCCAAGAAGAGAGCGGCTGAATAGCCTTCAGCATGTGCACGTTCACCGGCACGTAAGCTAGCGGCATAGTTACCACCCACCTTAAAGATACCGGTACCTAAAGGAGCTGCACGGTCGAAATCGCGAGCAATCTGAACCTTTACTGGTTTGAAACCCTCTTTGAAGTATGGTCCAACCGGGCCAACGAAAACCATAAAGAGATATTCACTGGCAGGCTTAACACCTACTTGAGGGCCTGTACCAACAAGAAGAGGACGGATATAGAGAGAAGCTCCGGTTCCATAAGGGGGTACGAATTTCTCATTAAGTTTAACAACGGTCCAAATAGCTTCTTTGAAGACCTCATCAGGTACTTCGGCCATAAGGATACCACGTGCAGAATTTTGCAAACGCTTTGCATTTTCCTGCCAACGGAAGATACGGATTTTGCCATCACTACCTCTAAAGACTTTAAGCCCTTCAAAAGCTTCTTGTCCATAATGTAAAGCCGTGGCGGCCATATGAATATTGATATATTCTGATGAGGATACTTCTATTTTACCCCATTCGCCATTACGGAAGTAGCAGCGAACGTTGTAGTCGGTTTTAAAATAACCGAAGGGCAATTTGCCCCATTCCACATTAATCATACGGTTGACTTTTTTGGGGGTGAATCTATCACGGTTAAAATATTGGCTAAGTTACAAAGTTTTTAGGAGCAATCGATTGAAACGATACACCATAATTATAAAAGAATCATTTTTAAAAGCTTGCACAAGAAAGAGCTACTTGGTGACCAATAACTCACACCTTATTTATCATTTTATTGCAGAGGGTTTAAAAACAGCTGGGTATATTTGCACCACCAAAAAAATTGGAACCAATGGAAAACGATTTTATTAGAGTTTGGAGGTTTAAACAACAAATACATTGGGCTCATACCGATGCTACCGGCAAACTCAGTCCCGCAGGGTTAATGGCTTTACTTCAAGAAGCCGCTTGGCAACATGCCAAACATATTGGCTTTGGGTTTGAAGCGCTAGAAACCATGAATCAAGCATGGGTTTTAATCAGACAAGCTGTACAAATTGAGAGATATCCAAACTGGGAAGAGGTCATTACCATTGAGACGTGGCCCAGAGGAGCAGCCGGACTAATTGCGTTCAGAGAGTTTCGCATCCTCATCGATGACGTCTGTATCGGTACTGCCACATCCTCATGGATGGTTATTGACACCACCTCACGTAGACCTCAGAAGATCGATGCCGTAGCCGCCTATAAAGTCTTTGCAACAGAACCACTGACTTTTCCTGAAGCAGCCAAAGTAGCCATCCCCAAAATAGGCCAACCCATCTATACGCAAGTCCTGAGACAAAGTCAAATCGACCAACATAACCACCTAAACAATGCCGAAATGGTCAGAATAGCCATGGACGCCTTTTCAACTGGCTTCTTAAAAAAACATCAAGTAAAAAGCTTTACCTGGAATTTCATTGCCGAAAGTTTTGAAGAAGAGGAGATAACTATTATGGCTAGCGATGATCAGGAAACGCTTTGGGGTGTCAGATCATCAGATGAAAAGATCATCTTCGCCGCAAAATACAATTGGCTTAGATAAACCACATCTTCTTACTCCACTTTTCTCTCTTAAAAACCTATCGTTATGTCGATACATGAACCGATATGATAGCGTATTAAACAATTGACGCTGCGCTTTCATGGTAAAAAAGGGAAACAACGAAGTTAAAAATTCGAAAAAAAGCCATTAACAATAGATTAACAAATCTCGATATTTTCATTGTTTTCTAAGGAGTTATTCGATACATATCTCCTCTTTATACGCTCACTTACGAATAATTTATGAACAGATACCAAAATTATTTGGTGATTCAATTCAATTCGTATACCTTTGCAGAAGGTTTTGGTTAACACAATAAGGGTTAGTAAATTAGTGAAAGAAAAAGCCGGTCAGCGCAGGGATTGCACAGACCGGCTTAGTTTTTAATTAGTTAACCGTTATTCGAAGGCCAAAATAGACTTACGAATGATCTCAACAGCAGCATGTAATTGCTCTTCTGAAATAACCAGAGGAGGTGCAAAACGGATAATATGCTGGTGAGTAGGCTTAGCCAAAAGACCATTCTTTGCCATCTCTACACATACATCCCATGCCTCTTTGCCATTCTTCGGACGAATAACAACGGCGTTTAAAAGACCCTTACCTCTTACTAACTCGATCATTTCAGAGTTAATCTTACGAATCTCCTCACGGAAGATCTGGCCTAAAGCCTCTGCCCGTTCTGCAAGCTTCTCTTCCTTTACAACTGTTAAAGCTGCAACAGCAACACGCGCAGCCATTGGGTTGCCTCCAAAGGTTGAACCGTGCTCACCCGGCTTTATAGTTAGCATGATGTCATTGTCTGCCAATACAGCAGAAACAGGCATGACACCGCCACTCAATGCTTTACCAAGAATGAGAATATCAGGACGAACACCTTCGTGATCACAGGCTAACAATTTACCTGTACGAGCAATCCCGGTCTGTACTTCGTCAGCGATAAAAAGAACATTCTTCTCTTTACACATTGCATATGCCTTTGCCAGATATCCTTCATCTGGGACAAACACACCTGCTTCACCTTGGATAGGCTCAAGGATAAAACCGGCTACATCTGGATCTTTTAAAGCTTCAGCTAATGCATCTAAGTCATTGTAAGGAATTGCAACAAAACCAGGAGTAAAAGGACCGTAATCTTTATATGATTCAGGATCATTAGACATTGAAACGATCGTTATGGTTCTTCCATGGAAGTTTCCTTCACAAACAATAATCTTTGCCTGATTCTCTTTAATTCCTTTGCGAAGGTAAGCCCATTTCCGGCATAGCTTTAAAGCTGTTTCATCAGCCTCAGCTCCTGAGTTCATTGGTAGTACTTTGTCGTATCCAAAAAACTCAGTAATAAACTTCTCATAAGGACCTAATTGGTCGTTATAAAATGCCCTTGAGGTCAATGTAAGAGTCTTTGCCTGATCAACCAAAGCACCTACGATGGCAGGATGGCAATGACCCTGATTAACTGCTGAGTAAGCAGAAAGAAAATCAAAGTATTCTTGACCCTCAACATCCCATACTTTTGCCCCTTCACCACGTGCTAAAACAACAGGTAGCGGGTGATAATTATGTGCTCCATAATGCTCTTCAAGCTCCATGAGCTGTGCAGAACTCAATTTTCCAGTCATAGTTAATAAATTTTAGGTGTATTTCTAATTTAAAAAACATAATAAAGTACAGCAAAGATATAGAATATGAACAGGAACCCCAAACTACTATTAATCAATTTAGGAGAAGAGCCGGCTGGCTACTTATAGCTAACCCGACACCTGTAACCAGCAACCCGAAGCCAGAAGCTAGCAGCCCGCTGCCAGCAGCCCGCCGCCGGTAGCCCTTATTTTAAACCCTTAAACCGGCTGAATCCATAAAACAATTGCCAAATTCTAGCGGAACTGCTTACCTTTACCAAATTGAAATGCGTTATTATGAGTTTAAGAGCTACCATATCACACCTATTAAGGTCTACAGGATTGATGCACACCGCCGATCTTATTCGTTATAGAAGTCAACAGATTAAGAACCTTGGGCGAAACCAGTTATTTAAGAAACAGCATCCTGAAGTAGTTCTTCCTCCTGATTATCTAATCTATGAGTCTTTTCAGTTAGATTATAAAAAATACTATTCAGATAGTCAAGAGACAGCCAGAGAGATGACTGAGCTATTTCGCCAAGTGATAGGCCCACGTGGGGGTTTACGAATTCTTGATTGGGGATGTGGGCCAGGAAGAATCATCCGGCACATGAAACACTTTCTCGGTTCTGATTGCAAGCTATACGGGACTGACTATAACAAGGAGACCATCAAGTGGTGTAGGGATAATCTTTCAGAGATTGAATTCAACTTAAATACCCTTGAGCCAAGCTTACCATATGAGGACAATAGTTTTGACATCATATATGGAATAAGTATCTTCACCCATCTGTCATCCGACATGCATGATGGATGGATGAAAGAGCTTAAGAGAGTGCTTGCCCCTGGCGGGATGCTCTATTTAACCTGTCAAGGGAATGCCTTCAAAAAAATACTGACCCCTGATGAGAAAGCACATTTTGAGAGAGGCGATTTAGTCATCAGAGGGAATGTTACAGAAGGGCATCGCACCTATTCAGCATTTCAACCACCACGTTTCATGGAAAACCTATTTGCCCCCTTAGCTGTTGTTAAACATATAGAGGCACCTGAGTCAGAAAGCAAACCCCTTCAAGACATCTGGATTGCTTGCAAAGGATGCCGATAAAGGTAAATCAACTTCAAAGAGTATAACTATGCTTATCACACCGATCATTATTGAATCTCTGGATGCCATAGATATCGCAGCAGAAAAACTACTTCAAGCTTGCCCTAATGCGAGAGTCTTTGCCTTTAGAGCCCCTATGGGAGCGGGCAAAACCACCTTTATCAAAGCTATTTGTCGTAAACTAGGCGTAACAACTGCCGTCTCAAGCCCTACTTTTACTCTTATAAATGAGTATCCTACTGATTCCAAACAATCCCTTTACCATTTCGATTTTTATCGATTAAAGAGTGCTTCTGAGGCCTTCGATACCGGGGCCGGAGAAATTCTTTTCAGCGGAAGCTATTGTTTTGTTGAATGGCCAGAATTAGCAGAGGCTATCTTACCTGAAGATACTATTAGACTAAAGATTACGATCAATGAAACCGACAATAGTCGAATTGTCGAGTCTGACTTATCTTAGCTGTATTATCTTTGTAAGCATCGTCTTAATCATCAGACCGATCTGACAAATCTTGATTATCTGCTTTAAAACAATATGGTAAATGGACATCTCGAGCTCCCAATTCAATCAGTGTAACCCAATCGGGCAATTTGCTCCCTTAGAAGAACTTCTTGAGATAACCAAAAGCCCTAAACGATTTACAATAGGGTTACCCACTGAATCAGATCCTTTCGAAAACCGAATTCTCTTAGTTCCATCGGCTGTTGCACAATTATCAGCCAATGGACATCAGGTGGTCGTTCAAAGAGAAGCGGGAATAAGATCAAACTTCTCTGACCAAGACTATGCAAATGCCGGAGCCATTTTGGTAGAGTCAACCGAAGAGGTTTTCCAATGTGATGTTATCCTTAAATTGACCGCACCTACCGATTCCGAGATTGCTCTCTTTCGTCCTAGACAGATCTTAATCTCTTCGATCCAGTTTCATCGCCATTGTAAAGACTATTTCCGAAAACTCTCTCAAAAAAGAGTATCAGCTTTAGCCCTTGAGTTGATTCGGGACGATACAGGTATGTATCCAGCATTAAGGGCAATGAGCGAAATTGCTGGCACTACAAGTATTATCATTGCAGCTGAATATCTAAGACATCCAGAATATGGACGAGGCACTATGCTCGGAGGTGTCCCTGGTGTAAACCCCTCACAAGTGGTAATCCTTGGAGCAGGAACAGTCGGAGAATTTGCTGCCAATACTGCACTAGCCATGGGTGCCTCGGTAAAAGTCTTTGATGACTCCGTAACAAAACTGAGATCTCTTCAGATTAACCTAAAACAAACCCTTTTCACCTCTATCTTGCAACCTGCCGTATTAAGTAAAGCCATTAAAACAGCCGACGTGGTCATCGGTGCAATCCACAGTAAACATGGCCGGACACCTATGATTATTTCAGAACTGATGGTGGGAACCATGAAACAAGGTTCTATCATCGTAGATGTTAGCATTGACCAAGGTGGATGTTGCGAAACCTCAATCCCAACTACCCTGGCTAACCCCGTTTACAAGAAATTTGGAGTCACTCATTACTGCGTTCCTAATATCGCCTCAAGAGTCCCAAGAACCGCAAGCTATGCTATGAGCAATATCTTTACCCCTATCGCCCTAAATATCGGCAATGAAGGGGGATTAGAAAACACGCTCAGACAAAATCAAGGACTCCGACTTAGCACTTACCTCTTCAATGGAATATTGACCAATCGGGTTATCTCAAAAAAACATCAACTACCTTTCCAGGATTTAGATCTTTTACTTGCCACGCTGAGATAGCACCAAGTCCAATCGCAATGTAATTAATTCAGATCACCCAAAAAAAACCAAACTAACTCAATCGGGTTACTCTCTTTTCTTCCCATCTCAATTTAATGGATATCCTTATCCTTACGAATAGATCTAGCTCTTAAGCAGATTTAACCTCTTATAAAACCTACCAGACCTTAACGACCAAGACGAGCCTCTATGGTTCTCATCCAATCATTAAACCGCTTCATCATTGGTACTTAAGCCTATTCCCAAACCTAAAACTAAAACGCTAACTCACACCTCTGCTACAAAAAACAGTTGACAATTCGGAGAATCACAACTTTAATGTAAAATTTTCATCCTTAATCAACCTAAATCAATCGGATTGATGTATTTTTGTCGCCCTAAACAAAAGTAAGTCGAACAAATTTTCCGCATCAGTCGAAACTGTTAAACCTGATTAGTCCGGATGAAAAATAAGTACATTGACCTAATAGGCCAAACTTTTGAGTTTCCAACTCAGGAATTTAGTGTAGAAGAAGATGAATTGCTCTGGCATGAGATTCCTTTGATGGACATCATTAAACAATACGGGACTCCCTTACGTCTCACCTATCTGCCAAGGATATCGAGTCAGATACAGAAGGCTAAAATTATGTTCAATGTGGCAATGGCAAAAGTTGATTACAATGCCGATTACCACTATTGCTATTGCACAAAGAGTTCACATTTTTCGTTTACTCTCGAAGAGGTTCTGAAAAATGATGTTCATATAGAGACCTCCTCTGCCTTTGACATTAACATTATTGAGAGTTTAGCAGAAACAGGAAAACTTAAGAAAGACAACTTCATTATATGCAACGGCTTTAAAAGGCCGGCATACATCGAAAATATTGTTAACCTCTTAAACAATGGCTTTGATAATGTTATTCCTATATTGGATAACAAATTCGAACTCGAAAAATACATTACTGAGGGATTGAATAGAAAGACGAAAATTGGGATAAGAATAGCTTCCGAGGAAGAGCCCAAATTCGAATTCTACACCTCTCGTCTTGGTATCCGTTACAACGATATCATCCCTTATTACCTGGAGAACATCAAGGATAATGAGATGTTTCAACTAAAAATGCTTCATTTCTTTATCAATACTGGGATTAAAGACACCGCCTATTATTGGAACGAACTGAATAAAGCAGTTAACATATACTGTGAATTCAAAAAGATCTGCCCCGAATTAGATAGTCTTAATATTGGAGGAGGCTTTCCGATTAAAAATTCACTGGAATTCAACTATGATTATGAATATATGGCCGAAGAGATTGTTGCACAAATTAAAGCCATATGTATGCAAAACGATGTTCCTGAACCTCATATCTTCACTGAATTTGGATCATTCACCGTTGGAGAATCGGGTGCAATGCTCTATAGTATTGTCCACCAAAAACAACAGAATGACCGTGAGCTATGGAACATGATTGACTCCTCTTTTATGACCACCCTTCCCGATACCTGGGCCATTAGTCAACGATTCATTCTTCTAGCTGTTAACAATTGGACATCAGAATACCAGAGAGTTCATCTCGGAGGATTGACATGTGATAGTCAAGATTTCTACAATGCTGAGGCTCACTCCAATGCAATCTTCCTCCCGCGAATTGTGGATGAAAGAGAACAATATATCGGCCTTTTTAATGTCGGGGCTTATCAAGAGTCGTTAAGTGGTTACGGAGGCATACAGCACTGTCTGATTCCATCACCCAAACATGTCATCATCGACATCGATGAAAACGGAGAGTATTTCACCAAGCTTTTCGCTAAAGAGCAAAGCTATAAGTCGATGCTTAAAATCTTAGGATATTAATAATAAACATTCATAAATCATCAAGCACTCTATTTTGTCATGAACAAACAAGATCTTCTTAAACAAACCGTAGAACATATCGACATCAAATCGTTTGATGCAAGTGCACTTCTTGATTCAATGCGTAATATGTCTTTCTCTTCAAGAGATACTGCAACAGCAGCCGACATCTTCAATCGCATGTTAGCTAACAAAGAGTGTTCAGTCATTCTAACGCTAGCCGGAAGTACCAGCGCCGGTGGATGTATGCAGGTTTACATCGACATGGTTCGTAATAATATGGTAGATGCCATTGTTTCAACAGGAGCCTCAATTGTTGACATGGACTTCTTCGAAGCCCTCGGTTATAAACACTACATTGGGAACCCTTTCCAAGATGATAAGACTTTACGTAGCCTCTATATCGACCGTATATACGATACCTTCATTGATGAAGAGGAACTTCAAGCTTGTGACCATGCCATCCTAGAAATCGCAAATAGCCTAGAGCCCCGTGCCTACTCTTCACGCGAGTTCATACGTGAAATGGGCCGTTGGCTTATGACCAATGGAAAGAAAGAAGATTCTTTGGTAAAAGCCTGTTTTGAGCACAATGTACCCATCTTCTGCCCCGCTTTCAGCGACTCATCTGCTGGATTCGGTCTTGTCAAACACCAAGTCGAACATCCGGATAAACATGTATCTATTGACTCCGTTAAAGACTTCCGTGAACTAACTGAGATCAAGATCGCAGCCGGCACGACAGGATTATTCATGGTCGGTGGTGGTGTCCCTAAAAACTTCGCCCAAGATACCGTGGTCTGCGCTGAGATCTTAGGTCATGACGTACCTATGCACCAATATGCTATTCAAATCACAGTAGCCGATGTTAGAGATGGCGCTTGCTCCAGCTCAACCCTGAAAGAGGCTTCTTCATGGGGTAAAGTTGATACCGTATACGAACAAATGGTTTACGCTGAAGCAACTACCGTTGTCCCTCTCATCGTTAACTACGCTTATCATAAAGGTTACTGGAAAGATCGTGCTAAAAGAGAATTCTCTAAACTCTTCGCATAATCACTGGAATAATCGATACTCTAAAAAAGCCCTGGTTGATACCGGGGCTTTTTTTTGAATGAGGATAAAGTGTAAGATTCAAGGATTCAAGATTCAAGGATTCAAGATTGTACCGTTAGGCATAGAAATATCACCGCATTAAATGCATAAAGCAGATATCAATCTGTTTTTGATCCCAGGGGAATCTTTGAAACAAGATCATCATATCCGTAATTATTCTTAATGAAGCTAGCTATAAAAGGGCATAACGGAACGAGTCTAAGTCTGTTTAGTTTTATATAATCTAAAGTTTTTCTTACTAAAGTCTTCCCAATATCCCTACCTCTTAAGGCTTTGGGAACCTCCGCATGAGTAAGAATATAGATTTTATCATCAGTAAATATATAATCAATAAAGGCCACCTCGTTATCAACATAGAGTTCAAAACGATGCAGATCCTCATTATTTATCAAGTTAAGTACTTCAGGGTTTCCCATTTGATTCTTCTTTCTGATTTAACCTTTTAACAGAGAAAAAGTTTAATTGGCAACTGCAATTGTAATCACATAAAACCTATCACCAACGCTATAAATCATCTTAAAAAGATCGTGAATTGAGCTTATCTTCCCGAGAATTAGCACGAAACCGAACCGGTTGCAAACGTATAGTTGTAAAATGGTTAATTTTGAGCATCACAACAAGTACTATCATTATTGAATAATACCGGAGAAGTGCTCTTTTACCATGTTAAGTTTGGCAACGGCTTACTCTTGTTGAAACGAAAAGCGCTTTAAGGCCAGAAAACGAAATAAACAATTGAAAGAGACATGAGCTTTTATGATATTGACCTCCAGAAAGCAGGGATTAGATTTAACCGAAACTGGATCTTTAGGAATCTTGAGCTTCAGATAAAGGCATCTGAAAAATGGGTTATTACCGGATCAAATGGATCAGGTAAATCAACTTTATTGCAGATGATTTCCGGACGAGTCTGGCCTTCCGAAGGAAAAATTTCCTTTATTGACAGCAGTGGACAAATAGCTGATCAAGCATCCATTTATAAGCTAATCAGTATGGCGGCCCCCTATATAGAGCTCATAGAAGAGTTTGATCTATTGCAATTAACCCAATTTGTAGGAGGGCATCTTAACTTCCTTGACAATAGAGACACAGAAGAAATCATCAACCTCATGGGCCTTCCTACCACTGGAAAAAAGGCAATAAAGCATTTCTCTTCAGGGATGAAGCAACGAGTAAAACTGACCTATGCAATTATGGCAGATCGTCCAGTATTGCTACTAGACGAACCCTGTTCAAATCTCGATGGGAAAGCCATAGAATGGTACCAAAAGATGATCGATCAATTTGCCCGTCATAAATCAATTATTGTTTGCTCAAATAATCAGAGAGAGGAGTATCCGTTTTGCACACAAGAGGTAAATACCAGCAGTTTCCAGCAGAAATAGGCTGACAGAATCTTGTACAAAAAGGTAAGCAGGATAAGATTAGCGAGATATAGTTATTCAGATGGCTAAAGCAGCTACAAACAATGGTGTTAACACAACATCCTGAATAAGCGAATTTTGCCGGTTTTCATATTTTGATTAATTTTGCAGCCCTGAATAAAATTATACATAACCAATATTTATGGCAACAACTGCTGATTTTAAGAATGGCCTGTGCATTGACTTTAATGGTGAGCCTTTTGTAATCGTGGAATTTCAACACGTTAAACCCGGAAAAGGAGCTGCTTTCGTACGTACTAAGCTTCGCAACTTACATACCGGCCGTGTAATTCCCAACACCTTCAACGCCGGTGTTAAAATCGATATCATTCGTGTTGAGCGCAGGACTTACCAGTTCTTATACAATGAAGGAGAAGATTATTTCTTCATGAACAATGAATCATTTGAACAGGTAAGCATTCCAAAAGATCTGATCAATGCTCCACAGTTTTTAAAAGAGGGTCAGAACTGCGAAATCGTCTTTCTTGCTGAAAACGAAGAGCCAGTATCATGTGAGTTGCCACCGTTCGTTGACCTTAAAATCACCTATGTTGAGCCAGGAGAAAAGGGTAATACAGCAACCAATGCTCTTAAACCTGCTACCATGGAAACAGGAGCAATCGTTAGAGTTCCTCTCTTTATAGAAGATGGAGAATGGATTCGCGTTGACACCCGTACAGGTGACTACTCTGAAAGAGTTAAGAATTAATCTACTCATTTCTATACCTAAAAAGTTTTACCAGTGAAGTTTCCAAATCCGCTCACACTGGCCGAAGCTGCTGAATTAACAGGAGCAAAAGCCATTGGCGACAAAAGCTTTCTGGTTACCGGTCTCAACGAAATCCATATGGTTGAGCCTGGCGACGTCACATTTGTCGACCACCCCAAGTATTATGACAAGGCACTTAACTCTGCCGCAACTACCATCTTAATCAACAAAGAGGTTGAAGCCCCCGCCGGTAAGGCGTTGCTCGTGCATAACGACCCCTTCGTTGCCTTTAGAATACTCATTCGTCACTTCCGCCCATTTGTCCCCTCTTCAGCCTCTATCGCTGAATCAGCTGTCATTGGTAAAGGGACGATAATACAACCAGGGGTCTTCATTGGAAATAACGTTACCATCGGTGAAAACTGCCTTATTCACGCCAACGTTTCGATCTATGACCACACATCCATCGGAAATGAGGTTGTCATCCATTCAGGAGCTGTCATCGGGGCTGACGCCTACTACTTCCAAAAGAAACCAGAAGGTTTCCGTAAATTCGAATCATGTGGCCGTGTTATCATTGGTGATAAAGTTGAAATTGGTGCCATGACAACTATCGACAAAGGAGTTACCGGTGATACCATCATCGGGGAAGATACCAAGTTCGATAACCATGTTCAGGTGGGCCATGACACTCATATCGGTAAACGTTGCCTCATTGGCGCTCACACGGCAATCGCAGGTGTAACAAAAATTGAAGATGACGTATTGCTTTGGGCTAAAGTGGCTGTCAATAAAGACCTAGTCATTGGAAAAGGGGCTGTCATTCTTGCTACATCAGGTGTCGATAAATCATTAGAAGGTGGCAAAACCTACTTCGGTACACCCGCTATTGAAGCCAGAAAAAAATGGCGTGAATTAGCTGCCTTAAGGGCTCTCCCAGATCTATTTCAAAAGTTTATCAAGGAGGAGTAAACCCTATCCTTTACCTTAAAAAAGAAGGCTATCGTATCAAATGACGATAGCCTTCTTTTTATAATTCCAATCTCTCATTTCAGATACCAAACCAATATAGTCGCAACTTAAAGAATCACAAAAAAAAACTGCCTTACCTTCCCGGTTTGGCAGTCCCATCAAAATCAATCACCAAAATCAAAAAAACAACCAGATTTACAATGACTTAATAGCGTCATCGTAGTATTTTTCAACTTGCCTCCAATTAATTACATTCCAGAATGCTGAAACATAATCAGGACGCTTGTTTTGATATTTTAAATAATAAGCATGTTCCCAAACATCTAGCCCAAGTACAGGAATACCTCTGCATTCTGTAACATCCATATAAGGATTATCTTGATTAGGAGTACTTGAAACCGCCAATGATCCATCAGACTTCACCATCAACCATGCCCAACCACTCCCAAATCTCGTCTTCGCTGCATCAGAGAACTTCTCCTTAAACTCCTCAAAAGAGTTATACTTTTTAACGATTGCATCTAATAAGGCTCCTTGCGGCATACCCCCCCCATTTGCGGAAAGCAACGACCAAAACAGCTCATGATTGTAGTGTCCACCACCATTATTTCTTACCGCTACAGGATAACGGCTAATATTTCTTAATAATTCTAGAAATGGCACCTCCGCCATTTCAGAACCTTTCACTGCATTCTGCAAATTATCGAAATAGGCCTTATGATGACGAGTGTAATGAATCTCCATTGTCATTGCATCGATATGGGGCTCTAAAGCAGAATAGGTATAACCTAATTCAGGAAAACTTAAATCTTTTACCAATGTTGACATTTGTAATGTTATTTGTTTTTAGTCTAAATAACATTAAGAAAGATAACAATGTTCAAACAAAGCATAAATTTTATCTGACTCTCTGTATTAGCGTTAGCCCATCTCGTATTGGAAGTATGACCTTCTCAAATCTAACATCCTCACTTACAGCAATATTAAAATCATGAACTGCCTGTGTATCCCTATCTTGATTTTTCTCAAGATCAAGCACTTTTCCTCCCCACAAAATGTTATCAGCAAGAATCAAAGAACCAATCTGAGTATGCGAGATAAGTAAATTAAAATAATTTAGGTAGGCCCGTTTATCAGCATCAAGGAAGATTAGATCATAAACAGAATGGGTTTCTGTCAAAAACTGGGTAGCATCTGCCAAGACAAACTTAATCTGGTTACTATAAGGCGACCTAGCGAAGAAATGCAATGCGATCGATTCAATTTCCGGGTTAGAGTCAACGGTGATCAATTCGCCGTCGGCCTGGAGTCCTTCAGCCAAACATAATGCCGAATAACCGGTAAAAGTCCCAATCTCGAGTATCTTTTTCGGAGAAACCAACTTACTAATAAAGCTCAATAGACGACCCTGGAGTGCTCCAGAAAGCATTTTAGGATAAACCGACCTCATATAGGTTGTTCTCTCTAATTCAGAAAGAAGGGAAGAGGGTTGCGAAGAGAACTTGCGGCAATAAGCCTCAACAGGTGAATCAAACATATTAACAGATTAGGGGTGAAAAGAGATCGAGTAGATGTTAGATGGACTGAACATTCGATTAGCCATATCAAGAACATCTTGTTGTGTAATCTCATTAATACTGGAAATGATCTGATCTGTAGTCTCCACATTTTTAAAATGAAGCCACTGTCTTCCAAGAGCGTTAATACGATTTGATGGCGATTCAGAACTTAACAGTAACATCCCAACCTGTTGACGTTTGGCCTGCTGCAAGACTAAAGAACCCATCTTTTCATCGCAAATTCGTTTAAGCTCGATTTGAACCAGATTAGTAGTTTTCTCAAGTAGTCCAGCCTCGGTACCGAAATAGATATAATAATAACCTGTATCAGTCAAAGGCTGTATTCCCGCCTCAATATTATAAGTTAATCCGTGTCTCTCTCTAATAAGTAAGTTTAAGCGCGACGTCATAGCCGGCCCTCCCAAATAGTTAATCAAGAAAGCTGCTTTAACCCGATCCTGATCAATGGAAGAGGGAGCAAACCCACCCAAAACAGTATGAGCCTGATATCCTTTCCTCTTTCTTACCTCATTAAACGGCGGGGTTATATTCTCAAAACCTACTCGCGTGGCCAATGCATCACCCGAAGAATAGAGGCCGAAATACTTTTCAACCCCTTTTATAACCCGCCTCTCATCCACATCTCCGGCAATAGCCAATACCATCCTATCAGGTCGGTAAAAACGGTTGAAAAAAGTCAATAAACCCGCTTGACTGAATTTCCCAACACTCTTTCGAGTTCCTAAAATATTACCCCCCAAAGGATGATCTTTAAAGAGTAATCCCTCAAAATCATCAACGATCTGCTCAGAAGGGGTATCTTTATAGGAATCCATCTCATCAAAAACTACCTGCTTCTCCTTTTCAATCTCCACTGGAGGAAATACAGAATTATAGGCCACATCAGCAAAAAGCTCAAGAGCTCTATCAAGATACGCTTTACCAAGTGCTGCATACAGGCAGGTCTCCTCCTTGGTAGTCCATGCATTTAAATCGCCTCCAACAGATTCAAGTCGATTCAACACATGGTAAGCCCTCCTCTTCTTCGTCCCCTTAAAAATTGTATGCTCAATAAAATGAGCCATACCTTGCTCGTGTTGCGCTTCATCACGACTTCCAACATTAATATAGAGGGCGACATGAGCAACCTGCGAAGCGATAGGATGCAGGATAACCTGTAACCCATTGGATAATTGATAGTGAGAATATTGTCCCTGCATAAGTGAATGCAAAATTAACTATTTTAACCAAGCTATTTCAAACGTTGACGAAAGAATGAATTAATACCAACTATTGCTCGTGTCTTAAAAATATCCACGATATTTGTATGATAAAAAAACACCTCATCACAAGGTGTCCTAATTTTTATCATCATGGATATTACACTAACAATAAATTTCCTTCGTAAGATTGAACTCTTTAAAGGGCTTGTCGAGCCCGAGCTCGAGTCTGTAGCGCAAAATGTTGAGATTAAGCGCTATGCAAACGGGTCTCTACTATTTGCTCAAGACAGTCCCCGCGAAAACATCTATTTAATATTTGAAGGAGAGGTTGTACTCTACAAAAAGACCCCTTGGGGCAAAGAAGAGAGACTTGCTTTTTTCGGTCAATTTGACTTCTTAGGAGAAGGAAGTTTAAACGATGATGCACCTCATTCCACTACAGCTAAGACAGCTACGGATGCAACAATCATGTTGATTCATCGTAATTTCTTTGCAAAGAATGGAAACATTGCACTTAAAGTTTTTTCAAACATTGCGCGGGTAATCTCACGCAGAATGCGCCATGCGAATAATCGTTTGGTCAACTCGGCAGCACAATATGTTTCAGGTAGAACTCGTACCGAACATGACCTACTCGGAGATCGTGAAGTTCCTTATGAAAACTATTACGGGGTACAGACTCTTCGTGCCTTAGAGAACTTCAACATCAGTGGGATCACCTTAAACTTCTATCCAATGTTGATAGAGGCATTAGCCATGGTCAAGTTAGCCGCTGCACACGCAAACTATGATTTAGAACTGATTTCTAAGCCAGTTCATGATGCCATTACTCAGGCCTGTGAAGAGATCATTAATGGAAAATACCACTACCACTTTGTTGTTGATATGATTCAAGGAGGTGCAGGAACAAGCACTAACATGAATGCCAATGAGGTTATAGCGAACCGCGCGTTAGAGATTCTTGGTCATGACAAAGGTGAATACAACTACTGTCATCCAAATAATCATGTTAATCTGTCGCAGAGCACCAATGATGCTTATCCAACATCTGTTTGCATTGCGATGTATAACATGAACATCAAACTCGTTGAGGTTCTCAATACCCTCATTGCTGGCTTCAGAGAAAAAGCACTTGAGTTTGCACATGTCATCAAAATGGGAAGAACTCAACTACAGGATGCAGTACCCATGACTCTTGGTCAATCTTTCGAGGCCTATGCTGTGACCCTTACTGAAGAAATCACCCGCTTAAACCAGAATGCTCAACTCTTCCTCGAAGTTAATATGGGTGCTACCGCTATCGGAACTGGAATCTGCTCTGAACCTGAGTATAGCGAAAAAGTAATCGAACACCTGAAACAGGTGACTGGTATTCCTATTGTTCTGGCAGAAAACCTCGTCGAAGCTACCAGTGATACCGGACACTTTGTCATGTACTCTTCTGCTCTCAAAAGACTGGCCGTCAAACTCTCAAAGATCAGTAACGACCTCCGTCTGCTTTCATCAGGCCCCCGCTGCGGACTACATGAAATCAATCTTCCTCCTATGCAACCGGGTTCTTCTATCATGCCTGGCAAAGTTAACCCTGTTATCCCTGAAGTGGTCAATCAGATTGCCTTCCGTATTATAGGGAACGACCTTACCGTTACCCTAGCCGCTGAAGCAGGTCAACTTGAACTCAATGTCATGGAGCCTGTTATCGTACACTGCCTCTTCGAATCAATCGAAATGCTTAAAAACGGAATGGAGACGCTTCTCAGCCGTTGTATCACTGGCATCACAGCCAATGAACAAACTTGCAGAAACTATGTAGAAAACAGTATCGGACTGGTTACTGCTCTCAACCCTTACATCGGTTATGAAAACTCAACCAATGTAGCCAAAGAAGCACTAGAAACCGGTAGAAGTGTTTATGACTTAGTTCTCGAGAAAAAGCTTCTTTCTAAAAAAGAACTAGAAGAGCTTCTCAAACCAGAGAATATGATTAAACCGGTAAAAATTAAAAGGTAAATAATCGCTTCCCTTCGCTTCCTCTCCGCTTCTTCTTCGCTCTTGCTCCATATACTTTTGAAAATTACTTTTTCATTTCTTCCATTTTATCCACTCAAATTCGAACGATTAATGGAGAGGGAGCGAAGAGCGAGCGGAGAGCTGAAGGTCAGCAGCCAAGATTTTAAGGAATTATACTATTCTACAGCTGATCCGATCTTAAGACGATGGATGTAGTGGTAGTTATCGAATGATAATCTTCTGAGCAGTCTGAAACAATACGCCCAAATCGGTAAAAAAACTCCGTCTATTAAGATAAGCTAGGTTAATAGCCAGCTTTGCCGGCATTACTTCCTTTATATAAGTTGCTTCCGGATCATCTGCTTTACTCAATATCTCATTCTCATCAATATAAGAGATCGATGCAGGATCTGTAATACCGGGCTTTACGAGTAGAACCCTTTTCTGCTCGTCATTATACATCTCAACATAACGTCTAACCTCAGGACGAGGACCCACAAAACTCATGTCATTTAGCAAGACATTAAAGAGTTGAGGTAGTTCATCCAGCTTATACCGTCTTAAATAATACCCAACTCTGGTTACCCGAGGGTCACGACCACCTACGGTAAGAAGACCTCCCTTCTCGGCTCCAACCCGCATTGTACGAAACTTAAAGATTTTAAAATCCCGATTACTCTTTCCAACCCGAACCTGCCGATAAAAGGCACCTCCCTGCGACTCAATAACAATAAAAATCATTATGATGAGGAATAAGGGAGAGAATAAAAGAATAAATACTAAGGAGAAAAAAATATCAAAAAGTCGTTTAGCCATTAGTTATTTGATAATGCAAAATTATAGGAATCTTTTACCGCATTAATAACAGTATCAACCTGTTCATCCGTAAGATCGTAATAAACAGGTAAGCTGATCTCTCTGATATAGTTTTTGTATGCCATAGGATAATTACTCATACTATATCCCAATTTCTTATAGAAAGACATCATCGGCAGAGGTTTGAAGTGTACATTCACAGCCACCTCTCTCTTAAAGATCTCCTGTATAACCGCATCCCTGAATGACTCATCCTCAATAGTGAGGCGCAACATGAAAACATGATACGACGAGACCCGCTCTGTAAGCTCATATTTAGGCACAATAAAACGGCTATCGTTAGAAAAAGCCTTAGCATACCTATCAAATATATGTTTACGCCTTATCAACATATCTTGGTCATACCTCTTTAGCTCAACAAGCCCAATAGCAGCTTGTATATCGGTCATATTGCATTTGTATCCTGCTTCAACGATATCATACTGCCAGCCACCTATCTTCGTTTTTGCCAATGCATCTTTATTCTGACCATGCAAAGACTTTGTATTTAAAATCGAATAGACCTTCTCGTTATCAAAAGGGTCAGGAAGATTTAAACAAATTGCACCCCCTTCAGCAGTAGTCAGGTTCTTAACTGCGTGGAAGCTATAAACACTGATGTCTGTAAGGTTTCCCACACTTTTACCCGAAAGAATACCTCCAATGCTATGGGCAGCATCACTCAACACCAAAATGCGACCAAGCGCTGTTTGCTCAGCATTACCTGGTAAGAAATATCGCTTAATCGATGGCTCATTCACCAAGGCATTTATGGCCAAATAATCGCATGGCCAACCTCCAATATCAACCGGCATAATCACTTTAGTACGCGGAGTAATAGCCTTTCTAATAGCCTCAACTGAAATATTAAAATCATCTTCTGAATCAACCATTACCGGTTTAGCTCCACAGTGAACCACCACATTAGCAGTTGCCGCATAGGTATAAGCAGGAAGAATAACCTCATCACCCTCTTTAACGCCATACCAACGTAACACTAACTCCAAACCTGCCGATGCACTACTGACACACAATGTCGAAGCATGTCCTCCATAGTTTGTGAGCATCTTTTCAAACTCTTTAGTTCTTGGTCCAGTAGTAATCCAGCCGGAGAGTAGAGCACGTGAAACCTCTTCTACTATCTCCTTATCTATGCGTGGGGGAGAGAAAGGGATCATTTTAATTTATTTTGCGCAAATTTACAAGTTAAACAAGTTAACTGCGTGCCTGCTCCTTAAAACTTATCCCCAAAAAGCATGATATGAGCAAAACACGTAATGTTAGATCCACTCTTGTTAAAGACTCAATTACATAAAAGTATTATCAAACCAACCAAATAACAGACAGAAATGAATCGGAGAAAGTTTCTTAGAAATAGTGCCTTACTGGCCGGTGCCACCTTGATCACCACATCAGCTTCGGCTACAATATCGAAGATTTTAGACCCCACCTATCTTTCTAAACGACCACCTATTGGCTCAAGAACCTTTATGAGCCCCATCATCGAGGAGACTATTAAAACCATATCAGCGAGCATGAGTGATAAACACTTAGCTTGGCTCTTCGAAAATTGCTATCCAAACACCCTCGATACGACCGTAGAGCACGAAATAGTCAATGGTCAGCCCGATACATTCATCATAACAGGAGATATAGATGCCATGTGGCTTCGAGATTCTACCGCACAAGTGTGGCCTTATATGATCTTCACCCAACAAGACCCGGCACTTGCTGAATTAATTAAGGGACTAATCCACAGACAGGCTCTTTGTATCTTAAAAGATCCCTACGCAAATGCATTTTATAAAGATCTATCCAAAAGATCTGAGTGGGAATCAGACAAACCCTCACCCATTCCCGGTGTCCATGAAAGAAAATGGGAAATCGATTCTCTGTGCTATCCAGTAAGATTGGCATATTACTACTATAAAATGACAGGTGACAACAACCCCTTCGACGACCACTTCAGGAGGTCAATGCAACAAATATATGATACATTCAACACAGAACAGAGAAAAGATGGAACTACACCCTACCGTCATAGCCGGGTTACCTCAAATCCAATTGACACACCTCCTTTCTATGGACAAGGGCAGCCGGTCAAATATACGGGTATGATTTGTTCAGCCTTCAGACCGAGTGATGACTCAACTATCTTCCTCTACCTAATTCCTTCAAATCTCTTTGCGCTAGAGTCGCTAAAACAATTAGCCTTCCTCTCAAAAACAATTTATAACGATAAGGCTTTTGCAGATAAGTGCGAAACAATGGCTTCTGAGATAAAGGCAGGGGTTGAAGAGCATGGTATAATAGATTTAAAAGGATATGGAAAAATCTATGCTTATGAAGTAGATGGATTTGGGGGACGCCTACTTATGGACGATGCCAATGTACCATCGCTTATCTCTTTAAGTTATTTAGGTATTCATAAACCAGATGATGAACTGTACCAACGAACCAGAGAATTCGTTCTAAGCAATCGAAATCCTTGGTATCAAAAGGGGAGATTTGCCGAAGGTATGGGAAGCCCTCATACCGGAAGAGGCAGTATTTGGCCAATGGGTATAATCTTAAGAGCCCTTACTTCAACCGATGACCATGAGATTAAGAATTGTCTTGAAATGCTCAAAAACACCCATGCTAACACTGGATTCATGCACGAAAGTTTCAATCCGGATAATCCTGAAAACTATACCCGATGTTGGTTTGCCTGGGCTAACACTCTATTTGGTGAGCTAATTGTTAAACTATGGAATGAGAGACCCCATCTATTAAAAAGCTAGTCTAAGAATGATCAACGACTTCAATTAACCTCTCTTTCGACGACTATTGTGGTTTTTCGAAGAGACACCTCTGTCAGCTCCCGCTTTGGGCTCTCTGGGATTAGATTTTGAGGGAGGTCGTTTACCTCCGCCATACAGTTTATCCAAAAGATCAGCCCGACCTGCCTGAATCAAACTCTTTTTGATATAGTCACGGTTCTCAGGGAGGTACCAAAAGAACATGCGTCGTTGTGCCTCCTTCTCTTCTATTGTCTTGGCCGTATAAACGGGCTCCATGGTATAGGGATTAATGCCCGTATAATAAATCTCAGTAGCAAGAGTCATGGGGGTAGGAGTAAAATCCTGAACCTGCTCAAGTTTATAACCCATGCCTTTCGTTTCAATAGCCAAAGAAGCCATATCAGCGATGGTAGAAGCAGGATGAGAGCTAATAAAATAGGGGATCACTTGTTGATTAATCCCATTCTTTAAAGCAATAGCCGAGGCCTTATTCTTGAACTCCTTGAACATAGCAAAGCTTGGCTTTCTCATAAGCTTCAACACATCGCTAGAAGCATGTTCAGGAGCAACCTTTAACCTTCCAGAGATATGTCTGGTAACCACCTGATTCAGGTAAGTATTACACCCGTTCTTTCGTTGCATATCAGGAGTTTGGCCTAGTAAGAGATCGTAGCGAATACCTGATCCAATATAGACTTTCTTGATACCCTCAACCGCCTCAGCACGTTTCAACAGAGTGACCATTGGCAAGTGATTGGCATCAAGATTAGGGCAGATAACAGGGTAAATACAACTAGGTTTCTTACACTTTGCACAGATCTTTTGATCAACGCCCTTCATCTTATACATATTGGCAGATGGGCCACCCAGATCAGTAACAATGCCATCAAAACCAGGAACCTTTGTAATCTCATTTAACTCCCGCAAAACAGACTCTTCAGAACGTGAGACCACAAATTTCCCTTGATGAGCACTGATAGTACAAAATGCACAACCCCCAAAACAACCCCGATGAGTATTAACACTATTCCTGATCATTCTCCATGCCGGTACCTCACCTCTCTTCTTATACTTTGGATGAGGAAGTCGGGTATAAGGAAGATCGTAGGTTTTATCAATCTCCTCCGTAGTTTGAGTTGAATAAGGAGGATTAACAACAATTAACCCCTGTCCGATAGGTTGAAGGATTCTGTCAGCATCCATCCGGTTACTCTGCTCCTCGATAATCCTGAAATTCTTTGCCTGAGCCCTCTTCTCCTTTAAGCAGATCTCATGAGAGATCAACTCAACATCATTCCACCCCTCCCGGCTGCTATAAACACCTCTGTCAGCAAGGAGGTAGGCTGTCTGCGAGAGATTCCTGACTTTCTCAAAAGGAACTCCCTGGTCAAGCAGTCTGAGTAGCTCCCGGACTGGTTGCTCACCCATTCCATATATTAACAGATCAGCTTTAGAGGAGACAATAATGGAAGGCTTTAGACTATCACTCCAATAATCATAATGGGTAAAACGTCTTAAAGAACCTTCAATACCCCCAAGAACGACAGGCACATCAGGATAGAGCTGTTTTAGGATGGAACAATAAGTATCGGCAGCATAATCGGGGCGAAAGCCTGCTTTTCCGCCTGGGGTATAGGCATCATCCGACCGTCGCCGACGAGCAGCAGTATAATGATTCACCATAGAGTCCATACAGCCGGTTGAGACACCAAAGAATAGTCGAGGCTTACCTAACTTCTTAAAATCACGTAGATCATCTCTCCAATTGGGCTGAGCTATGATTGCAACACTAAAACCAGCACTCTCAATCACTCGTCCGATGACAGCAGTACCAAATGACGGGTGATCAACATAAGCATCACCAGATATAAGGATAACGTCAACCTGATCCCAGCCCCTCTTCTCGACCTCTTCACGAGTCGTAGGTAACCAATCAGTTATCGGTCTTTCAAGTTCAATCATAGGTTAGAGTAGTATCAATTATTTCACAAGCCAATAGCCAGCCCAGACTGCAAGCAGCCCCAAGATAAGACTACCAATCGCATATATTAGAAATCCAAAGTAATCTCCATCTCTAAGCAAAATCAAATTCTCAAGCGAGAAGGTGCTAAAAGTGGTAAATCCCCCACAAAATCCCACCGTAAGAAACATACGCCAATCATGCATCACGAGGTATCCACGTTCGGCAAGACCAAACAGAAGGCCAATCAGCAGTGAACCTACAACATTAATCCCAAAAGTAGCAAAGGGAAATGCCATTACAAGCCAACGTGTCAGAAAGAAAGAGATCAGATATCTGGACATTGAGCCTAATGCCCCACCCAGTCCGATAGATATTAGAGTTTTAAGCATAAAAAATAAAATACGGCGTAAAGGTAACACCCTTACGCCGTATTAAGTCAATTAATGACGATTAAAGCCTTAAAGCAATTCATTTGCCAGATTGGCAAGAGCCGATCTTTCACCCTTCTCCAATCTTACATGGGCACACATAGGGTTATCCTTAAGTCGATCAATAAGGTGAGACA
Source organism: uncultured Bacteroidales bacterium (assembly GCA_964444785.1). Taxonomy (GTDB): domain Bacteria; phylum Bacteroidota; class Bacteroidia; order Bacteroidales; family TTA-H9; genus JAJTBW01. The sequence goes on along the minus strand of CAYUII010000012.1, from coordinate 74,965 downwards.
ACCCGTTAGATTTAGAATCCAGATAGGGGGTATCAATCTGGAAGATATCACCAGTAAAGATGATCTTTGTCCCCTCACCGGCACGGGTAATTATAGTCTTCACCTCATGCGGAGTAAGATTCTGAGCCTCGTCAACTATAAAGATGATATTGCTCAAACTCCTTCCTCTAATAAAAGCCAGTGGAGCGATAACGATCTTCTCCTCCTTCATCATCTCATCAAACTGATGATACTCTTTATCCCTCTCATTATATTGATTCTTTATAAACTTGAGGTTATCATATAATGGCTCCATGTAGGGATTAATCTTCTCTGAGGCGTCACCAGGAAGAAAGCCCAAATCTTTGTTACTTAACGGAACAATAGGCCTGGCCAAATAGATCTGTTTATAGTTACGCCGTTGATCTAAAGCCCCAGCTAAAGCCAGAAGAGTCTTCCCGGTGCCAGCCACACCCATCAGACTAACCAGTTTCACCTCTGGATTTTGAATAGCATGTAAAGCAAAAACCTGCTCAGCGTTGCGTGGTGAGATGCGCTGTACCGTCCGCTTCTCAATCTGAGTCACATACCCGGTCGCAGCACTATAGTAGGCCAATGCCGACGACTTTGCACTATTCAAAATAAAATAGTGATTTCCAGCTGGCGGATCTATAGGCAAATCGGAGATATCACACCCTCCATTGGAATAGATCTTATCAATTACCTCAGATGAGAGATTCTCTATCAGACTTTTGCCTGTATAGAGCTGATTTAAGTCCTTGATCTTGCCTGTTTCAAAATCCTCTGCCGCCAGATTTAAGGCCTTTGCCTTAATACGAAGATTAATGTCTTTCGACACCACCACAACCTTGCGGTCAGGGTTCTCAAGTTTCAACTTCAAAGCCGCACTGAGTATACGATGGTCATTCTTAAAACCCCCAAATACTTTTTGGATATCATAATTGGCATCCTCATCAATTACCACCTTAAACGACCCACCAAGACCATTATCCAGGGGCATCCAATCAACAAGTGACTTACTGTTACTTAGAGAATCAAGGATCCTTATAAACTCACGCGCCTCAAAGTTCTTATTCTCATTACCCTTCTTGAAGTTATCTAACTCCTCAAGAACGGTGATAGGAATGGCAATGTCATTATCCTCAAAGCTGTTAATCGCATTATGATTATACAAGATTACCGAGGTATCAAGGACAAAGATCTTACGGTTAGTTGATTTAGGCTTAATCTTACGAGAGGCTTCCACTGTAGAAGCTGTCTCCTTTTTTCTTTGAGCACTCATCTCTATGGAATTAATTAGTTAAAGAAGAACCTTAATTTACACGAAATGTTTTGCAATGACGGTTAAAGGTCAGTTAAAATTGGTGTTTCGGCTTATATTTGTAAAACCATCATAAGAAAAGACAGCAGATATGGCAACTCTTCAATTGATCATCTTCTATACGGGTATAGTTTTATGGACGATCTTATTCATCCAGATCTTTTATCTGGCGGTTTTAGCCGTTGCAGGTAGGCTAATCCCTGCCGAGAAGTTCGCTAAAGCCTCCATTTTAAGGCGCATGGTGGTGCTTATTCCGGCATATAAGGAAGACGGTGTTATAGTAGATGTAGCAGCAGATGCCCTACACCAAGACTATCCCAGAGATAAATATGATGTAGTGGTCATCGCTGATTCGCTCAAGCCGGAGACCGTTAAGAAATTACAATCCATTCCAGTAAAGGTGGTTGAGGTTAAATTTGAAAAGAGCACCAAATCGAAGGCCTTGAATGCGGCTATGAGTGCTCTGCCTGAAACCTATGACTGTGCCGTCATCTTAGATGCCGATAACCTGATGGAGAGTAACCTTCTTCATAAGATTAACGACGCATTTGAAGCAGGTTATCAGATTGTTCAAGGTCATAGAGTGGCCAGAAACCTCGACACGCCTGTCGCTATTCTTGATGCTGTAAGTGAAGAGATCAATAACCACATCTTTAGAGAGGGCAACCGGGCAGTAGGGCTGAGCTGCTCTTTGATTGGCTCCGGGATGGCCTTTAACTATAAGATGTTTAAGGAGGTGATGCAAAACATCCAAGCAGTAGGGGGCTTCGACAAAGAGCTAGAGTTGTATTTTACCCGTGAAGGAATAAAGACAGCGTGGCTACCTCTTGGTTATGTATATGATGAGAAGGTTCAGAACTATGAGTCGTTGGGGAACCAGCGTCGTAGATGGTTAGCCGCTCAATTTATCTATTTCGGCCAACATTTTGGTCCGGCTCTGTTGACCTTAGTGACCAGAGGGAACCTCGACTACTTCTTTAGAACCTGGCAACAGATTCAACTTCCAAGAGTACTACTTCTGGGACTAACCACCCTACTGACGGCCTTTTTTCTATTGGTTCAACCATTTATTCTCTCGCAATATTGGCTTTTCTTGTGGGCACTTTTAATCTTTACGCTAGGTATCAGCATGCCGGTATATCTCCTCAACACAAAACTCTTCCATGCGGTCTTATACCTTCCGGCCGGGATATGGAAGATGTTTTTATCTTTACTAAAGATCAAAGGGGCAAACAAAACCTTTATTCACACCACGCATACAGGAGGAGACCAGAGTAAAGGCAAAAAGAGATAAAGGGTCAAATAATCGAAGAAAGGTTGTATTTTTGCAGCCTGACTGGCCCCGTAGTTCAATGGATAGAATATCAGATTCCGGTTCTGCAGGTTGGGGGTTCGAGTCCCTCCGGGGTCACTGAAAAGCTAAAAAGCCTCGTAATATAGATATTACGGGGCTTTTGTGTTCTCAAGCTAAAATTACAAACCTTTTATCCCAGATTATGCAGTGGATAATTCTAACTGAGATTTATATTTTTATTTTTTGAGTAAGTCATCCAAACCAATTCATCCGACAAGTTACTCGTTGTCACGAATGCAGAATAACGATAACGCAAGTAATCCTCCTCACGGTTAAATAACATTTTCCTACCACACTTGGCTAATACTGTATTCGTAGGATAGTAGACCGTTCTCTTTTTTAATGATTATAATATAACGCTAAGGTATATATTTTGAGTTACTTACCTCGTCAAAACAGAATCCACTCCATTGTCCATGTTTTAGGAAGAAAAACAAAAAGGTATCAATACCTAACAATTTTTGTCATATACTTATAGAAAAGAATCACGCTCTTCAAAATCTAGGAAAGCATATAGGGTCTTAACACCTCTTCCAGAATTTCCTTTGCTACAGGTTTACTAATATATTCATTACAACCGGCATATAGGCATCTCTCACGATCGCCAGAGACAGCGAAACTTGTTTGAGCCACAATGACGATTCTTTTATTGAAAGCTCTGATCAAACGGGTAGCCTCCAGACCATCAAGATGAGGCATTTTAATATCCATTAGAACAACCCGAATGGTGTTATCCTTTTCAACCAGTCTGACCACATCCATGCCTGTTTGAGCTCTAATGACCTCGAAGCCCCATCTCTTGAGCAGAATTTTAATGTAGTTAAAGCTATCTTCATCATCTTCGGCGACCAAAACCTTGGGGCCTCGTAGAGCACCACGGGTATCTTGAGCATTACGGATTGTATTTTGCGCAAATAAGGATCTTCGTAAGGGCACTGTAAACTTAAAAGTACTTCCTTGTCCAGGTTCAGACTCCACCCATATCTTGCCCTGTAAGAGATCGACTAGTCCCTTACAGAGCGAGAGACCGAGACCAGCCCCTTCAAAGCCACGGCTGTAAGCGGTATCTACTTGGTAAAAGCGATCAAAGACTTTATCATGTAACTCTTTAGGGATCCCTCGACCGGTATCCTTAACAAAAAACTCAATGGCCTCATCATCAAACACGAAACCAGCTTCAATGGTTCCTTTGTCGGTAAACTTCAGTGCATTATTGATTAGATTGGTTAAGACCTGATGAATTTTCACAGAATCTGATAGGATGCTCTCCTCGAGAAGCGAGTCAGGCACAGCCACCTTAAGATCGATCCCCTGTCTTTGAGCACGAATAAGGAATTGATTCATGACATCCTCAAGAAGCTGAAAAGGAACCATTGATTTAAGGATGACTTTTACCGTACCCGATTCAATCTTACTGATATCTATCAAATTATTGATGAGTTCAAGCAATCTGGAGCCACTTTTACTAATAATTGAAGCATATTCTACCACCTCATTATTAGAGAGATTTCCTTCGCCCAGCAGGTCAGCAAAGCCGAGTATTCCATTCAAAGGTGTACGAATTTCATGGCTCATATTGGCTAAGAAGGCCGATTTAAGTCGATCGCTCTCTTGGGCAAGCTCTTTAGCTTTGATAAGCTCTTCTATCATACGTTTTTTCTCGGTAATATCCTCTTTGATAGCGACAAAATGGGTTATTTCGCCTTTGTCACTTAGCACAGGAGAGATACTTACACTTTCCCAATAGATTGTTCCGAATTTTGTTTTATTTTCGAGTTCACCAGACCAACCTCTACCATTTGAGATCTCACGCCAGAGCTCCTGATACACATAATCGGGTTGATTACCCGATTTGAGTATTCGAGGATTCTGACCTATAGCCTCTTCAAGTGTATAACCTGCAACCTCGGTAAACTTCGGATTAACATACTCAATAGCACCCTGATTATCGGTAATGACTACAGAAACACTACTCTGTTCTATTGACTTAATAAGGAGTTTAATCTGTTGCTCATCCTCTTTTCGTTTAACAGCAACCCCTATTTGATTACCTACAAAAAGCATTAATTCAATATCGATATCAGCATAAGCGTCATCATTATCATAATTTTGAAGGACAAAAGCTCCAAAAGGGATACCCTCATTACGTAGAGGGACCCCGAACCAACTCTTAACTCTGACTCCGGAATAAGTTACTTGACCAGATTCAATAAGAGCATCTATTGCACGATGGTTAAGCAAAACAGGGGCATTCTTCTTTATCACAAGCTCCGCCAAAGAGTTTTCAGCCGACCATTTATCAGTGGAATCATGTATATCGGCGAAGACTGGAGACTCAAACAAGCCATGCTCAGCATCATAGAGAGCCACATAGAAATTTGACAAATCTATAATAGACGATAGTTCCTTACGAACAAAATGAATAAACTCAGTTAAAGATTCGCTTTCGGAGATTGCCAAACCGATATTTTGGTGCAATCTCTGTTTAATCTCCATTAGCTTTCGTTCGGTGATATCGCGAGCAGCACCCACGGTACCTATTATCTGCCCCTCCTTATTCCGTAGAGGCGATTTATCAACCTCTAGCCAAAGATCTTTACCATTCACCTGATGAACCTCCTCTAATCGCAATGTATTACCAGTCTCCAGTACCAGGTTGTCTGAAATTGCACATTGATTCCTGTGGGATTCACCAAAATTATCATCAGTAATCAAGAGATTAGAAAAACAAGACTCATCCTTTCCGATGGGTTCATTAACATCACTTACTCCTAACAGCCTTTCGCAAATAGATTTATTAACAAACAAAAACTTACCCGACAAATCTTTTGCCCAAAGCATATCCATCATATTATCGGCCATGTTTCTAAAGAGCTCTTGTAAACCTCGATAGCGCTCCTCGCTCTCTTTCAAAGAGGCAGTAGCCTCAACCTCACGAGTGACATCTCTAACAATAGTAAGCACTGTATTCTCTCCGGCATAGATCAGTCGCGCCTCATAATGAGAATTCGTCTCATCTCCATCCATCGAATAAGAGAACTTCACCAAATCACGTGTCTCAAAGCATTTCCGCACATGATCCATAACTAAATCAGCAAAACTCTTCGAAAAGAGCTCATAGACATTCTTTCCAATAATCTCTTCTTTAGGGAAGGCTAACCGGTCTGAACTTTCTACTATAACATCTAAATAGTTCCCCTCACTATCCATTACAAAAAGCAAATCAGGAAGGGTCTTTAAGATGGCCTCCAGTTTAGCACGGCTCTCCTCAATCAACCTCTCACTCTTGACCCTTTCTGTAATATCCCTGGTTACCCCTAAAAAAAACTTAAAGGAGCCCAATTCATCATAGATTGCAGATATATTGATCTCAGTCCAAACAGTACCCCCATTCTTATGGTATTGTTCTAAAGCCAACAATACCGGTTCAGGTTGCGCCCCAGCTAAAATTACCTGGCTGTAATCCATTAACATCCGTTTAGCCAACACCGCTGATTCCGGAGTCAGACAATCATCAAGGGTCTCTTGCATGTTCTCTTCTGGAGTAAGCCCCCTAAGGAAAAAGACCGAAGGACTGACATAATGGTACTTACCTGTAAGATCCATTGTCCAAATAACATCGCGGGCATTATCGGCTAGAAGTTTATACTTAAACTCGCTTTCCCGAGAGACCATCTCTGCCCTTCGCTGCTCGGTTATGTCTCGCATGATGGCAAGAACTTCATCTTCACCGCACTTTACAAACCTCGTCTCGTAGACTCTAATTTCTGGTATATCCGGTATCTCCAAAGTACAAAACTCAGCTACGCCTGAATCCAACACTTTTGAAATACTACGAATAAACACCTCTGATATCTCTTCAGAAAATAGACCTGATACATGGTCAAATTCATCCAGATGAGCTACAGAAGACTCATAGGCAAACTCTATTGACCCGGGTCGATGTAAAACATAACCCTCCCTATTAAACAGATACATCTCATCAGGAATGGCTTCAAGCAATGCCTTGTTTCTTTCGAGGGTAGTTTTCAACGATTGCTCTTTAGTTGCTCGCTCCTCTTCAATACCTACTGCATAGGAAACGAGAACAAGAAAATCACTATCCTGTTTTGGAAGAGTCAAATTATCTTTATAGAATAGACACAATGACCCCAGTGTCTTTCCAGCCACGCGAACACCCACTCCCAAATAGGTCTGATAACCAAATTGAGACACATTAGTACCAGGTCGATTATAAATTGACTCTTGCAAACAATTTATTTCAATCGGCTTAACCCCCGGATCCCTCATAACAGAACAACAAATGAGATCCTCCAATCTTCCTTGCTTTACATAGTTATCGGGAAGCCCCCATTCTGCAGCAACCGTAACCTCTCCTTGACCACTATCACGATTATATACCACAACGGAACACCTTAATATCTCACCACACAACTTAAGAAGTTCTGATATATTTGTATGAGTATCATTGCCAAATGCCAATAAACAATCATTTAACTTTCCTACCCTCGAGAAAAACTTAATCCTTTCCGTAATATCAATATTAAAACCAGCAATTCCCTCTACAGAACCTCCATTCATAATAGGGAATGCAATCTGCTGATAAGTATGCCATTCATTATTTATAATAAAACTTGACTCCTCATTGATCACCTCCCCATTCAGAATCCTTCTGTTATTTGACTTCCATACCTCTATCGTCTCATCAGGAATAGTGTAATCTGCCATCACATACTTGCCAACAATAGAACCAAAATGATCTATCGCCTTCTGATTTTCATAAACACCCAATCCATTAACATCGCGCACCCACACATCAAATGGCGCATTGTTGATCAAAGACTTTAGCAGAGCCTCTCTCTGCAATAAATCCTCCTCGGCTCGTTTTCTTTGCGTGGTCTCTTGAAGAATTCCTATTATTGTCATTGGATCACCCCCTTCATTCCGAAGCAAGGTATAACGCCCCAACAACCAACGATAAGCACCATCCAGATGCCTAAACCGAAACTCCCTCTCTAAGATCACGCCCTCTTCATCTGCTAATAATAAATCCTCTCTAAACCTTAATAACCCTGATAATTCCTCTGGGTGAAAAAGAGAGATCTGCTCTTCAGGACTCGTCTCATAAAAGAAACTACTTTCATACCCCAGAATACGATTAAGACTCGGACTGATATATTCGAAAAAACCTGTTTGAAAATTCTGCCGGTAAAATAGGTCATTCGATCTCTCAAGAAACTGCTTAAAATTGATTTCAACTTCCAAAGAGGCCTTTTCTGCCCTAATCCTCTTGGTGATATTCTCTAATACACCTACTCCCCCGATAATCTCCTTATTCTTTGATCGCAACCCTAAAAAAACCCCTCTTACTGGCATCTTATTAGAGCTCATCACCGCATGATAAATCCCCTCGTAGTACCCCGGCTTCCCTTCCAATGACCTCTCAACAGCCTCTAGAATACCTTCATCCACGATCCTTTCAAAGATGTTTAATGTCCTAAGCTTCTCTTTTGTTACACCGACTCCCAATTCAAACAACGGATTGACATCAACGATAGTCCCCTCTTTGTCATACAATACAGCTCCATAAGGAAGTTGATGAAACACCTCCTTAAACATCAAATACATTCCAGCAAGATCATTAACCTGCTCATCCGCACCATCTCTCTGATAGGCATCCTCCATGACATTATCTTCATCATAAAGAATGGTCTCTATCGCCAAAATATCTATATCAAGAGGCCAACAACGCCATCTAACCTCTTTATTAGAAAACACCTTTACCGCTCCCGTAATCTCCTCCTTAAATGCCTCCAATCCCATCGTTAAAAACAATGGGAACTTCTGATATACAACTTCCTTCACCGATAACACTAATATATCCAGCAGTTGGTTTAACCTCCCAGAGACGAAGACAGGTGAACTAAAGGCATATTCTCCTTTTATCATTGATTCAAATGCCCTATTTCCTTCTAAATATTCTCCAATAAAATACCCCAGATCATCTTTCCCAATCGAAAAACATGCATACCCTACACCCAATGAATCAACAAGTTTACTAAGGTTTTCTTTCATAAGTGTACTATTATTGCCTACATTCTTACCTCCTGACAAAGAGAATAAGTCTAATTAATAATCTGTTCCCGACCCACTAAAGATTGCGTATACAATATTAACCTATTCTGTATATAAAAATAGGCTTTTGTAAAGAGTTTCTTTAACCTCTCAAAAAAAAATCCTGCCCTTAAAAGTACTGATTTGTCTTCTCAATTATTCATTTTTTACTTAAGAAATTTCATTAAAAAGAATCCAGTTATATCTTAACCTATTAGAAACTCATTTACCTAAACCTCCCCTTTTAAACAACTCAGATCTCCTTTTAAACTTAAAAGGGAGCAGATTTAAAAACCTGCTCCCTTTTAAGATAATATCTAACAGTCTAGAGTCTCTCTAAAATGGCTTCCATCTCCATCTGCATCGATTTTGCCTCCAGAGCTGCTTTCTCTGCAAAATCAGCTCCATTAGAAGCAAATAAAATGCTTCGTGATGCATTGACCAATAGGCCACACTCCTTGGTCAACCCATACTTAGCGACCTCCTGAAGGCTTCCTCCCTGGGCTCCAACTCCGGGAACCAATAAGAAGTGGTCAGGAACGATCTTCCTTATATCTGAAAGCATCTCGGCCTTAGTGGCACCTACCACAAACATTAGCTTCGTTTCATCAGCCCATTGAGCACTCTTGGTCAATACTTCCTCAAAGAGCCTCTTACCATTCTCTCTATTCTCGATTAATTGAAAATCAAAGGCTCCTTTGTTACTGGTCAATGCCAACAAGACAACCCATTTATTATCGAATGAAAGAAACGGTTTAACAGAGTCTTCTCCCATATATGGGGCAACAGTAATGGCATCAAACTCGAAGCCAGATTCGCTTTTGACAAAAACCGAACGAGCGTACTGTTCACTGGTGTTTCCAATATCTCCTCGTTTAGCATCGGCAATGGTAAAGGCCTCCGATTTAAACTGTTCGAGGTAATTCATGGTTCGCTCCAAGCTCTGAAGACCTTTAATACCCCGGCTTTCATAGAATGCCAAGTTGGGTTTATAAGCCACCGCATAAGGAAGTGTAGCTTCAATGATGGCCTTATTAAATTCAAAGACAGGATCCTCCCGATCAAGAAGAAACTTAGGCAATTTATGGATATCGCTATCGAGGCCAACACAAAGAAAAGACCTTTTCTTTCTGATCAATTCAACTAATTCCGTCCTATTCATAATGGTTCACGTATTATCTTAAACTTCAGCTTTGAGTCTTTCAGCGTTTTCAGCCACCTGTAATTGATCTATCATCCCTTGTATATCGCCATCCATGAAGACTGGAAGGTTATAATTAGAGACATTGATACGATGGTCGGTGATTCTTCCTTGAGGGTAGTTATAGGTTCTAATCTTGGCCGAGCGGTCGCCAGTACTGACCATAGTTTTGCGTTTTGTGGCGATCTCATCAAGATGTTTTTGATATTCTACTTCATAGATGCGGCTACGAAGAATACGCATCGCCTTTTCCAGGTTTTTGATTTGCGATTTTTCATCCTGCATAGAGACAACAATACCCGTTGGGATGTGAGTTAAGCGGACGGCTGAGTAGGTTGTATTAACCGATTGACCGCCGGGGCCACTTGAGCAGAAAGTCTCTTTTTTGATATCAGACTGCTTCAAATCAACGTCGACTTCATCGGCTTCAGGTAGAACAACTACAGAAGCGGCTGAGGTATGAATACGACCCTGAGCTTCCGTTTTAGGCACCCTCTGTACCCGATGCACTCCAGATTCATACTTTAGTTGACCATATACATTATCACCCGTGACGTTAAGAATAACCTCCTTATAACCACCAACAGTACCTTCTGCAACCTCAACAACCTCTATCTTCCACCCTTTAGTCTCACAATACTTCATATACATGCGATAGAGATCTCCGGCAAAGATGGAAGCCTCATCACCACCAGTACCGGCTCTAATCTCAAGAATGGCATTCTTCGCATCTTGAGGGTCTTTAGGAAGCAGGAGAATCTTTAAATCCTCTTCCAGAGCCTCTTTTCTTTCATTCAGAGTGACAATCTCCTCCTTGGCCATTTCACGGAGCTCATCATCCTTCTCATTATATAGAACCTCTTTGCTACTCTCCAAATTGCCAAGAATATTGTCATACTCTTTATAGGCATCGACTATAGGCGTAAGATCCTTATAATCTTTATTCAACTTGATGTACCGTTTCATATCGGCCATCACTTCCGGATCATTAATTTGCTTCTCGATGTCTAGCCAACGATTATAGATGGCTTCCAGTTTTTCCAGCATATTCAGGTCTAATTAAAGTTTCAAAACATAAATTCTAAAGGCTTGCTTTAAGCAAATTTACCGCGATCCCCAGCAAAGGAGGTCACGGTAAACTCAATCAAAACAAGATAGCTACAGATGCTTCTTAGGCCTTAAGCAATTGAGATACATCTGAATGGTATTCTCAAGACCATAATAGAGAGCATCAGCTATTAAAGCATGGCCAATACTCACCTCCTCAAGTCCTTCAATATGTTCCGTAAAATATCGTAAGTTCTGTAGATTCAAATCATGACCTGCATTCACCTTTAACCCATTTTCCAAGGCAATACGTGCCGCATTCGTAAATGGAGCAATGGCTCCGACACGATCTCCGGGAAACTGATTTGCATAGGGCTCAGTGTAAAGCTCTATCCTATCGGTACCGGTCTTCATGGCATTTGCTACCAACTCTGGGGTAGTATCCACAAAGATGGAGGTTCTTATACCATGGCTCTTAAACTCCTCAATAATCTCTTTGAGAAATGCCTCATTTGTGATCGTATCCCATCCGGCATTACTTGTTAAGGCATCAGGAGGATCTGGAACCAAAGTGACCTGCTCAGGCTTAACCGAGATGACTAAATCAATAAATTTGCGATTAGGATACCCTTCAATGTTAAATTCAGTGGTAACCAGCGGACGAAGTTGTCTAACATCCGTATACCTAATATGCCTCTCATCAGGCCTTGGATGGACAGTAATCCCTTGTGCTCCGAACTTTTGGCAATCTATAGCCACTTTCAGCACATCGGGCATGTTTCCACCTCTTGCATTTCGCAGGGTGGCAATTTTATTGATATTTACGCTTAAGCGTGTCATTTTTTGCAGATTGGCGTGCAAAGTTACGAAATATCAATTCATCTCGGTCATATTTAACTATCATTCACCTTTAAACCCGACACTCTGGCAACCTCATCCCTTTTCTATCTATGCTTTCTATTGGCTCAGCCTTGCCTTTGTGTATACGTTTCACCTGGTTTAAGAACCACTCCACAGCTCTTCTTCCCATCCATTAAAACGATCATGGGTTGGTCATAACGCACATGTCTTATATACTCATCCTCATACACAGCGGGGGTCTCATCTAAGAAGGAGAGATCATAATAACCATCATTGAGAAAAGGATTGATGGTAAAATATCCTACTCCAAACGAGGTGAGATTTTGAAAAAAGTGCGTCCCCTGGCTTGGGTCAACCCGATAATTAGCTAGCCCGCTCTCAACAATAACCCTTGCAGCGGAGATCTGTGGCCATTTAACCGGAATTCCTAACCATGAATCACTCGATCCCCATCGTCCTGGTCCTACTAAGATATAATTCTCTCCTCGTGCAAGAAATTGATCATTTAAATCAGATATTCGTCGCGCTACCTCCGAATTATTGGCAGCATTAAATGAGGAAGGCTTTACATATACAAAATCTCTGAGCCCACTTACCTGCCCATTCCCCAACGACGAGTTGCTCCTAAGCAATAAACGCATGTTATCGATCTCTGCAAGATCCTCTCGTATACCATCGTTAGCACTCACAATAGGTCGAATCTGCAATAAAGCAAAGACTTTAGGATAACCTTGCGGCGTATCCAAGTTGACAGCAAACTCTATCTCAACCGGATTATTCATCTCCCGCTGCCCTATCTCTAAGACGTTATGAAGAATATCAGCTAAAGGAAAGGTATTATGTTTTAATACATTAGAAAAAGTGATCACCTTTCTCCCCTTGTGATGAGCCCCATCCTTTAAGACATTATTCTCAAAATCGTACGTTGAGGCAATATACCTTAAGACACCATCTTTCTCCGCCCTCTCCATCTCACACTGTCGTATATTAACGCACTCATCTAGATCAGGATGGAAAGAATTCTTATCAAGACTTAACGCATAATAGCTCTTCTGAGTCTCCTTGAGCGCCATCTCAACACTGGCAAGTTGTAAAATCTTCTTTGGATATCGAGGAGAGAATCGTAAAGTAACGCCTCCATCAACAATATGTTTACCCAGTCCTAGCGCAATGCTTGCTATGCCGTCTTCCGGCTTCTCAGGCTCTATCGGATAAAAATTAATAGATCGAGCTACCCCCGAGAACGTCGGATAAAAAAGATCTCTATAATGAGTCCCACAAACCTCCTGAAGCACTACAGCCATCTTCTCCTCATCAATCAAATTACTGGTGGCCATCATATAAGCCTTACTATCATGAAAGAAGACCGAAGCATATACACTCTTTATGGCATTAGATAGCATCTCCATCATAGCATGCTCATCCTCACGGATGTTTGGAATCATATACGTGGAATAGATCCCGGCAAAAGGTTGATAATGCGAATCCTCTAGTAAACTCGATGATCTTACAGCCACCGGATTCTTAATATAGCTGATAAAAGTGTAGAGATCATCATGTATTCTAAAAGGGAGCCGAGCTCTTACAAACCGATCTAAAATCATCTTATCAGTGGCCGCACTCATGGCAAAGGAGTAGAGATCGTTCTCCTCCATAAACTCATCAAAGATATCGGTACCCAAAACCACCGTTCGTGGAATTGTCACTATAACATCCGGGTAACTAGAGAAGACCCGATGCCGTTTAATCATACTATCAAGAAAAGCCAATCCGCGTGCTTTCCCTCCTATTGAACCCTCTCCGATACGGGTAAAAGTCAGATACTCATCATAGCGATCACGATAAAACTGTGCAATAACCCCTCTTGCTTTGTTGAGCCTAAAACTCGCAATGGCATCATACAAGTAACGTCTTGTCTCATCAAGGTCGGTGAAGTCTTGTAACGTCAGGCTACGGAAAGTACTTGCAATAGGGAAAAGAGCCCGGGCATAAAGCCATTTGCTAAAGTGATTATGTGAGAGATGATAATGAAGAACCTCATCGGGGATCTCAAAGATCTTATATTGGAGTTGCTGCAGATCAGATACTCTATTTATCTCCTCCCCTGTTACCGGATCACGAAAGACAAAGTCGCCAAAAGCGAAATACTCTATGATAAATGAACGAAGCTCATGCAATAGAGTCTTCGAACCTTTATTCAAAAAACCTACTCTTAATCCCTTGGCCTTAGCTTTCCATTTTTGATCAGACGACTGAAGCAACACCGGCATATATCCATCTTCGGCCTTGACCATTGCCGCCAGTTTAAGACCAGCTTCAGCATCCATCTCCCCACCATGAGAATAGCTCACATCTGAGATGATACCCAACATATTGTCTTTATACTTAGTATAAAAACCAACCGCCTCCTCAAAAGTTGTGGCCAACAAAATCTTCGGACGCCCTCGCATGCGTAACATCTTTTGATGCTCATTCAAGCCCTCAGCCATAAACTGCTTCGATTGCTGAAAAATGATCTTATAGATGTTAGGCAAATAACTCGAGTAAAACCTTATAGAGTCTTCAACCAACAATATAGCCTGAACCCCAACCTCCTCAACATCATGCTCCACATTCATCTTATCTTCAATTAGCTTGATAATAGCAAGAAGAATATCGGGATTACCCAACCAACAAAAAATATAATCGATGACAGACAAATCATCATGACTAATCCGGAGTGATACTTCGCGTGAAAACGGGGTCAACACTACGATAGGCTTAGAGGGATAACGCTTCTTAAAGGTCTTCGCCAAATCAAATGTCCCTGTACTCTCAACATTAAGCATTGTAATAATCAAATCGATACTCTCATTGGCCAGAATCTCCAGTGCCTGCTCAGTCGTCGTTGCAATAATAAACTGAGGTGGATAACGTAAATTCAACGAGACATACTCATTAAAGATCTGCTCATCTATTCTACCATCATCCTCAAGCATAAACGCATCGTATGCACTCGCAATCAATAAAACATGATAAATTCGCTTCCTCATCAGGTTGTCAAATGAGGTGTCACTGAAATAATATTTCGGAGAGGCCATATAAGATCGGTTGGGCATATCGTTATTTTAAGAATGTGATAGTAAATATAAAAGGGATTAATGGAAATATTAACTTTATAACGTGGAATTATACTAAATTACCTCCAAAGATTTAAAAGTGAAAAACTCTCACAACGGGAAAAACATTAAGCATCTGGAGCGCAACACTTTCGAATCTCTTTTTCGCGACCAGTACCAATCTTTGACTTACTTAGCGATAAAGTATGTCAAGGATTACGAGACCGCCACCTCCATTGTTCAGGACTCTTTTATCACTTTATGGGAAAGAAGATTGGTGATTGATGCCGATGGTCCCTTGAAAGCTTGGCTTAATACTACGGTAAGAAATAGATGCATCAATTACCTACGAGACAATAATAAGTTTAATCGCGACCTGCTGATTCTGGAAGGGCTAGAAAACTCGCCGGGTGCTTTTACCTCTGACACGATATCTGAACGTGAATTAGAAAAGAACATCGATCAAGCCATCGCCAACCTGCCCGAAAAATGCAGGGAGATTTTTGAACTTAGTCGTAACGAAGGGTTAAAATACAACGAGATTGCTTTACGCCTTAATATCTCTATTAAAACAGTCGAGACTCAAATGGGAAGAGCTTTATCTTCCTTGAGAAAATCGTTAGCCCCCTGGTTAACCATTCTGTTTATCGCTTTTCTTAAGATATTTTAATTCTGATTGTAAGGGTAAAACGCCACTTAAGTGTTTTGAAAAAGAGAATATGGAAACAAAAGATTATACATATTACGAGGAGTTAATGGCTGCCTATTTTGCTGGAGAGGCAAGTGGGGCAAAGCAAAATGAACTAGCCGAATGGGTTCAGGCTTCGCCCGACAATCAAGCGCTCTTTGAAGAGGCTCGAAAAATCTGGCATAGCTATGCCGCTTCCCAGCTCTTTAAACAGGCTCCTACTGATGTAGCCTGGATGGCTATCAGCGATAAGATAAGCAAGAAGGCCAAGGCAAAGAGAGTAGCTGCTATGAAACCTCTTAGAGCTAAGCTCTATATGGCTGCCGCTATTCTCGTTGGCATCGCTTTAATCTCAACCATCATTCTTAGAAATGTCTCTTCAACAGAGATGCTAAAGGTGACCTCCGATGGCACCCCCGTGACATTCGCCCTTCCCGATGGCTCGGTCATCTCCTTGCATTACGGTAAAATAACCTATCCTAAGGTTTTTGATTCCGAAAGAGTCATCTCTCTCGAAGGTGAGGCTTATTTCGAAGTGGCCAAAGATTCGCTTAAACCTTTTGTTATTAATGCCGACAATGCCGAAGTCAAGGTCTTAGGTACTAAGTTCCTCGTAAATGAACAAAAAGTGGTCGTCTCGCAAGGAAAAGTAGCGGTAAAAAGCTATGCCAATGCCAGTGAACACGTTTTGTTACTAGCCGGACAAGAGGCTTCAATACATAATGGAAAACCAGTAGTTCAGTCTGTTCAAGATCAAAATCAACTCTCCTGGAAAAATAAGGAGCTCTACTTTAAAGACACCAAACTCAAGAATGTAGCATTTCAGGTGGGTCGGCATTTTGACCTTCCTATCACCATTGCAACCGATAGCCTCGCCATGATTCCGGTGACCGCCTCTTTTAAAAACCAAAGCATTGAGAATGTCTTGAAGGTCATTACCTCTGCCACCGGAACAGTCTATACTAAAACCGATGAAGGCTATCTTCTTGAGAAAAAGCCCACTGTACAATAAATAATCGAAGGATGAGGCAATTGAGCTATCTCTTTCTATTCGTTGCTCTCTTTCTATTATCTCTATCCGGGCTTCGTGCGCAGTCATCATCCAATTATCTAATCTTTAAAGACCTCAACCTTAAAGAGGCCATTGATTCTCTTGCCAATGCAACCGGTCTTCGCGTGGCCTACTCGGCCGAGATCATCCCAAAGGTAAAGGTCACTCAACGACTCTCCTTAAAAAACAGAGAACAGAGTCTAAAAAAACTTCTTACTCCTTATCAGCTTCAAGTTAATACGGTTGCTGGCCAATATGTCATTACCAAATCAGCTGTAAAAAGCTCGCCAATCAGCCTTATAAGAGGCATAGTCAAAGATGCCGTCTCCAAGGAGGCTCTACCAGGTGCCACAATTCAATTTTCATCAGGCACCGGTACCTGCACCAACGCTCAAGGTTACTTTGTTATACCTGTAAAGAGTGATTCTCTCAACGTAACCATCTCCTTTCTTGGCTACTCCCCTATAAAACGTACACTATTAAAGAGTAAAACCATTCATACGCTGTTTCTTACCCCCCAGGAATATGCCACAACAATGGTCGAGATCATTGACTCTGCCTCAGCCCTCGGCTCTATCACGGGAGAAGCAAAACTTAGTACGATTCAATTAAGAAACCTCCCTGCTTTTGCCGGCGATGCCGATATAATCAAGTCGCTCGGTGCTTTACCGGGAATAACCAACTATGGCGATGGCTCATCTAAATACTTCGTCAGAGGAGGTGGCAATGAACAAAACCTCCTCATGCTAGATGGTTGCCCGGTATATAACTCATCACATCTCTTTGGATTCTTCACTGCCATCCCTTCAGAGAGCATCTCAGCCATTGACACATGGAAAGGTGATGCCCCTCCTTCCTATGGTGGAGCAATCTCTTCTATCATTAATATTCAGCCTCGTGATCCTAACCTTGAACAATCCGGATTCTCTTTAACCACCGGTCCCTATACCACCCAGTTTAACGCCGATGGCCCTATTATTAACAATAAAGCAGGATGGCTTATTGGTGGTCGAATCTCTCATATCAACTGGGTCAATCCCTCTAATAGCCTTATAAAAGATCAAGATGCCTCGTTCTATGACCTCCAGGCTCGATCTACTATTTCTATTAACAACAATAACAAACTAAGATTTACTTTCTACTTCAGTAACGATCGATTCCTTTACCAACCAAATGCCTCTGTCACCACCTATGGATCAAAATGGTACAACATCAGCGCATCTATTAAATGGCTGCATTTTATAGGACAAAAGACCTCCACTACCTCGCAAATATGGTTCTCCTCTTATGCATATAACCTATTCCTCACTAAAGAATTAAACCACTATTGGCAGTCAGCTATCCAGGATATTGGCGCTAAATATGACCTCAATTGGTATCCTCTTGAGAATGTTAAATTGGTTACGGGTATCGAGATAGGCTCATTCTATACTCAACCCGGGGCTATTCTCCGACCTGTGGCCGACCCAAATGAACTCCTCCCCTCTGTCGCTGACTTAAAGAACCTCAAAGCTGCAACTTGGGCTAACCTAAACTGGACGATCTTGCCCAACCTAAAAATATCTGCCGGAATGAGGCTTGCATTTTGGGCTCCTATTGGCTCTGCCGATATCTGGTCATTTGATAATCTGGGAAACGCTATAACCCAAACCCACTACAACAACAATGAGATCTACGATTGGTTCCTCCGCCTCGAACCCCGTATCGGCCTAACCTATAATCATCATGACTGGAGTCTACGCCTGGGTTATGCTAAACATCATCAATTTCAACAGGCGGTAAACAATAGTATAAGCCCTTTCATGGTTCCTGAAGTATGGATCACCTCAGGGCCTAACATCAAACCGCAAGCCTTAGATCAACTCAGCGCTGCCACCGAAGTAAATCTTGATCAGGGACTATCGGCAGGTATTGAAATCTGGTATCGAAGTTTCAACACGCTTATCGACTATGCCGATCATGCCAACCTCCTTTTCAACGACAAGATAGAAAGCGACTTAATCTTTGGCAAAGGACAAGCCTATGGAACCGAATTACAGGTGCGTAGAAGCGGTAGATACTGGGGCGGTTGGGCCTCTTTAACCTTAAGCCGATCTACCAGAACCACTCCTGGTGTCAATAACAACCTATCTTATGTCAACTACTTCGATCGTCCTATAAGCTCTGTCGTTACCCTTTTCCTAAAACCATCTTCCTCCCTCCAAATTAGCGCAGCATGGTATTGGATGACAGGAAACCCTACCACCTCTCCTACCGGGTTCTTTGTCTATAATGGTCAGACCCTTCCTGTTTATAACGAAAGAAATAACGATCGTCTCGCTAACTACCATCGTCTTGACCTTACTGTTGCCTTCAATTGGACCTCCGTCTCAAAACGATGGAATCATACCCTCAGCCTTACCCTCTATAACGCCTATGGGCATCACAACCCCTTTGCCGTTAACTACAACAAAATAAAAACAGCCAATGGAGATATCGTGGTTCCTGTTAACCTCTCAGGTGACTACCAACTCATCCCCACTGTCACTAGCGTTGCAGGGATCATCCCCTCATTAAACTATCAAATCAAATTCCGATGAAACAGCTCTTTCCTTACATCCTATTTGCTTTGATCATCGGAATAACTTACTCCTGCGAGAAAGAGACCACCTCGCAAGTTGAGGTGAAAGAGCTTCCTCCAATCGTGATCGATGGGAGAGTTTCTGATAAACCTGAAGATAGCCGTATCATTCTATCACAACCTATAAACACCCTTAACGAAATTCCTAAAGCCATCACCAATGCCACGGTCTTAGTCTTTAGTGGAGACAGCACCTGGTTCTTTGAACACGACACCTCCCATCCCGGAACCTACCGCCCCCAAGCATACTTTAAAGGAGTGGTTAATAGCTCTTATACCATGCAAGTCATCCACAATGACATGGTCTTCTCTGCCAAAGCTACCATGCCACCGCCAATTGCTTTTACTACCCCGAAATTCTCAGTCCAACCTGACAATCTCCTTGAATTATCATGGGTGGCGGAAACCTACAACCCGCTAACCCCAGCTTGCTATGAGCTACTTTTAGACTGGAGCCACCTCCCCGATTATCAGAGTTTACCCAAAACAATGACCACCGCAACACTGCGATATTACACCCTAACCACCATTGATGTCAATCAGATTCTTCCTCCACTAAACGAAGATATCTCCTTCCCAACAGGCACCACAATAATTGAAAACTGCTACTCTGTATCAGAAGACTATGAAGCCTTTCTTCATGCTCTTCTCCTCGAAACGAACTGGCAAGGAGGCCTCTTTGGAAGCCAAGGAACCCAGATACCATCGAACATCTCAAACAACGCAGCAGGCTATTTTCATGCCTCGGCGGTAACCTCTCTCTCCCTGGTCGCCGCACCATAAAATTTTTTTATATGAGTGTAAGGGTCTCTCCCCATTCATGTGTTTAATGTATGTAACCGGTTCATGATTATTAACTCAAAGCAAACAGAACTTGATAGAGTCTAAATCAAACAAATAGGTTATAACATAAATCAGACTCCTTAAGGTTCACTTTAAAAATCTATAGCTTATGAAAAAGAGTAGTGTTTTATTCACCATGGCTTCAATCCTTCTCTCAGCCACGTTGATTTTATCAGGATGTGACAAGAAAAACGATGATCCTGTAGATGTTAATACGGAAGATCTTCAACAACTTTCTGATGATGAAAACAAAACCTTAGATGAGGTTGATGAGGTAATGAACGATGCCTCGAATGTAATGACCTCTAATACCCTGAAATCAATAGATGTATTCCCTTGCAATGCAACAGTCGACAGCACCTCTGTTGTCAATGACACGATCAATATTGTAATAACTTACAACGGATTAAACTGTAGAGGTACGGTTATACGTAACGGACAAGTGATCGTAAAGAAGAAAGTTGGGGAACATTGGGGAATGGCCGGAGCTAGTGTTGTTGTAAAGTTCAACAACCTAACAACCACACGGGTTGTTAGCAATAAGACCAAAGTTTTAAATGGAACCAAAATCCATACGAATATCTCAGGAGGCCATCTGTTCATGCTTGGCACTCTGACCAACTCCATCATTCATAGAAACAGCGGAACATTATCTGTTAGTTTCGAGAATGGAACTTCTCGTACCTGGCAACTTGCTCGTCAGATAACCTATACCGGTACCCCACTAAATCTCACTATGTCGATCGATGGCTTTGGCACAGCTGATGGATATTCAAACCTCACGGTCTGGGGTGTTAATCGTCAAGGAAATGCCTTCTACTCACAAAATACTTCAACAGTGGTGAAGAAACAAGAATGCGAATACCGTCCTTCAGCCGGAATAACAGTTCACCAGATCCCTTCAAAAAGCAGAAGCGCAACCATCACTTATGGCTTTGACGATAACAATCAACCCATCGCCACCGGAGATTGTGCTACCAAATACAGACTCGACTGGGTAACTGCAAATAGCTCAGGAACCGTCTTCAAATATCTATGGTAAGTCAATAACTTCTTATATAAAGATGGCGGTCACTTTTGACCGCCATCTTTTATTTTTGCTATTTCTAACCCACTTAAAAACAACTCAAAAAAAGTACCTCTTCGCTTCCCCTTCGCTTCCCCTTCGCTCCCTCTCCCTTTCTCTTCTCCTGCGAAGTGGAAAAACGGAAGAATAAACTGGAGCCGTGAGCGAAGAAACAATGGAGAGGGAGCGAAGGGGAAGCGAAGAGCTCAGAGCACCTCCTCCACTGGCTTTAATTTTTCAATGACATACTGTTGTCTTTCCGGCGTATTGCCACCCATATAGAATTCGAGAGTACCGGCGATAGAGTGCTCTTTCCTAAGGATAACCGGATCAAGCCTCATCTTTGCTCCGATAAAATTGCGGAATTCATCGGGACTGATCTCCCCCAGCCCTTTAAAGCGAGTGATCTCAGGGTTCTTACCAAGCTGCTCCATTGCCTTTTCCTTCTCCTCATCGTTATAACAATAGAAGGTTTTCTGCTTATTTCGAACCCTGAAAAGAGGAGTTTGCAAGATGTATAAGTGCCCACTTCTAACAAGATCAGGGTAATACTGAAGGAAGAAGGTGAGCAGTAGAAGTCGTATATGACTACCATCAACATCAGCATCGGTTGCAATTACTACATTGTTATATCTTAACTCCTCCAAACCCTCTTCGAGGTTAAGGGCAGACTGCAAAAGATTAAACTCTTCATTTTCATAGACTATTCGCTTACTCTTCCCATAACTATTGAGCGGTTTTCCTTTTAAACTGAAGACAGCCTGTGTATTGACATCCCGAGCTTTGGTAATTGACCCCGATGCAGAATCACCCTCAGTAATAAAGAGCGTAGTTTCAAGCTTACGTTCATGGTTTGAGTTATAATGAACCCTACAGTCACGCAACTTCCGATTATGAAGACTCACCTTCTTCATGCTCTCTTTGGCCGCCTTCTTAATGCCGGCCATCTCCTTGCGTTCCTTTTCACTAAGAAGTATTTTACGTAGAAGAGCTTCGGCCGTTTCTGGGTTCTTATGTAAATAGTTATCGAGATGTTTCTTAATGATATCTAATACAAATCGCGTGACACTTTGTCCACCCTCCTCCATATAGGTAGAGCCGAGCTTGGTCTTGGTTTGAGACTCAAAAACAGGCTCCTGAATCTTAATGCTTACCGCAGCAACAATACCGGTTCGAATGTCATTGGTATCAAAGTCTTTCTTATAAAACTCACGAATAGTCTTAACAACCGCTTCTCTGAAGGCTTGCTGATGCGTCCCCCCTTGAGTCGTGTGTTGCCCATTGACAAATGAATAATAATCTTCTCCATAATGGCTGGGACTATGAGTAAAGGCACATTCAAAGTCATTTTCGACGATATGAATAGGGGGATAAATAGGTTCACTATCCATGTTGGCTGATAACAAGTCGAGGAGTCCATTTTTAGCTTTAAGCCTCTGGTTATTAAAGAGCAAAGCTAACCCATTATTTAAATAACAATAGTTCCAAAGCAGCTGTTCAACAAACTCCAAACGGTAGTGAAAATCCTCAAAAATAGTGCTATCGGCAATAAAAGAGACTCTAGTGCCATTGGGTAAATCTGTAGGCTCTTCCGGAGCATCAACCATCTTCGTCCCATTTTGGTACTCTAGAACTTTAGTCATGCCATCTCTAACACTCTGAATCCTAAACCAAGAGCTCAATGCATTAACGGCCTTTAGACCTACACCGTTTAAACCAACCGTCTTCTTGAATACCTTATTGTCATATTTTGCACCCGTATTGATCTTTGATACACAATCCTCCACTTTTCCTAAAGGAATTCCACGACCATAATCCCTTACCGTGACCTTCTTATCTTGAATCGAGATGTCAATTTGTCTACCATTACCCATGACAAACTCATCAATTGAATTATCAATGACCTCCTTCAACAGAACATAAATACCATCATCCTGTGAAGAGCCATCTCCCAGTTTACCGATATACATTCCGGGACGAAGGCGTATATGCTCCTTCCAATCAAGCGAGCGAATACTACTATCATCATAGTTTGAAGCCATTAATTCCTCTACCATAATATCTTTGAGTTTATTAAACAAATTTACGAAATCAATCCATCCTTTACGGAAA
Organism: uncultured Bacteroidales bacterium; assembly: GCA_964444785.1. GTDB lineage: Bacteria > Bacteroidota > Bacteroidia > Bacteroidales > TTA-H9 > JAJTBW01. The sequence continues at coordinate 51,589 of CAYUII010000012.1, read as the reverse complement.
GAAAAAAGGGGAGGGAAAATTTCCCACCCCAATGCTCAACTAATCTAACCCAATAAAATAACCTAAACTTACTCCTTGTACGTGCTAATCTACGTCAAAAAGAGTGCCAAAATCTTACTATCCGGGTTAAATATTGCTTCTAGAAGATCAATACTCTTTAAAACCTAAAGCCTATTTCAAACTCCCATTGACTCATCGTCAACTCTATAGTTTGCGCTCCGTCTAAAGGATTAACCCCTGTGATACTATTCTTGAAAGCATGAACGACTGCAAAATCAAGAGCAGACTTTCCTATCAACTGAGTAAATCCTATTGTCAGATGATTCTCAACCACACCAGGAGCCAAGATATTAAACATAACCTCGCTCTCAGGCACCGGATTGTTCCCATGAGAGAACCCGAGTCTGACAGTTGATTTCTCGGCCATTTGATACTCTGCGCCTATTTTGAAAATGGTCATATCTTCCCAACCAAAACCGCTTCCTTCATCACTTCCCAATGGAACATAAGCGGGATTATTCTGAAAAGCACCATTCCCATCCATATACATTGGTAAAAGGGCATTAATATTCATGACATTGCCTATAGATTTAACTTGACTATAGTAGATCTGCTTTACATCAAATGCGAGAGTAATCTTGGAGGTAGGCTTCCAAGCCACACCAGCAGTCCAGTTAGCTGGCACGTTAAACTTCCCGGCTTCAGCAAATAATCCTTTATACTCATCAAATTCACTCATATAAATCGGAGTCTGGAAGGTAGCCCCAACCGATAAACCAGATATGATCTCGCCTAACAAGCCAACTTTGCCCCCAAAACCAAACGCCGTTGATGCACCATTGTTTGTCAAGGAGGTAGGATCACTTGACATCCCAAAGTTGCCGAAAGCTTGCAATCCCTTTGCCTCAAACGACTGCCAGGCAACAATACCACCAACCCCTATACTCCAATGATCTCCAAGGGCACGACTATACTGCAAGGCTCCAAACAATTGCATCAGGTTAACGCCAGTGGGTGAACTCACCCCTGCCATAGGATTACTACCATCCGGCATGACCGGGTTATCAAGATAAGTTGAATAATAGGTCTTAACCGGATAGTTGGTATTCATTCCTCCATTACCATAAATCGATAAACCTATGGCATCCTTCTCTGTCAACTGATAATTGGCAGCTATTGCAGGCATCAAAAACATTTTACCATCACTGGTAACCTTCCCTGGCTCCAACCCAAATGCAGGCGGAAATGTGGAAGGTATCGATCTCTCACCTGTAACCTCATAAGATCGATTTGGCATGAACAGTCCGGCTGAGACACCATAGCTGGTTCCTAAACGAACCAACCCTGCCGGGTTCGATACTCCAAATAAAGAGTTCTGATAGAGGGCAACACCGGCACCTCCCATCCCTTTACTCTTTGTACCATAAGCTAAACTAAAGTAACCATCTGTGGCCAACACTGTGCCTGTAAGGCTCATTAGAACCACTGCAAATAAAAACCTTTTAAGAAACCCTTTGTCTTTCATAGTCATAATGAATTTTGGTGAGGGAAAAACAGAATTACATTCAAATATACATATATTTCGATATATAAAGTATAATTCTAAAATTGACCTGCACTAAAGAGGTGTACTTCAGGAATAGCCGCTTAAAAAACCTTATCTTTGCGCCTCAAAATAAAACTGTTCATCGATGGAAAGCAAAACATCAAAACATTGGAAGAGAACGACGATAACCTCCGCCTTACCTTATGCTAATGGGCCAATTCATATTGGTCATCTTGCCGGTGTATATATCCCAGCTGACATATATGCCCGTTACCTGAGAAGTAAAGAAGAGCCAGTTCTGTTCATAGGTGGGAGTGATGAACATGGGGTTCCCATAACCATTAAAGCAAGAAAAGAGGGTATTACGCCACAACAAGTTGTCGATAAATACCACAACATAATTAAAGAGTCCTTTGAAGAGCTTGGTATCTCATTTGATATCTATTCAAGAACGTCGGCTCCTGTTCATCATCAAACAGCCTCAGCCTTCTTCAAAAAGATGTATGACCAGGGTGATTTTATTCAGCAGACTACCCAACAGTATTATGATGAGGAAGCAGGGCAATTCCTAGCTGATAGATACATTACAGGTACTTGTCCGCATTGTGGCTACGAAAAAGCTTATGGCGACCAGTGCGAAAAATGCGGCACTACGCTAAATGCAACCGACCTGATTCAACCGCGTTCCGCATTAAGTGGTAACACCCCAGTTTTAAAAGACACTACTCATTTCTTCCTTCCGCTTGATAAAGCCGAGCCTTGGTTACGTGAGTGGATACTTGAAGGGCACAAAGAGGACTGGAAGACCAATGTATATGGTCAGTGTAAATCATGGATAGACCAAGGGTTGCAACCAAGAGCCGTAACACGCGATTTAGACTGGGGAGTCAAGGTTCCTGTTGATGGATCTGAAGGAAAAGTATTATATGTCTGGTTTGATGCTCCAATAGGATATATCAGTGCGACACGTGAATGGGCAGACCAAAACAATCAAGATTGGGAACCTTGGTGGAAAGATCAAGAAACTAGACTCCTTCATTTTATAGGAAAAGACAACATCGTTTTCCATTGCATTATCTTCCCGGCCATGTTAAAAGCAGAAGGTTCTTATATCCTGCCTGATAATGTTCCTGCCAATGAGTTTCTAAATCTGGAAGGAGATAAAATCAGCACATCCAGAAACTGGGCGGTCTGGTTGCATGAGTATTTAAGAGACTTCCCCGGAAAACAGGATGTTCTAAGATACGTGCTTTGCTCAAATGCGCCTGAAACCAAAGACAATGACTTCACTTGGAAAGATTACCAGACCCGCAATAACAGTGAGTTGCTCTCAATCTTTGGTAATTTCGTGAACAGAACGGTTGTTCTAACCCATAAGTACTTCGAAGGTAAGGTTCCAGCCATCACGCAACTGAATGAAGAAGACAACAAAACCATTGAACAGATCAAACTGTTTCCTGAGAGAGTCTCCTCAAGCATAGACGCCTTTAGATTTAGAGAGGCATTAGGAGAAATGATGAATCTTGCCAGATTAGGAAATAAGTATTTAACAGATAATGAACCATGGAAAGTCTTCAAGACCGATCCGGCAAGAGTTCAAACGGTTCTAAATATCTCTCTTCAAATTTGTGCCAACCTTGCGATTTTATGCGAACCCTTCCTCCCTTTTACCGCATTAAGGCTAAATCATATACTAAACATTAAACCCGTAAAATGGATTCAGGCCGGAGAAACGACCCTTCTTTCGGCGGGTTCGCAACTAAATGAAGCGGAATTTCTCTTTGAAAAAATCGAAGATGAGCAGATTCAGAAACAACTAGACCGATTAGAGGAGTCAAAAAAACAGAATCTTGCGGCTGCAACACCAGTTTCATCATCTAAAGAAGACATCTCATTTGAAGATTTCTCAAAGCTTGACCTAAGGATAGTCACAATCCTTGAAGCTGAAAAGGTAGCTAAAACTAAGAAACTTCTTAAACTCTTAGTGGATACCGGAGTAGATAAACGTACCGTCGTTTCAGGCATAGCAGAACACTATAGTCCTGAGCAAGTCATTGGTCAAAAGGTCTTAATGCTGATAAACTTATCTCCGAAAAACTTAAAAGGGATCGATAGTCATGGGATGATACTGATGGCTGAAGATGCTACCGGTAAACTCTGTTTCATGCAGCCCTCGGAACCCTTCCGTAGTGGAAGTGAGATAAAGTAAAAGAAACTACCTTTGTTCTTGATAATACAATCACGATGATTACATTACTCAAAAAAGAGATTAGTGCATTTATTCACTCGTTAACGGGCTATTTAACAATAAGCGTATTTTTATTGGTTAATGGGCTTTTCCTTTGGGTGTTTCAGACCGACTTTAACATTCCCAATTATGGGTATGCTAGTTTAGACGGGTTATTCATGCTGGCACCATTTGTTTTTTTGTTTCTCATGCCCGCAATTACCATGCGATCATTTGCCGATGAACAGAGAACAGGTACTATTGAGTTGCTTCTTACAAAGCCTTTGACTGAGATGCAAATCGTTTGGTCTAAATTTTTAGCGAATGTTATCTTAATGTTACTCTCATTGTTACCTACCTTGATCTATTTCTTCAGTGTATACCAACTAGGGATGCCAAAGGGAAATATAGATCTTGGTGGCACTTGGGGTTCATTTATCGGGCTCTTTTTTCTGGGAGCCTCGTTTGTAGCAATCGGCCTCTTCGTATCCTCTTTAACTGACAATCAGATTGTAGCGTTTATTTTGTCGGTCGTTTTAAGTGGATTCTTATATATAGGATTTGAATTTATCCACAACTTAGCTCTATTTGGTAAAGCCGATCTCTTTATAAAGAGTTTAGGAATCAATGAGCACTACCAATCAATAAGCAGAGGTGTAGTTGACACAAGAGATCTTATATATTTCACGAGTATTATAGGCCTCTTTTTAATACTGACCAGAATCAGATTGGAAAGCAGGAAATGGTAATAGAATCAAAAATAAGACGAAAAGAAGCAGGACAAGAAAAAACATTACCCTGCTTCTTTTTTTTATTTTTGTCAAAATTAAAGACAGCCAATGGATCAGAAACCTTATGTTCGCCCTAGTTGGGATGAGTATTTTATGGAAATTGCATCAACGGTTGCAAAGCGGGCCACCTGTGACAGAGGGCGGAGTGGGTGCGTAATTGTAAAGAACAGACAGATCTTGGTTACAGGGTATGTTGGTTCACCTCGAGGACTACCGCACTGTGATGAGGTGGGCCATCTCTTTAAAAAGACCATTCATGAGGATGGAACCGTAACCAATCACTGCGTCAGGACGGTGCATGCGGAACAGAATGCCATTACGCAAGCAGCCAGGTTGGGGATAGCTTTAGAGGGAGGCACTTTATATTGTAGGATGACCCCCTGTAGGACATGTGCGATGTTAATCATCAATTGCGGAATTGAGAGAGTTGTTTGTGAATATAAATACCATGCCGGCACTGAATCGGAAGCAATGTTTCAGGAGGCTGGAGTAGAGTTACAATATCTTCATGAAGAAATCTTAAAGTACAATAATCAACAAGGATAATAACAACGAACCAACACAACCACACCAAATAACTGTTTAATGAAGAACACAATCGTAATTCTATGCGGAGGAGGGCCAGCTCCCGGCATCAATACTGTCATTGGGAGCGTAGCAAAAATCTTTCTACAAGACAACTATCGTGTGCTTGGGATGCATGAAGGCTATAAAACGCTCTTTACCTCATCCCCCAGATTCGTCGAGATTGACTATCCAATGGCCGATGATATCTATAAAACCGGAGGATCAGCTCTCCAAATGAGTAGATATAAACCCAAAGACGAAGAGTTTAACACCCACTTCTTTAAAGAAAACAATGTTAAACTCCTTGTAACCATTGGCGGTGATGATACCGCAGGCACCGCCAACCGGATTTCTCGCTACCTGGCAAGTCAATCTTTCCCCATCTCTAATATCCACGTCCCAAAAACCATTGATAACGATCTACCCCTACCCGAAGGCCATCCCACATTTGGGTATCAAAGTGCGAAAGAGGAGGGGGTAAGAATAGCTCAAACCATCTATGAAGATGCAAGGACATCCGGAAACTGGTTTATCATCTCTGCCATGGGACGCGAAGCCGGCCATCTGGCATTTGGTATCGGAGCCGCCTGCCATCTTCCTATGATCATTATCCCTGAGATGTTTAACAACACTCAAATCTCTATCGAGAAAATCCTTCGACTCTTAGTAAGCTCCATCCTCAAAAGAAGAATACTTGGGATACACTATGGAGTCGCTATCATCAGCGAAGGCGTCTTCCATTTCCTTCCTGAAGAGGAAATCATTGCCACCGGTATCACCTTTACCTACGATGACCATGGGCACCCTGAACTGGGAAACGTAAGCAAAGCGCACATCTTTAATATCTTGCTTCAGAAAAGATTAAAAGACCTTAAAATCAATGTGAAAAGCCGCCCCGTGGAACTAGGTTATGAGCTACGTTGCGTTAGACCTATCGCCTTCGACCTACTCTACTGCAACCTTCTAGGGATGGGTGTTAAAGTTCTATTCGACCAAGGCCTGACAGGATGCATGGTTACCAGCGATCCAACCGGAGATGTCCATCCGCTCTTCCTGAGTGAGGTCACCGATATTCACGGCAAGGTTCAACCAAGACTCGTAAACATCAACTCCCAAAAAGCCAAACTGGTCTTCGAAGGAAACAGCCAGTTCCTTGCACCTGAAGATTATAAAGCCGCACTTAATCATATCCCCAACCCGGAATACTACGACTTCTTTAACATCCTTAATTGGCAAGACCCAAAAGCAGGTTAACCCCAATTAAACTCATCAATACGCCTCCAATAATTGTGATTTACAAATAAACCTACCCATGTGGAAACTCATTGTCAGATTTGTACTTCGTTATAGACTCTTTATACTAATCAGTGTAATTCTCATGACAGCTTTCATGGCATGGAAAGCTAAAAGCGTTCATATGTCTTATGAGATGCCTAAGATGCTACCCTCAAGTGACTCCATAAGCATCAATTATGAGGATTTTAAAAAGAACTTCGGTCAAGATGGAGCAGTGGTTTTTGTAGGATTTGAAGCTGATTCCATCTTTTCACTTGAGGCATTTAAGGCTCTCGCTCAATTAACCGATTCCTTAAAGAAGGCGAATGGAATTGAGGAGGTTCTCTCGGCTACCCGGCTTGCAAAACTCGAAAAAGACACCGTTTTGATGAAATTTAAAATGGTGCCTCTTTGTAATAACCCGAGCCATTTAACTCAAACAGGCTTAAATACTCTTAAAAAAGAGCTGTTAAACATCCCTTTTTATAAAGGACTATTAATATCAGCTGACAATAAAGTAATCTTGATGGCTATCACCCTGAAGAAAGAGATGCTTAACTCAAAAGCACGGGTTAAACTTATCTTTGACTTGACACATGCCATCGACCACTATGGTAAAACTCACAATGTAAAGGCTCATATTTCCGGACTACCCTACATCAGAACTGTAACAACGAAGAAGATCCAAGATGAGCTTGAGATCTTCTCGTTGGTTTCTGTATTGATTGCGGCCATCTCCCTATTACTCTTCTTTAGGTCGGGAAAAGCGGTTCTCATTCCTATAAGTATCGTCATTATTAGTGCAATCTGGACCGTAGGAATAATCGGTCTATTTGGATACAAGATTACCATTCTAACTGGTATTTTACCGCCGCTTATCATCATTATTGGTGTTGAAAACTGTATCTTTCTGCTTAACCGCTTCATTTCAGAATTCAGGAATCATGGTAATAAAATCAGAGCAATATCCATTGTAATCACCAGAATTGGAGGTGCTAACTTTCTTACCAATGCGACCACAGCCGCCGGCTTTGGCGCTTTTGTAATAACAGGAAACCAACTATTAATCGAGTTTGGGATAGTGGCTACTCTTTCCATTCTTACCGTTTATCTGTTAACATTGACTCTAATCCCAATTTTATACAGTTACCTTCCTGCCCCTACTACCTCTCAGATGGAACACCACGGAGGGAAGAGAATCAATCTGGTACTCGATAAGATTGTATACATTGTTGAGAATAAAAGAAAGATCGTTTACCTTACAGTTATCCTTTCTGTTATCATCGCAATAGGAGGCATTATAAAACTTAACACCTCCGGAAGTATTGTTGATGATATTCCTCACGGAGAGCGTCTCTATACAGACTTACAATACCTTGAGAAACATTTTAAAGGAGTGATGCCCCTCGAGATTGTCATTGATACTAAAAAACCGAAAGGGGTCACTCGTTTACGTACTCTTGAAAAAATCGATCAATTACAAGACTCTCTTAAGACCTTTCCTGAACTCTCTGCTCCGCTCTCTGTTGTACAAGTCGTTAAACTCGGACGCATGGCATTCTATGGCAATGACTCTTCTATGTATGACCTTCCCTCCTCACAAGAATTACCCTTCTTAATAAAGTATCTGCCGCAGAAAAAGAGAGGTAAAAGAACCATTGCTGATGCATTTACCGATTCTACTATGCAACGTACTCGTATCAGTGTTCAAATGGCTAATGTGAGTACCCCTGAAATTGATAGAATCCTACATCGGTTACAACCTACGGTAGACTCAATCTTCCCCAAAGACAAATATAAAGTTACCATTACCGGTTCATCGGTCGTCTTCCTTAAAGGCACAACTTATCTTTTTGGAAACCTCGTCGAAAGCCTCATCTTGGCTATTGTTCTTATTGCTTTGTTATTAGCAATGCTTTTTAGCTCGTGGCGCATGGTAACTCTTTCTCTTATTCCAAATCTCATCCCTCAAGTACTTACAGCCGCATTGATGGGATACATGGGTATTCCAATCAAACCAAGTACAATCCTAGTCTTTAGTATCGCTCTGGGAATCTCTGCCGATAACACCATTCAGTTTCTCTCACGCTACCGGCAACAACTGCGATGGAATAATAACGAGATCTATATCAGTGTTATTAAAGCGCTCCGCGAAACAGGTCAAAGTATGATATTCTCTTCCTTGGCCCTATTTCTCGGCTTCTCGGTATTCGCCTTCTCAACTTTCGGAGGTACTCAGGCCATGGGCTATTTCGTCAGCTTCACACTCCTGACCGCTATGCTTACAAACCTCCTGTTACTACCCAGCCTCTTGCTCTGGCTAAATAAATGGACTACCCGAAATTTTGAGAAGAGTCCTACAGAAGAAGAGATTGATCCGGATTAACCCAGAGTTATAGAACGGATTACTCTACCGGTGGTTTATGTTTCTTGATTTTGTCAGGTTCCCGGCTTTTGCGCTATACTTATAGGTCATCATTACCTACTCATCTATTAGATCACCCCTAGTTACGAATGCTATATACAGATAACCTATAAATAATCACTTGTTAGATAATAGAGTTCATAAAAGAGCCGACAAGATAACGCTCTTGAAAAAAAATTGAGCCGTCTCAAACCTCCCGGTTTAAAACGGCTTCCATTACACACAAATTTATCTGATATGAAAAACTATTCGTACTTAATAATTTCGGATGGATTCATTCTTGCTGCTTTCCAAATGTGAACTGAAGTGGTTGTTAATGTAACCAATAGCGACATCAAACCTGCTGCAAAGAACACCCCCCATCCGGGCGAGGTATGGTAAGCAAAACTGCTCAACCATTCATTGATCAAATACCATGCCAAAGGAGCCCCTATCACAAAAGCCACCAACACGAGCACCAGAAACTCACGTAAAAATAACCTTGCAATAGAAAAATCTGAAGCCCCAAGGATTTTCCTAATACTCATCTCCTTCATCCTTCTACGAACAACAAAAGAGGAGAGCCCCATCAATCCAAGTAAGGCAATAATTATACTTAGAGCTGATGCAACAGCGAACAGTTGTCCGATTTTCTGTTCGTTTTTGTACATCAACGACAACGTCTGATCAAGAAATTTAAAATCGGGAAGCTGACGACTACCAAAGCTTTGCCAAGTCTGAACCACCCTTTCATGTGTAGCATTCTGCACAGAGCCATCTACCTTGACACTTACATAATAACCCGGTCTTTCACCAATAAAGAAGAAAAGGGGTTCGATAGGATTATGTAAAGATGCATAGTTAAAGTCCTTCACGACTCCAACAACTTTACAATATCTATCAGCAGTGCCATCGAGATTAATTCCAAATTGAACTTTCTTCCCTATGGCATTGTCGCCCCATCCAAACTTCTTGGCAGCAACCTCATTAATAATCACAGCTTCTTTTAATTCAGTACCGTTTCTTCCATCAAAGAAACGACCGGAGGCTAGCTTAACACCCATAAACTGCAGGTAACTTGTATCGACCATCATAAAATTAATGGCGTGTTCACCCATTTTCCCTTCTGCTTGTTCTACCCGCATGACAACCATTCCTGATACACGCCCCGGTATACCACTACTAGATGCCACATCCAGGACACCGGGTTGCTGCAACATCTTCTGCCTTATCTCGGCAAATCGTTTGCGCATGTTTGTATCAAGTACCGGGGTAACCAAAACGTTCTCTTTATTAAACCCCGGATTATATTTCTGCATAAACTTTAGCTGTTTATCAACCGATAAAGTACCAAAGATCATTACAATTGCAACCACTAACTGAAAAGTAACCAAAACTCTTCTTAACCGACCCCGCGTGCCAGGCATTAGGCCTTTTAGAACATTCACCGGTTCTAAGGAGGAGAGGTAAAAAGCTGGATAGATACCAGCCAATATTCCAGTCACAATCGAGATAATCAACCCCATCACCAGATTCGAGAAACCAAGAAACTGTCCAATACTAAACTCTTTTCCGGTTAAAAGATTAAACCATTGCAACAAGGAGACCCCCAAAATCAAGGCAAATAACCATGCGATCAAGGCTGCCATCACAGACTCACCAAGAAACTGAGCAATTAATTGCCCCCTCCATGCACCCGCCACCTTGCGTATTCCTACCTCCTTCGCGCGAGTTGCAGCTCTTGCCGTTGACATATTGGTATAATTTATAACCACCAATAGAAGAATAAACAATGCAACGGCAATAAACACCCATAAATACATCTTATTTCCTGTAGGCAAATCAGCACTTAATCCCCCCGAAAGATGGATCTTATCCAGCCTTGTAGCTAATAAAACAAATGACGCATCAAGCTTATCCCCAATCTCGGCCATGTATTTCTTATAAAAGCCAGGAAACTTCGAATGAATTGCTTCTATGCTCTTCTCATCATGCAGTTTAACATAACTAAAAATGTTAATATTCCAGAAAGCAGCAGGACTTAAATCGTTGAAATTCCTTGTAGTATCTCGTTTTGCAATAGTAACCATGGAGAGCAAACAACTATACTTTAGATGAGTATTTCCAGGTAAATCCTCTACTACTGCATTAACCTTGAAATGGTTATCATGATTCAACAGAAAACTCTTTCCCACTGCATCGGTAGTACCAAAATATCGCTCGGCAAACGATCGGGTGATCACGGCGCTTTTAACATCTACCAATGCTCTTCGGGTGTCACCATTTATAACTTTAGCCGGAAACAGATCAAAAACCGTAGAGTCTGACCAATAAACCTCCTCTTCCGGTAACTCTTTTTCCCCCACTCTGATGGTTGCATCATTAACACGGGCAAAGCGTGCGAAATTCTCAACCTCAGGAAACTCAAGTTTCAACGCGGGGGCTAAAGGAATGGCTGTCACCGCAACTAAATCTGACTTACCACCAATCGTAAAGTGCGATTCCAGCCGATAAATACGTTTATAATCAGGAATATGTTGATCGTATGAACTTTCGAAATCAACATATAACTGTATATATAAAAAAGCCAATAAGCCTGCAGATAAACCTATTAGATTAAGGGTTGCATATGCTCTATTGCGTGTCAGATTCCGCCAGGCACTAATAAGATAGTTTTTTAGCATATATTAGAGACTAATTGGTTCTTGGAATTGCTCATTTATAATCTGACCATCAAATAGGCGTACGACCCGTTGGGCAAATGAAGCATCACGCTGTGAGTGGGTCACCATAACAATCGTTGTACCCTCCTTATTGAGCTTATCTAGTAACTCCATCACCTCCTCGCCATGTGCTGAATCAAGATTCCCGGTAGGCTCATCAGCCAAAATTAACTTTGGTTCACTTACTACCGCTCTGGCAACAGCTACACGCTGTTGTTGCCCTCCTGATAATTGAAGAGGATAATGCTTAGAACGATGGGAAATATTCATTTTATCTAAAACCTGATTCACCCGCCTTACTCGCTCTTTCGCATTAACACCAAGATAAACCAAAGGCAATTCTACATTCTCAAAAACAGTAAGCTCATCGATTAAATTGAAGTTCTGAAAAACAAACCCTAAGTTCTCCTTTCTCAATTTTGACCTCTGCTTCTCTGTTAACCCCGACACCTTTTGATCCACGAACCAATAGTCACCACTTGTGGGGTTATCTAGCATGCCCAAAATATTCAAAAGAGTTGATTTTCCACATCCCGATGGCCCCATTATAGCCACAAATTCACCCTTCCCAATCGATAAGGTAACATCCATCAAAGCGGTCGTCTCAACCTCATCGGTCTGAAATACTTTATTTAACCCTACGCTCTTTATCATGACTCTTTTGTTTGTTAGTTTTATGACGCATCTCACATCCTTAAGTTACAGTTCAAAAGACCTCAATCGTAATAAACATCAACACTCAGCTGGATGATTGTATGTAAATCAAACGTTTATCGTGTCTACTCATTTTATTAAACAATAAACTTTAACCAAAGTTTAACCTTTTCTTTCTCCTCCTATCGCACTTCATTTCTCCTCTTCGAACATTAAAAATAAATCCCTACAACAGCTCTCCTCCTATTATGAAGTATTAATCAAACACCAGGGATATCAAGCAGTAAACAGAGACCTCATTACACGAATAATCATCTTTTCACTAAATAGCGGTTAATGGCTGCATTTAAGGTATTTTTGCAAATCATCATCAATGGTTTTACAAAATGAAAGTTTTTAAGTTCGGGGGAGCCTCTGTAAAAGATGCAAATGCAGTAAAGAATATGGCTGAAATACTTCGAGGCTTTAAATCAGAATCACTTATAGTCATTGTATCTGCAATGGGAAAAACCACCAATGCCCTTGAAAAACTTTTAGAGGCTCACTTTTACGGAAACAATCCTATTGAGCCTCATCTCAACGAAATTAAACGGTACCATAAGGAGATCATTGAACAACTCTTTGATAGTAAAAACCCGGTTCACAAAGCTGTTGGGTCGCTCTTCCTCCAACTCGAACACTTCATGAGCCATTCCGCTAGGAGAGAATATGATTTTGAATATGACCAAATTGTTTGTTTTGGGGAGTTAATATCTACCACTATTATTAGTCACTACCTAAACCATGTAGATATAGATAACCAATGGATTGATGCAAGACAATGGATCAGAACAGACCATAGTTGGCGCAATGCTCACATCGATTGGGAGGTTACACAACAATCCATCTTAAAGGGGACGACTTCCTATTTTAATGGAAAAGATAATCCGATTCTAATAACACAAGGATTTATTGGATCTACACCCGAAGGTAATTCCATCACATTAGGCAGAGAAGGCTCTGATTTCACTGCATCCATCTTTGCCTGGTCTCTCGATGCTGAGGCGGTCACCATCTGGAAAGATGTCCCCGGGCTCTTAAACGCCGACCCAAAGTTTGTAGATGATGCTACAAAATTCGACCAAATACCTTATGAGGAGGCTGTTGAGCTATCGTATTATGGCGCCAGCATTATCCACCCAAAAACCATAAAACCGTTAGAAAATAAGAAAATCCCTCTATATATCAAGTCATTTATCAGCCCGCATACAGAAGGAACAATCATTGGCTCTTTCAAAAAGGCAAGCCCCCAAATGCCAAGCTATATCTTTAAAACCGATCAAGTTTTAATTACGATATCAGCTAAAGACTTCTCCTTCGTTGCTGAAAAACACCTACGTGAGATTTTCGGGATATTCTCAAAACACTCTTTACACATCAATCTTATGCAAAACTCAGCACTTAGTTTCTCTGTGTGTTCTGATTACAACCGAAGGAGAATAGAGAATGTGATTGCTGACTTGAAGAGCTCATTTAATGTCACTATCAACGAAGGATTACGACTGGTTACCATAAGACACTATGATTTGTCGACCATTCAGAAGGTAACCAAAGACATGGAGATACTTGTTGAACAAAAAAGTAAACTTACCGCCCAGTGGGTGATCAGATAAACATGCCGAACAACGCGCTACTCCCCGAGGTGATGCCTCTAGGATCCTGGCTAAACCTCTCAGAATCGGGAATTGGAATAATTGCCGGTCCATGCAGTGCTGAAAGCGAGGAACAGGTCATTAACTGTGCTCGTGAACTTGCCCAAAATCGCAATGTAGGTGCCTTTAGAACCGGCATTTGGAAACCCCGAACCCGTCCTGAAGGGTTTGAAGGTGCAGGCGAAATCGCACTAAACTGGCTGGATCAAGCAAGAGAAGAGACCAAGCTGCCCTATTGTATTGAGGTAGCATCGGCTCGTCATGCCGAGATTGCCTTAAAACACCATAGTGATTACCTCTGGCTGGGGGCAAGAACGACGGTTAACCCTTTCCTGGTTCAAGAGATTGCGGATGTCTTAAAAGGCACAAATATCCCTGTCTTAGTAAAAAATCCTGTTAATCCTGACCTCGAATTATGGATTGGATCTCTTGAAAGACTTTATAAATCGGGGATAACAAAACTGGCAGCTGTACACAGAGGCTTCTCGTTCTATCGCAAAGGCCCCTATAGAAATAGCCCAATGTGGGAACTTCCCATTGAACTAAAAAGCCGTTGCCCTAACCTACCCATCCTAACCGATCCTAGCCATATTGCCGGAAATAGAGCATTATTAAAAGAGATAAGTCAAAAAGCCATCAACCTTGAAATGGATGGCTTGATGATCGAGGTACACCCCAACCCCAACACTGCTCTTACAGACAAAAACCAACAAATCACCCCAAAAGCCTTTGCTCAACTACTCGATGAACTTATCCTGAGAAAAAAAAGAGGGAACCAAGACTTTGAAATAAAACTGGAACAACTTAGATCAGAGATTGATAAACTCGACTCAGAACTGATCCATATTCTAGCCAGACGAATGCAAATTATTGATGAGATAGGCCACTATAAAAAAACCAATGATATAACGATTCTACAAATCGGCCGATGGCGTGAACTGGCCTCCAACCGAGTCATTCAAGCTGAAAACATGGGTCTAAGCCGTGAGTTTATTACTTCTCTACTGAACACGGTTCATGACGAATCCATCAGAAGGCAAGAGGTCATCTTAGGTAACTCAAGCAATAAAGAAGACCAATGCTAGCCATCTCCTCACGGCATAAAACAAAATAATCTGATTATCTGACGATAGCTACGAGCTCTCCCTTACTTCTGCGCTTCCCCTTCGCTCTTGCTCCATAGAGGTCTCTTTTAAGATATCACAAGGGCGCTCAATAATCCTTCATTATCCTATTAATTCTTACCAATTTATCCACTCTAGAGCGATGATAATATGGAGAGGGAGCGAAGGGGAAGCGAAGAGGTAAGCTATAAATGCATAAAAAAAGCCGGAAGCATCTCAAGAGAACTCTAGTTAAGAAGGAAAAATGTGGGGTAAAAGAACCAGCCAAACTAATACTTGACACCAATGAGGTCAATGAATTATTAGCCTGAAATGAGGAAGATATTAATCAATAAAGGCTTTAAAAATGGCATTAAGCCGTAATGAGAATAGAAAAGGTTTGATTCATCATGGTGATAAAGACGTGCAATATTGTTGTGATGTCTATGTAAAGATTTTGCATGACAACACTATACGTATTAGCATGAATTGGGCAAGGTGATCCACTTGAGACGCAATTGCAGAAAGGGTTTAAAATTATTCCAAGATTAAAACAAAAGTGTAAATTTGAACTAATATTATTTAACCAAAAGTGCAAACTTATTTTTAGGACGATTCTGGAAGCATTCCTCGACATTTCTCTAATACTTCAGGAGTACGTCAATACAAACCATGCACAAAAGTTCGAGACTGAACTCAATGCCAAGATCAATTAGATTATCAAATAAAAGTAGAATCCGGATAAAAGCTATCACCAACCTTACCCTTGTGATTCTGGGTATTGGGTTCCTCGTGTTGCTTTTCCTTTTCAGAGGGAGCATGAACAATCTTGTTTCAAAAAAAATGGCGGAACAAGCGAGTACTGAGACAAAGAAAACAATGGCCCAAATCGTAGACTCTTCTTTCAACTATCAGAAAAACCGAAAAGCTTTCAAGATTACATTCCTCGAATTCGGCGCAACAGGCTGTATCTCTTGCCGAAAAATGGAGCTAGTCATGAAAGAAGTCAGGGAAAAATATCAGCAGACCGTGAATGTGAGGTTTTACAATGTAATGTTACCGGAAAATCAAAAGTTCATGCAGTATTACGGAATTGCTGCGATCCCCACTCAAGTGCTGCTGGATAATAGAGGCAAGGAATTTTTCCGTCATACTGGATTCTATTCATTTGAAGAGCTGGAACAGGAATTCAAAAAGTCAAATCTCTTATAAACATTTATGAAAAAGACATTTATGGTCGTACTAACAGGCCTTGCATTGCTCTCCGCCTGCTCCAAAAAAGATAATTCCGAACCAAGCTCACAGATCAGGATCGATAGTATCACTGCTTCAGAGAACCCGGTTATGGCCTATGATACATCTATGATCACCGTCTATGCAACCGGCGAAAACCTGCAGTATAAATGGGTAGCTAATCACGGCAAGATCAAAGGTAGCGGAACAACTGTAAAATACTCTGCTTGTCAGAGTTGTCAGGGCTTAAATACAATCACATGCAAGGTTTTCAATGAAACCGGCGAAGTAAGTGATACCATCATGGTCCGGGTTACATCTTGGCACAGTAAAAAATAGAAATCATGTTGCAGACTACTAAATATTTTCTAATTCTTCTCTGCCTGTGCACTGGTAACAAGGCGTTTTCACAATGCTGCACCTCCGGCAATCCATTTATCAGTGATGCTGAGCAGCCTGCTCTTCAGTCGAAGATCCTCATGGTATCCCTGAACTACCGCTATAGCCACTCTGGGAAGTACTACTCGGAAGACTCCCGCTTTACGAAATTGCCATTCCAGGAGGTAGCTAACAGTAATTATACAGAATTACAGGTCGGTTATGGCATTACCAATTGGCTGACTGCATTGACTGACCTTGGCTATTTTTTTAATAAGACATTGGAAACTCCCGGCATTGATTCCTACAAAGGAAATGGATTCGGGGATCTCGGGCTGTATGCAAAATTCAATGCCTATTCAAATTCCCGACTCAAGCTTACTATATCTCCAACCATAGGCGTAAAATTTCCTGTTGGGGTATTTGATCAGGAAGTAGAAAATGTACAACTACCGATCTCTGTTCAACCATCGGCAGGGAGTTACCGTTATCTTGCGAACCTGTTTATCTCAAAAGGATTCGGAAAGGTAACATTGGCCGGATTCGCTTCCTATGAATATTCCCAATTCATTGAATCAGAGAACTTCTATTACAAGTATGGAGACCTGTGGATAGCAGCCCTGTATTTCAATTACAGTCCGTGGAAGCGATTCACTATCAACCTGCAGATCAGAGATGAGTACAGAACAAAGTCCACAAGAGAAAACAACGAGATGATCGAATCCTCCAGTTATAACGTTGCATTTTTCACCCCCCAAGTAACTTATGCTTTCAAGCATAACTGGTATTTATCAGCATATGGAGATATCCCCTTGTACAAATATTACAACGGTATCCAGTTATCATTCGGATATGCTGTATCACTGAGAATCACCAAGAAGATTGATTTGATTGCTTTAATGGCAAGAAAAAGATCATCTGATCTAGGCGGATCAGAAAACATGTAAGTTATAGGAAATGAACAAAAACGACATAATATATATCAGAATAAAGCAACCATGAGGTCAGCAAAATGAGTGAAACGAAGTTTAATTTCAAGGCTTTCCACACATAAGGTTCCTAAAGTAATAACCCTGATAGAAACGAAAATGCCGGAAGCTGATGCTTCCGGCTCACTTGGTAGCGGGGACAGGATTCGAACCTATGACCTTCGGGTTATGAGCCCGACGAGCTACCTCTGCTCCACCCCGCACTATATTTTATTTACGATAAGACCAAAACAATCGGTTCCATTTACAGAAGCCGGCATGAGAATCGGTTTATTTGGTAGCGGGGACAGGATTCGAACCTATGACCTTCGGGTTATGAGCCCGACGAGCTACCTCTGCTCCACCCCGCACTATATCTTATTTCTTCAAACTGAGTCTCAATTGCCTGCTTCCGAAATATTCGTATCTTTGCAAATGGGACTGCAAAAGTAAGGCTTTTTTCTTACTAACAACACATTCAGTAAAAAAAATAATAAAGATGTCACATAAAGCAGGGTTTGTGAATATAATAGGTCGACCAAATGTTGGAAAATCTTCAATGATGAATGCAATTCTCGGGGAGAAATTATCCATCATTACACCGAAGGCACAGACCACTCGACATCGAATTCTAGGTTTATTGAACAGCGATGATTATCAGATTGTTTTCAGCGACACTCCCGGCATATTGAGTCCATCTTATAAGTTACAGGAGTCGATGATGAAGGCCGTGGAGGGTTCGTTCGAAGATGCTGATATTTTTCTTTACGTATCTGAGAGTGGGGAAAGGAATCCAGATGAAACGATCATTAGAAAGATGCTGGGAACCGGAGTCCCCATTATTGTGGTTGTGAACAAGATTGATGCATCAACTCAGGAGCAGGTGGCAGGAGATCTCATTTTCTGGCAACAGCAATTTCCAGGTTCAGAGGTGATCCCCATCTCGGCAATGCACAAATTCAACCTAGAAAAGGTATTGGATGCCATTTTAGGGAAGCTACCTGAGAGCCCAGCCTACTATGATAAAGAAGATCTGACTGACCGCCACCTTAGGTTTATTGTAACAGAGGTCATCAGGGAGAAGATTTTATTGCTGTACAACAAAGAGATTCCTTACAGCACAGAGGTTTATATTGAAGAGTACACGGAAGAGCCAAAGATTGATCGCATCAGGGCTATTATATATGTTGAACGCGATTCTCAGAAGCCGATCATTATTGGTAAAGGGGGAAAGATGCTCAAGAAAGTTGGAAGCGAAGCGAGGCTCGATCTTGAGACCTTTTTAGGGAAGAAAGTTTTTCTTGAGTTAAATGTAAAAGTCAATCCTGACTGGCGAAATAACGAGCGGATGCTCAAACAGTTTGGATACGAAATATAAAGAATAATCACACTATGGCAAATATACTTGCAATTGTAGGACGCCCGAATGTCGGGAAATCAACGCTATTTAATCGTCTTGTCGGAAACAGGCAAGCCATAGTTGATTCGATCAGTGGTGTAACACGTGATCGTAATTATGGTAAAAGCGACTGGAATGGAATTCCTTTTTCTGTCATTGACACGGGAGGCTATGTAGCCGGGAGCGATGATATTTTCGAAGAAGAGATCAGAAAACAAGCCGCTCTTGCCATTGAAGAGGCAGATGTCATTTTATTTGTAGTAGATGCAGTTGAAGGGCTTACCGGTCTTGATGAGGAGGTTGCAGAGACTCTTCGTCGGTCATCAAAAAAGGTTTTCCTTGCAGCTAATAAAGTAGATACCCCCGCAAGAGCAACCCTCATCGCCGAATTCTATAGCCTCGGATTGGGAACCCCTTTCGAGCTATCGGCTATTAATGGCAGTGGAACAGGAGAGTTACTCGATGCTATTGTTGATTCTTTCAACCCAAACTATCAACCTGACACGGAAGAATTGCCAAAGATTGCCGTCGTGGGACGACCCAATGTTGGCAAATCTTCGATGATCAACGCTCTCTTAGGTGAAGATAGAAATATTGTTACGCCCATCGCCGGAACCACTCGTGACTCTGTGTACACTCGCTTTAATACATTTGGATTTGACTTCTATTTGGTTGACACCGCTGGGCTCAGAAAAAAGAGCAAAGTAACCGAAGATCTTGAGTTCTATTCGGTCATGCGTTCAGTAAGAACAATAGAGAATGCCGATATTTGCCTCCTATTAATTGATGCCACCCTAGGTTTTGAAGGACAAGACATGAACATCTTTTCTCTCATTCAGAAGAACCGTAAAGGAGTTGTCATTGTTGTTAACAAATGGGATTTAATCGAAAAAGGGAATAATACTTTACGTGATTTTGAGCTTGACCTTCGCCAAAAACTACAACCTTTCTCCGATGTCCCTATCATCTTTACCTCAGCTATCACCAAACAGCGACTTATCAAAGCTCTAGAGGCAGCAATACAGGTATTTGAGAATCGTGCCCAAAAGATATCGACCTCAAAACTCAACGAGCTCATGCTTCCGATCATTAGTCAAAATCCACCTCCTGCAGTAAAAGGGAAATATGTTAAGATAAAATACATCACCCAACTTAAGACGCCTTTCCCAGCCTTTGCCTTCTTCTGTAACCTCCCTCAATACATCAGGGAACCCTATAAACGCTTCCTTGAAAATAAACTCAGACAAAACTTCGACTTCTCTGGCGTCCCTATCGAAATCTATTTCCGTGAAAAGTAACCCATATGGAAGATAAAGAGGTAAGAGTCGACAAATGGCTCTGGGCTGTCCGCCTATATAAAACCCGTACACTAGCAACAGAAGCTTGTAAGGCAGGAAGGGTAAAGATTGCTGGACAGCCTATTAAGGCTAGCAGGGTTCTTAAAATTGGCGATGAGATTGAGGTTCACTTGGGTTCCCTCAACAAAACAGTAAAGGTTAAAGAGTTGCTCCACAACAGGGTTGGCCCTAAACTGGTCGAACAATATCTCATAGATCTCACCCCAATAGAAGAATATGAACGATTGGAACTTATCAGAGAGTTCAACTACGAAAAACGTCCTCGAGGAACCGGAAGACCCACAAAACTGGATAGACGCCAAATAGAGCGACTAAAAGAAAACTAAATATCACTTTTTGTTTTATTAGCCGCTCACCTTACCAACAATGGCAGTCTCCAGATCTCTCTAATCCACTTGCAGAACAAGTCCTTTAAGATACTCTCCTTCCTGATGAAACAAATTCAAAGGATGATCGGCCGGCTGATTTAATTGATGTAAGACCCGAATCCTACGACCAGACTCAATGGCAGCTGCGGCTACAATCCCTTGGAACGTCAGTCGATCGACCACCTGAGAGCATGAAAAAGTAAAGACAACTCCCCCTTTGGCTATCTTTTTGAAAGCAGCACGATTTATATGCTTATAAGCAGAAAGTGCTTTATGCCGTTGGCTTTGATGCTTAGCAAAGGCAGGAGGATCAAGAATAATAACATCAAATTCTTCGTTCATTTCCCCTAGATAGTCCAAGGCATCTTTAACAACACAAGGATTCTTCTCATGACTAAATCCGTTTAAATTCAGATTCTCTTTCGTTGAATCTATAGCTGGAACGGAGGTATCTACCGAGTGAACCTCAACAGCACCTGCTTTTAAAGCAGCGACAGAAAAACCTCCAGTATAACAAAAAGTATTCAAGACCCGTTTGCCCTTAGAGTAGTTCATCAAAAGGTGACGATTGTCTCTCTGGTCAAGGAAAAACCCAGTCTTTTGACCATTTACTACATCAATAACATAGCGACAACCATGTTCTTTGATTTCAACCACACCTAAATCACCAAACAAAAAAGAATCGGTGGTTGAGATCCCTGTCTGATTCCTTAGTGTTATTGCACTTTTATTATAAACTGCCTTAAGTTTATCTCCATATACCTCCATTAAAGCCCGGGTGATCTCTTTTCTAACAGAGAACATCCCAAGGCTATTAGCCTGAAAAACGGCCACCCCATTATAAAAGTCAATAATAAGTCCAGGAAGTAAATCGCCTTCAGAGAAGACCAAACGATAAGCGTTACAATCAACAGAGTCAATAAAACCAGCCACTTTTCGCGAATAAAAGGCATCAGCTATACGATTACTCCAAAAAGCCTGATCTGGGAAAGCCTTGTCAAAAGAGAAAATTTTAACAGCCAATGAACCCTTTTCATAAAATCCCCAACCAAGATGCTGATTTCGGTAGTCTTGAACATCAACTAGATCTCCAGCTTTAGGATTACCCTTTATATCCATGATAGCTCCAGAAAAGACCCACGGGTGAAAACGTTCAATCGGGGCCTCTTTACCTGGTTTTAAAACAATCTGCAATTGATCAGTCATTCTATTTTTTTCGCAAAGGTACGCCATTCAGGCTTTATCTTTGCATCATGAACAGTGTGATAGAATCTCAACTAATGGAGGGTATGTCGATTATTAACATCCGACAAGTGTTAGGGATGTTAGAGTTAGCCCCCTCCAAAACTAAGGAGTTGCAGCAAATCATCCTTAGAATGGAAGAACCCTTATCGCGAAGAGCAGCTTGGGCACTTGATCATTTTGCCGAGATTCATCCTGATATCGTGAAACCTCTTCTTCCCGATCTAATTGCTAAAATAGATGACTTTAACCACCCGGCCTACCAGAGACACATCCTTAGGATAATCACGAACTGTGGCATCCCGGATGGAGATCCCGGCTTCTTAATCAGCCATTGTTTTGATTTCCTAAACAGTCCCTCTTCACCTATCGCCGTTAAGATGTTTTCTATGGTTATTCTAGTGCAGTTTGTCAAAAAAGAACCCGAATTAATCCCCGAACTCATCGAAACCATTGAGAGTTTAATGGCCGAGGCCTCTCCAGGTATCCGTAATGCAGGAACAAAAATCATTAAACAACTTCAAAAACAAATTAGGGATCCAAAAAACCTCTAATCAATCCTCTTTCCTGTTTAAAACCTGCAAACAAAAAGGGATAATAATTGACAAAATCGTCTTTTAATTTATACTTTTGTTGCAGAAAACATTAGACATTGTAGCTATAACTTAAGCCATACTAAACCAAAATTCACATGAAGAAAGCACTTCTTTTCGCCGTTTTAGGAATCGCACTCATTGCTTGTAATAACCACAAGAAAGAGCTTGAAGGAATGCAGATCAAAAATGACAGTCTAACCGCAGTAAATGTTGAACAAGGTGAAGCTGTTATGGAATTTGTAGCCTCTTTTAATGACATCCAGGAGACTCTTGATAGCATCAAACAGCTGGAAAAGATGATCTCAGTCTCAACTAATCAGCCCGGTGCAGAAAACAATGTCTCTGCTAAGGATCAAATCGAGCAAGATATCATTGCCATTCACTCCATGTTACGTAGAAACAAAGAGATGGTTGCTACCCTTCGTGCTCGTCTTAAAAAATCAGAAGGAAAAACCGCTGAACTAGAAAAGATGATATCTTTCTTAGGTAACCAGATTGAAGCAAAAGATGCAGAAATTGCAAAACTTCGCGATGAGCTAGCTTCTATGAACATCAAAGTAGAAAACCTAAGCACTCAAGTTAAAGACCTCTCTTCTGAAAACGAAAACAAAAACCGCGAAATTGAGAACAAAACAAATGAACTCAACGCTGCCTATTATGCATTAGGATCAAAACGCGAATTAATCGATAATAAAGTAATCACCCGCGAAGGTGGTGTCTTGGGTATTGGAAAAAGCAGCACTCTCGCAAAAGATTTTAACCAGGATTACTTCACTAAAGTTGATATCCGCAAACTAAAATACATCCCTTTGAATGTAAAAAAGGCTAAAATCATCACCTCTCATCCCTCTGATTCCTACAGAATCTCAGGGGCTAAAACAGCCGATACTCTTTTCATAACTGATCCAAATAGATTCTGGACTAGTTCAAAACATCTCGTAATAATGATCGACTAATTGGTCATCAAATAAAAATAAACTTTTTTACGCTTAGCAAATACCTGTGTAAAAAAGGATACCTAAAAGGAAAGGTGAGGAGATGATCTCTCTTCACCTTTCCTTTTTTCCCTTGAATACTGAATCCTCGAACTCCTAACCTTAAATGTCCCGCTCTAACATGGTAACTTCTATTCAAAAAACGCCTCAATAACGCAAAAAAGATCTTTTTTTAGTAAAAATGAAAACAATGCACGATTTTTGTTTTTAAGTTGTTAAACCTCTGTCAATCGACAGCTAAAAAATTACTATTATGAAACGTGTGCTTTTTTTTATAGTTGCAGTAGTACTTCTAGCCTCCTGCAACGAGGAAAAACATCAAAAAGAGTTATCTGTTCTGCAACACAGAATAGATAGTTTGGCTGGCCTGACACAGCAAAAACAGGATTCGGTTATTGAATTCATAGGTGCTTTCAACGACATCCAAAGAACTCTTGACTCGATCCAGCAGATTGAAAAGATGATTGCTGTTAAAGCTCATCAACCCGGCTCTGAACGCAATGTTACTACGAAAGAAAAAATAAATCAAGACATCATTGCCATTCATCAAATGTTGACTCGTAACAAGCAAACCATTGCAGCTTTGCAGGCTAAGCTCAAGAAGTCAAATGGAAGAACGGCTGAACTAGAACAGATGATTGAGATGCTTAATGGAAAAATTGCAGAAAAAGACGCCGAGCTAGTAACACTTAGAGAAGATCTTGCTAAACTGAACATCAAGGTCCAAGAACTAAGTACCAATGTTAAGGATCTTACAGCTGAAAACGAAGCTAAAGCTCTAGAATTAGAGGCTAAAGCAAATGAGTTAAACACTGCTTGGTTTGCGAAAGGAACAAAAAAAGAGCTACGCGATAACAATGTTATTACCAGAGAAGGTGGTTTCTTAGGAATCGGAAGAAGCACAAATGTATCGAAAGACTTCAACGCTGACTACTTTACCAGAGTTGATATACGAAGCTTAAAGTTTTTACCACTGAATGCAAGAAAAGCAAAAGTGGTAACCTCACACCCTAGTGATTCCTACCGAATTTCAGGTGATAGAAAAGCTGATACCCTGTTTATCACTAACTCAGCCAAGTTCTGGAGCGCCTCTAAATATCTAGTCATTCAAATTGATTAGTCTTCTGACTCCGTCTGCTGTTGTTAAAACATAATACAACGTAATAAAAGAGACCCCGATTCATGATGATATGAATCGGGGTCTTAACTTTTCAACCTAAAGACGGGCAATTAAAGATCAAATTTTCTGTAATCAGATTATAACCTTCTTATTTTACATCAAAGTTATTTTCATTAACCAATTGCCCCTCCTTATTATAAAACTTCCAGATACCAGTTCTCTTCCCTGCTTTATAGGTTCCTTCATAATAAACCTTACCATTTTCATGATTTACAACAGAGAGCCCCTCTTCTAAGCCATCTTTATAGGTAGTTTGACTCCAAATCTTGCCATCTTCTCTGTATACAGTCCAAGTACCATCTCTTTTCCCATGTAAGAGAGAACCTTCAAGACGTGTCTTACCATTTTGATATAAGACCTTCTCCTTTGTAAAGATAGTATCACGTCCTTCAACCTTAAAATACTTAACAAATGCGGGCTTATTGTCAGGATATCTTTTAACAACAAGTTCTTGTTCCCCAGAATTAGCACTTGGTTTACAAGAAAACAGAACCGCAAAAAAGATCAGTGAAGTGAGATAAAAGAGCTTAGTTTTCATCATTAGTCTATTAATTATAAAAGTCTGGTACTAATATTATCTATCAAACTGAAGACGTTTTCCTTTAATGGTATCGTTTATTTTTTGATTATTCCATACCGGATTTCCATTTACAAAGGTAGTAATTACCCTTGAAGTAAACTGTTGACCCTTTAGCGGAGACCAACGACACTTGTATAAGATATTCTCTTGAGCTACCACCCAAGGATCGACAGGGTTTACAACAACAATATCTGCGAAGTAGCCCTCTTTAATAAAACCCCGTTTAGAAATCTGGTAGATCTTGGCTGGGGTGTGAGCGGTCTTCTCAACGATCTTTTCCAGACCTATCTCACCACGATGGTAAAGCTCTAGCAAGGTAACCAATGCATGCTGTACCATAGGAGCTCCTGATGGTGCAGTGAGATAACCTTTACTTTTCTCTTCGAGTGTATGAGGGGCATGATCGGTAGCGATCACATCTATTACATCACTCTTCACGGCATTGAGAATTGCCTTTCTATCAGCCTCCTCTTTAACTGATGGGTTCCACTTTATTAGATTACCTCTTTCAGCATAATCTGATCTATTAAACCACAGATGATGAACACAAGCCTCAGCCGTAATTTGTTTCTTTTCTGAAATGACTTTATTTGAGAAGAGACTTAATTCATCGGCAGTGCTAATATGAAGGATATGAAGACGTGTGCCATGCTTCTTCGCCAGTGCTACTGCAAGTGATGAACTCTTATAACAAGCCTCTCTACTCCTAATATCGGGATGCAACGAAACCGGGATATCCTCTCCATACTGTTCCTGCGCTTTCTTAACATTTGCTCTAATCGTGGGCTCATCCTCACAATGAACCGCCACAAGCATTTTAGAACGACTAAAAATCCCTTCAAGTGTTTCAGGATTATCGACCAGCATATTGCCCGTTGAGGCTCCCATAAAGACCTTTACTCCACAAACCTTGGTCGCATCCGTTTTTAATATCTCCTCTAGATTATCATTTGAGGCTCCCATATAAAATGAGTAATTAGCTACTGAGACCTCCGAAGCCCTCTGATACTTCATCTCTAATAACTCCTGGGTCAAGGTCTGCGGAACGGTATTTGGCATCTCCATGAAAGAGGTAATACCACCGGCAACAGCCGCTATAGACTCACTTTCTATATCCGCTTTATGAGTTAACCCCGGCTCTCTAAAGTGCACCTGATCATCAATCATTCCGGGTAAAACCCACTTTCCACTACAATCTATAACCTCAAAATCGCATTTACCTGTGTAGGAGCCCACCTGACCTACCCACGTAATGAACTCCCCCTCAATGAGAACATCAAGATTCTTTATTGCTCCTTCATTAATTACAGAGGCATTGGATAAAAGATAGCCGAGCTTTTTCATATATGGATTTTTAGATTATTAGACTGAACAAAACCTTATAAACAATACTATTAAGCAAAACAAAAGCATCAATAAAAACATTGCGGTTTGAATTTCTGCTTAGTGAATAATTAATGCTTATAGCTTAAACCCTACAAAGTTAGCTAATGAATAACGATGACAGCAAAAAAGCGGATTTTAAAGTTTGTTAATAGTCCTGTAGGATGAGTTAAATAAAAAGAGAGGGGTGATAAGCCTATTTACTTACCACCCCTCTCATTAGCTAAATATCCTTAATTAAGAAGCCCTGCCCCTTGAGCCGGTTTAATTCTCTTAAACCTTAACTTAAGTACGCCAAAGATAGCCTCCTTGAAGATACCTTTACTCATCTTGCTTTGGCCTTGAGTTCGATCTGTAAAGATGATCGGAACCTCCACGACATTAAATCCTAACCTCACGGAAGTATACTTCATCTCTATTTGAAAAGCATAGCCAACAAACCAGATATTATTTAGATCAATGGTCTGTAGCACCTTTTTGGAGTAGCATTTAAATCCTGCTGTCGTATCTCTGATAGAAACACCCAAGACGGCACGCACGTAGGCTGAGGCATAATAACTCATTAAGACACGACCCATAGGCCAGTTAACAACATTTACACCCGTTATATATCGTGATCCAATAGCTACATCTGCTCCCTTTTCAGCAACAGCCTCCCTTAACCTGATCAGGTCTTCAGGATTATGAGAGAAATCGGCATCCATCTCAAAGATGAATTGATAATCATGAGCAAGAGCCCATTTAAAACCATGGATATAAGCCGTTCCCAGCCCAAGCTTCCCTTTTCTCTCTTCAATAAAGAGACGATCAGGGAACTCTTTCATTAGGTTTTTAACGATAGCCGCAGTGCCATCTGGTGAATTATCTTCAACAATCAAGACATGAAAAGGAACCGACAATGAAAACACCTTGCGGATGATCGCTTCTATGTTCTCCTTTTCATTGTAAGTCGGAATAATAACTATACTATCAGCCAAAGCAGTAAATTTTTAGCAAAAATACAAAATTGTAACAGATGTCATCTTAACCTCTCGGGTTTCTGCCATATTTGCTTTCTCTTTGAACAACAAACAACCTAATAGTTTAAGATTGGCTCGAAGCATCGTTGATAGATTGCTTTGCGGCCTCGAACGATCTGGTTAGCTTATCATAGAGCAGAAGAGCAAAAGCTTTATCATTTGGAGCCTTAAAGAGGGTACTATGTTCACCAGGAACATTGATAACGTCAACCCCTCCTAGAGCAAACTCACTCCATCCGTATGTCTTCGCTTCTTCAATATAGAATCCTTGCCTTTCTGCTCTAAAGAGACAAACCTGTACATCTGATGGCTTGAGCACATAGATGTTTCCTGCGCGAAGATTAGCAGCATGTACTCTCAAAGCATATTCGGGCAATTTATCACGATCGCCTTCCTCAAAGTCACGACGTTTGCTTTTACTTACCTTATAGATCTGATAGATCTTAGCAAAGTTCCGCCATTTGGTTTTAAACATAGAGAACTCCCCTTTGAAAAGGTCAGAGAAGAGTAGTCGAATATTAAAGAATACTTTATGATACAGCAGAACATACTTATTGATCATTCGCTGAGTCTTACTTAACATCAGTTCTGATGAGTAAGCAACGGTATCAAACATCCCAAGGAATAACACCGGGATCCCTTCGGCCTTTAATTGACGAGCCACCTCAAAAGCGATAAGTCCTCCAAGACTAAACCCAGCGAGAGCAAAAGGCCCTTCCGGTTGAACGGTCTTCATCTCGGTAATATAGAAGGCTGCAATATCCTCTATCGTTGTAAGAGGCTCCTCTTTCCCGTCGAGCCCTTTAGCCTGGATACCATAAACCGGCTGATCGGCGGGCATATGATCAACTAGGCTATTATAAAGCAGGATGTTTAAACCAGCTCCATGAATTAGGAAGAGAGGAGGTCTATTACCCGTTGTTCTGATAGGAACCAGAGCCCTCCAAAAGACATCGGTTCCTCCCTGATCGATCTTCTCGGCAAGACCTCTTATAGTTGGTAAATCAAAAAGGATGGCCAAAGGTAATCTTACCTTAAGCTTATGTTCGATTTTTGTCATCAGGCTAACGGCCAACAACGAATGACCACCTAAATCGAAAAAGTCATCCGTAACACCGAATGAGTCATAACCCAATAATTCCGACCAAATACCAAAAATCACCTGCTCTGTAGCTGAAGCCGGTAAGATAGTGTCCTTCTCTTTGGGCATGGTTGAAAGCTCAGGCAAAGGCAATGCCTTCCTATCCACTTTACCATTTAAAGTTAACGGAATATCTTGTAGCATCATAAACACAGAAGGAACCATATAGTCTGGCAGCCTCGAGGTAAGGAAGCCTTTTAAAACAAGCCTTCCCGGATCATCATGACCTCGTTTCAGGGTATAGTAAGCCACTAAACGAGGGGTTCCACCAATGTCATTTCTTAAAATAACTACCGCATGCTCAACGGTAGGATGCATGGCCAAAACCTCCTCTATCTCACCAGGCTCAATTCTGAACCCGCGAATCTTTATTTGAAAATCTGTCCTACCAAGATATTCAATCTCCCCTCTAACAGTACGCCTTACAAGGTCACCGGTCTTATAAAGCCTTGTATTACCTCCAGCAAACGGATCAGGTAAGAAACGTTCCTTCGTTAAATCTTCTCTACCTATATAACCTATCGATACCCCGTCACCCCCAATAAGCAACTCACCAGGGACGCCTGCCGGTAAAGGATTTAAATAAGCATCTGTTATATATAAATAATTATTCGCTACAGGTTCTCCCAAAGGAACCACCCCGGTATTTTCTGTGGTTTCTGTGACCTTGGCAATAGATGACCAAACCGTGGTTTCAGTAGGCCCATACACATTATACATGGCTTGAACCCTCTTGGAAACCTCGTTTGCTAGATCACGAGTCAACGCCTCCCCACCGCAAAGCACTTTAAGATTCTTGTTCCCACTCCATCCGGCTGTCATCAGCATCTTCCAGGTTGTCGGAGTAGCTTGCATGAAAGATATTCGACGCTGACTAATCAACTCCATCAAACGAACAGCATCATGCTGCTCAGATGTTCCAACGAAATAGAGAGAAGCACCACAAATCAGAGGAAGGAAAAGCTCCAGTCCGGCGATATCAAATGAAACCGTAGTTACCGCCAATAGTTTATCTCTGGTAGTCATCCCCGGATTCTCCTTCATTGACCATAGGAAGTTTACAAAAGACTGTTGTAAAATACCCACTCCTTTAGGTCTTCCCGTCGAGCCTGAAGTAAAGATGATATAAGCCAGTTTATCGATAGAAGAGAGATCCTCAGCCTCACCTTGCTCTTCAGGCCATTCATCGACAGTCAGTATGGGGGTGCCTGCAGGTAATAACTCAGCCAAGTGATCTAATGTGATTACCAATTTTGCAGATGCATCTTCTAAAATCATAGCAATCCGTTCAGCAGGATAGACTGGATCTAAAGGAATATAGGCAGCTCCTGCGAACTGTACTGCTAATAAAGAGGCGGGTAATCGGTGGTCACGAGGCATAAACACCCCAACATAATCCCCTGGCTGAACCCCCTGCTTTACAAGCTTAAGAGAGAGCTTATCAACAAGACTACCTAACTCAGCATAAGTAATCATAATACCCTCACTCTCCACCGCTATTCGCTCAGGATGCTCCTTTACAGACTTTCTAAACAAATAGGGTAAGGTTACCAATGGATAATCTGATCGCTGTATACCAGATTGACGAGGATGTAATGGATCAGACTCCCTGAGCATCGGTAATTGCATTGCCTTTTCCGTATCTCCTACACAGATCTGCTCAGCTAAGAACTGATACGCAAAAGCCATTTGTCTAATGGTATCAGGAAGGAAAAGAGCTGTTGAATATTCGAAATCAAGCCAATATGACTGCCCACTCTCCCTAATGGTCAATGTTAAGTCATACTTTGAGCTATTCCCTTGCATGGGTATATATTGAGTTAAACACCCTTGGAAAGACAAAGACTCATCATGAGCATTAAGCATATTAAACATGACCTGAAAAAGTGGAGCAACGCTAGGATCAGGCTTCATCTTGAGGCCACTTATGATCTTATCAAAAGGAACAGATTGATGATCCAACGCATCAACCAAGATATCTTTAGTACGATTGATTAAGCCTCTAACATCTAATTGATCCTCCAAGGCAAAACGAAGAGGAAGATTGTTTATCATCACACCAGGAATCTCCTCACTCCCTTCAGCGACTCTACCGGCAACTGGTACCCCAATTATAAAATCATCCTGCGAACTATATTTTTTTATCAATAGCGCAAAGACTGAAAGCAATAGCATGTTTGGCGTAACGCCTAAGTTTGCACACTGAGTACGAACCCCTTTACTGTCAAGACCACCAAGAGGCAAGGTAAGTGTTCCTCCTGTATAAGTTTGTCTTGAAGTTCTAGGAAAATCGTAAGAGAGGCCAAGAATAACCGAGGCACCCTTTAGTTGATCTAACCACCAACTAAGTTCAGATTTAAACTGGTCACCCTGCAAAAACCTTTGCTCCCAAGCAATATAGTCACCATATTGTAGCTCAGGCCAAGGGATAAGCGCATCAGGACTTTCAAGAAGAAGGTTATAGGTCTTGCTAAGTAAACGAATATAAAGGCCGATGCTCCGGTTATCAGCTATCAAATGATGGAAGTTCATTAGGAGCAACGTATTATCATCAGATCTTTTAATGATATGAAACTTAAAGAGGGGGATTTCATCTATATTAAAGTGATGATTTAGCATCCGCTCTTTGGCGACTTGGATGAACTGGGTTTGTTCGGTCTCGTTTAATGTTCTGATATCATCAAATTGAGGCGAATACCAGAAATCTGAGACCACGGTCAACATAGGATTACCCCCCTCATCAGAGAGAGTATGCATTCTCAGGATCTCATGCCGGGCAATGAGTTGATTAAGCGATTTCTCGAAGACCTCAAGGTTAAAATCGCCTTGAACAGTAAAGGCCAAAGGAATATTAAACGCAGTTCCTACCTCTTCCGTCTTTTCCAAAAACCAAATCCTAATTTGAGAAGAAGATAATTTTAGCCTATCCAACTGTTCCGTTGGAACGATCTTCTCTGATTGAGTGAACTCCTTTTTCATTTCTTTTTTGCATAACGCAACCAACCCATCAACCGTAGGTGCCCCGAAAAAGTCCTTCAGGGATACCTCTGTCTTCAATGATTGCTCGATTTTTGTAATTAATTGAACTGCAAGCAAGGAGTGACCTCCTGCTGAAAAAAAGTTTTGTTGTCCGCTTTCTGGGGCATGACCAATCGTTCTCCGCCAGAGATCGACAACCTTAGTTTTAACGGAATCAGAATACAATGATTCATTATAACCCTCTAAATTATTCCTTTCCATAGGATCAGGAAGGCTCTTTTTATCGACCTTACCTGAAGGGGTTAGAGGAAAAGAATCCATGAGAATAAAGGCTTGGGGAACCATATAATCAGGAAGCTCTGCCTGAAGCTTTTTCCTTATTATTTCCTCAGTTGGAGCAGAAGAGGGAGTAATCCATGCGATTAGACGGTCTGCTCTGGAGCCCACAATTGCTCCCTGAATACCTCTAATATTCTGCAAAACAGCTTCCACCTCACCTGGCTCAACCCTAAAACCTCTAATCTTAACCTGCTCATCTTGCCGACCTAAGAAATGTAAATTTCCAGTCTTATCAAATCGAACAAGATCTCCTGTCCTATAATATCGTCCAACGGGTAAGAATTCGGGTGACACAAACTTCCGTTTATTAAGCTCTTCATTACCTATGTATCCCCTACTTACCCCGCTCCCTCCAATTAACAATTCGCCCTTCACGCCAGGAAGGACAGGCCTTAACCATTCATCAACGACAAACACAGAATTACCAGGTACCGGACGACCGATTGAGAACGTCTCATCTTGCTTATTTAATGTAGCCCAAGTAGCCACTATGGTTGTTTCTGTTGGCCCATAGGTATTAATAATCTCGATTTCCTCTCCAAAGGCATTAAACCACTTCTTAACCAACGCACTTTGCACCGCTTCTCCGCCTAAAATAACCAACCGTAGTATATTAGGCGGACGAATCCCAGCTTCCTCCATGCCAGTTATCAACAAATGGAAATAGGCCGTTGGGAGGTCTAAGACACTTATCCTATATCGTTGACACGCATTTATAAACCTCGCAGGAGTGCTAATCAACTCATCGTTTCTTATAAAAAGGGTACTTCCACTTAGCAGGCTTGTCCATATCTCTTCCTGAGAAGCATCAAAAGTGGGTGAAGCAAACTGCATGACTCGTTCACCATGACCCAACTGGTATCTCCGAATAGCCTGATTAATAAAACCGGAAAGGTTATCAACCGATACGAGAACCCCTTTAGGCTTACCGGTAGTACCAGAAGTATAGATAATATAGGCCTCTCCATTGGGGTTATCATCAGGAAGGGATCGTATCGGCACAGCTTCTCTCCGAAGATCTTCCAGGCGTGCCTGTATCACATCATGTATTGCAAGATCTTTATGACTAGAGATAAGCAAATCAACCCCTGCATCAGCCAACATGTACCTTACCCTTTCAGTTGGATAATCAAGGCCAATAGAGACAAAACAGCATCCAGCCTTCACCACAGAAAGCATAGCGATAACCGCATCGAGTGATTGTGGTATTTGTAGACCTACTCTACTACCAACCTTTATTCTACCTAAGATTTGCTTAGCCAGATTATCGGTTTGATTATCTAGCTCGGAATAAGTCATCGCGAATTCAGTATCTTGGATTGCTATGGTATCAGGATACAAACTAGCCATAGTCTTAAACTGCCTACTTAGAGAGTGCCATTCTGGTTCAATTAAATCACTCCATGAGAGCCCTACAGCCCGCCTAAGCACATGTTCTGCGACAGGTAATTGAGGCAGTAACTTTTTTGGATACATGAGAGAAGCCGTAAGGAAATCAAGCCATTCCACTATTGCCTCTTGGATATAATGCTCTTCAAACAAAACATCAGAATACTCTGCCGACAACCAGAAACGCTCACCATCTTCTAAAACATAGACTGTAAGGTCTACTTTTGACCCGATATAGTGAGCTGGTACCTGTCTTACCTCCAAACCCTCTAAATTCAAATGACTCTCAGGGACCTGTTGGTGAACAAGAAGGATCTGAAAAACAGGATTCCATGAAAGACTCCTCTCTGGATTAATTCTCTGTAGTAAAAGTTCATATGGGACTGTTGGTTCAGATAAATATTGCTTAAGCTGTCCATGTACATCCTCCAACCATTCATTAAATGAAGGCAACTCTTCCAAGGTGAATCTCATAGGCATCACCTCCGAGAAATACCCTATACTATCCTGAAACATCGGAAGCTCTCGACCGGACCGCATCACCCCCAGCACAAAATCCTGTTGCCGGGTTCTCATTCGGAACCAAGCAGAGAATGAAGCTAAAAGCAGAGAGAAGACACTCTTTTTCCGTATCTGTGCCGCCTGATGTAACGTACCTGTCAACGTAGCCGGTACATCAATCTGCAACGTCTTCCCTTCCATGCCCATCACTTTTGGTCGTTCACTCTCTCCTTTCAAAGAAGAAAGAACCGGAGCACCCGATAAAACCCCAAGCAATCGGGTAACCGAGGATTCAAAGAACCCATTCTCCTCTTGCTTAATCTGATATTTAGCAAAAGCAGCTAATCCAAGACCATCAGGGATAACCTCAACCGAGGTCGACCTTAGATATGCCTTATAAAACCATATTAAATCATGATAAAATACACCCACAGACCATCCGTCTACCACAATATGATGAAACACAATGACCAATAAATAGTCACTCTTCTCACCGAAAAGTAAAACCCTGAACAGCGGCGATTTGGACAAATCAAAGGGGATACGGTTAAACTTCTCTATAAGAGACTCAACAGAAACATCTTCAAGGTTTCGGGGGTTAAAAGCAGCATCTAAACCCCCCAAATCAGAATTTATCGCAAAAGAGACCTTATTATCAACTACTTGATAGGGTTTACCATCTACCTCAACAAATCGTGTCCGTAAAGCAGGATGCTTTCGTATTAAAGCATCAAAAGCCTTTTCAAGAGCATCTCGATTCAATCCACCGGTAATCCGGTAAGCCAAAGGAAGGTTATAAATTTGTTGCCCCACTCCCATTTTAGTTAGAAGCCAAGGCCGTTGTTGTGCTCTCGTTAGTTCTATTAACTCCCCTTCAGGTACCCCTTCAAGAGAGTCTCCTTCAGTAGCAATCAGGTTATTTTTTTCAATCCATAAGGCCATTTTATCGAGCCGCGAGGAATCAAAAACAACAGCAACAGGTAGTTTTATCTTCATCTCCTCCCACAGCTTACCTATCAAATGAGCAACCAGGATAGAATGCCCGCCTAATCCAAAAAAATCATCTGATGACCTCACCACAGGCACATCAAGAACCTCCCTCCAGATAGATGAGAGCCATGACTCTGTTTTTGTAAGGACTGGGCTATTCGTATTAAGTTCATCAACTGATCGCCTTATAGGCAGTCTTGAAAAATCAGTCTTCCCATTTACGGTTAAAGGAATACCCTCTACCTTTAGTAGTAGAGCAGGAACCATATAAGGAGGAAGCTTCTGCTGGAGCCAGACTTTTAAACTATCCACATCGACCCCATCACGATCAGAGACATACCAAGCTGCTAAGACTTTACCGAAAGCGCCCTGATTAATCGCACCAGCCACGGCCTGATCCACCCCGGGATATTGCTGCATAGTTCTTGAAACCTCAAGCGGATCAACCCTAAAGCCCCTAATCTTTAATTGATGATCCATACGACCGAGAAACAACAACCGCCCATCATAAGTTCTAACAACCTTATCGCCTGTTCTATAGGCTCTTTTTGATATTTTAACTTCAATCTCAGACTCTCCATCTCCCGTTCGACTTAAATCGGAATCACCTGATGGATTTGATAGAACGTTTTTTCGTGAAGTGAGAGCATCTAAAGAGTATAATCCGATTAATTCGGGAAAAGCTACTCTATCCTTTTCAGGTTGATTAAGATACCCTAACGCAAGTTGTTCTCCGGTGATCCACAACTCGCCTGGGACTAAAGGGGGAAGAGCCTCCCCTTTGCTATTCATTATCCAAGCTTGAGTCGCAGGCAACTCATCGCCCAATGGAATAACCGAATAAGGTTTAATCTCTTTATCCAATTTGGTTGTTAGCACAACAACAGCAGTCTCAGTTGGACCATAACTATTCACTAAACTTACTGTAGGAGAAACAACGTTGCGCCACAGTTGAAGATCAGAAGCGAAAAGAGCTTCCCCTCCTAAAATAACAAGACGAATAGAAGAGGGTATGTTCTCGCTCTGAAAATAAGAGGAGTTAACCCACAGTCGCCAAAATGCGGTTGGAAGGTCAAGCACCGTTATTCTGTTGACCACCACAAATCGCATTAAAGCATTGGGTTCAGGAGTAGCAGGAGGTCTGATAACCAAGGTGGCACCTACGAATAGCGAACAACAGATCTCTTCAAGAGCAGCATCAAATGTAGGATTAGAGAACTGTAAAACAATATCTTCGGCATTAAAACCATATCTAATTACCGCCTCGTTGACAAAACGGGTTATCGCCCTTTGCCCCACTCTAACACCGTTTGGGGTTCCTGTAGATCCGGAGGTGAAGATGAGGTATGCCTCTCTATCTCCAACTTGGTTTAACGTCTCCTCCACCATTTGACGTGCCAGTTGTCTCCAATTCGTATCCGATTCCTTAGAAAGAGCAGTTCCTAAATCATCATTCCCTAAATCATGGAACTTATCAGGATGAATGAAGGTTACCTCTAGCCCAGAAGGCATGACAGCCCGATCTGTCACCATCACAATAGGTTTAGCTTGATCAATCATCCACTGAAGCCTTTCAACTGGATAATCAGGATCTATCGGCATAAACGAAGCCTTGCAGCCCCAACAAGCCAAAATACTCTTAATCATGGAGTATCCGGCTGGCATCCACAATGCCACCCTGGAATTCTCATTGACCCCATGATACTCTAATTGTCCCTTAAGTACAACAACATCCTTGAATAATTGATCATAGCTATAGAGCGTACCTCCATCATTAACCGCAATTTTATTCCCATTGAATAACCCTCGTCCTATAATGCTCTTTAATAATGGATCGTTTATCGAGAAAGCCTCTTCTCTTCTTTCTAAAAGAATCATCTCCTCCCTCTCTGTTAAAAGAGGGAGAGTCTTTAGTGGAAGATCAGAATCAACCTCTAGTAGCCTAATTTGCCGGTCAATGATCTCGGCACATCGTAACCCAAATATCTTATACTCCTCCTCGCCAGGCAAAAGCATATCTACTGAGTCATCGGTAATCAGAATAACCATTGCACTCGGTTCTGCATCACTAATAAAACGCTCACCAATATATATATTAGGGGAAGTTCCTCTCAAGTGAGACAGATCTTGATCTCGAAAAGGGAGATCATTAAACCAGGTACGTTGTACTGATGCTCCTTGATATATCTGATATAACTCTTCACTGAAATGCCAAACCGACAGCGAATCATCAATCTTATAATCAATAGGAAGCCAATCAGAAAGAATCTTAAAAGGGATAGTAGCTTCATCCTCACTTTTCAATCGGATTCGTCCTATAGCCAATCGATCACCTCCTCCTAAACGGACGAGGTGAAAAAGCAAGAGACTGGCTCTAAGCCAACACTTATCCACTCCAAGGTTTATCTTTTGGCGAATCAAGGAGAGATGTTCAGAATAGATAGGAGCCTCCGTAAACTCTAAATTAGACAAAATCTTACGCCATTCCGCTTCTTGGGGGGCGATGCTTGTGCGCAAAGAAGTGATCTCATTTAAGGAGGCTATATTGATTCTATCCACACCTCCTGAAGGGTTAAGCGAAGCTAAATGATCAATAGTTATTCTCCCAACCAGAGTTGGTTGGACTACCCCATCTAAAGTAGAGATCCCCCATTTGCCACTGCCTATAGATACAAATCGACCATACTCCTCAGCAGGAGCAGAACTTACAATGGTAAGACCTGTAATATAGTATGCCACTCCTCTAACAACAAAAAATGGCATCCCATAGAGATTCGACTCCCCGGGGATTGGTTGAAGTGCCATTATAAGCGTTGCAAGCTCTTTCGACTTTGCGTTAAAATCTATCCAAGAAACAACCTTTGAAGCAAGCGATATACTGCCATCAATAACCCGATCTCCAGAGACCTTCACCTGACGTAGGGTATCATTCATTAAGTCAGTCAACAATAATTCAAAAGAGTTTTCTGCAGCCTTGCGGCAGAGTCGCAAAAGATCAGCTGGAGAAACAGAATCCTTTATTGGAAATTTATGTTGAAAGAGGATATCTCCACCAAAGAATTCGGTGGAAAGCCTTTGCCAGATAACCCCGAAATACTTCTCCTTTCTAAGCAGTGCCTCCACAAAAGCGGTATCACCAACCATACCGGGAAACACGCCATAATGTAACATAATCGCTTCTAATCTTGCTCTTGAGTACAACTCAACCGGGATAGGTTCTTTAGGTCTTAAAACGAACAGATAATCAAAAATCAGTTTCGCCTCACCAGGAAGCATACTTATCGAATCATAAACCGGAGCAATCAAGTCATTGAATCTCTCTTTCGAGACAACAGCCACCACGTTAAAGTCATTCTTCTGTAGCTGATAAAGGATCTTTCTAAGCTTGGGTCCTTCCCCTATCACTACAGTATCTCGTCGGTAGGGTTTAGTTGCAGCTAGAATATCTACTATTCGTCTTTGAGGATTACTTAGTATCACTTCGTAGAGCTTTTGCAAGAAGCTTTGCATACGACCTGCCATAGAGTCTTCGAATAATTCAGTGTCATACTCAAGCCAGCACTCAATTTCATCGTCAACTAGCTCCACATTAAAGGTCAGATCAGCTCTTACCGTATTATTTCCAACCTCTTTTTGTTTTAAGATCGGTTCATCAAGACTAATATTCTGCTCAGGCCAGTTCTGCATTACCATTATGACTTGAAACAGCGGAGAAAGTCCTGGGCGAGTGACCACGTCAAGATGTTTTAAAAGCTTTCCAAAGGCAATATCCCCATGCGAAAGAGCGGCAACAACATTTTGAGTGACCTTTAGAAGATAGTTTTGGAAGTTTTGATCTTCACCGATCACTAACCTCACAGGAACCATGTTAGTCAAATAACCAATCACCTGGGTCAATGCGTCATCATCTCTTCCGGCAATTGGCGTACCTATAACAATATCGTGGTCATTACTATAATGCTTCAGCATCAACGAATAACCTGCAAGAAAGAGAGAAAAAAGAGTTGTCTTTTCTCTTCTGGCAAGCTGCTGTAAGCCCCAAGAAGTCTGCTTATCAAACCGCCACCACAATCGCTTCCCCTTTCGCCCGGCTGCCTTTCTATCAGCTCCCTCCCTATAGGGCAAAACCATTACTCGCTCTCCCTTGCCTAAGTAATCAGACCAGAACTTTA
The DNA here is from genome assembly GCA_964444785.1 of uncultured Bacteroidales bacterium. GTDB lineage: Bacteria > Bacteroidota > Bacteroidia > Bacteroidales > TTA-H9 > JAJTBW01. Next base: position 12,398 of record CAYUII010000012.1, on the reverse strand, counting down.
ATGAGTCATTATAATAATCCAGAGGGATCTGACTTAAACTAAAGCCAACATCAACCATCTGATAACCATCCTTAAAAACAACTTGCCCTGTCAATGAGAGTTTCTCTCTGTAAATCCTACGAAACTCATTCATAAACATCCCCATTGACCAACCATCAAAGATCAAATGGTTCAGCGACATCAGTAACAAAAACCTCTCATTTGATAACCGTAATAATACCATTTCAAAGGTATAGCCAGTCGCTAGATCAAATGAAATATTCCCTAAACGATTTAGGAGAGCCTGAATAGTTTTCTTCTGCTCTAATGGATTAAGGTCAGCGATATCCTTAAAGAGAACCGAAGATTTTGGTTCTTTCAGCAGTTCTTGAACCGGGGTATCATCAACAATGACAAAAGCCGACCTAAATGCTTCATGTCTTTTAAATATCTCATTTAAAACGTCTCTTATAAAATGCTCCTCTTTATTAGACAAAATAGAGAGTTGGAGCACAATATAATGTTGTTTACCTGTAGGATCAAGCTTTTGCAACAAAAAAAGATCTTTTTCAACCGGAGTCATCGGATAATACACTCTATCTCTAGGGCAAAAAGAATAGACAATCCCCTTTTTCTCAACAGCAGCGGAGCATGTCTCTAGTTCAGCTGCAATATCGGCTAAAACAGGAGCCTCAAAAACACTTGACACACTGAGCTCTTTCCCTGTAAGCTGCTTAACTCGGATTAGAAACCTTGCAATGGTTAGAGAGTTTCCTCCTAAATCAAAAAAATTATCAGAAGGACTTACTCGGTCTAACGACAATAAGTTTGCTACAATACCACATACTTGACTCTCAGCACCCGGTTTAGGTTCACGGAACTCTGATTGACTCACCATTCCGGGCAGAGGAAGTAGACGACGATCTACCTTACCATTCTCTGTTCGAGCCAACCTATTTAGTTTTACGAAATAGGAGGGGATCATATAAGAAGGCAGAGTATTAACTAAGAATCCTTTTACCCTCTCAGACTCATCCTGAGTTAATTGATCATCGAAAACTAGCCACATAACTAAGTGATCCTGGCCATTAAGAGTGACCTTACCAACGCAACACTCCGTTACAAAACCAGAGTTAATGGCCGACTGTTCTATCTCACCCGGTTCAATACGATAGCCCCTTAGCTTTATTTGATAATCAATACGACCTTCATATATAAGATTGCCATCAGGGAGCATTTTCACCCGATCTCCTGTTCGATAGAGTCTTTCCTTTTTTCTATATGGATCTACGATAAAACGTTCGTTGGTTAAGGATATATCGTCCCAATAGCCCACCGCCAGACCCACACCCCCAATGAATAGCTCACCCGAAGAACCTTGCTCCACCTCCTGCAACTCTTCATCCAAAATCCTTAAATAGTTACCATCAATGGCACTCCCTATTGGAGTCCTGTCATTAACCATGGGTGACTGAGTCACTCGATAAGCTGTTGCAAAAACAGTTGCCTCGGTAGGTCCATAAGCATTAATAACGACAGGAGCCGATTCAAGAGCAAGAAACTTATTAAAGACACCGCGTGTTATTGGCTCTACTCCAGCTAATATCCGTTTTAAGACTACCCCTGATTGGTCTTCCAGAAGAGACTTACCTAGCTCATCCAACATACCCGGATGAAAATAACAACTTGTAATTGCCTCATGTTTTAAGAATGCAGCAAATGACTCAACATGTAAAGCTTCATCCTGCTCTAGCAGATATAACGTACCCCCATAACAGATAATCGAGAAGATCTCATGCACACTCACATCGAACACATAAGGGCAGACACAGGTTCCCCTGAGTGCCTCTCCAGAGGGAGCCATTTTCTCCCAGGCTTCTAAAAGATTGACAACCGACTTATGCGATACCGCCACCCCTTTTGGCTGGCCAGTTGTTCCTGATGTAAATAGAACATAGACTAAATCATCACCCGTCAGATGAGCATTAACCGTTACAAATGATCTTGTTGAAACAACCCGTTGATGTTCCTCGGTACCAATAAACCGACCCGTGTAATCTACAGGACAACTTTCCCCGAGAATAAAAGAAGGACTAATCTGTGAAAGAATACCATTTAATCTACCTTTAGGTTGTTGGATATCAAGTGGCACATAAAAGCCACCTGCCATCATAACAGCTAGCATGCTCTCTACTAATCGGCAGTCTCGATTCAATAGTAACACAACAGCAGAGCCATGCCTAAGCCCTTCCGCCTCCAGTAACGACGCGAGTTGCAGAGCCCTCTCATAGAGTTCCCTATATGTTAATGAAATATCACCTACCTTCAGACAGACCCGGTCGGGATAAGCTTCAACCATTTCGTTGAATAATCCCAATACGGTCTGATTTTTTGATTCCATATTCATTTATCCCTATTTATTGGGCCTCGCTATTCAATCACTGGTCTAAGTATCCCAAATATAAGACAAACTTACATGTTATTCAAAGCAGTAATCATTAAACACTAGAATATTTTTTGTCATAATTTAACTACCCTATCTATTCTGAAGCTACTTAACTTTTAAGTAATATTGCTGCACCAAACTAACAATCAACACATGTTAAAAAGAATTTCACTTCATTGGTATATTCTCATCGCACTTTTTCTTGGTGCCTTATTTGGATTTTACTTCTCTTCAGCTGTTCCATGGATTAGCTGGATGGGAGACCTCTTTCTTCGCCTACTCAAAATGGTTATTGTACCTATGGTTTTTGCTTCTCTAGTGACAGGTGTAGCCAGTTTAGGTAACAGCGATAATCTTGGGAGAATAGGATTAAAAACCATGGTTTTTTACTTATTTACGACACTCCTGGCTATTATTACTGGTCTATTCTTTGTAAATCTTATTGCACCCGGTAAAGGGGCTTATCTTGGATTAAATGCCAAACCAGAGGGGCTGACGGTAACAGAAAGACCTCTCAGTAGTATTCTTTTGGAGGTTGTACCTGAGAACATATTCCAAGCCTTATCACAGGCCAACATGCTTCAAATCATCTTTTTTGCTTTGTTATTTGGCTTTTTTATCACACGATTACCCGCTCGCCAATCTGATCCAATAAAGAGAGCATTCGAATCAATAGGTGAACTAATGATGAAGATGACTATGTTCATTGTTCAGTTCACCCCATTAGGAGTATTTGGTATTGTTGCAAAAGTTACTGCTGATGTGGCAGGTGACACCACAGCTCTCCTAAATATTGGCGGACATCTGGGAACATACATGGTTGTTGTAATACTCGGACTGACCTTACACACCTTTGTCTCTTTAAGTATAATCTTGAAAATTGGAGCAAAATTAAATCCACTGACTCACATAAAGAACATGTCGTCGGTAATCTTAACTGCATTTTCTACTTCAAGCAGTAATGCCACATTACCTTTAACGATGAGTGAAATAGAGAACAAGAGTGGAGTTTCTGCATCGATAGCTGGCTTTACGCTGCCGCTTGGTGCGACCATCAACATGAATGGGACAGCACTTTATGAATGTGTAGCAGTAATGTTCATCTCACAGGCATACGGCATTGAACTATCCATTGCACAACAAGCCATTGTAGTGTTAACCGCGCTGCTTGCTGCTGTTGGTTCTGCAGGCATCCCTATGGCCGGATTGGTCATGATGGCAGTAGTATTATCAGCTGTTGGGCTCCCCCTTGAAGGTATCGGCCTTATCCTTGCTGTTGATAGAATTCTAGATATGTTCAGAACCGTTGTAAATGTATACGGAGATACGTGTGCTGCCGTCTTTGTGGCGCATTCAGAAGGAGAAATAATTAATCGTTGACACTTTTCCCTTACCCCTTCGCTTCCCCTTCGCTTCTTCTCCATATTAGAACGGACAACTTCGAAGAAAGAGCGAAGAAAGAGCGAAGGGAGAGCGAAGGGGTAAGGGAGAGGTCATGTCATTCCCGAATAAACAATAATTACATATGCTATTCAAAGTAACACCCAAAAATGATTATACACTTATGACAAGAATCCTCCTTCTTTTTCTTTTTATATTCTTTCTTTGTCCTTATACAAGTCGTTCACAATCTGACAAATGGGATACCTATTATGAACAATCAGGCACACTAGAGACACCCAATTATCAGAACACCATTGCCTTTTGTAAAAAGATGGCAGATGCCTCTCCTATACTATCTTATCATGTGTTTGGGAAATCGGCCAGAGGGTTAGACATTCCCTATATCATTGCCGATAATAAAGGTTTTGAAAACCCAGAAGAGGCAAAAAAAGCAGGAAATGTTATTATTATGATCCAAGCCTGTATTCATCCGGGTGAGCCGGAGGGGAAAGATGCCGGATTGATTCTTCTAAGAGATATAGCATTCAGAAAAAAGAAGTTCAATCTTCCTGAAAACATCACATTATTATTTATTCCGATCTTTAATGTTGATGGCCATGAACGTTTTGGCCCTTATAACCGGATAAACCAGAATGGCCCAAAAGAGATGGGATGGCGCACCACAGCACAAAATCTTAATCTTAACCGTGATTACATGAAAGCAGAAGCCCCTGAGATGCAGGCTTGGCTTAAGCTTTGGAATAATTGGAAGCCCGACTTTTTCATTGACACCCATACTACAGATGGGGCAGACTATCAATATGTTTTAACTTATGCATTAGAAGATGGCCTAAACATCGATCCGGTTGTGGGTAGTTGGTTAAAGGAAGCCTATCTTCCTGAAATCACCCGACATATGTTTGAGCATAAGATGCCCATCTTCCCATATGTCAGCTTCCGCGAATGGCATAACCCTCGAAGTGGACTTATTTCACAACCTGCTCCGCCAATGTTATCACAAGGGTATGCAGCTATACATAATCGACCCGGTTTACTAATCGAAACACATATGCTTAAACCTTATAAACCTAGGGTAGAATCAACGCTCGAGATTATCAAAAAATCAATATCCTTTCTCTCTCTTAACGCAAAAACACTCCATGAACGTCTTAGAAAAGCCGATGAAAACGCAAGACTTTTAGCTTCGAGAAGAGCCAGTGTTCCTGTAAACTTTGCCGTTGATCAGAAAGATAGTACAATGGTGAATTTTTTGGGCATCAACTATGATGTTATTACAAGCGATCTTACTGGTGGTAAATGGTTCAGATATGAGAAAGATACAATAACATTCAGACTCCCATTATATGATAAAGCAATAGTAACCAAAGAGATTACTTTACCTCCTGCCTACATCATTCCGGTTGAATACAGCGATTTGGCATCACGTCTTCCCCTTCATGGCATTGAGGTTGATACACTACGAAAGGCAACCTGGTTAAAGGTAGACACCTATCGATTCTCAGAGGTAAAATTTAGACCTACCAGTAACGAGGGCCATCAAATACCTATATTCAAAACTACGGCCGATACCGCTACCCTATACTATGCCGCAGGAAGTCTAATAATCAGAACAGAACAACCTAGCTCCAGAATCATTGCTCACCTACTGGAACCCCAAGCACAAGACTCATGGGTTAGTTGGGGATTCTTCAATAGAGTTTTTGAACAGAAAGAGTATTCAGAGACCTATGTAATGGAACCAATGGCACGTGAGATGATGACTAATGACCCCACGTTAAGAGAGAAGTTTGACAATTGGTTAAAGGCCAATCCTTCTCTAAAAGATAACCAATGGGAACAACTACAATGGTTCTACAAACAGACCCCCTATTATGATAAAGCCCATAATCTTTATCCTATAGGACGATTATCACAACAACAGGTTGACGATCTCTTCCCTAGATAGAAACCTTGGTGAAGAGGCACATCCTATATCTATAAAGAGTTAATCTCCCAGACAAGCGTGAACTTTATTGCTCATTCTCCGATATCTTTCCATCGGCCTGAAGTTTTATTACTCTAACATTGGAGGGTTGTACATGGTAAGCCGGCCGCCTGCTAGTATAGAGCCTATCCTTATGAATTCGAGTTATACAGACCTTGTCACTCTGGTTGCCCCCCAAGACATGGTAACATTCATCATCTTCGCCAACATAGAGGCCGACATGACCGGCTCTCTTCCCGTCTGTAGTCTTTCTAACAAAAACCAGTACATCACCTAACATAGGTATCGGAGTATAAACGCCAAAAGCACCCCAATTAAGAGCCCAAAGTGGATCCTTGACTCCCGCTTTACCTCCTCGTTTTGCCACTATCGCCATAAACAATCCACACCAAGGAATCTCATCTGCTCTATATAAATCGTCAACCTTACCCCCTATCTCTCCGGCCCAATCAAGGATGACCTTATTATTCGCTTTACCAGGTGTCTCTACTGTTCCATATAGGTCGAGCGCAACCTTTAACATTCTGGGGCCATTCTCCTTGGTCAACCATGAATACTGCTTTTCCAATGTCATAGGTTTTATATAATTAGGGTTATTCATTAACAAAGATAAACACAACCATACACTATCAACGTAAAACTTCTATGAATAGATAAGAAAATATGATTAATTACCGCTCCCCCTTTTCCAAGACAATACTCCATCTTAATAAATCCTGCCTAATGAATCTTTATCTTTGCCAAAAAATTAGAAATGATCAGTGTAAATAATGTCGCCATTCACTTTACCGGCGAAGACCTCTTCTCAAATGTCTCCTTTATTATCCCAGATAGAGATCGTATCGGCCTAACAGGAAAAAACGGTGCAGGGAAGAGTACTCTCCTAAACATCCTCGCAGGAACGCTCTCTGCAACTGCCGGAGAGGTGACCCGTCATGGCGACTGCACGATCGGATTTCTCTCCCAAGAGTTGGTGCCTGATACCCATCGAACTATTCTCGACGAGGCTTTACAGGCATTCATAGAGGTCAATGAACTTAAAACTCAAGTCGAGAAATGGAGTATTGATCTGGCCGAAAGAACCGATTATGAATCGGATGGATATCTTAAGCTTCTAAATAGAATTCATGATGCAGATGAACAGATTCGCCTCCACGGTGGAGATTCCCTCGAAGGAGATACTCTCAGAGTACTCGAGGGTCTAGGCTTCAAACCAGGCGATCACTCACGATTAATGGGAGAGTTTAGCAGTGGCTGGCAGATGCGTGTGGAGCTAGCTAAGATACTCCTTCGCCGCCCCGATGTTATCCTTCTCGACGAGCCTACTAACCATCTCGATATTGAATCCATCAGCTGGCTTGAAGAGTGGCTAAAATCTTATTCAGGCGCAGTAGTCCTTGTCTCTCACGATAGAGCCTTCCTTGATAATGTAACAACCAGAACCATCGAGATTAGCATGGGCAAGGCATGGGACTATAAAGCATCGTATAGCGACTATGTACTCATGCGTGAAGAACGGATGGAACAACAGATGGCTGCTCTCGAGAATCAACAGAAACAGATAGCTCAAATTGAGCGCTTTATAGAACGTTTCAGATATAAATCTACCAAAAGCCGACAAGTACAGAGCCGTATTAAACAACTCGAAAAGGTTGATAGAATTGAGATAGACGACATTGACACCTCAGCAATTCACTTCTCTTTCCCTGCTGCTCCTTCATCGGGAAGGGTTGTCCTTGAGATCGAAAAAGCCTCTAAAGCTTATGGCGAAAACCTGATTCTCGATAAAATAGAATTAACTATTCAAAAAGGGGAAAAAATAGCCTTCGTTGGCCGAAATGGAGAAGGTAAGAGTACACTCTCGAAAATGATTGTCGGCGAACTTGACTACTCTGGTATAATCAAACTCGGTCATAATGTCGCTATTGGCTATTACGCGCAGAACCAGAGCGCACTACTCGATTATTCCAAAACGGTCTTTCAAACCCTTGACGATATAGCCACCGGCGATATCAGAACCAAAACCAGAGCCATCTTAGGAAGTTTCCTCTTCAGCGGTGAAGCTATTGAGAAGAAAGTAAGCGTGCTCTCGGGAGGAGAAAAAGCGAGACTTGCTTTAGCCACTCTTCTTCTTAAACCTGTTAACCTACTCATCCTCGACGAACCTACCAACCATCTGGACATGGTCTCCAAGGATATCCTTAAGAGCGCACTCCTCAGATACGATGGAACACTAATCATCGTCTCTCACGACCGTGACTTTCTCCAGGGTCTAACCGATAAGGTCATAGAGTTTAAGAATAAGACTATTAAAGAATACCCCGGCGATATCTATGACTTCCTGGAAGCTAGAAGTCTGGCTTCACTGAAAGAACTTGAACAGCCCTCTTCTAAATTGAACTCAATCGCTGGTCAAGAGGGCGTATCAGAAAACAAACTCAACTATGAGCAAAAAAAGGCTTTAGAGAAAGAGAAAAGAAAAATAGCAAACAAAATCAATCAAGCAGAAGCCGAAATCATTAGACTAGAAGAGGAGATTGCAAAATGCGACCACCTATTAGCAAACCCCTCAGAGAACCCCGGAATAATGAACGATACCAATTTCTTCTCAAAATATACTTCTCTGAAGAAGAGTTTGACCGATACGACCACCCTCTGGGAAGATCTTCACATCGAACTTGAACAATTCGATTAAATAGACAACTCTTGCATCTGCAGCCTTATTAGAATCGTATACTTACTAAACAGCCTCAATTAACAATTGCAATTTGCTATCTATATTGAAGCCAAATACCTTTGTTTGATATTTCATAATTAAATCAGAAACAACGGTTCGTTTTCACCTAACTGCGATAACACTAATGGCACACTCCTCCATCCAACTACGGCCATGGTCATTGAACGATATCTCTGATCTCGTTCAACTGGCTAACAATATCAATATAGCAAAAAACATGACAGATGCATTCCCCAATCCATACACCTATATGGACGCCGAGGCCTTTGTCAGAAGAGTTTCAACTGAAACACCACAGAGAGTTTTTGCTATAGCATATAACAACAAAGTGGTTGGCTCTATCGGCATCTTTCCGAAAGAGGATATTCATCGTAAAAATGCTGAGATAGGATATTGGTTAGGCGAACCTTACCATGGCAAGGGTATAATGACCGAAGCGGTCAGACTAATTGTCAAGTATGGCTTTGAGACGTTTGATATAGAAAGAATTTATGCAGCTCCCTTTAGAAATAATAAAGCTTCTCAACGTGTTCTTCAAAAATCGGGCTTCATCTTAGAGGCTGTCCTAAGGATGAGCATTATTAAGTATAACGAGCTACAAGATGAAACGATATACTCTATCAGAAAAGTAGACTATATAGGTGAAGGGTGGTAAGATTATTTGACTGCCCTGAAAGCATTCCTTCGCCCTATTCTATCATTAGCTTCAAGACCGTCATTTCCTCTGCCTGTTGAATACGGATCAAATAAAGACCGCTATTGAGTGTTGTGGTATAAATAAAACCTGTACATGCAGGCTCATAAACAACAACCCTACCCGTCATATCTATAACAGTAACCTCTGCATTAACCCCCGCCTTCAATCCTTCTATTTTAAAATAGCCGGAAGCAGGATTAGGATTAATAAAGAGATGTGAGGGGCTATTTATCTCTTGCTCACCAACTGTAAGACAGGTACCGGGAATATTCTGATCAAGCCAATTGAGTCTATGATTTAACCATGATTTAAATGAGTTTAACTCCTCCTCCCAAGTGTTAGGCCAAGGATAGGGATCAGGCCAGGTGTAGTGCCCCAGCGTTGGCCAGGTATGAAAGTTTCGATGCGCAGCAGGCGCTAACATGGTGGCAAGGCTATCAATCATTGAATTCATCTCTTGATTACTCAGGAATGAACTACGAAACATACTCCACTGGCATTGTAAACGGTCAGTAAAAAGTGATTGGCTCATAAGCTTCTCCCACCAGAAAGGCACCAACCAATAGTCATCAGAACAAGGAAACTGATAAGCCCAACCTGAATATAAATTACCATCGCAATAGTCGGCATTACCGTAAGCAATGTCGTAATCCCACACGGGGCCCATACTAATTCTGCCGTCTTTGCTATCTCTATCTTTATGTAGAAAAGTACTTAACCTATATCCATCTACATTCTTACTAACCTCATTTACCAACAGATAGTCTGTGAAGGTATACTCCTTAGCATACTTTCTCCAGCCAATCAACGTATCTGCCGAATTTGGGCCATCAAGAGCAGCCTCCCACTCATTAACGTAAGTTGAGATATAACTCTTCTGCTCCGGAACTATATCATCCTGCTTTGGATATTCATACTGGAAAAATATTGTCTGACCAAACGTGGCTGCCGGAGGAGGAAAACTACTAGTCCACCCATCACCACCGCTACCGGTCGACTTATCCACCTTAAAGATATAACCACCTGTCAGTTTATCACCGCTTGTAGAGGAAGGTTCTAACTTAGAAATATTAAGCCTGTTTTTATCCCTTTTAATCTTTTCAGAAAAAAGATACAGTCCTTTGTATCTACCATTAAGCATCACCTCAACCCAACGATAACGTGTAGCATAATGACCCATATTCATCCAGAGTTGATACGAAATTGCATTATGCATTAACGTTTTATCTGCATAATTGGCATTTAAAATCCAGTCTGACTCGGCGGGCATTCCAAGCAATGAAGTATCAATTGAGTTGCCGGTATCGTCCCATGTCTCAAGGCCATAACTCTTCTTTGGGAAAGTCTGTGAGCTACTACCCCTAAGTTCAATTCCAATCTTTCCAACAAAAGAAGGACTATCATCAGGATGATTCGATACCCCTAATCCATTATCTATAATGATGAAATCAGCCATTATCTTCGGATCATCAATAATCTCTTGGCCGTTAGTGTTAATCATTACAATTGGCAGATTTGTAGATTTAAAAGCGATCGGCCTTCCGGGATTATTATCAAACTGCAACTCCCAACCTAAAAGAGAACCAGACGAACTCCATGGATCAGTATCCTTAATCCATAAAGTCCATTGACCAGAACCCGTTTGTTTATTATTCAGATATCCTAAATTCTCAATTGGCCTGTAAGACCCTGTAAAAGGAGCTGATTGAACAATAATACCCTCAGTAGCATCATCACGAAAGGCAGTATTTATAAAGTTAGTACATCCCCAACACAGATCTTGAAAAAGCAAGATTTCATTGCCATCAGGAGCCTCTAACTTCATTATAAGCTGAGAGGCATTCTCATGCTGCACATTGATTTTTACCTGACTCAATCCATAGATGGTATCAATTTGAGAAACGGGTAACCCAGAAACATTAATCGAAAACGAGTGCCACTGACCATTATCAGAAAGCTCGCCCCCGGCTCCTCCATAGGTTTGAGCTGTAACTGAATTTACCAAAAGTAAGAATATCAACAAAACAGAGGTGTTCAGAGTAGTCAAGATCAGCTTCATAGGGAAAACATTTAAAGTGGCGCAATGTAAAAAAAAATAAAACACCAAAAGTCAACTTTCCATAACAAAAAACCGCCATAGTGACCGAAAAAATCCATCATCATTTTTTGACTTATCCTCTACAGACATTTGTATATTTGGCAAAGAATGAGCTTACGATAAAACTAACACCATTCAGAATCATCAACCGCTGAAAAAAACAACACCTCAAACACAAAATAACATGGCAAAAAGTATTATCTGGACATTACCATCACGTCTAATCCACTGGATGCTTGCGGCAGCAATAGTGATCTCGTGGCTTCTAGGCGAGCAAGACGAATTCATTAATTTCCATGCTGCTTTTGGTGCAATGGCTGGCACCCTTATTATCTTCAGGATTATCTGGGGCTTTATTGGACCTAAATACTCAAAGTTCAAAGATTTCCCTTTATGTTTCACCAACATCATTAAGTACCTTCGGAACCCCAAAGAACAGCACTTGAAATATGCCGGGCATAATCCTCTTGCCTCCTGGGTCATGAGCGGTATACTCGTTATAGGACTAATAACCGTAGCAACGGGTTTTGCTGCATATTCCGCTCAGGGAAACGGCCCTTTTGCCTCAATACTGCCCGATGCTGAAGCTAAAGAGATAAAAGAGACTCATGAACTCTTTATAACAATCCTAATACCTCTGATTCTTCTGCATCTATTAGGATTACTAAGCGATTTTCTACGTTTCAGATCAGTAGGCACTGTCTGGTCAATGTTTACCGGCACTAAAAACATAGAGGCTGAACCTGCCAGATTAAACTTCCTTCAAAAGGTAATTATTTCTGCCGGATTGTTATCTTCTATAATCATTTTTTATATTGTCTTAAACAGCCCGGTCAAACAGGATGGTGACAAAGAAGATGCCGAACACCACAACATTGAGATGATTGACCACTAAATTTTATTGTTTAACCACCTTCGCCTCTGCCACAACACTGTTACCTGCGGTTAATCTTGCCAGATAGACACCGGCCGGCCACGAATTAACATCAAGGGTTACTTGCTTAATCTCCTTGCCTATGGCCTTTGTAAGGATAGTTCTGCCTAGAACATCCA
>CAYUII010000011.1:0-116179 GCA_964444785.1 uncultured Bacteroidales bacterium | reverse complement strand
ACAGTGGAAAACGGTGTATCACAGTGTGGATGCACTTCGTGCATCAGGACGTAGGCACTAATATCTTTCACTACTAATGAAAGATGTCTTTTATTATATCGAAAGAACTACTATCTTTGAGATGATTTAGAAGTTATATCATGATGCGACAAGAAGAAATAGCAGTAGTAATAAACGCTCAAAGAGAAACCTTTTTGAAGCAGGATTCAGGCTTTATACGTGATGCATTATCTGAAATACCGATAGCTGATTCATTTGCTACTATCATAACAGGCATACGTCGCTGCGGGAAAAGCACCTTGCTATTGCAATTACTTCGTCGAGATTACCAGGATGCTATTTACCTTAATTTTGATGATATACGACTATCTAATTTTGAAACGAGCGATTTTACCCGACTGCATAGAGAAATTGAAAAAAGAGAGACAAAAGTGCTGTTCTTTGACGAAATCCAAATCATAGAAGGTTGGGAAAAATATATCAATCAACTTTTGCGAGAAGGATATAAAGTATTTATAACGGGCTCTAATGCATCTATGCTTAGTGTTGAGTTAGGGACACATCTAACAGGAAGACATCTATCAATGGAGCTGTTCCCGTTTTCCTATTCTGAGTTTATACGTTTCAAAGAACTTAATAGTGGAGAATCAGCAGTAACAGATTACTTGAAAGCAGGAGGAATACCCGAATATATCAAAAGCGGAATACCTGCTGTATTAAATACACTTGTTGATGATATATTGATGAGGGATATAGCCGTTCGGCATTCTATCCGAGATATTGTTTCACTTCGCCAACTGACTGCATATTTGATAACGAATATTGGGAATCTTGTTTCTGCAAATAAGTTGGTGGGAATGTTTGACATCAAGTCCCCCGCTACATTTTTGGAATATTTCTCTTTCCTGAAAGATGCCTACTTACTCGAATTTATGCCTATGTACAGTCATTCACTAAAAGTACAGGTACGTAACCCAAAGAAAGTCTACGTAATGGATATGGGGCTTTATACTGAAAATTCTGTATCAACAAGCGACAACATGGGAAGACGTTTAGAGAATCTTATATTTTTACATCTTCGTCGTAACTACAAGCATCTTTTCTACTATAAAGATCGTGGCGAATGTGACTTCGTAGCGATGGAAAAGAATACCGTAAAAGAGGCTGTGCAGGTATGCTTAACCGTAACCGATGAGAATTTTGACCGAGAGTATAAGGGACTATTGGAAGCTATGCAGAATCTTGGATTGAAAGAAGGTAGTATCATAACGCTTAACCAAAACGACCTTTTTGAAAAGGATGGTATGGCGATTAAAATGATACCCGCCCATGAATTTCTAAAAAAATAAGCACCTAGACGTAGGCACACGGATTTTAACGGATTCCACGGATATTAGGCCACAGTGTATCACAGTGGAAAACGGTGTATCACAGTGTGGATGCACTTCGTGCATCAGGAGGTAGACATGCGGATGACGCAGATTTTCATGGATAAATTGATTTAACCAAAATGAGGGACTTCGATTAGGGATCCTATTTCCGGTGCTACGCACCTTTAGGGTATTTTTGTTGGGCTCGTCCTGATTCCAGAATCAGGACGAGCCGCAATAAAAAACCCATAGAGGTGCGTAGCACCGGAAATAGGTAAAGGTATTTCATGCGCTATAACATATATTAATTAGAAATGCACTTCATGAATCAGGACGTAGGTACACACATTCCACGGATTTCACGGATTAACATCCTGAATTGCTGGAAAATCTGTGTAAATCTGTCTAATCTGTGTAAGCTGTGTTCCAATCAATCCCCGCCAGTAGCCAGCCACCTCTCCCATGAACTAGGGGACAAGAACAAGGCGGAAACCAAGGTTTCTACTAGCAAAACCAGAGCTACTATAATTGCGCTTACTTACTCTACAATCAAGTACAGAATAATTAAAACTTCCCCCACGATAGACTCGAGAAGAACCAGAGTTGGCACCCGTCGGATTCATTTGATCTTCGGAAGAATAATCACCATACCAATCACTACACCATTCCCATGCATTTCCACTCATATCATAAAGACCAAGTGAGTTCGAAAATTTGGTAGCGACTTCATGTATTTGATTATCTGATCTAACATCATACCACACAAAATTACTCACCAAGAAAAAAGCTGAAGTACCTGCCCATTTTGTTCTGTTGTCTGAGCCTCCTCCAGCAGCATACTCCCACTCTGCCTCCGTTGGTAACCTATAATTTTTACCCGTCAATCGTTTCAGTTTTTTGATAAACTTCTGTACATCATCCCATGTTACCTGCTCAACAGGCAAGCTATCACCTTTATTAAAACTAGGATTACTACCCATTACAGCTACCCATAATGCTTGTGTAACCTCGGTCTTGCCTATATAAAAATCACTAATAGTAACCCGATGTACCGGCTTTTCATTCTTATCCCCATCATCACTTCCCATCATAAAGGAACCACCATCAATAGCGATCATATCAAAACTTACCCCATTAACGGTTTCTTTAAATGAATCGGGGCCAAACGTCAATGTAAAACTCGATTCACCTCCTGCTTGAACTATATTAACCTGTTTTTCGCTCTTCTTACCCTCCTTAGAAATGCTCAATGAATGTGACCCAAAAGTCAAAGCACCTTTATATGGAGTCGTTCCTACCCACTTATCATCCACATATAAATCAACTCCAACAGGGGTACTTGAGATCGTAACCTCCCGTCCATTCTGTAAAGTGGCATTGATGGAAGAGGTCGCCCCCTCTGTTATATTTACCTTTTCGAAAGCATTAGCATACCCAGGAAGAGAGAGCTCTACAGTATAGTCGCCTATTAAAAGATTTTTAATTGTATTTGGAGTAGTTCCATACTCTTTACCATCAATACGTATTACAGCATTCATCGGCAAAGAGGTCACTTTTAAGGTTCCTACTTGTGCGATTGGCTGAAGCGTTAACTCTAATGGGGTATCAACCATGACAGTCAGCTTTGATATTGCAGAAACGTGTTTTTCCAATCGGGCTTCAAAAGTATAAACACCGGGATTTAGCCGTCCTTGCCAATCACCCTGACCCTTCTTCACTCCGCTAATGTAAACCTCAGCCTTTGGATCTGTGTGAATAGTTACCGTAGCAAAACTAGGCTTCATATTCAATGTAACCTTCTGCTTGTCGCCGGGATGAAGAACAATATTCTGCGTTGTCGTTGCATACATACTAAGCTTTGCAGATAAGGTCTGCTCACCGGATGGCACTCGTTCCAATATACAAGGCGTAGTCTTGCCAGTCTCTAATCCATTTAACATAACTGATGCTCCTACCTCAGGTGTAGTGGTAACTTCAATAGAACCAAAGTTGGGTTTTAATTTAGCCTCAACCTCTTGCTTTTCATTTGGCTTATCTAAAACCACGATGCCAGCATAATTCAAATACAAAGGCATTTGTAATCGATAAGAATGCTTCCCTAAAGGCAACTCATTCTGATAGGGTGTCACTCCCGCAGGCTCATCATTAATAAACACATCTGCCCCACTCGGCTCACTCGTTATAATAAGCCATTGAGACTCGATTTCATTGGCTACTACAGTTGTTACAGTTCGTCCGGAAACCAATACCAACTCATAACATACACCCTCATCAATTCGTTCGGAAAAAAAGTAATCTCTTAAAACACCTAAACTCTTATGAAATATACTTAAACGCTTTGCTCCGTGAGGTATAAATAGCCAGATCTCGCCTGTCTTTTGTTCTGTCTTAGTAATGCCAAGTGAACCAATCTCAAATTGAAAGCCGCTTTCTGGTGTAACTACTTTAACAATAGCACACAACTCTCCATTTTGATCCATCTCACGAAAATTCTGCCGGGCATCCATGTCGTTAGGCAAGGCACGGAATGATTTGACACTAAGTTGTTGGCTATAAACAGATGAGACAGTGACTGTAATAAGCAATAATACCAAATAAAGAGTACGACTCATTGGTTTAGATTGTTGGTAGTAAATTGTACTATGTTTACAGAGCAAATATAAAATAATTTTAAGTTTAGGGGATGCACTTCGCGCATTAAACATAGGCACACGGATGACACTGATTTTAACGGATTTCACGGATTATTAAGGTCACAGTGTATCACAATGGAAAACGGTGTATCATAATGTGGATGCACTTCGTGCATCAGGACGTAGGCACACAGATGACGCATATTTTCATGGATTAACTGATTTGACCAAAATGAGGTACTTCGATTAGGGATCCTATTTCCGGTGCTACGCACCTTTAGGGTAATTTTGTTGGGCTCGTCCTGATTCCAGTGCTACGCACCTCCATCTACAAATATTCTCGGTGCTACGCACCTTGCAGGGGATTTGACCAAAATGAGGGTCTTCGATCGTGGTTCATATTTCCGGTGCTACGCACCTATTCGTCGCCTTCTGAGGGTTCTACAAGCCTCATTGTGAAGGTTCTATTAGCCGCATTGTGAAGGTTCTATTTATCGCCTCTTGAAGGTTCTATTTATCGCCTCTTGAAGGTTCTATTAGCCGCCTCATGAAGGTTCTATTTGTCGCCTCTTGAGGGTTTCAAAATACCACCTCTTCGCTTCTTCTGCGTTCCTTCTGCGCTCCTGGCTCGTTTAATACCTGCATATTTTCTCACTTTTCTCCCTATTTATCCACAAAAAATTGGAGCAAGAGCGAAGAAGATACGAAGAGCGACCGAAGAGCTACTTAAATACTATACTTCTCCGTGCATCTTTTATCAAAGATTAACCCTTGAATTTACGGCTAACCGTACAGAACTCAAAAAGATAGAACTATCTTTGTAACCTTCATATAACCTAAACATCTATGAACCGCAAACTGATAAGCCTTTGTATCCTGGCTTTTTTATTCGTATCCAAAAGCTCTTTCTCCCAACAAGAGACAAAGCAGGACACTGCAACCTACCCTTATTGGATTGAAATGATGCAAGATGAGTCTGTTCCTCTCCCTGAGGTTCAGAAGGCTTTTTATTCCTATTGGAAAAATAGAAAGATAACCAAAGGAAGTGGTTATAAACCTTTTAAACGTTGGGAATGGAGAATGCAAAACCTCCGTACTAATCCCGATGGAACTCGTAAAGCAGCTGACCATGTATGGAATGCCTGGAAAAATAGCCAGAAAAGCCCATCCTCTTTAGCTGGCAACTGGAAATCTATTGGCCCTTCAACTATCCCTATGGCTAAGGGCTATAAAGGTCTCGGTCGTATCAATGCCATCGGCTTCCACCCTACCAACGAAAGTGTATATTATATCGGAGCTCCCTCTGGAGGTCTTTGGAAAACCACCGATGGGGGTAGCTCATGGAATTCTAACACCGATAACCTCCCCACCCTTGGTGTATCTTCTATCATCGTTGATAGAGCTAATCCCGAAACAGTTCTGATTGGCACCGGAGACCGTGACGCCGGAGATGCCGAAGGCCTTGGCGTTATGAAAAGTACTGACGGTGGTCTTACCTGGCAATCCTGGAACTCAGGAATGGGCAATAAAACAGTGGGACGTATGATCCAACACCCTTCTGATGCCAACATCCTATACGCCGCCACTAACGGTGGAATCTACAAATCGACCAATGCAGGCTCTTCCTGGACTTCCATCAAATCGGGTAATTTTAACGATATCGTCTTTAAACCTAATAACCCTGCAATCCTTTATGCTTGCTCAAGTGGCTCTTTCTACCGCTCTACCGACAACGGCGCAACCTGGTCATCAAACGCTACAGGTCTCTCGTCTGGTCAAAGAATGGTGGTTGCTGTCACCGCCGCAAACCCTGAATATGTGTACCTCCTTCAATCGAAATCAGACAATGGTTTCAAAGCACTATACCGCTCAACCGATGGAGGAACCACCTTTACCACCCGAGCCACTTCTCCAAATATCATGGACTGGTCTTGCGATGGATCAGGATCAGGAGGACAAGCTTGGTATGATCTCGAGATTGCAGCCTCTCCAACCAACGCTGAACTCATTTTCGCCGGCGGTGTTAACTTATGGAAATCTCTCGATGGAGGAGCCAATTGGCAAATCACCGGCCACTGGTATGGTGGCTGTGGCGTTCAAGCAGTCCACGCCGACCAACATGTCTTCGAGTACTCTCCCATCAACAATAAACTTTATATTGGAAACGATGGAGGAATATACTCCTCCTCAAATAATGGCTCAAGTTGGACTATCCACACCAATGGACTAGTAATTACGCAGATTTATAAGATCGGTCAAGATCGTTACGATTCAACTCACCTGATCTTTGGAGCCCAAGACAATGGAACCTCTAGCTTCATCGGCGGCCTTTGGTATGACACCCACGGCGGCGATGGCATGGAAAGTATCATCGATCCCGAAATGCCTCAATATAGCTACGCATCTGTTTATTATGGCGATATCACCCGATATACAAATAACAACAGCGGAATGAACATCGCTGCCAATGGCAATTATGGAATCACTGAAGAGGGTGCCTGGGTTACTCCCTATATCCTTGATGAATCAGATGGCAACACCATGTACATTGGCTATAAGAACCTCTGGAGAGGTACGGATGTAAGAAGTTACCCATCCTGGCAGAAAATATCTAACAACCTCGGCGGAACAAACTCGGTCAATTGCAAGGTCGTTGAACAATCATCTGCCGACCCCTCAATTCTCTATTTCAGCAGAGAAGATGGAACCCTCTTCCGCACAGATGACATCCGCCTTAACCAACCTACTTGGGTCGACCTAACCTCCTCTCTTCCCGCTAGTGGCAATATAAACGATATTGAGACCCACCCAACTCTGGCAAACACCGTCTTTATTGTCCTAAATAACAAAGTCTATCGGTCAGATAACAAAGGCCAAAGCTGGCAAGATATCACCTCTAACCTTCCCGATGTCTCCTTTACCACCATCGAACTCTACAAAAATGCCAACGACGGAATCTATGTTGGCTCTAATCTCGGAGTCTGGTATCGCGATGCATCTATGACCCAATGGGTCAACTTTAGCCAAGGTCTACCCATTGATGCTTCAATCAATGAGATTGAGATCGCTTATGATATCAATAACCCCATCAATGATCGAATTAGAGTAGGTACCTACGGACGAGGCGTTTGGTCTTCTGATGTATGGAGAGGAACTCCTTCAGCTAATTTCAGTGGCTCACCTCAAGTAATCCCTGCGGGAGGTCAAGTGCAATTTACTGACCTTTCAGATGGGGTTCCCTCTCAATGGAGCTGGTCTTTCCCCGGAGGAACACCCTCTACCTCTACCGCTAAAAACCCAATGATCACCTATAACACAGGTGGTCTATACAACGTATCTCTCACCGTTACTAACGAAGCGGGCACCGATACCGAAACAAAAAATAACTATATAGAGGTCAGCTCTACCATCCTTCCTGCTCCGGGTTTCTATGCCGATAAACAGAACCCTTGCACCGGAGAAGTAGTCCAATTCACCGACACGACCCTCTATAGTCCTAATCAATGGAACTGGACTTTTTCCCCTAATACAGTCACCTTCGTCGATGGAACCTCTGCTACATCACAGAACCCCCGTGTCCTGTTCCAACAAATAGCCAGTTACAGTGTCTCTTTGATGGCAACTAGCCCCAATGGCGCAGCTAGTATCACTCGCAATGACTACATTCATACCGGAGGTAGCTCTATTCCTTTCTACGAGACCTTCGAAGAGGGTACCTTATCTCAAAAAGGCTGGACTGTTATCAATCCTGATAATAAAAACACCTGGGAGACTGCTAACGTTAGTGGTACCGGACCAGGAACCACGGCAGTAAGAATGCCTTGCTACATCTACACCAATCAAGGCGCCCGAGATCAACTGATCTCTCCCGCACTAAACTTCACCGGACTAACCGATATTTACCTACAGTTTGAACATGCCTATGCTCAACGGGCTAGTCTTAAAGACTCTTTGATTATAAAGGTCTCAACTGACTGTGGCAATACATGGAAACAAGTCTTTGGTGTAGCTCCAAATGCTCAAGGCGACCTCATCACAGCACCAGCAAGTACCTCCTCTTTCGTTCCTGCTTCATCAAATGACTGGTGCGGAGGATCTATTGGTGCTGGTTGTTATACCGTTGACCTATCTCAATTCAAAGGTCTCAACAATGTAAAGATCATGTTCGAATCGTATAATAAAGCCGGTAATAATATCTACCTCGACAACATCTCGGTAAACACCAA
This sequence comes from uncultured Bacteroidales bacterium, assembly GCA_964444785.1. Classification (GTDB taxonomy): domain Bacteria; phylum Bacteroidota; class Bacteroidia; order Bacteroidales; family TTA-H9; genus JAJTBW01. The sequence goes on along the minus strand of CAYUII010000011.1, from coordinate 107,950 downwards.
CGTCGGTGTAGGAAATATTACCTCCGCAGTAAACCCCTTTGATATCAGACCAAACCCTGCTACCAGAGAGTTTACCATTACCATTCCGAAAGAATACAGATCTGGTAAGCTCACTATCACAAATACCATGGGGCAGGTGATCTTATCTAAATCGTTGAACTCTAATCCAGAAGAATTAATCGATCCGGGTAAGATAGCCTCAGGCGCCTATACGGTTACGCTGAGTAACGAAAAAGAATCGATCAGCTCAAAATTAATTATACGATAAGGACTCCCTCGTTTATAATTAACCTATTCAAAGAGGTATATCTCAACAGATATACCTCTTTTGCTTCTTCTACCAATGGGCAATCCAAAACGGAGGAAGCACTATTTCAATGCCTATGACCACCCGTCTCTAATTCCCTATCTAATTTTGATGCTCAAGCATCTCCATTCTATTCTCGTTTCTTATACCTTTGTCTCTTCAATTGCTATTTTATATTTTCTCACAATAACCGATAACTGTACCACAACCAGAATGAAAACAAATAGAAAGACCACACTAAGCATGATCTCTGTTCTACTTTTCATGCTTATGGCTATTTCAGCTACTTCATTTGCGCAAGGATGGAGAGCCCAAGAGATGGAGATAAAAATCACAATCCACTCAACCGATGAGTTAATTAGATTATATAATCTTAAGCTTAATTGCGATGAAATCAATACCATTCCAGGTACTACCTGGGCTTATATTATTCCAGAAGAGCTAAAAAAAATTCAGCAATCGGGGCTTTCTTATACCATTTCCATTCCTGATCTGAATAGCCGCACCTCAAACACCGATGGCACTTTAGTCCCTAATGGTTACATGACCTGCCAACAGGTAGATAGCTTTGCCGACAGCCTGGAAACGGCATACCCAAATCTGGTTAAGCGAGTATTTGTAGGCACTTCCGTACAAAACAGAGACATGGTTACCATCAAATTAAGTGACAACCCCGGTGATGATGAAGCCGAACCCGAGGTTTGGTTCCAATGTGGTATTCATGGCGATGAGATTGGTCCAACAGAGAATGGAGTTAGACTCGCTCGCGAACTCTGTAAGAAATATGGCTCTGATACGCTGATGACCCGTTTGCTCAACCAACGTGAGACCTATATCTGCCTTATGGTCAACCCCGATGGAAGGAATGCGATGAGTAGATATAACACCAATGGTATTGACATTAATCGCGATGGAGGCTATATGTGGAACGGAGAAGGAAACTCAACAGCTCCTTTTTCGGCCAAAGAATCGAAAGCACTCAGAGACTTCTTAAACAGCCGCCATTTTACAGTTTGCACTGACTACCATAGCGGCACGATCTACCTTAGCTTCCCTTGGAGTTATCGCGCTGCGCATGCCCCCGATTTTACCCATATCCAAAGTCTGGGTAACGTCTATGCCAATGCTTCTGGATATTCTTCACTTCCTGTCGGACAAGGTTATTCTGGGATGTATCCAATCAATGGTAGCACAAAAGATCAAAACTATGGCGCAAACGGTTCTATTGCTTGGTCTATGGAGATCTCTGAATTAAAACAGCCTCCTGCCTCTCAGATCACCTACTATTACAATCAAAATAAAAATGCCATGCTGCAACTAATAAATAAAGCTGGCCTTGGCATTTGCGGTATGGTTACTGATACAGCGGGAAATAGTATCCCAGCCCGCCTGACAATAGAAAATACGATGCCTTTTTATAATGACCCAATAAAGGCTGATTTCCAAAAGTATCTGACACCCGGAACCTATACACTTTATATTGAGGCAAATGGTTATGAGCCCAAAACCATCTCTGACATTGTGGTTGATGAAAACAATGCAACTTATCTAAAGATCGAACTAACCCCAAATCAAAGCACCGCATGGGCAGGAAGGATCATCACCTCCTATATCCCAAACAATAACTTCAGTGACGAAGGAGCCACCTGGGCTGCCATCGGCCATGAGGATGGGAAGAACTATTCTATCGGGAAATATGGCTATGTGATCATTGATGCTATTGACACTCTCGTTAATCTTGCAGGCCCCGATTTTAAAGTTTATGAGGGCGACAACACCCCTGAAGCATACTCAGTCGCTATCGCACTTTCAATAGATGGCCCCTGGCAGAGTTTAGGCGAAGCTACAGGCACTGCCACTTTCGACCTGGAAGGATCTACCCTCTCCAAAGCCAAATATATCAAGATCACAGACATCGGGTCTGGAGCATCGATGGCTCCTGATGCCGGTTTTGATCTGGACGCAATTGAACTCTTAAACGTCAAAGCAAGAGCTGCCTTTTGCTCAAATAAACAGGTCAGTTGCGCCGGCGAATCAGTTAACTTCAGTAGTTTATCGACAGGTAATCCTACCACTTACCAATGGTTATTTGAAGGAGGAATACCCGCCTCATCAACCGAGCCAAATCCACAGAATATTAAATATAAACAACCTGGATCTTACCCAGTGAGTTTAACGGTTTCAAATGGATTCGGAAATAGTGTTTTACTACGCTCTTCCTACATCTCGGTATTGGAGTTGCCCATTGTTGACATTGGAAACGACACCCTCATTGACTACAGTTCAAGTATCATTCTTGATGCAGGTGAAGGAGCCGCCAGTTATTTATGGAGTAATCAAGCAACAACACAAATCCAGGAAATCGATACCGCATGGCTTGGACCAGAAGGAGGTGATGTTTGGGTTAAAGTAACTGCGATGAACCAATGTACGAATTCAGATACGCTCTACCTTGGTTTTGCCTACATTGATGGTATTAAAGCAGCTTCAAATCAAAACTTATCCATTAACGTCATTAGAACCAATAACAGTCTAAGTATTGCCTGGCCGCAACAACAATTAAAACGATTACTCGTCTATAACCTCCAAGGACAACTTATGGAAGTTATTTTATTGAACGGAACATCAAAAGAGGAGGCAAAACTGAAGACATTACAAAAACAAATGGCGATAATTCTCGTTATTGAATCCGATAAAAACCGACTAAGTGAAAAACTGATTTGGTAGATCAACTGGCCATTTTTGCTTACGGTGTCTGACAAAGGTCACACACGAAAGAGCTATCAGACAAAGGTTCGGTTTTGAAAAAGGAATTATCTGTTTTGAAAAAAGTATAAATTTGCAGGCACAAACACCCCGACTTATGTAGTCATTATTCAAAAGACAACTTCAAGAAGGGAATTGTAAAAAAAGTATGATAAAAGCCAATCAGGAATCTGCTAGACATATCGCTCAATACCTCTTACAGGTCAAAGCGATTAAACTTAGCCCAAATAAACCCTTTACTTGGGCATCAGGATGGAAGTCGCCAATCTATTGCGACAACCGAGTTACCTTATCTTACCCAAAGATCCGGACTTACATTCGTCAGGAGTTTGTTAAACTTTTGAATGATGCATTTGGTTCGGCCGATGTTATTGCCGGAGTTGCAACCGGAGGCATTCCTCAAGGAGCCTTAGTAGCTCAAGATTTAGGCTTACCCTTCATCTATGTTCGCAGCGCAGAGAAGAAGCATGGTATGGGCAATGTTATAGAAGGGGTACTTGAGCCGGGGCAATCGGTGATTATCATCGAAGATCTAATCTCTACCGGTGGCAGTAGTTTGAAAGCGGCAGAAGCCATTCGTGAAGCCGGAGGTGTTGTTAAAGGGATGTTAGCTATTTTTACTTACGGTTTCCCAGTAGCTACCGAAGCTTTTAAAGAGGCTAAGGTGTCACTGGGTACACTATCAGATTATGAAACGCTCATCACATTAGCCGCAGAAGAGAATTATATCAGTACTGCCGATATTGAATCTCTCTCAAAATGGCGTGAGAATCCAGCTGAATGGGGTAAACAATTCGAGATATGACCACCATTAAAGGAACTCCCAGGGTAATTACTGCTTCGACTAAAGAGGTCTTTGACTTCTTAGCCGACTTCAGAAATTTCAATGAACTGTTACCCGAACAGGTCACCAATTGGAGAACAAGTGGTGATGAGTGCTCTTTTACCATTAAAGGAATGGCTGATATTACACTCAAGATCTCGAAGGCCGAACCTTATAAAACAATTACCTACACTGCCGTTGGAAAACCTCCATTCCCTTTCTCTCTCGACTTCCCTCTAGTGGTAATTTCCGACAAGGAGACAGAGACTTCGGCTATCTTCAATGGCGAACTTAACATGATGCTTGAGCTTTTAGCAAAGACTCCTCTTCAAAATTTCTGTAATATCGTAACGGAAAAGCTACAGAAACACTTCGAAAAATAGGCTCTTTTTTATCAAAATAGGACGCTGACGTGTTGATAGATTATCTTCATCAGCGTCCTTTTTATTTTACATCCATTAATAGCCACTCTATGACCAGAATTATTGACTCCGTCACCTCAACCAACTCATTTTTATTAGAGGAGTTAACCAACGGGCAACGTCCTCCTGAAGGGGAGCTCTTGTTTGCCAGATTTCAAAGTGGAGGACGAGGCCAAAGGGGTAACCGTTGGGAAAGTAATCCCAATGAAAACATCTTATGTAGTTTCGTTATATATCCCGATCAAATTAACCCTGCTGATCAGTTTATGATCACCCTTGCCGTCTCTCTTGGCATTACGGATGTATTAAAAGAGTATGTTACTGATCATCACTTGATGATTAAATGGCCAAACGACCTATACGTCGGCAATAAAAAACTGGGCGGGGTTCTGATTGAAAACGCTCTGATGGGCTCTGGCATCGATTATTCTGTGATAGGGTTTGGGATTAATGTAAATCAAGAGCTTTTCCTGAGCAATGCGCCAAATCCGATTTCGATTTCTCAGATAACGGGCAAGAAATATGATCCACTTGCGATAGCTCTTGAAATAAGAGAGGCGATCATGAAGCGTTTTCGATCACTCCCTGAAGAGCACATGGCTCTTAAACAAGAATACTATCATCGCCTCTATCGTTATAAAGAGAGGGCAGATTATCAATATGAGGGGAGAAAGATCATCGCAACAATTACGGGTATTGATGAGTATGGCCGGTTGAGACTTCTAACGAGTGATGGAGAAGAGCTGGTTGCAGCTTTTAAAGAGATAGAGTTTCTGCACAAATAAACAACATCGCATACCGATTGTTAAAAACAAAAGCGTAATTTAAAGGCATAAATCCTTATTTTTGCGAAAATTATAAATTAATACCCAAGGAATGGCAAAGCGCCCAACACCTGTAACCGAGCAGGAAATCGTTAATGCAGTTATAAAGGCTATGGCAGACAAGAAAGCCTTCGATATTGTAACTATCAGCTTCAATAAAATGCGAAATATGGTCTGTGACTCATTTGTTATCTGCCACGCTACCAGCAGACCTCAAGCTGAAGCCATTGCAGATGCCGTAGAATACCAAGTCAGGATGGACCCGGGGCTTCATGTCAGATCGGTAGAAGGTAGAGAAAATGCGGAATGGATTTTGCTTGACTATGGAGACGTTGTCGTACATATCTTTCAGGAAAACACCCGAAAGTTCTATAGACTAGAGGATTTATGGGCCGATGCCGAAATTGAAAGACACGATAGCATGACAAACTAACATAGAAAATAAAGAATTATCTGTAATTATGGCAGAGAAAAATATTAATGAAGAGTCACAACCGTCACGAGGCGGTCAGGCAGACAGTAAGAAACCTGGAGTCTTTGGATCCTTTAAACCGGGAGGCAAGGGTGGATTCAGTTTTTATTGGATCTATGGTGTTCTTTTTGTCATTTTTATTGCCTTTCAGTTTTTAGGTTCAGAAGAGCAAAGTTCAAAAACGACTTGGAGCATTGTTTTAAAACATCTTGAGAGCGGTCATGTCAAAAAGATTGTTGTAGAGAACAATGAATTGGCTAAGATCTCTCTAAATGCTGACAGCCTGCAGAAAGGTTCCAGCAAGTTTGCTAAAAAGAAACCGGTGACTGAGTTAGAACTTGAGATTGGTTCGGCTGAGACCTTTGAGAAAAAGGTTGATGAAGCCCAATCGAAACTTCCTGCCGACAAAAGAATCTATATTGATTATATAACCAAGAGAAACTGGGGCGGAGAAGTCATGAGTTTCATGCTTCCGCTATTGTTGCTTCTGGGGCTTTGGTTTGTAATCATGAGAATGATGAATCGTGGTTCAGGTGGAGGGCAGATCTTTAACATTGGTAAATCAAAAGCTCAGCTCTACGACAAAGACACGATGGTAACCATCAATTTTAATGATGTTGCCGGTCTTGAAGGAGCTAAGATTGAGATAATGGAGATTGTCGACTTCCTAAAGAACCCCAAAAAATACACTGATCTTGGTGGTAAGATCCCTAAAGGAGCTCTCCTTGTAGGCCCTCCGGGTACTGGGAAAACCTTATTAGCTAAAGCGGTCGCTGGCGAGGCTAAGGTTCCCTTCTTCTCGCTCTCAGGATCCGATTTTGTTGAGATGTTTGTAGGAGTAGGAGCAAGTCGTGTTCGCGACCTCTTTAAACAAGCAAAGGAGAAAGCTCCCTGTATCATCTTCATTGATGAAATTGACGCCATTGGTCGTGCCAGAGGTAAAAATCCTATCACCGGATCCAATGATGAGAGAGAAAACACCCTCAATCAGCTCCTCACCGAGATGGATGGCTTTAGCACTAACTCGGGGGTCATCATCCTTGCAGCAACCAACCGCGCTGATATCCTTGACCGTGCCCTCCTCAGAGCAGGTCGCTTTGACCGTACAATCCAGGTTGAACTACCTGACCTTGAAGAACGTAAAGCTATCTTTGGCGTCCACCTCAGGGGTATTAAGTTTGATAAGACTAGTATCGATATCGATCTCTTATCTAAACAAACACCTGGCTTCTCGGGAGCAGATATTGCCAATGTTTGCAATGAAGCTGCTCTAATCGCTGCCAGAACCAATAAATCGATGGTTGAGAAACAGGATTTTCTCGATGCTATTGATAGGATTATTGGTGGTCTTGAAAAGCGCAATAAAATAATTACTCCTGAAGAGAAAAGAGTTATAGCCTTCCATGAAGCAGGTCATGCTGCGGTGAGTTGGCTGCTAAAATATGCTCACCCCCTGGTTAAGGTGACCATTGTACCACGTGGTAACGCTTTAGGGGCTGCTTGGTATCTTCCTGAAGAGCGCCAGATCACTACGAAAGAACAACTCTTTGATGAGATGACAGCTACCTTGGGCGGCAGAGCTTCTGAAAAGGTCAATTTTGGTAAGATTTCCACCGGAGCCCTTAACGACCTTGAAAGAGTGACCAAACAAGCCTATAATATGGTAGTCTTCTTCGGCTTAAATGATAAACTAGGTAACGTCTCTTACTACGACTCATCAGGTCAGGAATACAACTTCCAAAAGCCTTACAGCGAAAGCACTGCTCAAATAATCGATCAAGAGATCAGTAAGCTCATTGAAGAGTCTTATGCCAGAGCCATCACCATTCTAACTGAAAACAAGGAGAAGGTGGTAAGATTGGCTGAACGACTCCTCGAAAAAGAGGTGATCTTCAGCGAAGATGTCGAATCAATCTTTGGCCCTCGCCCCTTTGGTGCGGTTGATCCAATCTCAAGACCAGTGGTCACCGCAGAGCCTCTTGCCGAAATAGAGACAAATAGTGAAGATAACAAATCAGCAGAATAATCTTTATTACGAATTGCGGCAGGTATTGTTCCTGCCGCAATTTATGTAAAACTGCAAAAGATGGACGAGAGCACGCCAAAAGAAAAAGTTCTGAAGAAAATCAGAAATGCATTAATAAATAAGAAGGACAACCCCTATTCGGGTCTTGATCTGGAGTCTCCCATTTATGTTATTAATGAAGAGGATCCTCTGGTTCTATTTGCTAACACCTTTACAGACAAAGGAGGTAAATTTCTTTATTGTGAAACAGCAGATGAACTAATGGAGAATCTGGCCACCATTGCTCAAGATTACCAACTTGAGCCTCTCTTTTGCTCAGATCCTGCAATACGAGAGATCTTACGAACTGCCGAAATAGCCTCCATTGCCGATCCATCAGAACTTCCTAATCTCAAAGCCTCCATCACCCGATGTGAACAACTGGTTGCCCGAACCGGTAGCATTGTTATGAGTTCAAAACTGCATGGAGGAAGAAATAGCTATAGTATGCCCGATGTCCACATCGTGATAGGATATGCTTCACAAGTTGTCAGAGAGATAAAACACGCTCTACAGGAGATTAAAACACGGTACTCCTCCCCCCCTTCTTTAGTTACCTTTGTAACCGGGCCCAGCCGCACCGGAGATATTGAGAAAACACTAGTCATGGGTGCCCATGGGCCAAAAGAGTTATATTTACTCTTTATTGATGATCGGGAATAGTCTCGATCTTGAACTTATAAAAGGCACAATCATGGAAAACAAGGAATTTGTAGTTTTGACTACCACCTCAGAACCCTTTGAAGCCGAATTGATTCAAGGGCTTTTGGCTGACCACCAAATAGAATGTACCATCATTAATAAACGTGATTCTGAATTGTTTTTTGGAGAAGTTGAGCTTCATGTCGCAGCAACTGATCTAGAAGCAGCACAGACTATATTGAGTCAACGAAATAGTGAATAATCTTATTACCAGAACGCTTACAGGAAGCGTACTAGTAGCCGCAGTCGCAGGGGCCATATTTGCCGGCTCATGGTGGCTATTTGCTCTTTTTTTTCTTGTCACCCTCTTCGCCGTAAAAGAGACGCTTCAACTTACCAAGATTAAATCTGGGGCATTTAAGTTGATCGTTCTTGTGAGCTCTATGGCGCTATATGTTTTGCTTGCTTATCCCGGACAAGGTCGTTTACAAACAGAGTGGGTGCCACCTCTTATAGCAATGGCATCCTTTTTTATTCTGATCTCAGCCCTATGGTTAGTACGAGAAGAGACCATTAATCAATTAGGTGCCGCCTTTTTTACAGTAATCTACGCCGTTACGCCTTTTGCCCTCGCAGTAAGGATACCCACTGGTGGAGGTTTATGGGAGGCAGAACCTTGGTTACTCATGTCCCTCTTTATCCTCATTTGGGCAAATGACACCTTTGCCTATCTCATTGGAATCATGTTTGGCAAAAACAAGCTGTTTGAACGCATCAGCCCTAAGAAATCGTGGGAAGGTTGGATCGGGGGATTGATCATGACCCTGGCATTCACCTTTCTTCTCGAGGCTAAGCTTAAGCTGTTTTCTACGCCTCACTGGTTACTATTAGCTTCTGTTACCGTAATTTTTGGTACCTTTGGCGACCTTACTGAATCGTTGTTGAAACGATCAGCTGGGATCAAAGACAGCGGCAATATCCTTCCTGGCCACGGCGGTATCCTTGATCGTTTTGATGCCATGATGATTGCAACCCCAGTCTACTACTTTTGCATTATTCTCATATACTAAAAGCCTCTGATTTCTAAAGCGATGAAGTTACACAAAGAAGGAAACACAACGATTACTATTGCCTCCTCCATCTCTATTGTTCTTAGTACATTGGTCATGTTCACCCATCTCCAACTCTGGCTCCGTCTACTACTCATTCTCCCAATTCTTTTTCTATTTGTATTTATTCTCCGGTTTTTCAGAATTCCTGATCGTCAGTTTAAGGAGATTCCAAATGCGGTGCTTAGCTGTGCTGATGGTACCGTTGTTGCCATCGAAGAGGTTGAAGAAAACGAATTCTTCCATGAAAAACGATTACTTGTTTCCGTCTTTATGTCAGTCAACAATGTACATATTAACTGGTTTCCTATCTCTGGAACCGTCGTTTACCAAAAATACCATCCGGGCAAATTCCTCGTTGCATGGCATCCTAAATCATCTACTGATAATGAAAGAACCACCGTTGTGGTAAGAAATAACCACGGTGAAGTGATGTTCAGACAAATTGCAGGAGCCTTAGCTCGTCGTATCGTGTGCAATGCAACAAAAGATCAAATAGCAACACAGTGCTCAGAAGTAGGCTTTATTAAATTCGGAAGTCGTGTTGACCACTATCTTCCTTTAAACGCCGAATTAAAGGTCTCCCTAAATGATAAAGTGACCGGTGGAAAAACCAGTCTGGCAACATTTAAAGCCTAAACTCATGTATAAGCTTGCTGTTTTTCCTGGCTCATTTGACCCTATTACCATAGGGCATTATAGCATTATCAATAGGGCTCTTCCTCTATTCGATAAAATCATTATTGCGGTTGGGTACAATAGAGAGAAAAATGGATTCTTCCCCATTGAAGATCGAATAAAGTGGATCAACAAGCTTTTTATAAATCATCCCTCAATCGAAGTTCAAAGCTATACAGGCCTTACAGTAGATTTCTGTAAAAAAGTCAATGCTCACTACCTTATTAGAGGCCTTAGAACCTCGGCCGACTTCGAATTTGAACGAAGTGTAGCCCAAGTCAACCGCAAACTTCAAACCGATCTTGAAACAATCTTTCTACTAACTGAGCCCCAACATAGCTTCATCTCCTCCAGTATTGTCAGAGAGATCATAAGCCATGGCGGTGATCCGGCTGAGTTCCTCCCTCCCGGATTAGATATCTCTGATCTTACTTCGAAATCAAATAGCCCTGAAAATAACTCAACATCGAAATAGCTGCTTACCATCCTTATAAAAAGCTTATCCCGAAATAACATTACAAATCACTAAATTCGGCTAAGTGATCTATTTCTTTTTTTCTGTCTCACTCCAAAACAAACTAGCAAATAGCTAACACTAGCTAAATGCATTAAAGATCTAACATCTCTTAACAATAAAAATAAAGTGTGGTTTTAATCGTTTTCTAAAAAAAAGCGGAATGCGAGCCAGAATAATCATACTCCTCTTTCTTATTATCACCTTAAAGTTATCAGCCCAGAAAGGTATTTCCATCTCCGGAAATCTCGCCGGAGCTGATGGTCTGAACATCTCTCTCTACCTCATAAAAGATCCCCTGACCCACTCAGAGAGATTAATCAACACCCAAAAAATTGACAGCAATGGATCTTTCTCTTTTCAGGTTGACACAACAGGAATCCATACCTTTGTCATTGAAGTTATGCTCCAACGAGATGAATTTACAGTCATCGCCGGACAACCCCTAAAGCTTACAGGTGTATTTAATAAACAGATCCAAGGATTTGAGGCGTGGGCGCTCAACCAACCTATAGGTCTCTGGCCTGCTCCAAATGACTCTCTCTTCTTCGACAAACCAATCCGTGATTTCGAACAACAATATGCGGCTTTACTTGACACTTCCTTTAGGAAAATCTATCGACAAAGAGATTATTCTCCAGCTAAGACCTTCATAGATCAACAAAAGAAAAGTCCCTATTATGATACCATCTCCTATCGAGGCCTCTACATTCACCATAGATTAGGAACATTAGCCTATTCTTCAGGGATCTGGACTAAAACTGACGCTCTAAAATCGCTGTTTTCTATACGGCCTAATCTTGACAATCCCGGTTGGTGGGATCTCTTTAGACTCATCTTCGATAATTACCAGGCACAAAGTAGTCGATACTTTTCTCAAAAAGCCATTAATGCTGCCATCAATCAGCCCAATAGCCTGGTAGCTCTCGAAGATACCCTTGGAAAAGATCCGTTCTTAAAGGATGAAATAGTCAGAGAGCTGGTCATTATTCTTTCGGCTAAAGAGCAACTAAACGGAGCACAAGCAACCAATTGGGAAAGGGTTTTAACTCAACTTGCCTCTGCTTCTGATTTTAGTTCTCACCGAAATCTTGCCCTCAATATTCTGCAATCATCTGGAACCCTCACACAAGGTAAATTAGCTCCATCACCTCTACCCGGATTTAGCCATTTCCCAGATTCCCTGATAGGTAAACCCATCTTTCTTATATTTAATCATCAACTCTGTAACACTTGTCAAACACAAGCTTTATATATGACAGAGTGGCAAAAAAAGACTTTCTGGCCGGGAAGAATCATTATTGTTGACCTGGACATCAACGCAGAGAAGACCCTTCAAATCCAGACGAAAGAGGTAATAAGGATAAATGGGGGGAGAGACTCAGAATTTATCAAAAAATGGCAGATACGCTCCCTGCCCCTATTTGCCATCATAGACAAAGAAGGCCGAATAGTTCAATTTCCGGCTTTAGAACCTGGTCCTGAGTTAGAAAACAAACTAGAAACCCTTACCAGGCCAAAGGAGCCAAGAAGAAGAAGTTTCAGATAATCAGATTAGGTACTCGTTATAAGCTAAACCTGGTCAAGAGTATGGGTATCCTCGTCCTGCTCCTCCGATTGCGGTTCAGCTGAGAAGAAGGAGAAGTGTACCTTGCCGTATTTTCTTTCGCTGAAGAAATTCGGGTGAGTTGAATAGTCAACGGCGATGGAGTGTTCAAGGACGAGCATCCCATCTGCATTAAGAAGTTGACGATCAAAGACAAGATCAGGTACTAAAGCGCCTTCAGCGAGATCATAAGGAGGGTCAGCGAAGATCAAATCGAACTTACGGGTAGCTCCTTTTAAATAGTGAAAAACATCCCCTCTTATAACACTAAGTTGCTGAAACTCGAGTTGATTTGCAGTAATTCTGATATAGTCAGCTGCTTTTTGATTCATCTCAACAGCCAAGACAGAGGAGGCACCTCGTGAAGCAAACTCATAAGAGATGGAACCAGTTCCAGAGAAGAGATCGAGAACAGAGACTCCGTCAAGATCATAATAGTTCTCTATAATATTGAAAAGGCTCTCTTTTGCCATATCGGTTGTGGGTCTAACGGGTAAGCCTTGTGGGGGGTTAAGTTTCTTACCCCTCCGAGTTCCTCTTATGATTCGCACTGTAATAAAAGATTTGAGATGAATAAAACTAATGCCAGAATAGGCCTAAAGTTCACAAAGGTGTGAATTAAGAATAGTGAAATGCTGATGACCGGGCAATTCGTCAAAGACGTAGCTATAACTAATTGAGGGGATCCTACGTCCAAAACCGATATGCCTAATATATCGATAGAGTACATCGAAGACCTGGCTTTCTCGTTCTATTTCCCCTAAGAGAACCGCCTCTGTTTCCTCAGGATTAAGACCCATTTGATCCATTACGAATAAGAGGTAATAGATCAAGTCTTCACGACTCTTGTATTCGAAGCTATTAAATAGCTGCAATTGTTTATTTTTGATATATACCACTTCGAACCATGTGGGGCGGATATGAACGAAGATCTTGTCGTCGAGTTGTTGATTCTTAAATTGGTTCAGGAGAACCTCCAGCAAAACAGATGAGGCGTGGTGGACGATAGAAGAACCAAACAGATCATCAATAAATTTAAGATAACGACTTTCAATACCAAAGAGGTTATTGGCACCGGCAGCAGAGATATGGTCAGAAAGAACGACCAGAGAGTCAGCGAGCGGGTGGTTAAAACCATAGAACATTCTTTCGTCACCCGGCTGCATCAGGGCTTCTGGAACAAGAGTAGCCTGGCGAGAATCGATAAAGAGGGTACGTTTTTGAACATAGCCAACAAGAAACTCATTTTTTCTAAGAGAGTCTCCTATTAACTGTTTAATAAGATCATCTCCTATGGGAGTACCCGTTTGCTGGATCTGTTGCCATTCAAGGCCGACCATCTTGCCATTCTGAGCTGTATCAGCTATAGAAAAAGAGTATCCATCCTGCATTAACAGGATGGATACATGATAACGTTGAGGTTGCCCGGGATCAAATCCTTTGTCAAAATGACGATGTTGTACGATTAGCTCAACAGGCATCTCTGATAAATTTCGTAACAGGCTATTACTCCCAGTTACCGTCAGTGGTAACTTCAAGCATTGAACCAACCTTTAGACCAGGGAAACGGTTAATATCCTCCAGACCTTTATTTAGATTCCTTATAAGTTGTGAATCTAAACCATCAAGAATGACATCATTATGAGCACGAGCTTCAAAAACATCAACCTTCAGACCGCCTTTATCGATCTTTCCGGCTTCTAACTCAAACTTCTGACCGTTAGTACCAGGAATCAGAGAGAGGTTATTAATATCAAAGTTGGCTCTTTTCCCGAATAATGAGTCAAGGATAGCTACTCGTCCGATAGTATCACTGATAGACCGAGTGAAGGTTGTATCCTTTGGATCAGGAATCATTTTTACTACAGGGATAGTACCTGTCTTCATGTAATTAACAAGCGAATCCCAATTAGCTGTATAACGCTTGTTATGCTGACGGAAAAGACGCTCCGCATCGCGAATGTCTTTAAGAGCCTGAACAACGCCTTCGTACCTTAAGCTTTTTTCCCTGTCAAAACGAACAGGTTTCATGATGCTTTCAAAGATAGCATAGCTCAGCACGAGTATGATGACCGCAAGGAGGACTTTAAGAACGGTTTTCATGGTTTTACGGGTTTAAATCACGGGCAAAGTTAATTATTTTTACTTACGATTCAAATGCAAAAACGAAAATGAATGACAATTGAGACAGTTTGTCATAAACAATTATCATTAATTCCAAATTGGCCTAAAACGTCTAATAACGATTAGAAGTTATATACTAACGCTGTTTGGACTCTTAAATTATTCGTAGTCTCTGTTTCGTCGAACTTATAGCGATTATCAGGCTTACCAAAGGCAGCAGCAGTATACTCTACTTCTGCAATAAACTGAACAGGACCATAAATCCATTCAACCCTTGGAGATAGACGATAGAGAGACGCTATATCATCTCCTCTACCATAGAAAGCACCAACCACATCCTTTTCAGTTCCCAGATTCTGACTATAACCCGCAAAAAGTCCCAAATTAACCGCAGGGGTTATACGGTAGTTGCAGTCGATCCAACTTGAGAGATTATTCAGGTTCACATACTCTCTGGCATCCGTTGTTGGATCAATTGAAGAGACGGCATAGCCTCCCAGCATAAGATGGTCACTTAGATTCTGCCCATAAAGAGCTTGTCCTTTAATACCAAATTTTCCCTTGGAATATCCTATATAAGCCAAGGCCGAAAACGAGCTAACCTTATTATCATCTATTATCAGACTATCTGAGGTCATACGGGGTCTGATCATCTTGTAATCAGCGCCTATACCCATGATTACTGATCCTTTATTTAGTTGATATTGGAGATGAAAATTAGGTAATCCGGATGTTCTCAGGTAATTTGCTGAAGCCCCGGAAGGACCTGAAGATTGATAATCTCTTTGCGTGTAGATAGCAGCAATAATTTTGCTTGAGCCAAACTTATATTCGGCTTTAACCATTGGACTACGGGTGAATGATCTGAAAGGGGCTCCGGTATTTAGTGCCAAAACTTTGGGAAGCATCTCTGGGACATCCATTGGATTCCAATACTGACCAGCTAAAACAGACCACTTTTCCCAAGCCAAAGAGACATAGGCATGTCGTAAACGAAATGCGTTATTTTCTGTGTTGGAGGGACCGGTAAAATCGCCTTCCACAAAAGCCATTGCAGTAGCGCCCAAGACTTTTGGCCCAGTAGCTTTTATATTAACCCGCGAGGTCATCGCCCAAGAATTAAAACCTGGCGTAGCATTAATATCTTCTCCTTGGGCATCATACTTGGGCTTTTGCGGATAAAAAACCAAGAAGCCTTCTCTGGCCTCTACCACTTGCCGGCTATCCCATGCTACATCAGCCTTTGCAAAGCCATGTATGGAAACCGTAACCGGTGTATCGTTACTGTTTTGAGCCTTCAGACCTCCTGAAAGCAGACTCACTAAAATGACAAGTGCTCCAAAGAGCGAAAGTAGATGTCTATTCATACAATTCGTTAATGGTTATTAATTTCTTTAAATAATATTTGGATCAGAGCGCATCTAACAAAACGGATCAAGGGATTCCATATATCAACCTCCTAATAAAGAAAGATCACTATTTACCTTGAAGAAACTAATAAAAACAGATATAACCAAAGTCAAAACAGAGAGGAACCCTGTTTATCTATCCCGGAGGAGAAGGCCAACCAACGCAAGATGAGATACCCTTTTGTTGATCGATCGCAAAGACATGATGTTTTATGCCATTGGTTATTGCGATATAGGAGGCCTTTAAAGAGATATTATACCTAACTGCCTGTTCAAGAACTTCGGCACTCAGGTTAACCTCTGGGGCTTTGCACTCAACCAGCAGCCAAGGATTTCCGAGAGTTGTCCAGGCCACCAAGTCAGTTCTAAAGACTCTCCGATTAATTCTTATCTGCTGTTCAACCCCTAATAGCCCCGCCGAATAACCCATTGAGTAGACTAAGAAATTAATAACATGCTGCCTGACGTTCTCTTCAGGGGTCCATGCTACCCATCTCTTCCGTAAAGGGTCAAAAACAGTAACCTTGCCAGAGTCTTCCGAGAAGCTAAGATTGGTCGGAGGAAAGTTGAGTGAATCCATAATCATTGGTTACGAGTGCAAAGGTAATCAGATAATTTACAAAAAATACCCTACCTTTGCTTACTGAGTCAATATAAACCTTTGACCAGCCTGCATAAATAAATCCAAACCATTGCGACCAAAAGCATTTGGATAGAAGACTTAACATAAGACAAAAGGAAACAGATTAAGTTTTAAAGGCAATAGTTGTCGGTGAAAGACAAGGAACAAGAAGATGAAAGCTCCTGTCTGATAGAGGAGATCACAATGACGACTAACAAAAAGTTTAATTCACATGAAGACGAAGAAAGAGATTGTAGAAAACTGGCTACCAAGGTATACTGGAGTACCCCTTGACCAATTTGGAGAGTATATTCTACTAACAAATTTTCAGCGTTATATAGATCTTTTTGCTCAGTGGCATAATGTTCCTATTAAAGGTCTAAACCGAAGCATGTCGAGTGCTACTAGTGAAAACATAACCATTATCAATTTCGGGATGGGCAGTGCTAATGCAGCAACCATCATAGACTTGCTCTCTAGCATCAGACCTAAAGCCATTCTATTTTTGGGTAAATGTGGAGGACTCAAGAAAAAGAACAATCTTGGGGATCTTATCTTACCTATTGCAGCGATTAGAGGAGATGGAACCTCTAATGATTATCTTCCTGCAGAAGTACCGGCATTACCTGCTTTTGCTCTTCAGAAAGCAGTATCGACAACCATTAGAGATAACAATTTAGATTACTGGACTGGTACGGTATATACTACGAACCGAAGAGTATGGGAACACGATGAAAAATTTAAGGATTATCTAAGATCTATTCGAGCCATGGCCATCGATATGGAGACGGCTACACTCTTTACCGTCGGTTTTGCCAACCATATTCCCACTGGAGCATTACTTTTGGTTAGCGATCAACCGATGGTTCCCGACGGAGTAAAAACGGAGGCTAGCGACAAGAAGGTGGATGAGTCTTTCGTAGAATCCCACTTAAAGATAGGCATTGGGTCTCTTCATCAGTTGATCAATCATGGGCAAACCGTACGCCATCTAAAATTTGATATTGATTAAAACAACAGTCTCTTTTATCATAGTTTAAAATAATAAGATCGAGCGATTCTCCATCTCATAAAACCAGATCAATGTCATACGAACAGATACTGACTGATATTAAGAACAAGAGTTTTAAACCCCTTTACCTACTTCACGGTGAGGAGTCCTATTTTATTGATGAGATATCAAATGCTCTGGAGACCTCTGTCTTAAATGAAACAGAGAGAGAGTTTGACCAAATGGTTTTTTACGGACGAGATGCCAGTCCTAATGAGATTATTAACGCCATCAGGAGAGCTCCAATGATCGGCCGATATATGGTGGTTGTGGTAAGAGAGGCGCAAGACATGAAGAAGATTGAGGAGTTGGAGCTCTATTTCAACAAACCCTCTCCTTATGGGATCTTAGTCATAGCTCATAAACACAAAAAAGCTGATTCCAGGAGATCATGGGTTAAGACAATACAAAAAGCAGGAGTTGTCTTTGAATCTAAAAGACTATACGATAATCAAGTCCCCGACTGGATCAGAAATTATATAAAAAACAAAGGTTATTCCATTACGCCTCAAGCCTGCATGCTCCTAGCCGAGAGTATAGGCTCAGATCTACAAAGGGTTACTAATGAAATAGGAAAGCTCTTCATCAACTTGAGTCAAGGAGCCCAGATAGATGAGAACCTCATTGAACAGAACATTGGTATAAGCAAAGATTTTAACGTATTTGAGTTAAATAAAGCCATTGGAACAAAAAACCATGTAAAAGCCAATCAAATCGTTAATTACTTCGCAGCAAATCCGGGCGATAACCCTATCGTCTTAACCATTGGAGCCATAAACCAGCACTTTACCAGAATACTACTTACCCATTCCAACCTCGCTGAAAAGAAAGGTCCCCAAGCCCTAACCTCTGAATTAGGGATTCCTTTTACATTTACCAAAGAGTATTACGATGCCGCCGGGCTATACCCACTACACAAGGTAAAAGAGATCTTTGCCCTTTTAAGAGAGTATGACCTAAAAAGCAAAGGTTTAGGCAACGAATCGATCACTCATGGAGACCTCGTGCGTGAGTTAGTGTTTAAAATAATGCATAACCTTCCACAAAACTAAAGTCAGACTTATCTATCAGGCTTTATCAAGGAGTCTGGTAACAAAACAATTGATTTGGGTTTTAAGAAGAACTCTTTCCAGTGGTTGAACTCCTTTCTGTATGACAACCCTATTCCTTGAGTATACTGTGATGAGTTATACAAGAGATCAAGATTATTTGATCGATTAAAAGCTCTGGCGTAAAAGTTCCCCTCTTTTTTCAGCTTCCACATGAGCATAACATCCCCTACCAGTTGGCTTTGATTCTTTTGATCTTGATTATTTCTAACCCCAAGATTCCCGTCTATCGTCAAACGGTCATCAAAGAGTTGGGCATTAAGTGCTAACTCAAGTTCCTGGGCTGATACATCGTCACTAGGGCGATAGTTGACACCTATTCCAAACCCGGGAGTCAACTGAGAGATCAACTTATTTACTTGATTTGACAATAACTCAAAAGAGCTAACACTGATTGAACTAGCCAATGAAGAGTTACCCAGATCGAAACTAAAGCTATTCAAGACCAGTAAGGAGAGGATTTGTTGAGTCATTACCACCTCGTTTAGCGTATCTAACTTAGAAAAGATCATCTGCTTAATATCATTATCGAGCTTAGGAAACTCTATACTGAAAGCAATCTTTGGATCAATTAAACGATTACTGAGACTAATAACACTATTAACAGGGATTCTGGTCTGTAAGATGGTTGAATCAAGAGAGAGACCTAGTCCGTTCAAGGTAGTACGATTATGGTAAACCGCCCGAAGATCAATCTCAGAGGACAAAGGATCACCAACAAATCTGATTCTACTACCCTTTCTTATCTCTAATTGCCGCGTAAAAAGGTTTCTAAATTTAAACAGGAAAGTACCATTTGAAATCTCATATTCTCCCGTCACCCCCATATCGCCATGTGAGTTGATGGTGAAATTGACATTCCCTGCACCTTTACTCTCAATAGAACCGGTTTGGTATGGGAGGTCAATATTGACAAGAGCTTCAGGCTTAAAAGTAAGATCAATATTCACATTAAAACCATTCAAACCTACACTATACCCCTTTGCAGGCAACAGTGACTCCTCTTTACTATTCTGATTAAGAAAGATAATAAAATCATTATCAGCAACAGAGACCGATGAGCTCATAGGAATATTGATATTTGTTCCTTTTTCGAGCGAGGTCTTCGATTGAACCTGCATATTGGATAAAGGCCCCTTAAGTTTCATATCTCCTGAAACAATAAGATCACCATAGAATAATCGATTATGATGAGGTTCAGTAGAGAGTACAGTAAATCTATCTTGCATCAAACTTAAGTCAAAATAGAGATCCTTAAAACTTTTATGTGAAAGAGACCCTGACAAAATAGCTCGCCTACCTAAAGTATCATTTAGGGTTAGACCAGGTATAACAATCTTATCGGGATATACTTTTATTTCGTCGGCAAAAGAGTAGCGAGTATTAAGATACTTAACCCGAAACTCAGATCGAAGAAACTTAACAGTGCCTGATAACTCTGGCTTGTCATTAGAACCCTCTATGTTGATACGTGACGAGACAAAGCCATTTATATCAGACAAATAATCCTTAAGAAAGGGAGTTAGAATCCTTAGACTAACATTATTCACTGTAGCCAGGATATCAAAATTTCGCTTTTCTTCAAAGGGGAAATAGCGCCCCTTTATAGTGATCGGTTGGTAGTCATATCCTTCACCTTTCAACCTAGAAGAGGCATCCAGGTCTATGGCTCTCGTATCTGCTGAATAGTTCGAAATAAGCTTAAAATCGCCGAGTTGCTCATTATTCACAACCAGAGAGGGAATATCAAGATGAGCCGTCATCATTAGATTGCCAAACAACCCGGTTAAATCGGCCTGCCCATCAAGCTTTCCCTTTAGAGTCATCTCGTACTCTTCCAGTAATTCATTAAAGTTAGCCAGATCAAATTGGCTAAAGTAAAAAGATAACATCTTGGTGGAGTCTTCAGACAGCACTCCATCTACCTTAAAGGCCTGCCCTGGTGCACTTGCCCCAAAATTCGAAAAATGAATTCCTGTTGAGTCATACAGAACCTCATTCAGAGGAAGGAAACTCCAATCTGTTTTAGCAAGATGAATCTTTGACTCGGTGATCTTACCCAAAATAGACGGGAAATTTGCGAAAGAGACAAAACCAGCTAAAGATCCCGTACTCTCATTTAAATTGCTAAAATCATTCCATCCAGTAGAAAACCATACACTATCATTGGCAATATTAGCCACAAAGTTTAAGCTATCTAATCCTAAAAGGGTCGAGTCTTTTTTATCCTCCAGGAAGATGGTGCGACGAGCACCAGTAACCAGCACTACCCGATCCAGTTGAGATAGACCTTTAAGATACCAATCTTCAAATCGCACAGAGCCCAACGAGATGCCCGGTGAGTTTGTTTGAAGGAAAAATTGACCCTTTTCAGAATTAAAGTTACCCTCGATTAAAGAGTTATGAGCAATTTTAACAGACGGACTAAATAATGCAGTAATGGCATCCAGGTTTTTAAGTTTGATTGAGAAATCAATGTTTTGGGGAGCAGAGAGCTGACTAGTATCTATACCCTGATTTCTAAGATTAGCCAGGTAGTTATTAGCAAAAGAGAGGAAAGAGGCTCCAATTTTGTTAAAGGAGAAGACCCCTTTCACATCGGCATCTACAAAATCAGATCTAATTTTAAGATTTCGCCCTGTGATGGAGTCAAAAGCTGTCACCAAATGAAGATCCTTTAGTAGGTATATGCTTCCCTTTTCTTTGTATTTCAGGCTATCCACTTCAATACTGCCGGATAAGTCATCGAGAGTGGATGCTTTGACATCAGAATATAGCATAAAGCTAACGTTCATCGTGGAATCATCTCTCTCGGTCAGCTTAAGTTTATTAAGGTATGCATCTTTAACAGAGAGGAAGAAGTTGTACTCAGGTATTGTTTCGGCTAAGTTGACACTTCCATTAAAGGCCAACTTCAGATTAGGGTCGTCGATGCCAAGGATTCCACCTACACGACCTTGACTCAACTGACCGGTGATATCGATGTTTTTATAAGAGTATCCGCTAACCTCAATCTCTTTAACCTGGCTCTTAAGATCAACAAGGGCATCAGACAAAGAGACGCCATAACCTTCAAGATCTGCCGACAGAGTCACCGGGCCGAGTAAAGAGTTATCTAGTATTTTGCCGAGATCGAGGGCCCAAGTACTAAGGTGCCCACCATAAGCAAATTTATGAGTCTGATCTTGGCGCAAGAGCATATCAGTTACCATTGAACCATATCTGGTAGTAAAGGTGGCATCAGCAACAAAATCATCCCAGAAGCCGGTGAAGTTCCCATTTATGCTAATATATCCCAGTCGATCAACGGCTTCAGGAATATCGACCATTGAGCCAAGGTAACCCCATTGACCGAGATTAATTTGCTTAATATCATCGGCACTAGTAACAAACTCATTAAATTTTAATCGAATAAAAGTCTCTTCAATATTTGGCAAGCCCATCATTGAAATTGCACCATCCAAACGACTGGCCTCACCAAAAGTCACCGAGAAAGGGTCTCCTTTAAGGTTATCGACGGTACCACTAACCGCACCCGCAAAGCTCAGTTCCAGATCCATTCCCTCCAATTCATCAGAAAAAGGGGAAAGCTCCTCAAGGTTAATCGTTGACCAACGAGCATACCCATCGGTATGAACCTTCTGTATAAAATCTATATAGTCTGACCACCCTGAATAGGTTAACGTAAAATCGACATCAATATCTGACTTGGGAGTTTTAAGCCGAAGCTCAGATATGCGAGCTCCTAAAGAAGAAACGGCAATATTACCTTGAAGATGATCAACAACCAACCCCGATCTCTCGCGAGCGCTCAAAGCTGAAATGTTCGCCTCAATGGTATCACTATACATCACCAGGGAGGTAGCATTTAAGTCGATCTTTCGTACCTCAATGCAATCATAATCCATTCCTTTAGGTTTAACAGGAGTATTCTGGTCGAAATACTTAAAATTTGAGTTAGTTATTTTTATCTGATCAACTCTAACCCTCCAACCATCTGGAGTAAAACCGAAACGAGCTGAGGTATCAGATACCGACTTACCTGAGCTAAAAGCACGAATAATAAAATCATAATTAAAAGTGCGCTCTCCTTTATGTTTAAATAAGAAAAATGAGGCCGAGTCGAGTTCTAAAGAGGCTATCTTAATTCGTTTAGAGTTCGGGCTTAACCGAGAAGGAACCAGATGAAGTTTTCGAAAACAACCTAGGGTATCCCCTTTATCATCGGCCATAAAGACATCTTGCAGCGTCACATCCATCATATAACCAATCTTTATGGTTCCGATTGAGACCTCTGTCTTTAGTTTTTGGCTCAACCAATCAGCAAGTTTATGACCAAGCCAAACCTGCACCTCATTGCTTCTCAGCAGAGAGAAGATGAGGGTATGAATGGTCAATAACACAAAAATGACCCAGAGTGCAACCTGCGATGATCTCTTAATCAATTACTTCTCGATTTACTTCATTCTTACTTGTTTCTGTGATCGCTGATGAAGGAGAGTTATCAAGACTCTTTAACTCCTTTTGTGCCCGTCTTAGTCGTAACGCAATTCCTACTGCTAAAATAAGAGAAACCAATTTAAGGCTTAAAATTATAATAAAAATAACCCTCTCCTGGCTAAAATAGAGCGTAGCCGCCGGTAAATCCTTTATAATAGCGATAGTCATTATCAACAATATCCATTTATAGAGGTTGAAGGAGGTACCAAGAGAGAGCCCTGCTAAAAGGACATAAATAGTTGGGTATATCAGTAGTACAAACAGGAAAGGAATAGAGTACTGCATTTTCAGTTCAACCATACCACTCGCTGTAATCAAAGGAAGAACAGTAGCCGCTTCAGCTAAAGCCAGGAGGAGAAGGACAACAAATAAGATAGAACGCCTAACCCGCTCCTTTCGTAGTGCCTCAAGACCAATCGCTTTACCCACCACATGGGTAAGAAAGGTTAGCCCCTTTTCGCCATCGGAAGAAATAACACTAAACTCCTGCTCGAGCACATCAAGCACCTGCTGAAAACTCAAGCCTGTTCTAAGCTCCTTTCGAGCCTTCTGTTGCAGTTTCCGTTTCCTTCTAAAATTGCTCAAAAATGGCATAACCATCAGGTTTTAAGTGTATCGCATAAGGCAATCTGCAAAGGTCGCAATTTTTCCTAATTTTGCAGTACATTAATCCTATTTACATACCAATAAGTCATGTCTGACAATCTATACATTTTGGGGATTGAGTCATCTTGTGACGACACTTCTGCAGCGGTTTTAAATGGTAATAGAATTTTATCAAACATCATTGCTAACCAGAAGGTGCATGAAAAGTTCGGAGGTGTAGTTCCTGAACTGGCAAGTCGGGCACATCAACAAAACATTATTCCTGTAGTGCATCAAGCATTAGCAGAAGCTGGGATCACTAAACAGCAACTCAATGCCATCTCGTTCACTCGTGGTCCGGGTCTTCTTGGATCGCTTCTGGTCGGTATTTCATTTGCCAAGACGCTATCGCTTGGATTAGATATCCCTCTGATTGAAGCCGATCACCTTCAAGGCCATATATTAGCCCACTTCATTCAACCTAAAGAGGGCGAGGTTACCACCCCCACCTTCCCCTTTTTATGTTTAACTGTATCAGGTGGCCACACACAGATTGTCTTAGTTAAAAACCATTTTGATATGCAGATCATCGGTCAAACCATAGACGATGCCGCCGGTGAAGCATTTGATAAAGCGGCTAAAATCATGGGACTGGGGTATCCAGGGGGACCAATCATCGATAAACTGGCCAAAGAAGGA
Source organism: uncultured Bacteroidales bacterium (assembly GCA_964444785.1). Classification (GTDB taxonomy): domain Bacteria; phylum Bacteroidota; class Bacteroidia; order Bacteroidales; family TTA-H9; genus JAJTBW01. The sequence goes on along the minus strand of CAYUII010000011.1, from coordinate 83,623 downwards.
GACTATTCCACTTTTAAATTTGCTAAACCTAACATCCCAAACCTCGATTTCAGCTTTAGCGGACTAAAAACCTCATTTTTATACTTCCTTAGAGATGAATTGAAAAAGGATGATACTTTTATTGAGAAAAACCAAGCTGACCTTTGTGCATCTCTGCAACATACCATCGTTGAGATTCTTTTAGATAAGCTTATTAAAGCGGCTAAAGAGACCGGCATCAAAGAGATTGCAGTAGCCGGAGGGGTGTCGGCCAACTCTGGACTAAGAAATGCACTTAGGGAGAAGGCCAGAAAATTTAAATGGAACCTGTACATCCCTGAATTTGCCTATACCACAGACAACGCAGCTATGATCGCAATAAGTGGTTATTACAAATATCTTAACCAAGACTTTGCTGCCCAAGATGCCACCCCTTACGCCAGAAGTCAATTCTAATTCAGACCTCTATCCCATCAATAATGCAATTGGACTCTAAATAAATCCAACCTATAAAGGAAGACCCCAATCGTTGCTTCAGCAAAGATTAGGGTCTTTCTTTTTCTTCCTCTACAACCTTTAAAAATCTGTAAAAAGAGAGTATACCTCCCGGTTACCGGGTCTACACCACCATTCCATCTTCTTTATTGGAACGATACGCTTCCCATTATTCCAGATAAACACTTTGAGGATACTATTCTCAGGCAGGTGAGGAATGTCAGAAAGCTTAAGGCTTACAACCAATCGAACAAATCGTTCCTTCTTAGAAGTATTAAGATCGCTTTGGGTACTATCGGGAGAGGTCTCCTCCAAAACCAGAAAATCATCTCCTCCAACACCCTGCCAAACTATTGCTTTTCCATCTGCCTCAATAGTTGCTACTAAGATCACTCCCTTCAACGAATCGACAACAGCAACCTCAGCCACAGCATCAATAAAATCAAATTTACTCCTGACTTTACCACTAATCGTATCGTTAAAACCAGGCCCATATTCATTATCTCTTCCCATCCAGAAATATGGAGAAGAAGATCCGACAGGCATTAACTCCACTCTACCCTCCGGCTTACCCCAACTTAATGAATGAACCTCATAGGGCGCAGCGTATCGATCTGAAACACCCTCCCTTTTGAAAACCCAGAATGTACCCCCAAAATAATCAACTTTCTTCTGCACAACCGGATATTCACTATAGATCAATGGCCATATCATAGGATTGGTTTGACTTAAAGCCCCATATGCAACTGATACATAATTACCAGAATGAATCCTCGATTCAAGGCCAAACGGAACCTTCTCCTCGTCCAACATAACAAAAGCGGTATCTAAAGACTCCATTTTATTCAACTGACGGAGTATGACTCTGTGACCATCAAAAAGCTTTAGGGATTGCTCACCAACTCCAGCCAACTCTTTAGGAATCTCAGAATAGACTGATTTATAAAAAATCCTGTAATAGTGCCTAGAACCTATAAGACTTTGACAACCCATTACCAATACCAATAAAATCAAACCACCATTTAACAACCTCTTATCAGGAGTTAATCCAGCAAAAAGAGCAAGCAATAACGTAGGAAAAGCAAATATTAAAACTGAAAATTGCAATACCGCATTCCCAAGCCTTGAATAATAGAACCCGGTTAGAAAAAGTATCAAAAACCAACCTATGGCACAAAGATTAATAAGTACTCTCTGCTTATTGGTTAGCCCCGATTCTGATATCATCGCTTCCCTTTCCCCGAAATCCTTCTGCGTATCCAGACCTATCAGATCCGCTTCAGACTTACGACGAGTTAAAAGTCCGAATAGACTAAAAATCACAAGACCTAAAAAAAGTCCCAGAAAGAGATAAGAATAGTGAAAAATCCATCTAAAGTATTCAACGATAAAGGTGTTTTCAGGTTTTGCCAACCAGGACTCGACACCACCTACCTGTAGATGATGTTTAAAAACACTAAGGTGAGGAATATAGAGAACCCCTATAATAAAACCTGATAACAGATATCCCTTATAGGTCTCTCTTTTCAGAAAAAACAAACCAGTTAGTCCGACAACTCCGGCAAAAAACATGGAGAAATAATGGGTATAAGCCAAGATAACCCCAGAAACAATAAATGCGATATAATCGAACCATCGGTTGTTTTTATGAAGGAATAGTATTCTGGACCAAAAGAGGACGAGTAAGGGGGCAAAGAGAAGTCCAACAGCATAGGGACGAGCCATTTGGCTATACATGATCCCGTATTGTGTCACAGCGAGGATAGCGGCAGCAAAAAGGCCAGCAGTTGAATTTCCCCAACTTTTCCCTAAGTACCAGGTAACCCACACTGCCGTTAAACCCATTAGTAAAAAAGGGAGTTTTACAACCATCGCACCCTGACCAAACAGGGCAACATAATACCACAGAAAAACCTGAACCCCAGCCGGATGGCCATCTCCAAGCACGCCAAGTCTAATTAAATCAGAGAATGAATCAAAGCGGGTTCTATATAAAGCACTAAACTCATCATGAGTATAGGGTATCTCTGTTAGGTTCCAGAACCTTAAAATAGCAGCGACTAAAAGTATTACATAGATGCCATATCGATCCAGAAACCATTTTAAAGTGCTGTGCTCTTCTGTATGATTCATATCCCATATTTTTAACCACAAATGTAAAAGATTCCTTTTTAGGAGCCCCCATTTTCTCTTCAACGATCATTTTGCTGATCTCTTCGCTTCCCCTTCGCTTCCTCTCCATATATCATTCGAATTTAAGCGGTCAAACCCGAAGAGGATAAATAGCAATTTGAAAAACTATATGGAGAAAGAGCGAAGAGGATACGCAGAGAGCACGCACAGAACAAGAAAAAATCTTGATGAACTATTCTATAAAAGTGAAAAAACCAATAAACAAGATTGTTTACATGTTTTATTGAATTTGATTGGGCAAGAAATAATAAGACCTTAAATAGCTACGGGTTCAAATGATTTGAGAAAGCTACAACTTGTTTACCTTCAAGAACTTCTCAAAGTTGAGATACCGTATTCTAAGCAGATACAGACCAGAAGGAAGATTCTTCAAGTCATCCATTTGATAGTGACCCAGGCATTCTCTCTTCAATGTACCATGAAGATCAAATAAAGAAAGATCCAATTTATTCTGATCAAAAGGAGAGATCACAGTAAGCTTTTCTGTCACAGGATTAGGATAGACCTGAAGATCAACTCGATTAATATCTAAAACAGAAGATCCGCAAAGAATTTGGTTCATATATTGCCAGATGGTATCATTTAAAGTCATTGGCACTTCATTTCCGGTTGGACTCTCTCCCATGCGAACTAAGACCAAACCACGAGAGGGTACAATATTTAAGAATTGGCCATTTTTTCCAAGGGCAGCAATTAAATCAGATGGAGCAGAAGGCATAAGAGAGCCATTAAAAGTTATCTGAGTCTGGGGCATCATGAAGTGCTTCTTTCCATTTAGCCACCACAGATACCCATAGGCAGGGTTAATTGATTGAGAGCTATTCACCATTTCATTAAAATAGTTTTGATCACTCATGATTACATCTCCATCCCAAATCCCAAAATTCTGAATAAGCAGCCCGAATCGAGCGAAACTCCTGGCATCGCTTATGAAGAGATTGTTATAGCCTTGTCTAATAAAGAGACCTTTAATGCCAGTTTTCTTTCCTACTTTACTACTAAACCAATCATTTAAAGTCTGTCCTGTAGAAGATTCAATAACATTATCAAGAAGGGTATATGGAGCATTGTGATAAGCCCATCGGGTACCAGGATCGGCTTTATAGATCAAACACTCTGGAAGAGTACAGTATGGATCAGACACATTATCCTTCAAACCAGTGGTCATTGTAAGCTGGTTTCTAATAGTGATCTTCTGCTCTTGTTGAGCTGTTAGAGAGGTCCAATTGGCTCCTAAATATTTGGAAGAGGAATCAGAAATAGATAAAAACCCTTCTTGTTGAGCAAGTCCGACGAGGAAGGCAGTTAAAGATTTCCCGGCAGAGGCCCAATACCAGATACTATCTTGCGTAAAAGATCCAAAATAGTGTTCTAACGCAATCTTTCCATCATAAAGAACGATAAAAGCCTTGGTATTTCTTTTCTCCAAGTAATCATAAAGTTGAGGGATATTCTCGTCGCACCAACCCAAACTCTGAGACGAGATAGTCTCCCAATCATCTCCGATAACCGGAGGAAAATAGAGCGTTTCTTGACTGCGAAGCACTGAGAAAGGAGCAACAATAAAAAGGAAAAACAGCAGAATTGGAGGGTAAGTAGAGGTCTTCATAATAAAAGCATAAATAAAATATTTCACCCGAATAATTTGACTAAATTATTCAACTTAAATCTTTGCTCGGTAATTTTCCTGTAAATAAACCGAATAATTTAATAAATTTGCTGCCGCCTATGCAGCAGAAAATAGTGGAGACCAAGAACAAACTTCTTCTCATAAACCCAGCAAATCAATACAGAAAAGGGTTTCTCAAGCGAATTCAGAGTAAGCAATCGCCTCTAGGTTTGGGTATTATTGCAGCCCTGACTCCAGATGATTTCAGGATTAAAATATGGGATGAGAATTTCAGACCTTTTCGAGAGGTTGAGGCAGATTTAGTTGGTATCACAACCTTCACAAGTACTGCGGCAAGAGCGTATGAAATCGCTGACCTTTACAGAGCGAAAGGAATCCCAGTGGTTATGGGAGGCATTCATGTCTCCTCTCTTCCTGAGGAGGCCCTTGAACATGCCGATGCCGTTGTGATTGGCGAAGCAGAAGAGATTTGGCATCAAGTCATCAGTGATTTCAAGCAGAATAAATTAAAAGGTATCTATCGAGGTGGATTAACTGATATGCTTCAATCTCCGATTCCTCGGCATGATCTGTTTCATCCGGGATATATCTTTGGGAGTATACAGACCAGTAGAGGCTGTCCTATGGATTGTGAGTTTTGTTCAGTTCCCGCCTTTAACGGTCATAAATATCGGTTAAGGAGTGTAGAATCTATTATTTCAGAGATGAAATTGATTCCACAAAAGCTAATTTATTTTGTTGATGACAACATTATAGGGTATGGGCACGAGGCAGAACAACATGCCGAAAAGCTCTTTAGAGCTATGATTGACAACAACTTAAATAAAGAGTGGTTTGCGCAGGCATCCCTTAACATTGCAGAGAAACCAAGACTTTTGAAGTTGGCATCAGAAGCAGGATGCCGTATGTTACTTATAGGAATAGAAGCAGAAAAAGAAGAGCAGCTGAAAGAGTCAAATAAGAGACTCAATTTAAAGAAAGGGGTAAGCAGTTATAAAGGGGCATTTAGAACCATTCATAAAGCCGGAATAGCCGTATTAGGGGCATTTATCTTTGGGATGGATAGTGACAAGCCCCAAGATTTATACAACAGAGCTAAATTCATAATGAGAAGTGCGGTCGATGTAACCCAGGCCAGCATACTAACACCATTACCAGGAACAAGATTATTTGACAAGCTTAAGGGAGAAGGAAGGCTTCACACGCCTGAAGGAGTCTCAAAATGGCAATACTTCCATTTTGGGGATGTGGTTTTTTCACCAAAACAGATGACATCTGACGAGTTAGCGATGCATATGCAAAGAATTTATAAAAGAATAACATCGCTACACAACCTTCGCCTCCATTTTATCAGGACTCTCTGGAATACAAAAAATATTAGAACAGCAATTTGGGCATGGAACAGTAATATAAATTACAGGTATGCCCTAAGGGAAAAGCCGGTAAAGTCAAACTTACAAACCAATGAACAAGAAAAAGACACTACTTCTAGTCTATCCGGCTAACCATCTTCGTGCAGGCTTTCTAATCAACAGAGACACCCGATTTCAACCGTTGGCATTAGGGATCCTTGCGGCATTGACGCCTTCAGACTGGAAGATAAAACTGATTGATGAGAACTTCCGTACGTTTAAATTCTATGAGGCCGATCTGGTAGCTATCACTGGTTTTACAGCCACCATTACCAGAGCATACCAGATTGCTGATCTATATAAGGCAAAGGGTATCCCTGTTGTTATGGGGGGCATTCATGTATCGATGTGCCCCGAAGAGGCATTGCAACACGCCCACACCATTGTAACAGGCGAAGCAGAGACGATATGGCCTACCATCATTGACGACTACCTCAATGGTCAGCTTAAGAACAGATATAATGGAATGCTTGAGCAGATCATTAATAGCCCTAAACCTCGTCGTGACCTATTTCATCCAGCCTATATCTTTGCAAGTATTCAGACCTCAAGAGGCTGTCCGATGGACTGCTCCTTCTGTTCTGTTACAGCCTTCAATGGAAGACACTATCGATTTAGGCCCATCGAAGATGTTCTAGACGAATTAGAAGAGACCCCACAGCCTTATGTTTTCTTCCTTGACGACAACATTATTGGTTATAACATGGAGGCGAGAGAGCGGGCAAAAAAGCTATTTCAGGGAATCATTGACCGCGGGATCAAAAAACTGTGGATATCTCAGGCCTCTATTAACTTTGCGGATGATGAAGAGGTTCTTGAATTGGCTGCAAAGAGTGGGTGTAAGATGATCTTCCTCGGCATCGAAACAGAAGGTTTAGAGCAGCTACAAGAGGCAGGGAAAAAACTAAACATTAAACGGGGGGTTAGCTCGTTTAACGATACCTTCAGAAAGATACAACGTCATGGTATTAGTGTCATAGCTGGCTTTATCTTTGGATGGGATAGTGACGATGAATCAGCCATCATGAACCGTGTGAAGTATATCCGACATTGTGAAGCCGATGCTATTCAAACAAGCATTCTTACACCTCTACCAGGAACACGGATGTGGAGTAAGTTTGAATCAGAAAACAGACTAAGATTAAACAACTTCCCTGAAGATTGGCAGCATTACGACTATTCTGACATGACTTTTTACGCCAACAAACTGGACTATCAAGAGTTTTATCCTGTTATGATCAGAGCGTTCAAGAAAATCTACAGCATACCCGTAATGATCAGGCGATTTGTAAGAACCCTAATCAGAACAAGAAGCCTTCTGGTGGCAATCTGGTCTTTCCGATCTAACTACAATTACCGTAGGATGACCTTTTCAAGCATGAAGATTAAAAACTACCAACAGCATAAATATTAAACCAATAGCTTTAGATAGCTGCATATAGTATATATCCTATCAGAAGCTATTGGTAGAATTGCTCAATTATGGCCACATATCTTTGAGCAACCACACGACGTCGTAACTTCATTGAAGGAGTCAACTCGCCGCTATCAATACCCCATTCATGGGCGACTATCTCCCATCTTGCAATGTTCTCAGACTCCTTAACACTTTGTCCGTAATGGCGGATGTCGTGATCTAGCTGGGCACGTACTTTTGGGTTATTAAGGAGCGCTATAGGATCATCGGTCACAATCTGTTGTTCAGCGCCCCATTCCCGAATATATTCAAAATTTGGTGAGATAATAGCCGATAGATAGTTTTTATTCTCACCAACTACAAGACAATTTGCAATAAAAAGAGACTGCTTTAGTCTATTTTCAAGGGATTCAGGATAGACATAAACCCCCGAAGCTGTTTTAAAGATCTCCTTGATTCTACCTGTTATCTTAAGAAAACCCTCCTCATCCAACTCGGCTTTATCTCCAGTATGTAGCCAGTCATCTTGGTCGATAACATCAGCAGTCATCTCCGGATGAAGATAATACCCAAGCATCACATTAGGCCCTTTAACCAACAACTCCCCATTCTCACTGATCTTTACAAGCAAATCAGCTATAGGCTTTCCAATGGTTTCAGCCTTAAAATCATCTTCGGTATTATACGAAACTAATGGAGAAGCCTCTGTCAGGCCATATCCCTCAAAGACCGGGATTCCTGCAGCCCAAAAGATTTTCAGAAGATGATTCTGCACTTTAGCACCTCCACAAATAATCTTACGCATCCTTCCTCCAAGAGCATCTTGCCATTTCCTAAATACCAATTTACGCGCTAAGGCAAGCTCCATTCTATACAACATCGACTGAGATTTACCATGTTCATAGCGCATTCCGACCGAGATAGACCAATTAAAGATAACCTTCTGAATCCCGGAAAGCTTCATCCCCTTCTTCAAAATGCCCTCATAAACTCTCTCTAGCAATAAAGGCACTGAGACTAAGATATGAGGCTTAATTTCTTTAAAATTAGCAAGAATATTATTTACACTGTCAGAATAATAGATTGATAAGCCGATATATTGTGAGACATAATTCACCATTCTCTCATAACTGTGTGACAGGGGCAAATAACTTAAAATCTTCTCACCAGATCTTAATCTGATAGTAAAGGCAGCAACTTGCATGTTAGACAGATGGTTCTCGTGCGATAACATCACTCCTTTTGGAGCACTTGTGGTTCCAGAGGTATAGATAATAGAAGCTAAATCACTGGGTAAAACAGCCTTTTTCCGCTTCTTTAGATTTTCAATATCCTTATTTTGTTCTCCAAGATCAATAAAATCCTTAAAACTTGTAGCTCCGACAATCTCGTCAAATGTCACTATCTGACTCAACATTGGAACCTGTGCCTGAACCTCTTGTACCTTCTGAAAGAGATATTTATTGCCAATAAAGATAATCTTAGCACCTGATTCATTAAGTACATAAATCAATTCCTCATTATTGATAGTGGGGTAAATAGGCACATGCACCGCTCCAACCTGAAGCATCCCCATATCAACAAAGTTCCACTCCGGACGGTTACCGCTTAGCGTTGCAACCCTTTGGCCAGGGTTAACACCCATTTTCATCAGGGCAAAAGAGACAAGATTAACATTAGAGAGATAATCAGCGTTTGAATATGACACCCATTTTCCGCCACGTTTTCCTGAAAGGGCGGCTTCAAGGTTATGTCTCTCAAGCGCATAAGGAAGAATATCAAAAATTCGTTTAACAAGCATGGAGCTAAAAGTTTTGCATCGCAAAGCTAAACTTTTTTGAATCATCATTGATTAGCCATGCCGAATGCGATATAAAAAGCAATTTTGTCTTATTTAAACCGATGCGAGTACTTTATTTCAGATGAACGGCAATAACACTCATCGATGAGTCTCGTAACTCTTCAGGAAGATATATATAGTAAATACCTGGCGTCTCACTCCACCAGGCACGACCCGATTCAATCCATTGCAAGTTAGTTCCATCACCGACAAGCTTTACATGAGCTATCTTTCTATTCAGCCCCTTAAGAGGTAACCATCCATAGGCATGATTTGGTACAAATAAAAAGAGTGTTTTATTATCAGAAGAGAAGGTTGTAGGGCCATTGAACCTACCTGCAGGTAAACCTGATCTGGAGCCAAAGATTGCCTTTTGATGTTTTTTTACCCAACGCCCCATCTCCTTTAAAATGTTAACCTGCTCTTGAACAATAGTTCCATCCTCTTTAGGACCAATGTCCAATAATAAATTACCGCCCATACCAATGCAGTCGGCTAAAATTGCGATTAGTTGATCCGCACTTTTATAATTATTATCGGTAGGTTGATAGCCCCATGAGTTATTCATAGTCAAACAAAGCTCCCAATAACGCTCTCTAGGTTTTTCAACGGGTAGACCTTGCTCAGGAGTTGCATAATCGCCATAGCCCTGTAATCTACTATTAATAATAACATTGGGGGCTTTATCAAGCAGCATATTCCTAATACCAGATGCATTCCACTCCTTAGCAGAGTGTTCCCAGTCGCCATCAAACCAGATCAGATCAGGTGAATAATGATTCATAAGATCAGATAACTGACCTTGTTGGATAGATAAAAATCGCTTAAATCGAAGCGAATCATCTTTATAGCGATAAGAGTCACGAGCTTGAAGAGGGTAATCAGGATGAGACCAATCAGGCAACGAATAATACAACCCCACTTTTAGCCCCTTTTTCCGAACCGCCTCAACAAAAGGTTTAACAAGATCACGCCCGGCAGGAGTGTTATCAACCACATTAAGCCCTTTGTCGGGAACAGGCCATAAAGCTATTCCATCGTGATGTTTACTTGTCAAGACCGCATACCTTGCACCACTCTCAACGATCAAGTTAGCCCAAGCTTCAGGGTTATATTTACTTGCGGTAAAACCCTTCAGTTGCTCAAGATAAGTATCATGACTAGTATATCCATTAAAGAAAGACCATGACTCATCAATGCCTTTCACCGAGTAGATACCCCAATGGATAAAAATCCCAAATTTAGCATCATCAAACCAAGCCATCCGGGTGCTATCAGGATGGCTTGGTTGAGCAATTGCTGTATTGAAAGCAAATATAAATAGGATGCATGAACCTATTATTCTCTTCTTCATTGTTTGTAAATGTTTGGTTGAGCCAAATTACCAAAAAAACATTTACTAATCAATCTTTCAGATCCCTACCCTATTACATTGATCTTTTTCCACTTTCCACTTTTAAACCGCCTGATAAAGACGGCTGTAAAAGCTAAGAAGAAGATAACCAAAAAAAGCCAACTAACTTCTATCGAAAGGTTTAATACATTTAATGAGACATACAAAATAGGAACAAATAACCAGTGAGCTGTAACGGAAGCTATCATCGTAAAATGAGTATCTCCGGCTCCGCGTAATGCCCCGACAACAGCAACTAAAACAGCTTCCACCAATACATATAATGCAGCTATCCGTATCATATTCACCGCAATAGGCACTGCTGATAAGAAAACACCACTGGCTTTGTCAGGGTGAAATAAATAGACAAGTGTATGAGTAGAGAAAAGAAATAAAACGAGAATAATAATGGAATAAAATATCCCAATCCTGATACCAGAATAGGCAGCACGTTGGGCATAGTCTGGGTTGCCAGCACCCATATAACGACCGACTAAACTAGTTACTGCAATCTCTATTCCGAGTAAAGGAATAAACGAGACGAGATCCCAATTGAACATGATTGTCGAAGCTGTTGCAGCCACTTCTCCTCTGGAATGGAAAAGAGAAACCATAGTACTGAAAGCTAAGAAGTTTAGAAACATCTCTAGCCCGGCGGGGTACCCATAATAAAGTAGTTTCTTCATTATGGTAAAATCAAATCGAAACGATTTCATTACATGGAAACGAGATCTATTATCTTGACCAAGGTAACTTATGGCCAAAATAATTACAGCCACAAAGCTTCCAGTTATAGTGGCTATAGCTGCACCCCTAACTCCCATCTCAGCAAATCCAAATTTTCCAAAAATCAGGATATAGTCCAAAATGACATTAACCACCATAGCGGCTAAAGTAGCCATCATAACAATACCCGTCTTACCAATACCCGTAAAATAACAACCTAAGGTATATCGCATCATCCCAAAAAGAGAGCCTAAAGCAAGAATATTCAAATACTCAATTTGGTAATTCATTTGAGAGGCAGGGATATTCATAAATCGAAAATAGAGTTCAGCCAGTGGGCTAATTCCGATAACAATTGGCCAAGCCAGGAGTGTAACCAATATAGCCTGAAAGGCTGCTTTTGTTGATTTAGAGTATTCGTTAGCACCAAAATATTGAGCTGTCAAGGCAGTTGTATATCCGGTTAAGCCAACAAAAAAGAACATAATGACCTGTAAAGTCACCCCACCTCCCATAGCTGCATTCATCTGCTCTACACCTATTCGAGCTAAGAAAAGCCTATCAGTGAAGGTCATTATTCCATCACAAGCTGTCGAGATAATCATCGGAAAAGCTAAAATCAGCAACTCCTTTATACCGCCAGGTTTATGGTAATTTTTGAAATAGTTTTTGAAGAACTTCATAATTAATAATAAAAAACGGTTGTTTAATGCCAGAGGAAGACACCTAACTGCGTAAAGAGAGTAGTTATGGTGAATTATCCTCAATTAAGGCAATTGATTAGAATAATAATAGCAAATGGTTCGACACAAAGTCGATTCCTAATGGAAAACTAAATACAATTAGTTTGAAAACTATAAACTATTGTGCAAGTAGATAATCTGTGGCAGAAAGCCAACAGACTTAGAGAGAAAGGACAAAAGAAGAGGTTTATTTGCAAGTAGAGGCGCAAAGATAGAGAATTCTATTCATTCTATATTAAAACGAGAAGAATTATCTTTAAATAAAGTGACACTACTCTCGATGAATGAAGATCTCTTTCTTGTTTCTAGGGCGATCCTTCTCATTCCAAATGAACCCTTTAAGCCTCAATTTATCCGTTGGATAGTCCTTTTCGGGATACATCCCTCCATCAGGTTTTTCAATATAGATAACTTCTCTAATATCATTTGACTCAAAATTGAGTTTAATCTTAGAACTCATAAGATAGAGAATACCAACCAGGGTACGATCCTCTTCTCTACTATAGTAAACTGTTTCAGCGTTTCCATTCACAAAAACCGTTCTAAGACTATCATCCTTAAAGTAGGCTCGCATATCACGGCCTTTGACCTGATTATAGGATAATTTCAGGGAGTCATCTTCTTGAACAATGAAAGCATTTCCTTTAAAGAGAGAGGAGTCGGCTGTTTGATTGCTTGTCCATAGATAAATTGTATCGGCAGTTAGTTGGTTATTCTCATTCCAGAGAATGGGTCTACCAAACATAGTAGCCATTGAGTCAGCCTTTGCATAGACGATCGAATCGCAGACACCCTGCATATCTTTTTTAAAGAACTTCACATGATGAAATCCATAGAGAAATCGTCCGTCTTGTTGAACCGTATCATAGATGAGTTTCAGGGAGTCGGCATGTAGGAAGAGCGTATCCTTTTTATCGACCATTCGGGCTTCCGTATTCCCGGTAATCCATGCGAGTTCTTTAAGTCCAAACAGTTTAGCTTTTTTTCCCAGTGCGAAGATATTCTGAGTGGTATCGTGTAAGATTACATGACCGAAAGCCTCCCCATAATTAATCTTCTTTTGATAATATACAGTATCGGCGTTAAGGGTTCGGTCCTTATCTCTAATAAAGACCTTTTTTCTGAGGTGAGCATTTTCATATCGGGTATCATACCAACCACTCTCAGCGTAAATATAACGATCTTTACCAGTAATAGTGGTAGGGCCTCTAATCACCGCTGTTTTGACCTCCGATTTATAGAGTAAGGTATCGCTTTTCAGGACATAGTCAGGGTTTGTTAAGACCACATTATTTTGAAAGAGGAACTCTTTAGGGGAGGTATAATAGTAGCCATTGATCGAAGTCAGGCGGTTAGAATCGCTAACGATTACCCCATAATTTGGATAATGGGCGCGCTCGATGAGTCGGTCATAAATTAAAAGGTCGGTAGAGAGTTCGGCTGTTGTATCGATGAGTTTAACGTTATCATAAAGGGTAGCTGTTTTAAGGTTTCCATCGTAAAAGAGGCTATCAGAATAGATAAAGAGAGTATCGCCAATGTTCATATAGACATTACCGAGAGCTTTAACCTGATTCGCACTATTGAAGAGGGTAGCTGAGTCACAATACATCAGTGCGCCTTCGTGCTCAAATATGCAATCACCAATAAACCGAGTTGTTTCAACTCCCTCTTTGATTTCGCTGATTCCCAGGGTAGCCTGTTTAACCAAGATCAACTTTTTTCCTGATTCATTCTTAAGTTGGGCAGATAAAGAGAAGGATAGGAGTAGAAATCCCAGAACAATAGATATAACTTTTTTAAAAGATGGCATTGTGTCACAAATTCTGTGGCAAAGTTAAGCTTTTGCGATTCAATTATGATGTAGATCGGCTGTAATGTAACACCTGTTTAACAAATCTCAGGTTAGAGGCAAAAAGTAGGTGAATAAGAGGTTAAAGATTAAAATTCTATCGCTACATTTGAACTTTATTGTAAAAGTCGAATTTCAACCATACACCTATCAGCAATGACCAAACAACGATTAACCTCCGATGAGTCTCTTCGTTATAATAACAAAGGGAAAGGCGGAGTATTTGCGAAGGCTAACTACGAAGAGACACGCCGACAGGCAGGCTATGTCAATCGGAAGGAAGCTACTCAAGCCGATTATGATCGGATCGGCTTTATGTCGGGATTAGAGGTTCACCAGCAACTTGCTACTGACAAGAAGCTTTTCTGTAATTGCCCGGCAGGTAAGTTCCATGAGAGTCATGATTATGATGCCGAAGTAATACGGCATATGCGGCCTACTCTCTCTGAATTAGGAGAATATGATGGGACTGCCTTAATGGAATTTAAAACACGTAAGAACATCACTTACAGGGTAAAGCATCAAACCACCTGTACTTATGAGGTAGATGACACCCCTCCTTTTCCGTTAAACCGACAAGCATTAGATATCGCATTAAGAATCTCTCTGCTTTCAAAGTTGAACATTGTGGGGGAGGTTCATATTACCAGAAAGCAATATCTTGATGGAAGTATTCCTACTGGGTTCCAAAGAACCGCTATTATTGGGGTAGAAGGAGAGATTCCTCTTCGCAACAAAAAAATCAGATTAATACAGTTATCCCTTGAAGAGGATAGTTGCCGTGAGATTAGCGACATTGGTCATAATCGGGTGTACAAGACTGACCGACTAGGGATGCCACTGATAGAAACGGTGACCTATCCTGAGATGGTTAATCCCGATGAGGTAAAAGAGGCATGTAACTATATACGTTTTCTAAACAGAAGCACCGGATTAGTTCGTACCGGGATTGGGGCAGGTCGTGAAGATGTCAATGTTAGCTGTCGTGGAGGCCACCGGGTTGAGATCAAAGGAGTGGCACACACCCGATGGATTCCTGAGTTGACACATGTTGAAGCCTTCCGTCAATGGTCTTTGCTGCTCCTGCGTGACAAGCTAAAGCAGAGAGTCTCCAAAGAGAACTGGCAGCTTGCCCACAAAAAGATCAATTTCTTCGACTTTAAATTCGATTACCAACCTTTGGTAAACGCCAGAGATCAGAAAGACAAGATTATTGCCGTTAATCTTCCATTCTTTAAAGGCATTTTATCTCACTTTACTCAGCCAGGGCAAACCTTCTCAAACGAGATTAGCGATCGCTTAAAAGTCATTGCTTGTATTGAGAAACCTAACATGACCACTAGTGAGTCATTAGAATATGTGGTTAATGATGAGGATTGGGCAAGAATAGCCCAGATGTTTAATGCCTCAGATGACGATGCTCAAATGCTTTTCTGGGGATCTGAGGATGACATCAATACGGCACTTGACACCATTGCCGAGAGATGCCTAATGGCTTTTGATGGCATTCCGCCAGAAACACGGAAGTCATTCGGAAACGGAACGACCATTTTCGAAAGAGTACTTCCAGGTGCTGACAGAATGTACCCCGATACCGATTCAGCACCTATATCTTTAGCTGACACTTACATTGAGGAGCTTCGCAAATCGGTTCCGGAAGAGGTTATTGAACGCTATAATCAACTCAAAGAGTGGGGAACACCTGAAGATACCTACACGTACATCTTCAGTAAAAACCTTTACCCACTTATCTATAAACTCGTAACAGAATTAGATTGTAATCCCAGATTCGCTGTAGCTCTTATAGGCCATACGCTAAAATACGTTGAAGGGCAAAATGGCCCGAACAGTGCATTCGATTACAACCGTATTGCAGCAATGATTGAGTTCCTAAAGCAAAAGAAGCTCGATCCCAGAATTGCAAGAAAACTTCTTCCTGAGGTTTATCTGCATCCTAAACTTGACTTTGAATCAGCCTTAGTTACCATAGGCTTCAAGGCTATCTCTGAAAACGATCTAATAGCCAGAATCCCATTCCTGAAGCAGAAATTCGCAGAAGTTGCTATGACAAATAACAGAGCCAACATGGTCAACTGGATTATGGGTCAATTACATGCTTCGGCAACCGGTAACATAGACCTTAAACACCTCCGCGATTTAGTGGAAAAACACATCTAGATCAACACGGCTAATCCAATGGATCTACTCAATAAACTAAGAGTTTCAAATATCAATCAACTGTTGGTCCGGTTTACAGACCAGCCAGTACCCGATTGTTTTTCCAACGGAACGAATTTCGAGAGCCTGGCCAACAGCTCGACAGAACGATTTCAATTTGCAGTCCTTTTTACTCTTAGTCAAGCAGATTTATCAGCCATCTTTCACTCTTTCATGGAACATGTAGAATACGAGGGAATTCTTTGGGTAGTCTACCCAAAGAAAAGTTCAGGGTATGGAAGTGATCTCCATAGAGACGAAGGTTGGAAGATAGTCTTTAATAGTGGATTCAGACCTGTATCACAGGTAAGTATTAATGAATTCTGGTCGGCAGTAAGAATAAGACCCGGAAGTCTTCCTGATCGTAATCAACGACCGGAAATCAATGTTCCGGAAGACTTTATTCAGGCTATGAGCACAATCGAAGGATTGACCGAGTTGTATTATAAACAGTCTTATACACACCGGAAGGAATATGTTAACTGGATTAATGAAGCCAAGAAGATCGAAACAAGGAATCGCAGAATTGTAAAAGCAATAGAGATGTTGCAAAATGGGAATAAGCGAAATTAACAGTGAAAACTAAGTTGTCATGAACGAAGATTTTTTCCAAGGATATAAAGGGCACGCTCTGGAATTACTTAAACAGTACAATGTTCGAGTTTGGGGGCAAGCCGTCATTGAAACAACTCGAGGTACTTTCAATGGTACCGTTCTTCCTCGGTCAGAGAATGATGATGACAAGCATATTGTAATGAAAATTGTAACGGGTTACAATATCGGTATAGATACATCAACCATCACTACGATGAAGGAGTTAGGTTACAAAAAAGCTAACTATAAGATTCCAGAAAAACAGTTCCCTGTTACACCGGGACTACCAAAAGTAAAGTTACTAGGCACTGGAGGAACCATAGCTTCCCGACTTGACTACCGTACAGGGGCTGTAATCCCTGCTTTTACTCCGGGAGAACTATATGGTGCAGTTCCCGAGTTAGCAGATATCTGTAATTTAGAGACAGAGAAGTTGTTTGCGGTCTTTAGTGAGAATATGGGACCGAAGCAATATATTGCTTTAGCTCAGGCTATCGGAAAAGAGATTGAGAATGGAGTTGATGGTATTGTGATTGGTCATGGCACGGATACTCTTTCTCATACCGGTGCAGCTCTCTCCTTTATGGTTCAGAACTCTCCGGTACCCATCGTTCTGGTAGGATCACAAAGATCAAGTGACCGACCTAGTTCCGATGCAGCTTTAAATCTAATGCATGCCATGACCGCTGCTGGTCATGGGAATATTGCTGAGGTTATGGTTTGTATGTTTGGACCCACCAGTGATGAATACGGACTGCTTCATAAGGGAACAAGGGTAAGAAAAATGCACTCAAGCTACCGTTCTACCTTCAGAACCATTGGAGATACCCCCGTTGCTATGGTAACCCGTAAAGGAGTAACTCCGATTAAGGAGAAGGTTAATCCAAGAAGAAAGGATAATAATGTGATCATTAAGCCCTACTTCTCAGATAAGGTTTCAATGCTCTATTATTATCCAGCTATGAAGCCCGATGTCTTAGATGCCATGGTTAATTTAGGCTATAAAGGGATCATCATTGTAGGAACCGGACTTGGTCATGTTAACAAAGAGCTCTATCCTGCAATTGAAAGAGCCCATAAGAATGGTGTACACATGTTCATGACCGTTCAAACCATTTGGGGTTATGCTCATATGTTTGTTTATGACACCGGTCGTGACATGATGGCCAAAGGTATTGTACCACTGGGGAACATGCTACCGGAAACCGCTTACATAAAATTAGGTTGGGTTCTTGGCCAGACCGACGATGCTGAAGAGGTCAAACGGCTTATGCTCACTCCTGTCAATGATGAGATTACTGAAAGAGAACCATACAATGGCTATCTAGTCTATCAAGGAGGAGTTCCCGAAGTTGAGAAGTTCATCCGTGAAGTTCATAAATAGACTCATCTACTTAGCTTCAACAGAAGACCGGCAGATTTCGAGTGAAATATGCCGGTCTTTTCTTAAGATAAATAATTAAAACTGATCTTGCTATTCAACCAGGCTGGGATTTAAAACTAACCCAACTGAATTAAAAGAGAGAGAATTTTACATAGCGTTCAGGATTCTCTTTTAAATCTTTGAGTAAAACCTCAAGATTAAGAGCAGATCTATTGAGTGCTTTATAGAGAGAATCGCTCTTTAGTAGCTGACCGGCTGTACCTTGCCCCTCTTCAATTCCCTTTAACAGGAGATTAGCTCGAGCAACAGTCCCTTCAAGCTCATTAAGAGTTCTTCCTAAAGGTGCTGAAGCCAGTGAGTCACTAACACGCTCCAAATTAGCAATCAGTTTAGTTATATTCTGATTATTAGCCTTTAAATTAGCAGTAAAAGACTCTGTATTCTTTAGGATACCCTCAATACTCAACTGTTGATTTCCAAGAATTGTGTTAAGGCGAGTGGTCATTCCTTCAACCTGAATCATTGTTTTATCAAGAGAGACAAGAGTATGCCGAAGTTTTTCCTGGGATGAAGGAGTAAGAACATTATTCAAAGCAACGAGTACAGAATCTGCATGTACCATCATGGCCTCGGCACGGTCTTTTAAAGGCACCAATTCAGAGACCAGTTGATCTGTAAGTCCCGTAGCAATTTCACCAGTCAAAGTATCACCGGAGGCAGCCAGGGCAGCGTTGCCACCAAGAACGATCTCCACTGCTTTCGACCCCATTAAATCACTACTATAGATTTTAGCTCTTGAATCAGATGGGATAGGAAAGTCAGTAGTGAGTAACATTTTCACCACCACTAAACCATTATCACCCGGATGGAATTTAACGGAGGAGATTGTACCAACCTTAACACCACTAATCACAACCGGGTTAGAGACCACTAAGCCACCCACATTGTTATATAAGGCGAAGAACTCGCGTTTAGGGGAAAACAGATCTGTTCCTTTCAGAAAATTAAAACCCCAAATAAAGAGTATAATGGTACCGGCAAAGCTTAATCCTATGGTTACCTCTTTTCTTATCTTCACAAGTCTATTTGTTAAATTTTCTACAAAGATAGAGCTAAACTTAATGACTAGTCTTCAATAAATCTTTAGCTTGCTCTTCACTTATCCGATGGTCGTTATAGAATGGGACAACAAAAGCATCTTTATACCCCTGTTTTCTAACCTCTGCCATATACTTTTTGGCTAATTCCTGGGAAGAAAACATCCCAGCAGTATACTTAAACATTCTCTGGTGTTCGTATTCAAAAAGATCTTTTAGTCCTTTGAATTTATTGCTTTTTAAAGAGATTTTTTCCGGAGAAGAGGCTATTTGAACACGCCAAACCACATCTGATTGCTGGTCGGTATCATTATGGGGCTCTTGGACTACCTCTGTTTGAGACTCCTTATCAGTAGATGAGACCTCTCCTTTATCGTGGGCATTGTCTTCAATTGGCTTACCTGCTTGCGATGCGACCCATGTTTTATACTCTTTAAAGGCACGATAAACCGAAGATGCAATGACCGTTTGACCAATTTCAGAGGCAAGATACTTCTCTTCCTCTTTATTACTTATGAAACCGGCTTCAATTAAAATACCCGGCATTGCTGTTTTATATAGCACCCAGAAGCCGGCCTCCTTAACTCCGCGATCAAAGCGGCTTGAACGTTCCACTATCTGAGATTGTGTTAACGACGCAAGTTTTAGGCTATAGGTACGATATGCATTTTGGTAAAGCGAAAAAATAATATGCGCTTCCGGAGAGTTAGGGTCAAAGCCATCATATTTCTTAGAATAATCCTCTTCATAAAGGATGGCTGCATTTTCAGTTTTAGCCACTTCAAGGTTAGCATTCGTTTTATGTAGACCCATCACATAGGTTTCTGACCCATAAGGTTTTGTTGATTTTGAAGAGTTACAATGAATCGATATGAAAAGATCGGCATGATGTTCATTGGCTATTTCGGCTCTTCTATATAGTTCAATAAACTCATCGGTCTTTCGAGTATAAATAACCTCCACATCAGGGAAATTCTCCGAGATATACTTACCCGCCTTTAGAGCAATTGACAAGACAATATCTTTTTCTCTACTTCGAAGACCCGTTGCGCCAGGGTCTTTACCTCCATGACCGGCATCAATAACAACCTTTTTTATTTTACCCTCACGCATCTGTGCCTGCATAGGCATAGAAAGAATAAAAAGGGAGCAAAGAATGAATAAGAGCCTTTTTAAGCCAAACCTCACCATCATAGCGATTAATTTCTTAGTTTTGGTGCCCGAAAGTGAACCACAGACCGGCAGTTTGAGTATCATCGGTATATGTTGCTAGTCAAGTACTACCGGTCATACATTAGGGGAACCGGTGTAGTGAACAATTGTTACGTAAAGATAATCTATTTAGTGATAAAGCTTCGTCTGTTGCCTCGCCACTACCTATCAGTGAAAACTCCAGGTTTCGCTCCTCAGCGACTTAAGTGGGGAATAATCAGTTTATTCATAGTTCTTCTACTTTTCCCGGAAATTTCTATAAAAGCGACAAAAAAAGAATCCTCGTCCTTTTACAGGAAGACAATATCTCTTTTAGCCAGTCCCGATACGCTCATTCCCCAAAAAACGAAAGATAGTTTAATCGTAGCTGACACTAATTTAGCAAAGCGACCCATTACAGATTCGCTTCTTAAAACAAACGATACGCTCGCTTCCTCCGATACCCTTAAAAAGGCCAAGAAACCTCCATTAGAAGCCCCCGTACTATTCACTGCTAAAGACTCCATCCGCTTTAACATCAAGAACAAACAGATCTATATGTTCCAGGATGCTAAGGTCAAGTACCAAGAGATCACCCTCGATGGCAACTACATTGAATCCGATTTTAGTAAGAAACTAGTAACCTCAACAGGGCTTCCCGATTCCACCGGGAAACTGCAAGGTAACCCAATCTTCACGGAAAAGCAGAGTAAGTTTAAAGCCAAGCAGATTACTTACAACTTCGACTCGAAGAAAGGACTGATCAAAAATGTTATTACGGAACAAGGAGAAGGTTTTCTTCATGGTGAGGTAGTCAAAAAATTTGAAGATAACACAGTAAACATTCTTCATGGTAAATATACCACATGCAACCTTGACCATCCGCACTTTGAATTTCAATTTAACAGATCAAAAGTCATTCCCGATAACAAAATAGTAACAGGCCCTGCCTGGCTTGTCATTGAGGATATTCCTACGCCCCTCTTTCTTCCCTTCGGTATCTTTCCAAACAAGAGAGGACAACGATCTGGCATCATCATCCCAACATTTGGTGAGTCAACCAGCCGGGGTTTCTACCTTGAAAACGGGGGTTATTATTGGGCAATAAATGATTACACCGACCTCACCCTGATTGGAGATATCTATAGCCGTGGCAGTTGGGCTCTTAAGCCCTCCTTCCGGTATGTTAACCGCTATCGCTATAGCGGCGATCTAAACCTAAGCTTCGCCAAGAATATTGAGGGTGAAAAATATGCAACAAACTACTCAGACAGGAAAGACTTCGCCATTAGATGGTCTCATCGTCAAGATCCTAAAGCCAATCCTTATAGAACCTTTTCGGCTAATGTTAATATTGTTTCCAGCAAATTCAACCAGTACAACCCCGTTAGTTCAAACGACTACTTAAGTAATACCTTTAGTTCCAGCATCACTTACCAAGCTCGTTTAGGTGATAACTTCAACTTCTCGGCAAGTGCATCACATTCTCAAAACACCCTCAATAAATCTATCGATATTACTTTACCCCAAATGACCCTTACCGCCAATCGGTTCTATCCATTCCGAAGAGCTAAACAGGTTGGAAAACTTCGTTGGTATGAGAACATCTCGGTAAACTACTCTGCAAATGCAGAAAACCGTTATAACACGACTGATTCTACCATTTTCCAAGGAGACTGGACAAAAGAGATGAAATACGGAATGAAACACTCTATCCCTATTTCGAGCAGCATTACCCTTTTTAAATATTTACGATTTAATAATTCTATAAGTTTAACTGAAAGATGGTATGGACAATCCATCCGCAAGCAATGGATTGCCGACAGTACAGAGATTGATGGTGAGACCTATTACCAGGAAAACTATAATCAAAGGATTAATGAGTTTAATGCTGCGCATGAGTTCCGATTTACATCAAGCGTCTCTACTACCCTTTACGGGATGTTCACTTTTAAAAGAGGGCCTATTAAGAAGATAAGACATACCATTCAACCTAGTCTCTCTTTTAGCTTTAATCCCGATTTCTCAGATCCGTTTTGGGGTTATTATAAGTATTACCAAAAGGATCGCGCCGGCAATCTTGGAAAATATAGCATATTCGAAGGAACCATTTATGGATCTCCCGCTTCGAGTCGATCTGGTGCCATTGGCTTCTCGGTTACCAATAACCTTGAGATGAAGGTAAAATCTTCGTCTGATACCATTACAGGAACCAAAAACATAAAACTAATCGAGAACTTCACCATTTCGAGTTCATATGATATCACTCGCGACTCGCTCAATCTGTCAAAAATAACCATGAGTGGTCGTACTACTCTCATTAAAGATAAACTCACCCTTAACTTTAACTCTTCTTGGGATCCCTATGCAGTTGATAGCCTCGGAAGAAACTATAATCGCTTTGAATGGGACGTAAACAAACGACTGCTTCGTCTTCAATCAACCAGCTGGAACTTCTCTTTAAACTATAATTTCTCGTCAAGCAAAGGAACCGACAAAAAGGGAGATAACAAGACTCTTAAAGACGTTCCTCAACCCAAACCGTCATTTCTGCCTGAAAACCCTGAACAATACGACATCTACTATAACCCTGATAACTATGTTGACTTTACTGTTCCCTGGAACTTCAACATTAGTTATGACTTTAATTACCGCACAAATGAACAGTTTGTTTCAGGAGTTAGAAGCAATAAATCGACTCTTATCCAAACGATGCGCTTTAGTGGTGATGTTAGCATTACTCCCAAATGGAAGTTCCAATTCCAAACAGGATATGACTTTGAGTCAAAAAAGATCACCTATTCATCTATGAACCTTTACCGAGATCTACATTGTTGGGAGATGCGTTTTAACTGGATCCCCTTCGGCTCGATGAAATCCTGGAACTTCCAAATCAATGTTAAAGCAACAATGCTTCAAGACCTGAAACTGACTAAGAAGAAAGACTTCAGAGATCGATAAATCCTCGTTGATTCAATCTATTTTGATTACTTAAGAATCAAAACTTCACCGTTTGCAAGATTAATACTAGGATAATTGAATAGTGCTATTTCAAATCCTCGTCGGAAGTATCGGGTTTTCTTAAAAGCAAGAAGAGAGCACCTACTATACCGGCTAATAAGGAGGCTAACAAGATACCCGTTTTAGCAATATCGACTAAATGGGCATCACTAAAAGCAAGACTGTTTATAAAGAGTGCCATGGTAAACCCTATTCCGGCCAACATACCAGCCCCTAAAAGATGTATAAACGATATGCCTTGAGGTATCTTAACCAACTTTAAGGCCTCTGCAATCTTAACAAGCATTACAATCCCTAATGGCTTGCCAATAAACAGACCAACCATCACACCCAAAGCAATCGGATGGCTTATTGTTTCCAGAAAAGATCCAGAGAACGTGACGCCGGCATTTACAAAAGCAAAAAGAGGCATAATTAACCATACAACCCATGGGTGCAGTGCATGTTCAAGTCGCTGCAATGGAGCCTCCACTTGTTGACAGGTGAGTTTTAGTGCCTGTACAGAATGTACCTGTGGCGGAGTTAAAGTAGTAACATCCTCATCACCCGTCCTAACAAATCGATTTAAATACCGCCCCATAGCATCAATAAACTCATCGGTATTGAGTTTAGCACCCGTGGGAATGGTAAAAGCGAGCAAGACTCCGGCAACCGTAGCATGAACACCACTCTTCAAAACCAAAAACCATAAAACGAAGCCTGGAAGAATATACCAAACCGGCTTTCTCATCCCAAACCTGTTTCCAATAAAAAGAAACAAAAGAATAATTCCTGCAAAGAGAAGATAATAAAACTCTATTTGCTCAGTATAGAAGAGAGCAATCACTAGAACAGCTCCTAAATCATCTACAATTGCCAACGCAGTAACAAAGATCTTTAACTGAACAGGAACCCTTTTGCCTAACAACATCATTACACCTAAAGCAAATGCAATATCGGTTGCCATTGGAATACCCCAACCTGAAGCGCCAATACCCTCAATATTTAGCAAAGTATATAGAAGAGCCGGCATGGCCATCCCCCCAACTGCAGCAACCATTGGGAATGCAGCACCTTGTGGGGTTGATAACTCACCGGCAACCAGTTCTCTCTTAATTTCTAAACCAACCTGGAAAAAGAAAATGGCCATTAACCCATCGTTAATCCAATGATGGATTGTTTTATCAAGATACAATGGACCTATTCGAAAACCAACATGCATATGAAGAAATTGATCATACATGCCGGCTAAAGCCGAGTTCGCAACTACCAAAGCAAGGATTGCTGCCAACAAAAGAACTATTCCTCCTGAGGCTTCATTATGCACAAATTCAGCAAAAGGTTCTCTAACTTTCCGAAGCACTTTTCTCGTTTTTCTAACCATAATCTCTGTCCTTCAATTCTTTCAAAAGGAGTATAAAACTATCCATAAATATGCCAAAGTTATTCTAAGCACCTAATTTTCGCTCTTCTAACAGACAAGAAAGCCCTGCAACCCACCCAGTAGAAAAAGCTATTTGAAGATTATACCCACCGGTATCTGCGTCTAGATCAAGAAGTTCACCAACCACATAAAGTCCTTTTACCAACTTAGATTGCATGGTTTTAGGATCTATCTCTTTTGTGCTTACGCCTCCGGCTGTAATGATGGCCTCCCTAAAGCCCCTAACACCGGTCACCTCAAAACGCACCTCTTTTAACCAATTCCTCAGCCTCTTCCTTTGTTCAGCCTTTAATTGATGTCCCGCTATCGACCCATCGATCTCTGTCTCTTGCAAGCAGACATCTACCATGCTTGAAGGTAATAGACTATGAAGAATATTATGCATCAACATTTTACCATGCTCTTCTAACTCACGCAAAAGTCTTAAATCAAGCTTTTGATGATCCAATGCAGGCTTTAGATCTATTGTCAAATAAAGATCCTCCGGCTGATCCAAATAGGTTGAAAAGCGTCTGGATAGAGTTAAGATTATTGGACCGGAGAGTCCAAAATGGGTAAATAGTAATTCTCCGAACTCCTCCCCTATTTTCTTTCCGTTCTTCCAAAGAGCAGCTGTGACATTCTTTAGAGCTAGGCCTTGTAATCTACCAGCCAAATCCCCCTTGGAAAGCATTGGAACCAATGAGGGCTTTGGTTTAATAATTTTATGGCCTACCTCTGACAATATTTTATACCCATCTCCGGTAGACCCTGTTCCTGGATAACTAACCCCTCCAGTGGCCATTATTACCCTATCTGCAGGGATTAATCTACCATTAGTTAGCTTCACCCCTACAACAATGCCGGCCTCAATAGTAAGCGCATCGACTCTACAATTAGTTAAGGTTTTCACGCCCAATCGTGTCAGCCGATTGGTGAGAGCTCTATTCACATCGGCTGCTTTTTGGCTCTCGGGGAAGAATCGTCCGCCTCGCTCTTCTACCACAGCGACCCCCTCTTCCTGCAATAGTTCAATGATCTCCTTACTAAAGAACCGGGCAAAGGCATTCTTAAGGAATCGGGCATCAGGACCGGTCTTCTCGAGAAATTGGCTTATAGAGGAACTATTCGTGATATTGCATCGGCCTTTACCGGTGATGGCGATCTTTCGACCGGGACGATCCATTTTTTCGAGCAGAGTCACCTCTGCTCCCTGTTGTGCTGCAGCGATAGCCGCAAGCATCCCGGCTGCGCCGGCTCCTACTATTATAACTCTTCGTTTCAATGTTCTTTCCCTTCCCAATTCTCAGATTTATTAATAATTGCTTCGGCTACCCGAATGCCATCGATGGCGGCAGAGACAATACCTCCGGCATAACCAGCCCCTTCACCGGCTGGATAAACTCCTCTTATAACCGATTGAAGATCTTCGCCTCTAGGTATTCGAACCGGTGAAGAGCTTCTACTTTCAATTCCTGTTAAGAGTGCGGAGGGCATAGCAAACCCTCTCATCTTCTGATCAAATAAAGGCAGTGCTGCCTGAATGCTCTTAACAACGGGTACTGGTAGTAACTGACTTAATCTAGCCATCTTGATTCCAGGTTTATAGGTTGGTTTAACCTCTAAACATCGCTCACTCATGCGATCCTTAAGAAAATCACCTACCAACTGAGCCGGAGCCTTATAACCTCCACCCCCTAACTGATAAGCTCTCGCCTCAAGCCTTCTCTGAAACTCGATTCCGGCTAAAGCGTGTGTTCCTGAAAAATCTGCAGGACCAACATTGACCAACAAGGCACTATTTGAGTTATAATTATTGCGAGCATGTTCGCTCATCCCATTTACTACTAAATGGTTCTTCTCGGAAGCTGCAGCAACCACGTGACCTCCGGGGCACATACAAAAGGTATATACGGGTCGTACACCTTTAGGCTGTACCGCCAACTTATACCTTGCTGCACCCAAAATTGGATCACCAGCCAGAGCGCCATATTGGATTTTATCAATGACCTCTCTCGGATGCTCTATTCGTATACCTATTGCAAAAATCTTAGGCTCAAGAGCAAATTGCCGACGTTGCAACATCTCAAACGTATCTCTTGCTGAGTGACCAATAGCAAGGACAACATCGTCGCAACGGACCTCCTCACCACCCCTTAGAATCACCGAAACAACCTTTTGATCCTTTATCTTAACATCCTCTACAAGACAGTTAAACCTAAACTTCCCTCCCAAACGCTCGATCTCGTTTCGCATATTGACCACAACAGCCCTTAACTTGTCAGTCCCAATATGTGGCTTAGCATCCCATAAGATCTCTTCAGGGGCACCTGCTTTTACAAACTCAGAAAAAATAAACTTAGTGCGATGGTCATTGATTAAAGTATATAATTTCCCATCAGAGAAAGTCCCAGCTCCCCCCTCGCCAAATTGAATATTGCTTTCAGTATCCAGATTTCCGGTAGAAAAGAAACTTTCCACCTCAGAAACCCTTCTTTTCACCTCAGAGCCTCGTTCCAAAACTAAGGGGCACAATCCTGAACGAGCTAAAACCAAGGCAGCAAAAAGACCGGCTGGCCCACTTCCAATAACCACCGGACTAAACCTCCCTTTTCTACCTGCGATTGGAATGGTATAGTGATAGGGTTCAACTACTCGAACCCGATGCCTGTTTGATCGTTCCTTTCCTTCTGGGGTAAGGAGTAGGTTATTAACCAATTCCTCTTCATTGTCAACAAAAACATCAAGGGCAAAAACAAATTGAATACGTCTTTTATTACGAGAGTCAATTGCTCTTTTAACCACATCTATACGAACTATTCTCTGAGTAGGAACATCTAGGATACCGGCTGCGAGCACGGTAAGTTGAGACAAAGTATAACTCAGAGACGTGGTGATCTCTTCTATTCTAATCATTCTTTATAATCTTAATGCAAAGCTACAGCTAATCGGCATCATAGAACAACCATAGCCAATAGATAGTCAAAGCCCCTACTCCTCTTCGCAATAGCGTTTGATCAGGTTGTAAGAGTTTCTGATACCCAGTTCACCAGCGCGACTTAGATCCTTGCAAGCTTCCTCATTACGTTTGAGGTAGATAAGAAGAAGGGATATATTAAAGTGAGCCTCACCCAGTCGTTCTTCCAGTTCAAGTGCTTTATCATAATCTTGTACCGCATCATTATAAGCCCCCATTCTGGCTTTGACATTGCCACGATTAAACCAAGCAATAGCCAGATCAGGTTTCAAATCAATGACTTTATCATAGTCTTTCAGGATCGGACTATAATCGACTTCATCTGATGGTGTAATATCATGGCTAGTTTTTGAGCCACCGATTGTGACACTATTAAGGAAATCATCTCCATCAGAGGACTCCTCGAGTTGTTGAAGACGAGTGTTTGCTCTATTTAAGTATGCGAAAGCAAAATCACGATTCAAGGAGATAGCCTGGTTATAAGCCTCTATCGCGCTATTATAATTTCTAACCATTCCGTTAAGAACCCCAACAAAGAAATAACCAACAGGGTCATTTTCACTGATTCGAAGGGTGCTATCCATTGAACCAATATAGCGACCGACCTGATCTACGGGAATAAGATTCGAATTATTACTCAAGCCAAAATTCAGCTTATAGCCATTCTTCTGGTTGAAGTCATTGATCCATTTCTGCCAGGGACTATTGCGCTTCTGCTCGATATATACCGAATCATTATAGAGGTAAGTTATATAGAAATTACGTTCAAGGTCGACATATACAGGTTGATATTGGATGTGGCCATCAACGGCGGAAGTATTTCTAAAGTCGGCTTCAAATTCAACGACACGGGAGAGGAAGGAACTATCGGCATATTTAGAGAAGGTAGAATCAGCATTTTGGCTGATGTTTTTCATGATTGATTTACCCTTTTCATTGTCGACAAAGGCATTCTTTTCGTTTCCCAGTCGATGCCAGGCATCAGAACGGTTGAGGTAGGCTCTGGCAAAATCGGGGAAAAGCTCAATAGCTCTGGAATAGTCGGCGATTGCTCCCTTGTAGTCCTTCATTTCATGCCTCAAGACGGCTCGATTGAAAGCCACAAGCACATTATCCGGATTAAGTTGCACAACCTTGTTGTAATCGGCTAAAGCCTCCTTAAACTGCCCCTCTTGGGTTCTCATTAGAGCACGATTGTAAAGAGTCAGCGAATTTAATGGATCCAGTTCTAACACCTTATCAAAATCGAATAATGCTTCTTGTTTACGCTCGAGTTTAAGATAGGTTAGAGCTCGGCTAAAGTATACCATTGGATTTTTAGAATCTAGCTTGATGGCCGTATTAAAATCCTCGAGAGCGCCTTCGTAATCAGTTGAGTCATATTTAATCGTTCCTCTTTTAACATAGCCTTCGGTATAGAAGATATTTAGGTGGATGGCCTTGTTAAGGTCACTCAGTGCAGCTGAATTTCTTTTGAGAGCATGATTGGCCATACCTCTGGCAAGGTAGGCTAAAGAGTGATTTTTATCGAGAAGGAGAGCCGAGTCTAGGTCAGACACAGCTTGTAGATACTTTCTATGTTGAAGGAAAGTAATACCGCGATTAACATAGATATCGGCGTTAAGGGGTTCTAATCGGAGAGCAGCACGATAATCTTGCATAGCTTTAGCATTATCTTGAAGTCTATCACGAACGATAGCTCTATAGTGTAAAGCATCTGCATACAGGGGATGAAGTTCCAGACATCTATTAAAGTCCATCTCAGCTCCTTTATTATCGCCAAGACTGAACTTAGCGATTCCTCTATAGAAATAGGGTTCAAACATATCGGGTGAGGCTTGGATGACGATATTCAAATCACGGATGGCTTCAGGATACTTCCCTTCAGATAGATGTTGCATTCCACCAAAAATGAAATGAGGAATATTAACTTGAGCCTTCCCAACGATGAGAGCCAGAAGGAGTATCAGGGAAAGAAAAATCTTTCTTATCATTTCCACTATTGAATTTTAGACTTTAAAGAAACGGATTTTTCAGTTGAGATAAAAACCGTTCGCAGATAATTAGAAAAATAAGACCCAGATAGGCCTCAACAGTTTATTATGCTAAGGTATAACGTAAAACAATTGCATCAATTATCGTACAAGAGGTAAATCTAGAATCTCCCTTGTTCAGTAACCTCTTAAATAATTCGAGGCATCAGCGTGGATCCGTGATATTTCTCTTTAAAGGAGACATCAAGGCAACAATAACCCATGGACATGGTAAATTGTTGAGTTTACCGGATAGTGCCATAAGAAAAAAGGCTGTCCTATAGAGAGGACAGCCTTTTTAAGGAAGGGTTAACTAATATTAGATAACACCTTGATCAATCATAGCATCAGCAACCTTAATGAAGCCAGCGATGTTAGCGCCCTTCATGTAGTTGATGTAACCATCGGGTTGAGTACCATATTTAACGCAGTTTTCATGAATATCCTTCATGATGCGGATAAGTTTAGCGTCAACTTCTTCGCGAGTCCAGCTGAGTTTTTCGCTATTTTGTGACATTTCGAGGCCAGAAACAGCCACGCCGCCAGCATTAACAGCCTTACCAGGGCCGTACATAACTTTATTATTGATGAAGACGTTGATAGCTTCTGGGGTACAACCCATGTTAGAAGTTTCAGCGATGCAGATACATCCGTTAGCAACGAGTTTCTTAGCATCTTCTTCTCTCAATTCGTTCTGAGTAGCGCAAGGCATTGCGATGTCGCACTTAACACCCCAAGGTTTTTGGCCAGGGAAGAACTCAACACCATATTTCTCAGCGTAAGGTTTAACAACGTCATTGTTAGAAGCACGAAGTTCGAGTAGATAATCGATTTTTTCGCCTTTGATACCATCTGGATCATAAACATAACCATCAGGACCAGAAACAGTAACAACCTTAGCACCAAACTCAACAGCCTTAAGAGCAGCACCCCAGGTTACATTACCGAAACCTGATAGAGTAACGGTTTTACCTGCGAAGCTGGTTCCTTTAGTAGCGAGCATTTCCTGAGCGAAATAGACACCACCAAAACCAGTAGCTTCAGGACGGATTAAAGAGCCACCCCAGTTACGGCCTTTACCTGTTAAAACACCAACGTGTTCACGGGTAAGTTTCTTCCACATACCATAGAGGAAGCCAATTTCACGGCCACCAACACCGATGTCACCAGCTGGAACATCAATTTCAGGACCGATATTTCTCCATAGTTCTTGCATGAAAGCTTGGCAGAAACGCATGATTTCAGCATCTGATTTACCCTTAGGATTGAAATCAGAACCTCCCTTTGCACCACCCATAGGCAGTGTTGTCAAACTGTTTTTAAAGATCTGCTCGAAACCGAGGAACTTCAAAGTACCTAAAGTAACACTTGGGTGGAAGCGCAAACCTCCTTTATAAGGACCAATTGCATTGTTGAATTGTACTCTCCAACCACGGTTGACCTGAATATCTCCATTATCATCAACCCAGGTTACACGGAACTGAATTAAACGATCGGGCTCTACTAAACGCTCAACGATACGATGTGCATCATATTGAGGATTTTCGTTTACGAACTCTTCAATTGACTCAAGCACTTCACGTACTGCCTGATAGAATTCGGGTTGAGCCGGATGATTCTTCTCGAGCTCAGCAAGTATTTTCTGAACGTTCATTTTTAAAATTTTAGATGTGGTTTACAAGTTGGAAATTAAAATATTTTTAATGAACCACTTTGTGGGTGAATTCACTTGGCAAAGGTAGTTCTTTCTTTGATTCTGATATCGCAAAAGTCAATATTTTTTATCTTAAAATATCTTATTAACTTACTGAACTTTAGACAAATATCTTACTACAACGCATTAATCTGCAATCGTTTGCTCTTTTATAATCTTTCCTGCCTGATATTCACGCACTTTTGTTAAAATTCCTGTGCTGTCATACAACTCCTCCTTCCCTTCATGAAGGCCTAACCTATACCTGGTCACTCTTAATACTTTTCCATTTGGATAGTAAGCTTTTGCCACTCCTGTTCCATCTTTGAAACTTCCTTTACCGACAATTTTCCCATCTGCCCCATACCACAACCAATCCCCTTCATATCGTCCGCCTAAGTAGTTTCCATCTGTCCTTAAAACGCCATTCCCGTACCACTCTCTTGCTTTACCCTCAAGGGTGTCATTTACATAATGTAACTCAACACTCTTTCTTCCATCCATATCAAACTGAATCGATGGGCCATTCTTTTTACCCGACTTATAGTGTTCCTCCAATAGCAAGACACCTGTTGCTTTCCATTGTCGCATAATCCCATCTAACTGATCATTCTTATACCACACCTCTTGTTGTAAAGCTCCATTTGGATAATAATAACGGGCACGTCCCTCCCGATCACCCCCTGTATAGCTGACCTCCGAACGAATCGTCCCATCTGAATAGTAACTCTTGGTAACTTTCTTACAACTACTCAAAAGAACAAGTGCAATAACTATCAAGATATATCTTTTCATCTTCATCAATAATTACGAAAATTACAATCAATTAATCTTTTAGCTAAACCTTATAGCCTCAACCGGTCGAATACGGCTTGCAAAATAGGAGGGTATAACCATAAATAAGGTACATATAAATAAGGTAGCAGCGTTTAACACCAGCCAGGTGGTCAAGTCAATCCATACAGGTACATAACTAACATAGTACGACTCTTGAGGTAATCCCACCAATCGCCATTGATATTGGATTGCCACCATGATTAGCCCTATCGCATTCCCCCATAATAACCCTTTAAGCGAGATCTTAAGAGATTGAAGAAGAAAAATGCGACGAATATCTCTCTTTCTTGCTCCCATGGCTCGTAATACTCCAATCGTGCGTGTATGCTCAAGAATCAAGACTAATAAAACACTAATCATGGCAATAGCTGAAACCAGAGTCATCATCACCAAAATCACAAACACATTAACATCTTGAACATTTAACCAATCAAAGAGCTGCGGATACTTATCCTTTACTGTGGTAACATTTAAATCGATCCCTGTGTAATTGTATAAATTAGTGGAGACTTGTTGCATATCATCAAAATTCTCAAGATAAATCTCATACCCACCTGTCTCATCATCTTCCCAGCCATTAAGCTTTCTAATCTGCCTTATGTCTCCTAAGACCAATAATTTATCAAACTCTTCCAAACCCGTTTCATAGATGCCTCCAACAATGAACTTTCGTCCTCTAGGTGCAGATTCATTGCCTCCAATAAAATACATCCTAAGAGCCTCCCCCCGTTTTATCTTCAGCAATTTAGAAAGAGACCTGCTAATTACCACCGAGTCATTTGCTGAATCTTTCCCCGGTATAAAGAGTTTTCCCTCCTGCAAATTCATAGCGATAAACTCCTGTTTAGCATCTGGTCCGATGCCTTTTAATATGGCTCCCTGGATGATATCATCGGTTCTAATGATGCCTGCTTTAGTAGCGAACCCTTCAACACTTCTAACTCTGCCCAGCTTTTTTGGCCATGGAAGAAAAGGTTGTTTAATTGAAATCGGAGAAGGCTCAAGAGACTGGTTTTGCGAAAAAGCAGCTACCTGAATATGACCTGCAAATCCAGAGATCTTTTCCCTAATCTCTCTCTTAAACCCAAAAAGCACAGCCAAAGAAACCAACATAACAGCCACACCCATGGCTACACTGATAGTGGCAATCTTAACTATCACGGGTGAAAAACCACCC
This sequence comes from uncultured Bacteroidales bacterium, assembly GCA_964444785.1. GTDB lineage: Bacteria > Bacteroidota > Bacteroidia > Bacteroidales > TTA-H9 > JAJTBW01. Next base: position 50,320 of record CAYUII010000011.1, on the reverse strand, counting down.
GCAACCTTTGAAGAGAGCCTTCTAGCTATAAAAACAGTATAATCCATTTTGCATCCTTTTGTCTTTTAGCTGTCATCCTATTGAGGTAATCATACTTAAAGCGATATCCCCCCTGATTTCCAACCAACACATTAAAAATCCATTGCTAAGTTGTCATTAATGAGGTACTAATAACCCTCAAGTGGATTACCACCCTATGCTATCAGTCATAAATTATCTCTTTCAGCAATCAATCTTCGACAAAGTTAGTTGATAAATCAGAAGAAACTTTACATCTGGTACAATTGCTTAATAGAGGGAAAAATGAGGCTAATGAATAAAATCTGCACTATTTTTGATAGATCTGAGCATAAAAGATCAAACAAACAGTTCAAAGAGATGGATACATTATTAATAATAACCGGAATCATTCTTTTAATTGCAGGACTAGCCGGGAGTGTTTTACCCATAATCCCTGGCCCGCCACTCAGCTACCTTGCACTCTTAGCGCTACATTTCACCTCATACAAGGCCTTTACCACCGACTTTCTAGTTGTAATGGGCATTGTTGTTGTGATACTTACTGTACTTGATTATATGGTTCCGGCATGGGGAGCCACAAAATTCGGGGGAACCAAATATGGGGCATGGGGTTCAACCATTGGGCTGATTATTGGACTTTTCATGGGGCCCTTCGGGATCATAATAGGGCCTTTTCTTGGGGCATATCTGGGGGAAACCATTGCAGGGAGTGATTCCAAAAAAGCATTCAGAGCCGCTTTAGGTTCCTTTCTAGGCTTTGTAGCTGGTACTGTAATGAAACTAATTTATGGATTAGTAGCCATCGTATACTTCGTAAACGCCCTTCTTTAACCTTCCCCTTCGCTTCCTCGTCGTATCCTCTTCGCTCTTACCCATGGTTTAAATGGATATCTAAGCAGAAATATAGAATGGGGCTGAGAAAGAATCGGAATAACCCACTAATTAAACATGGAGAAAGAACGAAGAGGATACGAAGCGGTAGCGGAGAGGTGGCAATTTAGTGCAGCCTTTAAAAAAAAATGGGGAGAATTGTCTCCCGACAATTCTCCCCCCGGATTTCAAACGGTTAGCGGGGATAAAATATCTTAAGGTAACAAGGTAAACGTTCCAGACACAAGATGGATCTGGCCATTTATATCATTGAAACTGATTCGATATACATAGACATCGAAAGGCTGTTTCCCACTGATTGTTCTGCCATCCCAGCCAGTATTGATCTCAAAAGATTCGAAGAGTAGTTCACCTTGTTTAGAATAAACTTTCATATTAAAGTTTGAGATACCATCACCTTGAGCGAGGAAAACATCGTTTTGCCCATCGCCATTCGGAGTGAAAGCTCTAGGGATATAGATAGAACAGTCAAGGATCTCAATTCGATAATGCATTTCTATTTGCTGATCACTCCAATTGGTAAGTAGCACCGTGACATCTTGAGAATCATTAGGTTTAACAACAATCGTTCTACTAATATCGCCATTACTCCATTTATAGGATTTGCCTTCAGGGGCGATCAAGGCGATTTCTTCACCAAGACAGATCTGCTTGATTTCGGTACCACCTGAAAGGATGTCAGGTAAATCGTTAGAATTAGAGGGTGTTTCAATATTTTCTGAATTAACAGGAAGAGAGAAATCTTCTACTATAGAGTGCAGATTATTTTGAGCAGGGAGTATCTCAGACTTGGAGTTTGGCTCAGCTGATGGCGAGGAAGAGGCTTGTAGATTAGAAATAGTTTTATGATCAGAACTATTTACAGACACAGAAGAAACCTCAACAGGAGTAGAGGTATTAATAGTACTGTTTTTAGATGATTTACGAGAAACCGAAGATGAGTTGCCAGCGAGCGATTGATCATGATTCGCAGGGGCGATATCTAAGAGTGAATCTACCTTAGCAGAAGGTTGGGAAGAGTAAATGTCTTGGTTAGATTGGAGAGACGAAGAATCTTTCGGTAAAGTCTGTAAGTTAGACTGCTTTGAATTATCAAAGAGAGATAGAGTGATTAAAGATGCAATAACCAAAGGGATACCAACCTTGAAACTGAAACGGGCATATCGCTTCAATCGTAATGACCGATCGAGTTTAGACCAAACAGAGACGGAGGGGGTCTGTTCGAAATCTTTGAACTTATCTCTCAGGATTGGATCCATGAATGAAGAATTTTATATTTCAATATCCTTTTATTTCCCTACTATAATCAGCCAATCGTTTTTGCAGAAGCCGTTTTGAGTGCAATAGCTGGGTTTTAGAAGTGCTCACAGAAATTCCAAGCATTTCGGCAATCTCCTTGTGTTGATAGCCCTCTATTTCATAGAGGTTAAACACGGTTCGATAGCCATCGGGCAGCGCTTGAATGACCCGAAGGAGGTCTTTCACATGTAATTGATCATAATGCACCCGATTATCTTCGATTACCTCGCCTAAATCGTCTACATCATCTTGAAAGTAATGTCTTTTATTTTTGACGAAATAATTAATTGCACTATTAATCATAACCCTTCTAATCCAGCCTTCGAAAGAACCATCTCCTCTATAGTCATTAATATGAGAGAAGACCTTTACAAACCCCTCTTGAAGCATATCTTCAGCTTCCTCTTGGTCATGTGAATACCGAAGGCAAACGCCTAACATTTTGGATGCAAACTTATCATACAAGGCTCGTTGGTAACGAGGCACCTGCTTTTTGCATCCATTAATGATATCAATTTCATCGCTCATTGGGGTGTAACGGTACATAGGAGACAAGAAGAAAAATATAAAAGTTGTTTGGTCAGATTAATTTGTCATTAAAAAAAAAGTGTTACTACCAAAACAAAGTATAAAGATAAGTCTTTAGAGGATGACGGAAAAGATGGTCAGCACCATTGTATATGAGTTTCTTTTTACCTTTGTATAGAAGTTGACGTGACACTGATTCCGCACAAAAAAATGAAATATCAGTAGAACGAAACGCAACCTCAATCAGAAAAACATAAAGTAATATGACAAGAGATAACCAGGTATTCGACATCATTGCTCGTGAGCGCAGTCGCCAGATTAATGGTTTAGAGCTTATCGCTTCTGAGAACTTTGTTAGTGAACAGGTAATGGAAGCAATGGGATCAGTAATGACAAATAAATATGCAGAAGGCTACCCAGGTAAGCGTTATTATGGTGGTTGTCAATGTGTAGACGAAACAGAACAGCTAGCCATTGATAGAGCAAAAGCGTTATTTGGAGCAGAATGGGCCAATGTACAACCACACTCAGGAGCCCAGGCAAATATGGCTGTTCTTTTGGCTTGTCTAAAACCGGGCGATACTTTTATGGGGCTTGACCTATCACATGGTGGTCACCTATCTCATGGTTCTCCGGTAAATTCCTCAGGTTTACTTTATAGACCTGTTGCATATACAGTGGAAGAAGCCACAGGTACCATCAACTATGATATCATGGAGAAGGTAGCCTTAAGTGAAAAACCCAAGTTGATTATTGCCGGAGCATCAGCCTATTCTCGTGATTGGGATTATGCCAGGATGAGAGAGATTGCCGATAAGATTGGTGCAATTCTTATGGCCGACATTTCCCATCCAGCAGGTTTAATCGCTAAAGGGCTTCTTAATAATCCTATCCCTTACTGTCACATAGTCACTACCACAACCCACAAAACACTCAGGGGTCCTCGTGGTGGATTAATTTTAATGGGTAAAGACTTTGAGAACCCATGGGGTTACAAGACACCCAAAGGTCAACTAAAGATGATGTCTCAACTTCTTGACTCAGCTGTTTTCCCTGGTATTCAAGGGGGGCCATTAGAGCATGTCATAGCTGCTAAAGCCGTTGCTTTTGGTGAAGCGCTTACAGATGGTTATATGGAATATGTCAAGCAAGTAAAAAGAAACGCTGAGGTTCTAGCACAAGCTTTTGTTGACAAAGGATACCATGTCATCTCAAACGGAACCGACAACCATCTAATGCTTATTGATCTAAGGTCAAAATTCCCTGAGCTAACAGGTAAAGTTGCAGAAAACATCCTTGTAAAGGCTCACATCACCGTTAATAAAAATATGGTTCCCTTCGATAGCCGCTCTCCTTTCTTAACCTCAGGTATTCGTGTTGGCACCCCAGCTATCACAACTCGTGGACTAAAAGAGGAGCACATGGCTCTTATTGTTGACATGATTGACCGTGTTCTATCAGATGTTGAGAACAGTGCTGAAATTGAAAAAGTGGGTGAAGAGGTGATTGCATTAATGAGTAACAGGCAACTCTTCAATATGTAAGCATAAGAAGTAAAATATCATCCCCTCTCTGTTAATTTATAAAGGCCATCTGAACCATCAGGTGGCCTTTTTCTTTAGGTAAACTTAAACAAAAATTCATTAATCATTTGATTATTAAAGATTATATTACCGTAACTTTACTGATTTCCATCTATCTTCAAGATATTCTTGAAGAGATAGGAAGAAACTGCCTTTTTAACGATTCAGCAGCTACAAGCTGATTATTAAAAAGGCTTACTTTGTAATGCATTAACAAACAAACTAATATCGCATGAAGACATTATACATACTTAGACATGCAAAGTCATCATGGAACTATCCTGGTTTGCCTGATGATCAACGCCCATTGCTTGAGAAAGGGATAAAAAGAACCGGGAAAGTAGCCACATACATGTCAAGCCATAATATGATGCCAGATATTATCATCTCGAGCACCGCTGTAAGAGCGGCTGAGACGGCTAAGTTAATTGCTGTGGGTATTCAATTTCCGGTGAATGAGATACAATATAGCCATTCCCTTTATCTCTGCGATCCCGAAAAGATCTTTGATCAGTTATATCCGCTGGATGACATTTTTAAATCGGCCATGATTGTTGGTCATAACCCAACACTTACGAACTTTGTCAATCAGTACCTACATAAACCATTAGAATGGCTACCCACGTCTGGATTGGCCATTATAGATTTTAAAACAGATAAATGGACTGAGCTGGCAAACTGTTCTACTGGCCGAAGTGTTGTATTTTCACCAAAAGAGTTGTAATTTCATCAGTCTACCTCACTCAGGCCATGTGACTGCTGAGAAAAACATTTTAACGCATGAAGAATAGGAATAAGACAGAGAATACCGAAAGTAAATATATTAACAGAGAGATCAGTTGGCTGTATTTTAACGATAGAGTTCTTCAAGAGGCCATGGATCCGGCTACTCCTTTACTTGAAAGACTAAAATTCTTGGGTATATACTCTAACAATAGGGATGAATTCTTCAGAGTCAGGGTAGCCACTTTAACGCGTCTTGCAGAGGCAAAATCAAAAATAGAGTATCCTTTACATGAAGACCCAAAAGAGACCCTAGCTCAGATTATTGCGATGGTGAGCCAACAAGAGTTAAAGTTCACCAACACCTATAATCACATCGTAGAGCAGTTAAAGTTTCATAATGTCTTTATCATTAATGAAAGTGAGCTTACTGCCCCACAAGGATCTTTTGTCAGGAAGTTCTTTAAGGAAAAGATAAGAGCCAACCTATTCCCGATCATGCTGCATAATGTAAAGAGTCTGACCTATTTAAAAGATCAAACGTTATATCTGGCCATCACACTATCACATGCATCTGATCAAGAGTCTGAGAAATTTGCATTAGTTAAAGTTCCTACGCAAACCTGTGGCCGTTTTATTGAACTGCCAGGCCCGGAAGGGACGACTCATATAATCCTTTTGGATGATGTAATAAGATATTGTCTAAGCGATATTTTCTCAATCTTAGGATTTGACACCTTCCGGGCATATGCTCTAAAATTCACCCGGGATGCTGAACTAGATCTTGATAATGATGTAAACAAGAGTTTTCTTGAAGTAATGACAGAAAGTGTCGAAAAAAGAAAACACGGTGAACCAGTACGATTTGTTTATGACAAGGAGATGCCGGAGCGATTGTTACTGAAGTTGCTTAAAAAACTTAAAATAGCTAAAGAAGACACTAAAAGAGCTGGAGGAAGGTATCATAACTTCCGTGATTTTATGTCGTTTCCCTCGATACCAAATCCTGCCCTTTACTTTAAATCATTTCCTCCTCTCTCCCATCCTCTCTTGCCCGATAATAAAAGCATTATTGCTGCTATTCGGCAGAAGGACATCATGCTGCACTATCCTTATCACTCCTTCTCCTATATCATTGACCTCCTCCGAGAGGCATCTATTGATCCAGCGGTTAAAGAGATCAAGATGACATTTTACCGTGCCGCAAAAGACTCTAGTTTGATAAATGCCTTGATAAGTGCATCAAGAAATGGGAAAAAAGTCACTGTCTTTCTTGAAATACAGGCTCGATTTGATGAAGAGGCCAACATCTACTGGTCAAACCGTATGCAAGAAGAGGGAGTCAAGATTATTCCTATTATTCCTGGCTTTAAGGTACACGCCAAGCTACTACTTATTAAAAGAGTAGAAGGAGACCATTTACGCCTTTACGCCAATATTAGTACAGGTAACTTCAATGAGTCTACGGCTACCGTCTACGCCGACGACAGTCTACTTACTGCGCATCAAGGGATCACAAAAGATGTTGATAAAGTCTTTGAGCTTTTTGAATCAAGATATATTCCACCTCAGTTTAGCCATTTAATCGTTTCGCCCTTCTTTATCAGGAATTTCCTGATCGAAATGATTGATCAGGAGATTGAGTTTGCAAAAGCGGGCAAAGGAGGAAGGATTGTCATTAAAATCAACAATATAACTGATGAGATGATTGTCAATAAGCTCTATTCTGCAAGCCAGGCGGGCGTCAAAATAAGACTAATCATCAGAGGTATTAATGTTCTAAAGACCGAACTCTCAGAAATAAGCGAAAACATTCAGGCAATCAGTATAGTCGACCGTTTTCTCGAACATTCAAGAGTCTATCTCTTTGGAAATAATAACGACCCTAAAGTCTTCATCTCGTCTGCCGACTGGATGCCAAGAAACCTTGACCACCGTATTGAGGTCGTCTGTCCCATCTATGATGAGCACATTAAATCTGAACTTATCAAGATGCTAGATTTTGAATGGAATGACAACAAAAAAGCCCGAAACCTAAGGCTCGATAAAATGAATAACTATGTCGAAAGCTCAGGGCTTGACTTAAGGTCACAGTTTGCCAAATACCACTATTTCTCGGAGGTTAGCAAACTACATCAATAAAAACTCAATTCTTATACTAAACGAATAACACTTTATGTTATTTGCATCTATAGATATCGGCTCCAACGCAGGCAGATTACTCTTTGCCAATGCGACTTTAGAGGAAGGGAAATCAAAAGTTGAAAAGGTTGAACTCATACGAGTGCCTTTACGTCTCGGCGAAGGTGTCTTTAAAGAAGGGATTATCAATGCTGATAAAGCAAAAGAATTAATTACTACCATTCAAGCGTTTAAACTCCTCATTGAGGTCTATAAACCTGTCGATTTTGTTGCAGCAGCTACAGCAGCTATGCGTGAGGCATCAAACGGAAAAGAGCTTGTCAAAAAGATCAAAAAAGCTACTGGTATTGAACTAAAAATCATTGACGGTTTAAAGGAAGCTGAACTGATCAGATCTAGTAATGATTATGATATCCATACGTCCAATAGGTTAACAATGTATATTGATGTCGGAGGTGGTAGTACCGAAATCTCGGTCGTCGATAAGAACAAACTCATTGATCTTAGATCTTTTCGTCTTGGGACTCTTCGTATACTAAACGGGCAGGTTCCTTCGGGCGAGTGGACAGAAATGAACAATTGGCTTCTCCAGTTTAGAGACTACTTTGGTAAGATTAACGTAATTGGCTCGGGTGGTAATATCAATAAAATTGTCAAACTATTTGGCAGACCCGATGATAACATCCTAATCATCAACAACCTTCGTTACGGTATGCGTCAGCTTGTTCAGTTATCTATTGGGGAACGTATGGTAAGATACAGCCTTCGTCCTGACCGTGCTGATGTTATAGTACCCGCCTCTGAGATTTACTTAAGAATCATGGAGCTTATTCGTGCAGAAAGTATTTTGGTGCCAAAAATTGGACTAAGCGACGGTTTAATCCACCATCTCTTTCGTAATTATCTATCAAACCTTGAGAAAAGAAGTAACTCGAAAGCATTAACCAATAAATGGTAAATGACTCCATCATCAATTTAACTCTTTCTCATATTGGGTTAATATCATCGGGCAGATATCATCCTGTAGTTCTTATACCAAAATAAAACCTAGAAGCTTTATCCAATTTTAAACGAATGCACGATCTAGAACCATTTGACCGTTGGACTGCGTTATATAGTGCAGCATTAGACCCAAGATCCCCCTATTACGGAACTAAGTACCATCCTACTCTTTGTACACATACCATTTATAATTACTACATTCACCCACAATGGGATACCATTGAGAGTTCCACCCTCTATGTCAAGGTATTATGGTGCGATTACGACACCCACTTTGTGATCATAGAGCTTTTAGGAGAATGGAACGATATTCTCCATAATGACATAATGTTGCTTAAGAGAAATTTAATTGATTTATTATTAGAGCAAGGGATCCAGAAATTTCTTCTTTTAGGTGAGAATATTATGGATTTTCATGCCGATACCGACGACTATTATCAGGAGTGGTGGGATGAATTAGAGGATGGTTGGGTTGTTGGGTTAAATTTTCGTGCACATGTAGCTGAAGAGTTTAAATCAGCTAGGTTAACAAAGTATATCTGGCTTGAAGGAGGATTTGGAACTGTAAACTGGAGAAAACTCACTCCAATAATGTTACAGCAGGTCATCGAAACTCTTCTATCTAAGTATTTAAGCTATTAAACATAGAGCCCATATGATAGTACGGATCAGGTTAGTGATAACGGGTAGAGTGCAAGGTGTAGGTTTCAGGTACTGGGCACATCAGCAAGCGGTAAGAATTGGCCTCTCAGGTTGGGTCAAGAACCAATTTGATGGATCTGTTGAATGTGAATGTCAAGGAGAAGAGTATCAAGTTGAGGAATTCATCCTTATCTGCTCATCAGGTCCGGCAAGAGCACATGTTTCTAATATAAGCCAACAAGTCTTACCCGTTATTAAGGATAATCTTAAAGCATTCCAGGTTCGTTAGTTAGTAACACCTGCAGTCGCCACCAGTTGCCTGCTGCCAGCCGCCAGCTGCAACTCTATTACCAACTTCCACCGGCTCCGCCGCCGCCGAAGCTACCTCCGCCGAAACCGCCGAAGCCACTTCCACCGCCGCCGCCAAACATTCCACCACCACTATTAAAATCGTTCCAACTTCCATGACTTCTTCCGCCCATACTATTTAGCATAAAAAGAGTAGCCCAGAAGGGAAGACTGCTACCGCCCATGGTATTTCGGCGACTACTCCCTCTCATAAGGAAGATCACAACAAGGATGATTACCAGAGGAATTAATCCTACCCACATGCTTTCGCCTCCTTTTTTTGCATATTCAGAAGCAGAAAACTCCTTATTTGCAAGTTTGATGAGTATATTTGTTCCAGCATCAATCCCTTTATAATAGTCATTCTCACGAAAGGCGGGAATAAGTTCATTATCGACAATACGATTAGCGATAGCATCGGGGATAATTCCTTCGAGGCCGTAGCCTATAGATATTCTGGCCTCTCCTCTTTCCTGGCCGGTTTTAGGCTTAACGAGAACTATAACCCCATTGTTCTTTTTTGTCCCTACACCCCATTTTTCACCAAGTCTATCAGCAAAATCAGCCTTATCGTAGCCATTAAGTGAAGGCACAATGACCACTGCTATTTGAGTAGTAGTACTATCAGCAAAGGCAACCAGTTTTTGTTCAAGGGCATTTACCTCTTCCGGTTTAAGTACCCCAGCAAAATCATTTACCAGGCGAGGTGGATTTGGTCTCTCGGGAATATCTTGAGCAAAGAGATTTGTAGAGAGAAAAAGAGCAAAGAGAGATAGAACTAGTGTAAGTCTTTTAACCATAGCAATTATATTTTTCCAAATGAGATATCATCAGAGAGTTCATTAACATCATTGCGTTGACGAGGGAAATGCTGTTTTAATTGCTTTGAGACCTGCTCAATAGCAGCAATCAAGCCTTCAGTGAATTTATCTTCTCTAAAATGGACCAGCATATGACGTTTAGCCTCATTCCAGAATTCCGGTTCAACAACAGCGTTTATTCCGGCATCGCCAACAATTGCAAACTTCCTGTTTTTAAATGCCAGATAGAAGAGTACTCCATTTCTCTCCTTCGTCTTATGCATGGCTAACTTACCAAAAACATAAGCAGCTCGATCCATAACATCCTCATCACAGACCTCCTCTATATGGACTCTAATTTCGCCTGAAGTATTCAATTCGGCATCCATGATAGCCAAACGAATTCGCTCCTTTTGTTCTTGTGAGAAAAAATTCTTAGCAGTAGGCATAGATCTATTTGTTAGGGTAAAGTCAGGCTGAAGTTATGCAGCCTGACCTTAAGATGAATTTTTAGAATTTAACTTCAGGAGCCTTTTCAGCACCCTCTTGTGCCTCAAAGTAGGCCTTCTTTTCAAAGCCAAACATACCGGCGATCATATTCTTTGGAAACCTTCTTATACCGGTGTTGTAAGTTTGCGCCATCTCGTTAAATTTCCTCCGTTCCACCGTAATTCTATTCTCTGTTCCTTCTAGTTGTGCTTGCAGATCCATGAAATTCTGGTTAGCCTTAAGATCAGGATATTTCTCTACTACGACCATTAATCTTCCCAGAGCTGAACTTAACCCATCCTGAGCCTGGGTAAACTGCTTAAGAGCCTCCGGAGTTAGCTTAGTAGGATCAATATTAACAGAGGTAGCTTTAGCTCTAGCTTCGACAACATCAGTTAGCGTTTTCTTTTCAAAGTCTGCATAACCTTTTACCGTATTTACCAAATTAGGGATGAGATCTGCACGGCGTTGGTATACATTTTCCACATTTGCCCACTGACCGTTCACACCCTCTTCAGAGGCAACCAGTCCATTATACATACTTACGGTAGAGAAGATTCCGATAAGGATCAACGCTCCAACAACAATCAAGATAATTATTCCTTTTTTCATTTTGAGGGGTATTTAGTTTTTGTAAAAAGGCTCCGTAACTCTATTTCGTAAAGGTAGGTTACGGAGCCTTAAATATAGGACTTATTTTATTGACTAATCAATCATGTCTATGCTCCGCTTAATGAAGTCAGTTAAAGCCGGTCCTTTGAGTAAGCCTTGTGAAAGCAGGGCTAAATCAGCTAACTGTCTGGCCACCTGTTTCCGGTTAGCCTCTTCTGGCTCTGTTGCCAGACGAGTAATCAGCGGATGGTTAGTGTTAACGACTAAGTTATAGCTATCAGGCATGTTGCCCATCCAACTCATTCCGCCTCCTAAGGCGTTCATCTCCTTATATCGACGCATAAACTCTGATTGAGTAATCAAGACCGGTTGATCTCCCGAGCTCATGTTTTCAAACTGGATCTGATAGCTGGTCTTATCTACAACCTCCTCAAAAAGAGGCTTTAATTGTTCCTTCTGATCATCGGTAAGTCCGCTAAGATTATTCTCCTCTTTTTGGATCAATTTGTCGATAACATCACCATCAACGCGTGTAAATTTAGTCTTTTCAAATTTCTGTTCAAGAGTGTTGATATAATGACTATCTAAAACACCATCAAAGATCAGAACGTTATATCCACGGTTAACAGCGGATGAGATATAAGTATCTTGTTCAATAGTATTGGTAGTATAAAGATAGACCAACTCTTTCTCCTTATTGGTTTGAGTCTCTTTCACCAAATCTTTATACTCATTCAACGTATAATACTTACCGGAGGTATCTTTGAAAAGAGTAAACTTTTCAGCTCTTTCATAGAACTTGGTATCCGTTATCATACCATATTCTACAAAAACCTTAACATCATCCCACTTTGCTTCAAAAGCGGCTCTGTCTGTTTTAAACATCTCTTCGAGTTTATCAGCAACCTTTTTCGAGATATGCGAAGAGATCTTCTTGACATTGGGATCGCTTTGGAGGTAACTTCTAGAAACGTTAAGAGGAATATCCGGAGAGTCTATAACACCATGAAGTAAGGTCAGAAAATCGGGCACCACACCTTCAACCTGATCGGTAACAAAAACCTGATTGCAGTATAGTTGAATCTTATTCTTCTGTACTTCAAAACGGTCTCTAACCTTTGGGAAGTAAAGAATACCAGTTAGGTTAAACGGATAATCAACATTAAGATGAATATGGAATAGAGGCTCTTCGAAAGTATAAGGATATAGCTCACTGTAAAACTTCTTATAATCCTCATCGGTCATATCCGAAGGTTTACGTGTCCAGGCTGGGACGGTATTATTGATTATACGAGGAATCTCATAATCCTTATATACATCATTTCCGTCTTTATCCTTTTCGCCCTCAACCTTTTCATGTTTTTTTTCTGTTCCAAAAACGATCTCAACCGGCAAGAACTTACAATACTTCTTTAAAAGTTCAAGCACCTTAAACTCTTCCAGATAGTCTTCAGATTCCTGATTTAAATGCAGAATAATATCTGTTCCGCGTTCATCTTTTCTGGTCTCGGTCAATGAATATTCCGGACTGCCATCGCATTCCCAGTGGATAGCCTCAGCGCCATCTTTATAAGATAAGGAGACGATCTCAACCTTATCACTGACCATAAAGGCAGAATAGAAGCCCAATCCGAAATGACCGATGATATTAGTAGCTTCGGTTTCGCTTTTCCCTTTAAACTTACTTAAGAACTCTTCAGCACTTGAGAATGCAATCTGATTGATATAACGATCGACCTCATCAGCTGTCATCCCTATACCACGGTCGCGTATAGTCAGCGTTTTTGCTTTTTTATCTAGGAGAACCTCAATCTGAGTGTTTCCTAATTCTCCTTTTACCTCTCCTAAAGAGGCTAAACCTTGCAATTTAGTCGTTGCATCAACTGCATTCGAGATCAACTCGCGCAGGAAAATCTCATGATCTGAGTAGAGAAACTTTTTTATTATCGGAAATATGTTCTCCGTCTGAACGTTAATTTTTCCTTTCTGCATGGGATAAGTCCAATTTTGATTATATGGCCTCCCGCTCAAAAGATATGCCATTTGGGAGATACTGACAAAATGGCGGTGGGCGGCTGGCTGCTAGCCTCTGGCAGTGGGCTTCTGGCTACTGGCTGCTAGCGGCCAGTAGCTAGCCGCCAGTAGCTAGCCGCCAAAAGAAAGAGTCGGCCAATAGAAAACTACTCACCGACTCTTAGGCATTAGGGCTTATTTAAAAAAGCCTTAGAAGAAGCTTACATAGAGATGCAGGTACATACGAGATTTCTATCGCCATACGCATCATCTACACGGCGAACGGTTGGCCAGTATTTATCATCTGCACTCCAGGGCATGGGGTAAACGGCTTGTTGACGTGAGTAAGGTTTCAGCCAATCTGTTGCAGTTGCCATAGTGGCAGTATGAGGAGCATTTTTAATCAGATTGTCATTACGATCGGCTTTCCCTTCTTCAATTGCAGCAATCTCTTCGCGAATAGAGATCATCGCACTAACAAATCGATCAAGTTCTCTGAGAGGTTCACTTTCAGTAGGCTCAACCATAAGAGTTCCATGAACAGGGAAAGCAACAGTAGGAGCATGGAAACCATAGTCCATTAAACGTTTAGCGATATCAATAACCTGCACATCGGCCGTTGAGTGGAACTTATTACAATCCAAGATCATCTCATGAGCTACATGACCATTCTTGCCAGTGTAAAGAATCTTATAATGATCTTTCAAACAAGCTTTCAAATAATTAGCATTAAGAATAGCGTAACGGGTTGATTCGCGTAATCCCTCAGCACCCATTAATTTGACGTAGGCATATGAGATTGTTAAAACCAATGCACTTCCATAAGCCGCAGAAGAGACGGGAGCGATAGCTTTCTCACCACCGGTTTTAGTAACAGAATGACCTGGTAGGAAAGGAACAAGATGAGCTGCAACGCCAATAGGACCGACACCAGGACCACCTCCACCGTGAGGGATAGCGAAGGTCTTATGCAGATTCAGATGACAAACATCAGCATGGATATGGCCTGGATTGGTTAAGCCAACCTGTGCATTCATATTAGCTCCATCCATGTATACTTGTCCGCCATTTTGGTGAATGATATCCACTATTTCAAGTATACCCTCTTCAAACACACCATGTGTTGAAGGATAAGTAACCATCAAGGCGGCGAGATTATCCTTATATTGGATAGCTTTAGCTCTTAGATCTTCGATATCGATGTTACCATTTTCGTCACATTTGGTTACGACGACCTCCATTCCTGCCATGTGAGCAGAAGCCGGATTAGTACCATGAGCTGATGAAGGGATCAGGCAGATATTTCTATGATGGTCACCTCTTGAGATATGATATTCACGAATGACCAGTAGGCCGGAATACTCTCCTGAGGCACCAGAATTAGGTTGGAAAGACATTCCTGCAAAACCCGTAATTTCGCAGAACTGTTTGTTCATTTCCTCGATCATATAGGTATAACCTTCTGCCTGATCGATAGGGACAAAAGGATGTAAAGCATTGTATTCAGGCCAGCTTAGAGGGAATAGTTCAACAGCGGCATTTAGTTTCATTGTACAAGAGCCCAGCGGGATCATCGATCTATTCAAAGAGAGATCTTTAACTTCAAGCTTCTTGATATAGCGCATCAAGTCTGTCTCATTATGATAACTATTGAATACCTCATGGGTGAGGTAAGCGGAGGTTCTGTTGCATTGAGAGGGGAAAGTAGCGATCAATCCGCAGGCTTCTGGATCACAGACAAACTCAACAAAGGGCACATTTGCTGCATCAGCCAAAATCTTTAAGATCTGGTTAATCTCAGATAGCGTGGTTGTCTCATCAATGCTAACTCCAATGTTACGAGCATCGATATAGCGAAGATTTATTTCCGAGGCTAGGGCAAGGCTACGAATAACTTCGACATCAACATGAGCTGGAATCTCAATTTTAACTGTATCGAAGAATGAGTTATTTAACTGACGATAGCCATACTTTGTACATTCCTGACTTAACACGCCTGTCAAGATATTAATATGACGAGCAATCTCTTTAAGTCCTTGAGGACCGTGGTAAACTGCATATATACCGGCCATAGTAGCTAGCAGAGCCTGAGCGGTACAAATATTACTTGTCGCTTTCTCACGTTTAATGTGTTGCTCGCGAGTTTGGAGAGCCATACGTAAAGCCCTGTTACCATCAGCATCAACAGTAATACCTATGATACGACCCGGCATATAGCGTTTAAACTCATCGCGTGCAGCGAGGAAAGCAGCATGCGGGCCACCATAACCCATTGGCACGCCGAAACGTTGAGTTGAGCCAACAACAACATCAGCACCCCATTCACCCGGAGGAGTAAGCAGGGTTAAACTTAACAGATCAGCAATAACCAATAACATACCCTCTTTTTCATGGATGGCTTTTGTTATCTCAGTGTAATCACAGATTGCACCATCACCATCAGGATATTGAACCATTGCGCCGAAGAAAGACTCATCGGCGACAAAAGAGCGGTAGTCACCAACAATCACTTCAATCCCTAAGGGTAAAGCACGTGATTTAATGACATCAAGGGTGTGTACAAAAAGAGTATCGGCTACGAATATTTTATTAGCATTACGCTTTACTAATTGACGTGAACGAGCATTGTAAGCCATGATCATGGCCTCTCCGGCAGCGGTGCCTTCATCCAGCAAAGAGCAATTACTCATTGGCATAGATGTTAGGTCGCTCACCATCGTCTGAAAATTCAGAAGAGCCTCAAGTCGTCCCTGACTTATCTCAGCTTGATATGGAGTATAAGAGGTATACCAACCCGGATTCTCCAGAATATTACGAAGGATAACTCCCGGCACAATGGTGTTATAATACCCCTGTCCGATAAAAGTTCTAAAGAGTTTATTACGGCTTCCAACCGCTTTCATGTGGTTAAAAAGCTCATATTCATTCATTCCCTTTGACAGGTTAAGAGGCTTTTCCAATCTGATTGCAGCTGGAACTGTTTCATCAATCAACTGATCAAGCGAGGCAACTCCGATCTTTTTCAGCATCTTTTCTACTTCAACAGGGGAAGGGCCAACATGACGCTTCGTGAAATTATTTGTAATCATGCCGTAAGGTGTATATGTGGTATTATTTGGTTTTTTTTATAACCCATTCGGGTGGCGCAAATTTATAAAATCTTTCTCGGTTCTAACGAGTTGCAACCACCCATTATTCACAAGCTAGACTGCTGATTTTATTGTATCTTAGGAACCTGTAATGAATTTTGACAAACCTGCTTCAATCGATTGCAGCTATTAATTAAACCATTATCACTCTTCATTCATTCAATTTTCTTAATCTATGCACAAAATTTTCTTATCTCTTTTCCTTTTATCATTCGCCACATTACTATCGGCACAAGAAAATGGTAAGGTTTTAGAGTCGGTGAAGTTTCGCAGTTCCGTACTCAATCAGTCCACCGAAATAACCATCTATCTACCCCCAGACTATGAGACCTCCGAGCGAAACTATCCTGTAGTCTACCTTTTACATGGTTATTCAGATGACGAAACAGCTTGGCTTCAAAATGGAGAGGTTTCCCGAATAGCCGACGAAGGCATCAAAAATGGCACTATTCCACCCATGATTATTGTTATGCCTGATGGCAAGATCAATTGGTATATAAACAATTATAATAAGACCCAGAACTATGAGGACTACATGATTAATGAGTTGATACCCTATATTGACAAAACCTACCGGACAAGGCCCTCATATAAATTCCGGGCATTAGCTGGTCTCTCTATGGGAGGTTACGGGTCGCTATACCATCTGCTTAAACATCCAGATATGTTTATTGCCTGTGCTGCTCTTTCAGCCGCTGTCATTACTGATGATCAGGCCGCTTATTGGTTTAAAAACCCGGGGTTAAATTTTGTGGAAACTTATGGGGAGCTCATAGATAATACTCTTCCAAAGTCATGGAAAGAGAATAACATTCTGACGATGGCAGAAAAAGTCGATAAAGAGAGTCTTAAGAACCACTTCATCTGGCTTGATTGCGGTGATGATGATTTTCTAATCGAAGGAAACTATCACTTAGCAATGCTTTTAAGAAACCGAGGCATTAACTACGAATTCAGGATGCGTGATGGGGCTCATACCTGGACTTATTGGAGAGAAACTCTTGGACCGGGATTGGAGTATCTCGGGAACGCATTTAAAAGACTCTAATACTAAAAAGCAGAGGGGAGCCCACTTCACAGCGGCTCCCCTCATAATCTACTGTTGAATCAAAAAAACTCAATTACTGCTTAACAAACTTTCTTGTAACTAACTTACCATCTGCCATTAGCACCTGTGCAATATACATTCCTGATGAAAGCTCAGAAACATCTATTACATCTGGGTTGTCTACAAACAAGATTGTTGTACCACCCATATTCAAAACCTCGACTCGATCTACTTTGCCTGCTGTTATTATTCTAAGTTTATCTGTCACAGGATTGGGTGAGACAATCACCTCCACATCCGATGCCAATTCTTTCACTCCTACAGAAGTTGACGAAACAAAGAATGAGAAACCTTCTCCTCCCTTTGCATTCATCGATAAAGATCCTACCTCCCCTATACCATTAGCAAACCAAACATAATTCGTAAGGGTATAGGGAGCATAAATACTATCAATTACCAGTCCGGTTCCAGCCACATAAGTAAATGAAGTATCTACAAATGTATGTTCCTCAAGCACTCGTAGCGCAGGAAAGGATCCTGCAGGGGTCTGGACTGTTCCATATGCATCTGCCAACATGTGAGTAGTCACATGACTAACATGAGCAGAAGAGTCATACATAACACCCGAGCTATAGCTTCCCGCTGTTTGATTAATCACATAATGCTGGGTAGACTCGCTGCCATAAGTAAAAGGGAGGGGAAGACTTACCGGATGAGGGGTATAGTTAAAATGCCACTTAAGAACCAGCGTCCAGAAATGGATCTCAATCTCACATCCTAAAACTTGCCAACCAGCACTGGTGGTTTTGTAAAAATTATGGTTAAAATCTCCGGTAGATTGACTTCCCGTGATATTCACCACCTCTGCCATATTTGCCTCTGGATGATTAGCTGCCCCTAAAATACCTGCAGCTTGAAAATAATAAAAGGTATCAGACACAGAAGCCACCAAGTTGCTAAAATTCCATACTACGTTAGCCCCCGAAGGACCAGGTAACAAAGTCGTTGTAGTGTCCCTTTGCTTTACCACCATAGTGTTATATCCAGGGAAGTCCCCTGCTACTATCGTTGGTTGAGAAACGGCGGCAAATTGTAGTAAACTAAAAAAACCAACAACAAGAGTTATTGATCTCCATTTCTTGCTCGTAAAGTCGTTCATAGGCGATTAATTTATTAGGAAGTTAATAAAAGAAGACTATCAAGAGTTAACCTAACCCTTCCGGTATGCTTAAACAGTCTATGTCAATCTTATTAAATCCTTGTTTATGGTCATACAAAAATGCGAAATGACATCTCTTAAGGCAATCACATATTAATGTGGTTTTCTCTAATAAATAGATACACTCAACTCTTAACCTAACTCTCGCCAACGCACTCCGTCAATGCAAAAGATTTCAAACGCCAATGAGGAGTTTATAGAGATCGACCACTTTTCAGGAAGGCTTGAGATCGCGATTGAACTTCAAGTTTTCGATAGATATTTCGAATATGACTTCGAACGGTATCCAGACTAATAAACAACTGGGCGGCAATCTCTTTATAAAGAAAACCTTTAATGAGTAGATCGAGGATTTCCTGTTCTCGAGAAGAGAGGTTATACTCTTCTTTAACGCTTGTTGCTGGCTGTTGAAAAGAGAGGACTACCTTCCGAGCGATTTCGCCACTCATTGGGGAGCCTCCATTCATGATATCTTGCATTGCCTCCAGAACCTTCTGCGGAGTACTTTTCTTGAGTAAATAGCCCGTTGCACCAGCTTGTAAAGCTTGAAAGATCGTATCGGTATGATCAAAGACTGTAAGCATCATAACATGACAAACCAGCCCACTCCTCCGAACCAGCTTAATGGCCTCTATTCCACTCATTCCGGGAAGATTGATATCCATTAAAACCAGATGGGGTTTTAGCTCCATCATCACCAAGATTAAATCTTCCGCTTTAGAGAAATCCCCTACACACTCGAAAATCGAGGAAGTCTGAACCATCTGTTTTAGTCCATCTCGAACCAAATCATCATCCTCTACGATACATACACGATAAGGGTCTGCCATTGAGATAGATTTTGACTATTTATACTACACAAAGTTAGAGAGAAGGAGAAGGCAATCAATAACATGTTAATGGGATTTTTAAGGATAAAGAAAAGGAAAAGATAGAATAACGAGTGATTAGCCTTGAGTACCCTGTTTCAGCTTAATTGTTATGCAACAACCCTGTTCTCTATTGCTAGAAAAGTCAATAGTACCCGATACTTCAGCAACCCTCTTCTTCAAATTCCCTAAGCCATTGCCATGACCAAGCTTCTCACTTACATCAAAGCCACATCCATTGTCGCACCATTGAATCAAAATGCAAGATTGAACACATTCAATGGTCAAATCAGCGGTAGTAGCACCCGAATGTTTCAATGTATTATGGGCAATCTCTTTAAGACATAAATATAGATTCCTTTTAATATCGGAACTCAACTTAATATCTGGCAAAACCTCACTTATTTGAAATGTTAGATTGATAATACTATCACTAAAATAATCTCCCAGATAGTGTCTTATATGAGCTACAAAGAGAGGCAGACTATCATTCTTTGGATTCATTGCCCAGATAATCTCGCCCATCTCATCAACCAGATGATCAGCTATCTCTCCCACCTCATTTAGTTTTAAGGTTATCTTCTCATCTGCTACACGATCTCTATTTATAAAACGACTCAACATCGAGATGCGAGTTAAACCTGCACCTATATCATCATGCATGTCACGAGCAATACGTAATCGTTCTCTGTTCACCGAGTCGGCAGCCTCTAGTAAAGCTATTCTATTCATATACCTAACCCGTTGTATCTGTCTTACAATCAATGCTACAATAAAGATAATTACAACCATAATTACCACCTGAAACCAGATGGTCTGCCAATAAGCAGGCTCTACCTCCACCTCAAGCAAGCTTACCTCTTGCCCAGGAGTATTCAGCCCATCCCAAGATTTAGCCTTAAGAATATACTTTCCAGGCGGCAGATTACGATACCTAAAATGCCCCTCTCTTACCGGCTTACTCCAACCAGCATCGTAATCCACAAGCCAAAAAGAGTAGGATTGAGCATTCGGTAGAAGAAAGTCATAATTGGAAACCTCTCCCTCTATCGACCCATTTCGATAACTTAAACGAAGAGGAGGAATGGAAACAGGAATGCCATTAGAATATAAGGTATCGGCAACTATTAGCGACACCAAAGTCGGGGCAGAAATGTGAGCAGTCTTAAAAACCTTTAAAGGATCAATACAATTCACCCCCTTTATACCTCCAAACCATAACAAAAGTCCTGCATTTAACGATACATTCCTATTATACTCTAATGATTGAAGATTATTTTCTAAACCAAACCTCACAATCCGTCTATTCCTTACATCAAAACAAATTAACCCACTATTAGAAGAAAGCCACAGCCGTCCAGCCTCATCTGGAATAGATTCATATAAAACCTCCTCCTCTAAAGAGCGAAGAAACTCAGGAAGAGGCACCTTCACACACTCTTTATTTAGCAACCGAAGCCCGTTCCATGTTAAAACCCAAACCTCCTCTTTGTTTAAAAAGAGCGATTGAATATTTGCATTAACAATAGGCTTATGATGATCAAAGAAATCCAATTCACCTAATTCAGCCAAAGAATGAGCGAAATAGAGCCCAAACCGAGTACCAACTAAAACACCCTTTTTGACTCTTGTTAAACAGGTTATTTCAGGGAAATTGACCATCCAGAGCTTTTCAATCTTATGCTTGAGCTCCTTCTTTCTTAAAAGAAATAACTGTCTTCCATTGGTATAAATCAAGGAATCCGCTTGATTAATCAGGATCTTTCCGCCAGTCATCTCGTCCTCAAATTCATGCGTTGCCCCTCCTTCAGCTGATAGACTCCACAAACCAGAGGAAGACAGAACCCATAGCAATCCAGAATCATCCCTGGATAAATCAAATATGGGACTTTTATCAAGGTTTGATCCAAGAGAAAACCTGCGTACCTTTTGACAATCATCAGAGACAAAAAGCAATCCTGGCTCCTTAGAAGCCACTAAAACTCCTTCGTTCCAACGTTCAATCGATCTGACAAAATCTATCTCCGCTTTTTTAAACCATAAAGCCGTTTCAGAATACAACAATAAGCCATCTGAATCGGTTCCAAACCATAGATTACCATCTTTATCACACACTATTATATTTACAAATGGAGTTATTTTTTCATTGCTTGAATTGATAGTAAACTCAACGGTGTGAAAACTTCTCAAGTCTTTAGAAAGATAAAGGTTGTTATCTATCGTAGAGAGCCATAAAACACCTTGTCTATCAATGAAAAGCGTCTTCACCTTCTTCTGACCAAGAGAGCCCAGACAATTAACTATGCCATCACGATTCTGTTGATAGAGTTTACTTTGACTAACAAAAACGATATCTCCATCTGATTTTACAGTAATTGCTTTTATTTCAGGGTAATCTGGAAAGAACGTCACCTTCATTTTAACCTTATCAGATTCTCTATTAAATATTACCAGGCCCCTGTTTCCACCAAGAATCAAACGGTCATTAACCGTATCTGTCACCCAACAATAAGGTATAAAGTCTGCTTGTACTATTTTATTAACATGCTCTAAAGCCACCAATTTACCAGATTTTTCAATAGCACAAAAACCCTTCAGAGGGACTCTAGCAATAAGTCGTTCTCTGTTATTACCGCCAAACAATTGCGGATAAGAACCCTGAGAAGCATAAATTGTAGTGTATTCGCCTTCTTGAACCTTAAACTTCAAAATTGATGAGCTTGTAGTAACATAAACATCGCCCATTGCATCTTGTGCGATATTTCTCATTACCTCATCATCCCTTAGGATATCGTTCTTAAGTATTGGTGAGCGAAAATATCTAAAACCTTTTCCATCAAAACTATGTAGGCCACCTCCTGTGGCCAGCCACATTAGATGATTCTTACCAAAAGTGAGATCGCTTACCATACTTTGCCTTAACCCGTGGCTGTTATGAAACTTCTTAACCGAGATAACGATAGCCCCCTCTTGATTAAATTTTAAATCAGAAATTGCTTGTATGTCATGACATGACCCTCCTTTAACCATTATCATAAGGATAAAGAGAATACAGACCTTATAATTGATGTGGATAACTGTCCAAAAGTTAAACATCGGGAGAAGTTCAGTCATTATTGCTGATTGTAAATGTAAAAAAAACTTTCTCTCCCTTACCCCTTCGCTTCCTCTCCATATCTGGTCTCTTTAAACGAGGGCAAATTTCACGAAAAACAATTCTTAAAAATCGTTGTTAATAAGACTTGGTACATGGAAAGCTCAAGACCCATGAAAATACCTTCATGACCTGTTATCAACAGGATAAATACCATATTCAAATAACACTTAATTTCATGAATCGAAAATTACTACTATTTCTGGTTGTGGGCTTGGCTTTTACCCTTTTTGGAGCCTTTGAAACCATGAATCCCAACGGGGCACCTGCTGGTATGACAGGGTCGCCGGGAGATGGAGATAACTGTACCTCCTGTCATGGAGGGACTGCCACAACAACCGCCAGCTTAATCACTTCAAACATTCCTGCTTCAGGGTATATACCTGGAACCACTTACACGATCACAGCCACCAATTCGCTCACAGGATCAGGGAAAATGGGATTTGAGGTATCTCCCCAAAATGCCGCCGGAGATCTTCTTGGAACATTAACAGCTGGGCCTGGTAGTAAGTTGGTTGGTGGAGGGAAGTACGTCACCCATTCGAATGCGAACAGTACAACTAATAGTTGGACATTCAGTTGGACAGCACCAGTAGCGGGTACAGGTACGGTTACCTTCTATGGTGCCTTTGCAAGGAATAAGCCGGGACCTGTCACTTTAAGCACACTGGTTGTGCAGGAGGCTGCTTCTCTTCCTGGATCTGCTGGACCAATATCAGGGCCTAACACCCTCTGCGCAGGAGCCTCTGCAAGCTATTCTATTGCCCCTGTTTCAGGAGCTACTAGTTATCAATGGAGCGTACCAACAGGAGCAACTATCACATCTGGACAAGGGACAACGGCTATTGCAGTTAACTACTCCAGCTCGGCATCTTCGGGGGTGGTCTCAGTTTTTGGGAAGAACAGTTCCGGAAATGGTCTACCTTCTAACTTAGCAGTAACTGTCAACTATATACCAGCAGCACCCGGTACACCTTCCGGGCCGGCAACGGTTGACCTCTTCAATGGAGCTACATCAGAATACTCCACCTCTGGAAGCACCACTGCCCAAAGCTACGAATGGACTCTTGAACCCATGGAAGCGGGATCTATTTCAGGAACCACAACCACTGCATCGGTTAATTGGAACAACTATTTTGGAACAGCAACCGTCAAGGTCAGAGGAGTTAATAACTGTGGAACGGGTAGCTACTCAGCCTCATTCTCGGTATCTGTAACAAACACCACAGGAATCGAAAACATATCAACTGAGACTATCTCCATCTATCCCTCTCCTTCTAACGGGCAGTTTACGATAAAAAGCTCTTCTTTACCATTAGCAAAATGGAGTATGGTTAACCTTTCTGGTCAGACAGTAATGAATGGAATACTTGATCTTGATGGCATGGCGGAAGTTAGCGCCAATGACCATAAAGGGTTATATATCATCAGGATTGAGAAAGATAATATCACAAAAATCAGCAAATTAGTTATTAAATAGAGATTGATGGTATAAAAATAAGGCCTCCCTCTTATTTATATTGAGAGGGAGGCCTTATCATTTAATCTTCCCAAATAGTTCTATGATTTAATTCGCATTCCGTAGAACGAGCGATAAACAAAGAACAATCCAATGGCTAAGAACACCATGCCAATGTAAGGACCGGGGTTTACACTATGGGTCTTATCAGCATGGACAATCAATTCAATGGCAATCTCAGCAGCTAGCAGCCCAAAGAGCGTACTGAACTTGATGATTGGATTGAGAGCTACACTTGAAGTATCCTTATATGGATCGCCAACGGTATCACCCACCACAGTGGCATCATGTAAGGGGGTTCCTTTCATTTTGAGATCAACCTCAACCACCTTTTTAGCGTTATCCCAAGCTCCACCTGCATTGGCCATATACATAGCCTGGAAAAGTCCAAAGACAGCAATAGAAATCAGATAACTTACAAAGAAGTTTGGTGAGAAGAACGCAAAAGCAAGGGTAAGAGTAAAGATGACTGCGAAAATATTCCACATCCCTGCCTGAGCATATTGGGTACATATTTTAACAACCGCCTTTGAATCTTCGATATCAGCCTCCTCCTTTTCCAGATTAAGATTTTTTTTAATAAACTCGACTGCACGATAGGCTCCGGTAGTTACCGCCTGCATGGATGCACCGGTAAACCAATATACTACTGCACCGCCTGTGATCAACCCTAAGATGACCGAAGGATCCGTAAGTTGAATATTCAGCAGACTTTGTCCGTTAGATAAGATTGTATTCTTTAGCACAAGAATAATAGCAAAGATCATAGTAGTAGCCCCAATGACAGCGGTACCAATTAAGACAGGTTTAGCCGTAGCCTTAAAGGTATTTCCGGCTGAGTCGTTCTCCTCAAGGTTATGCTTACCTTTTTCAAAGTCAGGTTCAAATCCGAAATCACGTTTAATTTCCTCTTTCACATTGGGGATCTGTTCGATACGGCTCAATTCGAATACACTCTGAGCATTATCGGTTACAGGACCATAAGAGTCAACAGCGATAGTAACCGGCCCCATGCCTAAAAAGCCAAAAGCAACCAACCCAAAGGCAAAGATTGCCGGATAGAGACCAAATACCGTTTCATGCGTAGTTGGATCAGTATTAATAGTCTGAACCGTAAATAAAGCTACAAACATCAAAAAGACCATAAGCATGCCTTTCCAGAAAGCAGAGAAGTTACCTGCGATCATTCCACTGAGAATAGTCAAGGAAGCCCCCCCTTCACGCGAGGCATTAACCACCTCCTGAACATGTCTTGACTTAGAGCTGGTAAACGCTTTTGTCAGTTCGGGAATCAAGGCCGCAGCAATCGTTCCACAAGAGATAATTGTAGCCAGTTTCCACCAAAGACCGGGTTCAGCAACCTCCAAAGCACTGTCGGCCAGAAGAATATTGCTCACCCCGAAAGTAACCAAAATAGAAACAAGAGAGGTGATCCAGACAAGATTGGTTAAGGGTTGTTCAAAATTGAAATGATCAGCTTTCGCATAAAGACTCTTCGAGATCTTTTCATTAACTACATATGAAAAAACAGAGGTAAATACCATCAAAACGCGCATAGCAAAGATCCAGACAATAAGATTAGCTTGGAACTCAACGCTAGTAACCGCCAAAATAATAAAACTGATAAGAGCAACACCGGTTACACCGTAGGTCTCAAAACCATCTGCGGTAGGGCCAACGCTATCTCCGGCATTATCACCGGTACAATCGGCAATAACCCCTGGATTTCTAGGATCATCTTCACCGATCTTAAAAACTATCTTCATTAAGTCAGATCCAATATCTGCTATTTTTGTGAAAATACCCCCGGCAATACGTAAGGCGGAGGCTCCTAATGATTCACCTATTGCAAAACCAATGAAACTGGCGCCAGCCATATCACCGGGAACAAAAAGGAGAATAAAGATCATCATAATGAGTTCAACACTGATAAGAAGCAACCCCACACTCATACCAGCCTGAAGAGGAATACTCATCACACTGTAAGGTTTGCTTCTCAAGGCAGCAAAAGAGGTACGAGCATTTGCCAGCGTATTAATACGAATACCAAACCAGGCTACGCTATAAGAACCTAAAATACCAAGGATAGTCCAAACGAGCACATTGATTACAAATAAACCCCGACTGATTTCACCAGCAGCAACAGCTTTAGGTTCAGATAAAAAACCAAAGTAAGCTGCTATTACTGAACCAATAATAGCGAATAAAATCATCAAAAAACGACCTTGTTGTAAAAGATACGTTTTACAGGTAGTGTAAATGATGTTAGCCACATTAAGCATACTGCGATGAGCAGGAAGGTCACGAATCTGCTTAAACTGCCAAAGACCAAATAGTAAACCGGCGGCTACTATTAAAATGCCCCATAATAGCAGAGTGTGTCCATTCATACCAAGCGATTGGAAATAAGTGTCACCCAGATTAGGGACTTTTAAGTCGGCTTCGCTTGCCATCGCAAGGGCAGGCAAAGCCAATCCCGCGGTAAGTGAAATAAACTTTCTCATAGGTTTTCTGTTGATTAGTGTTACCGAACAAATATATGAATCGTAATGTATTATCACCTGAGTTTAAAAAAAAATTTTACGTCTTATCATAACAATCTGATAAACAAAGACAACATGGCATGGCCTTTATTAATGAATTTGAAACTATAATTTTGTAGCTTTACATGCCCCAATATGTTTTAATCGTTATTTTGAACCAATTAAACCGATAGGAAGAACAAAGAACAGGATGGAAAAGATAAAACTTGATATTATTGGTATGTCTTTCAGCCAGTTACAAAATGGCGCCTATGCCTTAATTTTAGGAGAGACAGATGGAACCCGACGTTTACCTATCATAATAGGGGGATTTGAGGCACAAGCCATAGCTTTGGAGTTAGAAAAGATGAAGCCAACAAGACCGTTGACCCATGATTTATTTAAGACTTTCTCCACCTCATTTGGAATTATATTGAAGGAGGTTATAATCCATCGTCTGGCAGAAGGGATCTTCTATGCGTATCTAATCTGTACAGATGGAGATAGAGAGGTTGAGATAGATTCTCGAACCAGCGATGCAGTTGCCTTAGCTTTGCGATTCAAGTGTCCAATATATACCACGCCAGAGGTACTTGATAATGCCGCCGTTGAGATGATTGATGTTGAGGGTAATGAATCAGAGAGTAAAGACGAAGACATAGAGCTTGGAGATGATCCTCTTGATGACGAAATCTTAGATATAGAGGATGAAGAAGAAGAGGATGAAAGTAAGCCTTATGACTTATCGGAGTTAACGAATGAGGAGTTACAGATACAGATGGAGAAGGCGATTATGGCCGAGTTATACGAGAAAGCCTCACTTATCAGAGACGAGTTGAAGAGAAGAAGTCGCGGCTAAGGGTGATTTATAGCCCCATGCAGTCAGTTGTAGAGACTCTTTATACATTTGCAGCGATAAATTAATCACAATCACACACGATATCGAAATACGCATGGAAAGATTTACAGGAATCATCGGTATTGCGCTAATCTTTGGTTTGGCCTTTCTATGGTCGAATAATCGAAAGGCCATTAATTACCGCACAGTGATAACAGGTATTCTGTTGCAACTAGCTCTAGCCGTTTTTATTTTAAAAGTTCCTATAGGCCAAGAGATCTTTTTCTTTTTAGGAAAAGGGATCAATAAGATACTTGACTTTTCGAAAGAGGGAGCAGCCTTTGTTTTTGGAGATCTGACTAGCGTTACGGCTATCCTTCCGGCAGGGATGCAGAAAATGGGTATGTTTATATTCATTTTAATGCCCACCATCATTTTTGTTTGTGTTTTAGTGGCCATTGCCTATCATGTTGGAATCATGCAACGCATAGTTGCACTATTCGCTCGTGGAGTGCATTGGGTGATGCGCGTCAGTGGAAGCGAAGCTTTATCAAATGTAGCTAGCGCTTTTGTTGGGCAGGTTGAAGCACAAATCATGATCAGGCCCTACTTATCAGGTATGACCCAGTCGGAATTACTTGCTTCAATGGCTGGATCAATGGCAACCATCGCCGGTGGAGTTATGGCTATCTATATTTCAATGGGGGTACCTGCCTCCTACTTACTTGCAGCCAGTTTAATGGCAGCGCCAGGTGCTTTAGTTATCTCAAAAATCGTCTATCCTGAGACCGAAGTATCTGAGACAAAAGGATCTGTTAAGCTTGAGATCAAAAAAGAACATGCTAACCTTATGGATGCTATAAGCCACGGTGCTTCCGATGGCATGAAAATCTCTCTTAATGTTATTGCTATGTTGATCGGTGTTATCGCCCTCATAGCTTTAATCGATGCCCTTTTAGGTTACTTCGGCAGCTTCCTTTCTTGGACTGGTTTATCATTAAGCATGATAGGTATTGATCTTAACCATCTCACCCTTAAAGGAATCTTTGGGGCAGTCTTTTCTGTTTTTGCATGGACCATGGGCGTTCCTTTAGCTGAGGCTCAATCAGTAGGTAGCCTTATGGGTACAAAAATGGTAATTAATGAATTCGTAGCCTATAGCGACCTCTCTCCGATGATAAACTCAGGAATGCTATCGCCAAAGTCAATAATCATTGCCAGTTTTGCCCTTTGCGGCTTTGCCAACTTCAGCTCCGTTGCTATCCAATTAGGTGGCATTGGAGCATTAGTACCTGAACGAAGAGCAGATATCGCCAAGTTTGGTTTTAAGGCGATGTTAATCGGAACTATGGCATCCTACCTATCAGCCACTTTAGCCGGAATTCTATCATAATTGATTCTACGGTTATTGATAGATAGTTGTCGAGCAAATGCTAAGAACTCTTATCTTTGCAAGGAATGAAAAAGAAAAGATGAGATGAATTTTTACAAGTGTAACAGGTTCGTTCTTTTTGTAATGACTCATTTAATTATCTTTTCATCTTGCTCTTTCAACAAAAAAGATCATTTACCTGCCATATCAGACGACTATCTTGTTAACACTATAGGGATTGAGACCATCGCTTCAGTATCTACCAAGCTACTGGTTATGGAGGGGCAGATAAAAAGTTCAGGAAACATAGAAAAAGCAGTACAGCCCATAGGGTTGTCCTGCTTTTTTTCTTTAACCCGAGTGCCATCCACCCTCGTTAAAACCGACAATACTGAGACCTACTTGTCACTTATATTAGTTGGTCAAAAGCTTCCAAAGAATGCAGTAGCTAAGGTAATCCCAATTGCCATACTGACTGTTTCAACCAAAGGCACCCAATTGCCAATAGTTATTGCTGTACCAGCTGATCCAGATAAAAGGATGTTTCCGGCCGAAGATTTTGCTTCAATGGAGATAAACCACCCAGAGTTGTTAAAGAATATAGAACAGTTTTTCTCATCACAAGGGCTCCCAGATGAGTTCTCTTTTCTATGGCAAGGAGAACAAGAAGCCTATAGGTTGATTAAATCGTGTTCATTAAAATAACAAAACCAGGCTATTTGAGTTATTACTTAATAGACTTTGAATACAAGCTCAAAAGAGCGAACAGGATTGAACAATAAAGCGAAATAAACTAAACATGAAGATATACCAAGAACTTCTTCAGTATGTTTTGACTCATGGCGAAGAGCGGATTGACCGAACCGGAGTAGGAACCATTGGTGTTTTTGGCTATCAAATGCGTTTTGACCTGTCAGAAGGATTTCCACTCCTAACTACAAAGAAACTCCATTTGAGAAGTATCATCCATGAGTTGCTTTGGTTTATAAAAGGGAGCACCAATACTCATTATCTCAACGAAAACAGAGTTACTATTTGGGATGAGTGGGCTGAAAAAGACGGGAATCTGGGCCCCATTTATGGTTACCAGTGGAGGTCTTGGCCCGATAAAGATGGGGGTGCAATCGATCAGCTAGCAAAAGTCATATCTGATATTAAGTCGAACCCCTTCTCTCGTCGACATATTGTGAGTGCATGGAATGTCTCTGATTTACCTGAAATGAGGTTGCCCCCTTGCCATATTCTTTATCAATTTTATGTCTCAAATGGAACCCTCTCTCTTCAGTTTTATCAACGATCGGCCGACATCTTTCTTGGGGTTCCTTTTAATATTGCCTCATACGCTCTTCTGCTTTCCTTGGTAGCTCAGATAACCGGGCTTAAACCAGGAGTGCTTATTCAAACTCTTGGCGATGCCCACATCTACCTTAATCACCTAGATCAAGTCAAGTTACAACTTACACGAGACCCATATCCCCTTCCGCAAATAATCCTCAATCCAGAAATAAGGAACATTGATGACTTCAAATACGAAGATTTCCAACTTATAAATTATACATCTCATCCCAATATTAAAGGCGATATTGCAGTTTAGTAAAGCATAAGAGGTAATTAATACAGCAGAAAGTTTTACCCATAATAGCGATGTTAATAGTATCCATTCGGCAGTACTTTTAAGCCGGAAAACACATTTTTACCACATGATAAAAGAGTTAAAATTAATCGTAGCAATAGACAAGAACAGGGCAATAGGGAAAGATGGAGTGATGCCTTGGCATATCTCAGCCGATTTAAAGTACTTTAAGAGAGTAACCCTAGGCTGCCCCGTAATAATGGGTCGTATTACGTGGGAATCCTTGCATGTTAAACCCTTACCGGGAAGATTAAACATTGTGATCTCAAAAAGCCCGTTAGAACTACCAGCAGGAGTTCTTAAAGCAAACTCGGCTGAAGAAGCCCTAGCACTCTGCCCTGAAGAATCAACTCCTTTTGTAATTGGAGGAGCATCTATTTATAAGCTAATGTTGCCATTAGTCTCTACAATGCATATAACCCATGTTGATGGCTCTTTCGATGCTGACACCTGGTTTCCAGAAATAGACCCACTAGAATGGCAGGTTACCAACAGTGAATATCTTGCTTCAACTAATGAAGCCCCATCATGTCAATTTGTTGTTTATACTCGAATATCTACTCATGAAACTAAATTTTAACTTACGCATTACTCTATTGTCATTCGCATTCCTCTTTCTTCTTGGAACCATCTATTCATGCTCAACAGAAGACACAAAGTCGGATGACATTACCTATCAAAAGAAGGCTGTGCAAGACCTGGCCTTTGCTCAAACGCTTTTCAGGGATCTATTCAGGACAACCTACAAGATTGCTACCACGAACTATCTGGCTGATAGCCTTCCCTGTGATCTTGACTCAGGAATCCTTTCAAAAATCACGAATGGCTACGCCTTAACCTATCCAACCAAAGGAATTCGTTGTCCAGCCGGAAAACTGAGAGCAGGATCACTCTATATATTACCCGAAATTAACGAGGGTGACTCTGTAATCATCTTACAACTGAGACCAGAGAAAGACTACACCGTTCAAGGGCATAAAGTATCCGGTGATATTACGCTTTTTGTTTCTGTTAATAATGGTAAACCTGATGTATTAAATTACAAAGTACAATCTGCGGTCATTGAACTCAACAGAACCTATTCTCCTGAGATTCGTTACAATGCCAACCTCTCATTCATACGTGCAACCGGAGAAGAGACTCCGCTGATTTTTTACGATGACAGCTTCCTTGTTTATGGAAATGAATCAGGAAACAGCCAACAGCACGACCCCTTTTTAGTAACTATGACAGATACCGCAACGCTTTATCCTAACAACCGTTACTTACAAGATGGAGCAGCAAGCATCATCTTGACAGGCTTTAGCGTAGACCGGGTTACATTCTCATACCCGAAGAAAGGAGAAACGGCAGGAACCATTAAAGCTTCTGTTACTAAATTAAACGACGACGGTAGTCCGCTAATCTACCAATCTTTCCCGGTCACCGCCGATTATTATTAAGCCAAATAGCAGCATATAAGACTAAGCAATCCGGACCTAGACTTAACTGAGGTATATTTTTAGGTCTTTTGCTTTTTCTTCTTAGCCGCCGGGAATAGAATATTATTCAAGATTAACCTGTATCCAGGAGAGTTGGGATGTAAATCAAGGTCCGTCACCGGGTCGCCAACAAAGTGTTGGTAATCCTCAGGATCATGTCCGCCTAAAAAGGTCCAAGTACCATTCATAAACTCTCCATGAATGTATCGTGTCTCATTGGCTGCCTTATTTTCACCCATTACAAGAACATTGGGTTTTAGACGATTTTTCCTGAAGGCAGTAGATTGTCCCATGAAACCGGGAATAATCTGAGAATGATTTTGGCAAAGGATAGCCGGCACCACATCCCATTTTGCAGAAAACTCAAAGAGTGTAAAAAAGTCATTTTTCTCGGTAATTCCCCTTGTTTGCGGATCAATATCGATATCACTGATTTCATACTCTGCGGGATTGGTACTAATACGAAAGTCAGTAAATGCAAAACAGTTATTATAATTAAGTCGACTTTGAGCATTTTGATCCATTGGATCGCCATCAAACATCACATCGCAGATATCGATTCCTTCAGCAGCTAAAGCAATATCATAGCTATCAGGGGCAGAGCACATCGCAAACATATATCCACCGCCTGCAACAAAATCGCGGATCTTCTTTGCTACAGCAAGTTTAAGCTGAGAAACCTTTGTAAAACCATTTCGAACGGCTGCTTCTTGAGAGATTCTAACATCCTCTTGATACCAAGCTGCATTACGGTAACGTGACCAAAACTTTCCAAACTGCCCTGTAAAGTCCTCATGATGCAAGTGCAGCCAATCATAGGTCGGAAGCACCCCTGACAAAACTTCATCGTCATAAACAACCGTATACGGAATTTCAGCATAAGTAAGGACTAATGTCACCGCATCATCCCAAGGCAATTTATTTTTAGGGCTATAAACGGCAATCTTAGGAGCCTTATGTAAAGGGACCGCATCCATATTTTCGGCAGGATCAGCTATTTTACTCAGTAGTGTAGAAGCTTGAACGTCGGCCAAAGATTCTATATTTACACCACGTAGTGCGCAAATCCCAGCTAATTGTTTACTATAAGGGAACAAAAAGCTTCCGCCACGATAATTTAGCAACCACTGTATTGTGATATCTTGCTCCAGAGCCCAATAGGCCACACCATAAGCCTTCAGATGATTTTTTTGCGTATCATCCATTGGAATTAAAATGAAGGCTGCTTGGGTTTTAACGATCAAAGTCAGAATCAAAAACAGCGTGAAAATTCTCTTCATGTGAGATTAATTTGATATTTCTTGCCACATAAATTGCGCCACATTGATTATCCTATCCACACTTGAATCCAGTATTGCCCAACAACACTTGGCCAACTAAGAAGCAAAAGAATTACGACCATATCATCTTAAGACGGCTTGAATAACTAGAATGGAGTCTCTTCATCATTCATTTTTGACGAGAGCGTTACCACCTGAGCACCCTCAAAACCTCCGGTAGGTGCCATTCTGTTAAATTTAGAGTAATCAATAGGGATATCATCTTCAAAGCGTGCAAACTGCGCAACGAACCGAAGCCTTACATCGGTTAAAGCACCATTACGATGCTTTGCAATAATAATCTCTCCCTTTCCTTGGGTTGGAGAGCCATCCTCAAACTGATCTATCTTATAATACTCCGGGCGATAAATGAACAATACAATATCCGCATCTTGTTCAATAGCACCCGATTCACGAAGGTCGCTTAATACCGGGCGCTTAGAACCGGGACGAGACTCAACAGATCGGTTTAATTGAGATAACACAATGACGGGTATATTCAACTCTTTAGCCAAGGCCTTTAATGACCTTGAAATGGTACTGATCTCTTGTTCACGATTACCTTTCCCATCTCCTCCGACCGTCATAAGTTGAATATAGTCTATCATAACCATATCAATATTATGCTGCTCTTTAAGACGACGACATTTAGCCCGGAGTTCAAAAACAGATAATGCTGGAGTGTCATCAATAAAAATAGGGGCTTCAATTAAGGAGGTAATTCGTGAGTGAAGTTGTTCCCATTCATAATCAGCGAGATCTCCCTTTCGAAGTTTTTCGGAAGAGAGCTCACTTTCTGAAGCAACCAGACGGGTAACTAACTGTACGGCCGACATTTCAAGAGAGAACACGGCCACTGCGCGTTTATGCTCAACAGCCATATTTCTAGCCATACTAAGAGTAAGAGCCGTCTTTCCCATACCCGGACGGGCAGCCAGGACAATCAAATCAGAACGCTGCCAACCCGAAGTCACTCTATCCAAGTCACTAAATCCGGAAGGAACACCAGTAAAGTGCCCCTCCTGCTCTCGCGCTTTTGAGATCTCATCAACTGCTTTTTTCACCAAAACCTGCATGGTATCATAACCACGTCGAAAGTTATTCTCTGAGATATCAAAAAACTTAGCCTCCGCTTTATCAAGCAATCCCAAGACGTCAGTTGACTCATCATACGCCTCAACCAGAATCTCATTTGAGACTCTTATCATCTCCCGTTGAATATGCTTTTGAGCAATGATTCTAGCATGAAACTCAACATTTGCACTTGAGGTAACTCGGGTAGTCAGCTGGGCAACATAAAAAGCACCCCCTACCGCATCCAACTCACCCATGGTTCGCAACTCATTGACCACCGTCACAATATCAACAGGCTCGCTCTTGTGAAACAGTCGTTGAACAGCCGAATAGATCTTCTGATGTGCATCCTTATAAAACACTTCAGGCTTTAACTGGTCTATAACTGCAGATAGAGCATTCTTCTCGATTAAGATAGCACCAAGAACAGCCTCTTCTACATCCAAAGCCTGGGGCGGAACCCTACCCCCAATGTCTATCGGATTCAACCCTAAAGGAGTGGTTCGTTTTCTTCTATTCTCAGGCTTGTTACCTAATGAGTTATTCTTCATTTCATCCATGATGTAAATTTAGACCAATCTGTTAGCTTAGGAAAGAAGAAAGAAAAAAAAAGGTTAAAGAGGTGATTAACAGAATTTACATATTAACAATCCTAAACAACTCCTCAAACCGTACGCTCTTCAAAACAGAAGCCAACTTCAAGATGGCCAACAAAAAAAGGATTAAGGGCTATACCGAGTATCTTTAAACAATAAAGAAAAGTTAACTTTTCGTAAAAACTGCCAGATTAACAGATGCTGCGCTAACTTTGTCAAGGGTTAACAAAAATGGGAAAGCATGAAAGAATATTCAAGGAGTAATCTCCACGCTAAAAGCAATAATCCCACTTCAATTTACTGCAAACCAATGTAAATCAGTTCAACCTCCTATGAGTCTTTTCAATACAGAAGCAAATAGAATCAACGATAAGAGCGCCCGATACCTTGTGGTAACCGACGATGGGAGTCACACCATCTTTCATCCGGAGAGCGGTCAGCACTACCATTCTACTCATGGGGCGTTACAAGAGTCAAAGCATGTCTATTTGGAGGCCGGTTTCAATTATTTAGCCGAGAAATTCGATTATATTACCATCTTTGAAATGGGTTTCGGAACAGGTCTAAATGCCCTACTGATCGCGAATGAGGCATGGAATAAGAAAATAAGAGTCGTCTATTCAACATGCGAACTTTATCCTTTAGAAGAAGAGATCTACTCTAACCTAAATTACCCGCAGTTCATCGATCCAGCACAAGCCTCCGTTTGGCTCACAAAAATGCATAAAGTCCCTTGGGATGAACAGGCTCATAGAATTCACCCCTATTTTTCTATTATCAAGCATCATCGGTCAATAGATGAAATGGTCTTCAAAGAAGAAACCATAAGACTCATCTTCTTTGATGCCTTTGCTCCTTCATTTCAACCTCAACAATGGTCTGAGGGTATCTTCAGACGAATCAGAGAGGCACTTCTCCCTGGCTCCGTACTGGTCACTTTTGCCACAAATGGTACCGTTAAAAACGGACTTCGCAAAAATGGGTTTGATGTATCGAGACTACAAGGGTCTAAAGGCAAGCATGAGATGTTAAGAGCCCTCTATTATTGAACCTCTGCGCTTCCTCTTCGTATCCTCTCCGTTAATCGTCTCTTTCGAAATGGATAAATCGGAACAGATATCAAACAGAATATAGACCGATGAGATCAGATTTTCTCTTGACTTTTATTTGAAATTCGAGATAGAAACGAAGAGGATACGAAGAGGAAGCGAAGAGGTTTCAAAAATACCTACTATATCAACAATTTTTTATCACATGATCTAGCTTTAATTTACCTACTATAAAGGTATCATTGTACTATTTCAAACGATGTCAGATTCTGAACATGGAGCTCCTCCTCTGTTAAACTCAAAATAGGAGATCCAAATGGGCCTTGCTCCAACCAAGACTTGAACGCTAATATATTAGCCTCTTCACCTTCCACTACCACTAAATACTCTAATCCATGAACTTTTTTAACAGACCCTTTGATATTGAACTTATATGCGGACTCCATAACAGGAAACCGAAACCCACCCGAACACTTCTTAAGAACGACCTTAAAACGAAAATGCCTTGTCATCTTTTCTCTTGTTAATTGCATTACAAAATTACGAAACGAATGTATCTGATTAACATATTAACATTAATAAAATAACAAGAAAACGCTCCATTTAATTTACAAATATCAACCATAAGCTAAAACTAAACGATGGAGGTATGAAAAGAGAAAGAATAGAGATTCAATTAACCAGAAGGATGAGATGTAAGTCCGATGAAATGGTGTAATTATTTAGAATGAGTATAAATTTCAATTTAAAGTATCCTTTTGCCTAAATTATTGTTTATAGAATTCGAAAAGTTATACTTTTGAAGAATTCCTTTAAAAAAGACATGCCTAAAGAACTATGTAATAGCCCTGATTGAGATTTTGTCAGCAATAGCAGGGGATCAAGTTTCGCCATAGGGTATTACATTGGATCGCTAAAAACAAGTTAATTACACATGAACGAGAACCAAGAGCACAACGATCAACAGAATCTCAACGAAGATCAAGCCCGTAGAAGTTTTTTAAAGAAACTGGGGATATTTGCAGGAATAGGCGCAGTAGCTACTGCTGGAGCAGTTTATGTTGGATTTGACCATGAGAAGAAAAAAAACCCCACTGGAAAGAAAGTTAGGGTTTTAACGGCAGATGGGAAACTCATGGAGGTAGATGAAGCCGAACTGCAAAAGAATGAAAATGCAGCAACAGAAGAGTTAACAGAACTTCAACGCCGGGGAAGAGAAGGGCTAGCTGGCAAACATTGGGTAATGGTCATTGACCTATCCAAATGCAGGAATGCAAGAATGTGCATGGCGGCCTGTCAGGGAGCTCACGAATTACGTCCGGAACAGCATCATATTAACGTATTAAGGATGCAGGATGCCGAGCATACCGAGCCCTATTTTATGCCAAAGCCTTGTTATCATTGTGATAATCCTCCTTGTACAAAGGTATGCCCGGTTGATGCAACGTT
Organism: uncultured Bacteroidales bacterium; assembly: GCA_964444785.1. Lineage (GTDB taxonomy): Bacteria > Bacteroidota > Bacteroidia > Bacteroidales > TTA-H9 > JAJTBW01. The sequence goes on along the minus strand of CAYUII010000011.1, from coordinate 12,936 downwards.
TAAACGTCAGGATGGAATAGTGCTTATAGATAACGAACGGTGCATTGGGTGTAGATTCTGTATTGCGGGTTGTCCTTATTCAGCGAGAGTCTTTAACTGGATTGAGCCGCTAAAGCCCGCTAATAATAGAGTATATGACATTGAGTTAAACGTTCCACAGAAAAAAGGAACCATTAGTAAATGTCTCTTCTCGGCCGATTGTTTGAGAAAAGGTGAGATGCCCTACTGTACCCGTAGCTGCCCCAATGGAGTATATTGGTTTGGAGACAGAAATGAGGATACCGTAACTAATGGGACCACGAAAGAAACAGTTAGTTTCAGTGAGCTCATCAGAAAGAACGGAGGCTACACAGTGCTTGAGGAACTAGGAACCAAGCCGCAAGTCTATTATTTACCACCAAAGAACAGAGCTTTCCCTTTCCAATATGAAGGAAAGACCGAGCTTGATCCTCATGACAGCCGGATAGGTGGTGGAAGAGGATAAAGATTGCGCTTTAGAATTAAGAGACACAAATACTGAGAATAATAAACTTCCCAATAACCCATGGCCTCAACAAAATTATCTTCAGAGGAGAGCAAAAAGGTGCTCGATAAAATAGAAACGGATCTAATCAGACCCATGAGGAGCCATAAAGGATTAGAGCTTTGGCTTCTGTTCTTAGGCTTGATATTTATTGTAGGTGGTTATGCCTATTTCATCCAGTTAAGAGATGGATTAGGGGTTACTGCCATGCGGGATTACTCAAGCTGGGGTTCATATATTGCCAACTTCGTATTCTTTGTAGCCTCCAGTTTAGTAGGTATGTTTATCTCGTCTGTTTTTGGACTATTAAAGATCAAGTGGGTCATCCCAATTAGTCGAATTGCTGAAATGATTGCACTAGCCTTTGCTATGTGGGCAGGCTTAGTAATCGTTATTGATATGGGGCGTCCTGACCGACTACATCACGTCTTCCTTTATGGTAGATTTCAATCGCCTATAGTTTGGGATATTACGGTAGTGACCAGCTATGTAGCCATCTCAATGCTTCTGCTTCTCATCCCGATGATCCCTGATGCAAGTATCCTTAAACGTAGAATGAGCGATGCTCCAAAATGGCAACAGATGATCTACCGTTTGCTGACGTTAGGGTGGGATGCTCAACCAGAGCAGTATGCTATTCTTAAAAGATCCATGAGAATACTCATGATTTTAATCATCCCAATCGCTCTCTCCATACACACAGTCACCTCTTGGTTATTCGCAATGACCTTACGTGCCGGATGGGATTCAACGATTTTTGGCCCCTACTTCGTCAGTGGAGCTTTTGTGGCTGGAGTGGCCGCAGTCATTATTGCGATGTACTTCTTCCGTTATAATTACAAGCTAGGTGATTACATTACTGACTACCATTTTAATAGAATCGGACAGGTTCTGGTTCTTGTATCAGCTGTATACATATACTTCAATCTTAATGAGTACTTTGTCCCAGCCTATAAAATGAGAACCGCTGAAAGACTTCACTTAGAGGAGATGTTCACCGGCCATTGGTCCTCTCTGTTTTGGTTTGCTCAGATTGCCTGTTTGGCCATTCCAACCCTACTATTAATCTTCAAGAGATTTAGAAAACCAAACATCATGTTATGGTTAGCTGTGCTCGTCTTAGTTGGTGCCTGGCTAAAACGTATCTTAATTGTAATCCCAGTTCAACAACACCCCTATCTTCCAATCCAAAACGTACCCGACTCATTCAAAGAGTACCACTTCACCGGTATCGAAATCGCCTTAAACATCCTCCCTATCGCCGGCGTACTTTTAATAATTACCATCCTTGCGAAACTTTTCCCCGTTATCTCTGTTTGGGAAGTAGCACATGAAAAAGGAGTTGATGAGTCAATAATTAAGTAATTCTTACACTAAATTTGAAAGTCATGCGATCAATCATACGACTATTATCCATTACAACCGTCTTAACGCTCTCTTTAGGCGCTTATTCACAAAGCACCTGGACGGTTCCTGAAGCAAAGAAGAAGGTGGTCAATCCGGTTAAAGCAACCCCTGAAAGTATTAAAGCAGGCCAAGCTTTATATAACACCCATTGCAAATCATGCCATGGCGATCCGGGAAAAAACAACGGTTTACCTTTAACACCTAAACCTGTTGACCCAATGAGTGCTCAATATCAAAAGCAAACCGATGGCGAGATTTTTTACAAAATGCAGACCGGTCGTGGAGCCATGCCCAATTTTAAGGAGACCATTAAGGATAATGACAAATGGGCTATTATCAATTATGTAAAATCTTTAAAAAAAGGAGGTAAAACCGCACAAACCGATACGGAAACAGCTTCACAACCTGAAGTGGCAGCAACAACGGATACGAATGCTATAAGTCCATCGCTCTCCAATGTTTCGGGGAATAAGATGGCCATCACTCTAACGATCCATCCTGAAGACTCCACCGCCTCTATTTACCTTTCAGAACTCTCTTCAGAAGGTCGTCGCGTCGCAGCTGCCGGTGTCGAAGTTGGATTATATGTTAAAAGAACATTCGGAAATCTCCCAATCTTTGGAGATGATGTTCCTGTTACCGACGCAAATGGTGTTGCCATCGTCAAAATACCAAAAGGGCTACCCGGAGATACGGTAGGTAATCTCAACCTAATTGCCTCTGTTATAAACGCAGATCAATTTGGAAAATTAGAAGCTAGCGCTGCTGCATCTCTCGGCTCCAGAAACGCAATTATTGATATAACCGATCAGTCTTCTCTGTGGGGAAGATCAAAAAAAGCCCCTTCATATCTCCTTATAACCTATTTTACCGCCATAATAATCGCCTTCGGAACAATGGGATATGTAGTAAAGGATATCGCTTCGATCAGAAAATACAAGAAGACCGCATAACACCGGAATACTTTAATAACAAAAGCCGGACAAACCATCCGGCTTTTCTTTTCATCTAATGAACCAAGAATCCAACAATAAATGTTTTCATTGCGGAGAAGAGTGCGGCCCCGCTCCAGTTGTCTTTGACTCAAAAAAATTCTGTTGCAACGGATGTCTATCGGTGTATAGGATACTTAATGAAAACAAGTTGAATAAATACTACACCCTCCTTGAAACCCCAGGCATCAAGATGACCGTTGACCAGGAGGTTCCAAAAAGCAAGTATGCATGGTTAGACAAACCGGAGGTGATAGATGCTCTTACAGAGTTTAAAGATGGGGAACTAAGCAGAATCGTTCTCTATATCCCTTCAATACATTGCTCGAGTTGCATTTGGTTACTAGAGAACCTCCACCGACTGGATCCAGCCATTCTAAGATCCATGGTCAACTTTATAAAAAAGGAGGTAACGATTACCTTTAACCATGACAAAACCTCTATCAGAAAGCTGGTTGAGTTACTTACCACCTTGCATTATCAACCTGAGATTACGATTGAACAAATTGAACGTAAAGAGAAAAAGGGAATAAACCGTAGAATCATTTATCAAATTGGGGTTGCAGGATTTGCCTTCTCTAATATCATGCTTCTAAGTTTACCAGACTACTTTGCCATACAAGAAGGATTAGCCCCAACATTCAGGAGTTTCTTCGGATACATTAACCTAGTCCTCTCTATTCCTGTCCTCTTTTTTAGTGGGTTCGATTACCTCGCCTCAGCCTATGGCAACCTGAGGAAAAGAGTTCTAAACCTCGATCTACCCATTGCTATAGGCATGCTTACCCTATACCTCCAAAGTCTATATGAGGTAATAAGCCAGACAGGGCCTGGCTATTTTGACTCATTAGCTGGCTTTGTCTTCTTTTTATTGTTAGGGAAATGGTATCAAAGCAGAACCTATCAGGCGCTATCATTTGAAAGAAATTATAAAGCTTTTTTCCCAGTCGCAGTAACCCAACTAAACGAGGATGGTACAACCCAATCCGTCCTGCTGAGCGAACTAAAAGCCAATGACCGCCTCCTTATACACAATAACGAACTAATCCCTGCCGATGGCATCTTAGAAGAGGGGGAAGCACGAATAAACTATGCCTTTGTGACTGGTGAGTCACTTCCTGTCACAAAAAAAATCGGTGATGAACTCTATGCAGGAGGGCGGCAACAAGGAAGCCGAATCATCATCAAGTTAACTAAAGCGGTAGAGCAAAGTCGGTTGACAAAGCTATGGACTCAAGACCAAACTCAACAAGACACTGGCAAATTCAAACGGCTACTGGATATAATAAGCAAACGATTCACCATCGTCTTGCTCATAATCGCCTTTTCAACACTCTTCTTCTGGTTATGGTATGAAGCCTCTAAGGCACTCATCGCTTTTGTCTCTGTTCTTATTGTAGCTTGTCCTTGCGCCATCTCGTTGACTTTACCCTTCGGACAAGGAACCGCCATGAGATTAATGGGAAGACGAGGATTATACCTCAGAGATAGTTCAATGGTAGAGAATATCTCAAAGACGAATGCCATTGTATTCGATAAAACAGGAACGCTGACACATCCTGCGAAACACAAGGTAACATGGAATGGAAAGACATTATCTGACAATGAGCTCTCAATGATACGATCTTTAACGATCAACTCAGTTCATCCCTTAAGCAGAGCTGTGGCACAATCTCTCAATGAAGCCTCCCTTTTTAAAATAGAAAACTATAAGGAGGTAACCTCAAGGGGTATCGCTGGAACAATTAACGGACAAGAGATAAGAGCCGGCGCCGCAGTCTGGGTAAAAGCCGTAGTGGAACCCGATGCCGAAGAGGGATCTAAAGTTTATATAAGCATAGACAATGATTATAAAGGCTTTTACCTGATCAAAAATGCGTTCAGAGAGGGGGTTACTGAAATGGTAAATAACCTCACGAAAATCGGGAAACTTCATATTATTACAGGAGATAATGAAGGTGATAAAGAGCGCTTATTAAAAATCTTCCCGATAGGAACCATCATGAACTTTAACCTCACCCCTGATGATAAACTTCAATATGTACAACAACTGGAAAACAAAGGATCTCATGTTTTAATGATTGGTGATGGACTTAATGATGCGGGAGCGTTAAGAGCGTCGACCATGGGAGTCTCCGTGGCTGATGATATCTACAACTTCTCCCCTGCCAGTGACGCCATCCTTCAAGCCGATTCACTACAACTACTCCCCACAGTACATAAATTGAGTCGTAAGACTATGAGATTTATCAAAATCAGCCTCGGTATATCACTTGCCTACAACATCATTGGGCTATACTTTGCTCTGACAGCACAGCTATCACCAATTATTGCCGCTATATTAATGCCAGCAAGCTCAGTCACCGTTGTGGGATTTGTCACAGGTGCTGTCCATCTTCTTTTTCGTAAGTGGAATAAGCAGGTTTTGGATAAGACGAAAGATAAAACAGAGTGATAATTTAGAATTATCCTAAATAGCAGCAACATTCACTTTCATTAAATTATTATTATAACTTTGTCAATTAGGTAATCAAATGCTCAATTAATTATGGAAATCATTTTTGTTTTAATTGGAATAAGTCTTCTGGTTGCCATAGGGTTTCTTGGAACCTTTTTATGGGCGGTAAAGACAGGCCAGTATGATGATGATTACACTCCAGCGGTAAGGATTTTATTTGATGATGAGATAGAAACAGAAGAAGATAAGCAAGAAAAGGAAAAAAGTCAATAATAGATTCCCTGACTCCAACACAACAAGTATTAAAAACGCAATGCGTATGCAAACAGAGAAGTTTTACTACGACAACAAAATCGTCAAATACTTTGCCTATGCCACCATTTTCTGGGGTATAATAGGCATGGTAGTAGGGCTACTGATAGCGATTCAGTTAGCATTTCCATTTTTCAATTTTTCAACCGATTTTCTGACTTATGGCCGCATAAGGCCCATTCACACCAATGCAGTCATTTTTGCATTTGTGGGTAATGCTATCTTCACTGGGGTGTATTACTCTATGCAGAGGTTACTCAAGACCAGGATGTTTAGTGACTTGTTAGGCAAGATTCACTTCTGGGGTTGGCAACTTATCATTGTTCTGGCGGCGGTGACACTTGCTTTAGGTTTTACAATCAGCAAAGAGTACGCTGAATTAGAGTGGCCGATAGACATCTTAATCGCCCTGATATGGATAGTATTTGGCATTAATCTTTTTGGAACGATCGTAGTTAGACGAGTTCAGCACATGTATGTTGCAATCTGGTTTTACATTGCCTCATGGGTAGCCGTGACAGTATTGCATGTAGTTAACTCGATCGAATTGCCTATTTCATTTCTAAAGAGTTATCCTGTTTATGCCGGAGTACAAGACGCCATGGTTCAATGGTGGTACGGTCACAATGCTGTAGCTTTCTTTTTGACTACCCCATTCCTTGGGTTGATGTACTATTTCTTACCGAAGGCTGCAGGAAGACCAGTCTATTCCTACAAGTTATCTATCATCCACTTTTGGACTTTGATATTCATTTATATCTGGTCTGGTCCGCATCATCTGCTCTATCAGGCATTACCAGATTGGGCGCAGACTATTGGAGTCATATTTTCGGTGATGTTGATTGCTCCCTCTTGGGGGGGTATGATCAATGGTTTATTAACCTTAAGAGGGGTATGGGACAAGGTTAGAGAAACCCCGATGTTAAAATTCATGGCTGTTGCAGTGACGGCCTATGGTATGTCGACTTTTGAAGGGCCAATGCTCTCAATCAAGACCATCAATTCTTTGACGCATTTTACAGACTGGATCATTGCTCACGTTCACATTGGAGGAATGGGTTGGAATGGGTTCCTAACTTTCTCGATGCTTTATTGGTTAATTCCTGTATTATTTAGGACAAAGTTATATAGTAACCGTTTAGCCAACATACACTTTTGGTTAGGGACTTTAGGTATAGTATTTTATGCTATTCCCCTTTATTGGGCGGCAATTACACAGGGGCTAATGTGGAAAGAGTTCACTCCAGAAGGATTCCTTAGGTATCCTAACTTCATGGAGACCTTAGTTCAGATACTACCAATGTATGTTACCCGAATTTTAGGAGGTGTACTCTACCTTAGCGGTGTTGTTTTAATGGTTATTAACCTGATCAAAACCATCAAACAGGGTAGTTTTGTAGCCGAGGAAGAAGCATCGGCACCGGCATTAGAGAAAGCGGCCAAGAAGAGACTTTTAGGAGAAACCATTCACGGATGGTTAGAGAGAAAACCGGCTCTCTTCTCATTCTGGGTTGCCGTAGCATTACTAATCGGATCAATCATAAGCATTGTTCCACTTTTTGCCGTGAAAACGAATATCCCGACGATTAGCAGTGTAAAACCCTATTCTCCATTAGAACTTCAAGGAAGAGACATCTATGTCAGAGAGGGTTGTTATACCTGTCACTCACAACAAGTAAGGCCTTTCCGAAGCGAAACCGAACGCTACGGTGAGTATTCAAAGGCAGGCGAATTCGTTTATGACCATCCGTTCCAATGGGGATCAAGAAGGACAGGACCAGATCTGGCTCGTACCGGAGTGGTTGGAGGAAAGATGTACAAGACAGCTGCATGGCATTTCAACCATATGCTCAACCCACAACAGATGAATCCCCAAAGTATTATGCCTCCTTATCCATGGCTAATCGTCAATAAACTAGATGTAGCATCTACCCCAAGAAAGATTAAAGCCATGACAACACTTGGAGTTCCCTATGCTGAAGGATACGCCGATAAAGCCATTGAAGATCTCATGAAACAGGCTCAAACCATTTCAGAAGATCTTAAAAGTAATGGTATAGAAGTAGCACCAGATAGAGAAATAATTGCATTAATAGCTTATATGCACCGTCTTGGAAAAGATATCTCTGAATTAAATGCAGATTCAACGGCTACCCAAGTAACCTTGGTCACTCCAGAGATATTGACCGATGAGGCCTCATTAACAAAGGGGGCTGAGGTTTACAAGACCAATTGTATAGCATGTCATGCAGATAAAGGACAAGGCAATGCCGTTGGGCCGAATCTTACCGACAACTTCTGGATTCATGGAGGTTCAAACGATGCTATCTTCAAATCACTTCATGATGGAATACCTGCCAAAGGGATGCAGGCTTGGAAGGATCTTCTAACAAAAGAACAGCTTCAACAAGTCTTCAGTTTTACCTTAACCTTAAAAGGCACTCAGGTAGCTGGTGGTCGTGAGCCACAAGGAACTGAAGAGAAACAATAACCCATCAAGTCATGAGATTTTTTCAGGAACTATTCGCCAAAGCTCATAGCACCGGTAATTGGGGCATCATCTCGTTGATCATTTTTATGGTTTTAACTATTGTTCTTGTAAGTTTTGCTCTTAGTCTTAAGAGTAGCTACATCGACAAGATGAAACAGGCTCCATTTGATGAATCAGAGTTTGAGGCAAAAGATGTAACCCTAAAAAAGAATTAAGATGTCACAAGAAGAAAATAATAAAGAAATGGATCCTACCAAAGTAGTATCCGAGATTAAAGAAGAAGAAAACTCACTTTTGTTACCCCATGACTTTGATGGAATCAAAGAGTTAGACAACCCGGCTCCACGTTGGTTGATGTATCTGCTATACTTTACCATATTCTTCTCAGCTGTTTATTGGGTACACTACATCTCCTTTAAACAAGGTCCCTCTCAAGAAGAGGAGTATGCCTTAGAAATAGCAGCAGCTAAGGCTAATCTTCAGCAACAAGAAAATACTGTTGAATTAACCGCCTTAACAGATGAGGCCTCTTTAGCTGAAGGTAAAAAGATCTATACAGAGAAAGCGTGTAACTCATGTCATGGGCAACTTGGTGAAGGAAACGCAGTAGGTCCTAACCTCACCGATGTCTATTGGATCCATGGTGGAGAAATCAAAGCACTCGTTGATGTATTAACCAATGGCGTGCCCGCCAAAGGAATGGCTCCATTTAAAGATCAATTAACAGCACAGCAGATTCAAAAAGTCGCAAGCTATGTCTTAAGTCTTCAAGGAACCAACCCGCCCAATGCTAAAGCACCGCAAGGTGAAAAAGCAATGTAAAACTTAACTCTTAATAAAGGCCACTTCACTATTGAAGTGGCCTTTTTCCTTAAAAAAACCAATTTACTTAAAGAAATTCTCATCCCTTATAAACCTTTTAATTAGCTAAATGTTAATTGAATTACAAAACCAACAACATAGCCATGCGTCTCAACCCAGCACTCATTTTTATCCTAGTTTTATTCCTTAATACATCAGGTATATTGGCTCAGGAAAACTTTGATCCAAATAAGTTTAAATCGGATGGAAAAATTGGAATATACGAGCATCTGGACTCATTTATCCCGAATGACATCCTATTAATAAACCAAGATAGTCTTCCAGTTAACCTAAGACAGCTGATAGATAAACCTACCGTGATATCCTTCGTCTATTATAACTGTCCCGGCCTTTGCAGTCCACTTTTAGGCGGATTAGCAGAGGTCATCGAACGAAGCGATTTAGAGTTAGGGAAAGATTATCAGGTAATTACCATTAGTTTTAACCCGGGAGATGGGCCGAAATTAGGGAAGAGGAAAAAGCATAATTACATAGCGCAAATTGATCGGCTGATAGACACCAGCCAATGGATATGGCTTACCGGCGACTCCATCAATATAGCGAAAGCCACAGCAACCATGGGATTTCGGTATACTAAGGAGGGGAAAGAGTTTGTTCACGCAGCAGCAATAATGGTAGTATCTCCACATGGCAAGATTTCAAGATATCTACATGGCACCTACTTTCTTCCATTTGATTTAAAGATGGCTATAACGGAGGCAAAGGAAGAGCGAAGTGGGCCTACCATAAGCAAGGTTTTGAAATTCTGTTTTAGTTATGATGCTGAAGGGAAAAAATATGTATTCAATATAACCAAAGTTACAGGTGTCATCGTATTAGGAGGAGCCTTGTTGCTATTCTTAGTACTCATTCTCAAATCAGGCAAAAAGAAAAAAGAACAAGTATAGTCTTTAACCTATGACAACAACCACCCTACCCAATTATTTAGAGGATAAACAAGGGAAGAAAGGCTTGATGGTATGGTTAACCACCCATGACCATAAGCGTATCGGGCTAATGTACCTTGCTGCCCTAACTATCTTTTTTATCGTAGGAGTATTCATTGGAATACTTATGCGATTAGAACTCTTTAATCCCGGGAAAGATATTGTAGACCCTCAAACCTACAATAGTCTCTTTACTCTACATGGAGTAATAATGATCTTTCTATTTGTAATACCAGGGATCCCTGCTGTTTTTGGGAACATTGCCTTGCCCTTAATCATTGGGGCACGTGATGTAGCCTTCCCTAAACTAAATCTCTTCTCTTGGTACCTTTATATGTTTGGTGCGATGTTAGCTCTGGGCACACTACTTGTTGGAGACGGTCCACCTGACACTGGTTGGACATTCTATGCCCCTTATTCTGTTAAAACCGGCACGAATGTAACTATGGCTGTTTTTGCCGCTTTTATTTTGGGTTTCTCATCCATTTTAACTGGGCTGAACTTTATTGTAACCATTCATAGGATGCGATGTCCTGGAATGAGCTGGTTTAAAATGCCTCTATTTGCTTGGGCGCTATATGCCACCTCTTGGATTCAGCTGTTGGCTACGCCTGTGGTTGGAATAACACTTTTGATGATAGCCGTGGAGCGGATGCTAGGAATAGGACTCTTTGATCCAGCTTTAGGTGGTGACCCTGTTTTATACCAACATCTTTTTTGGATCTATTCGCATCCAGCAGTTTATATTATGATTTTGCCCGGGATGGGAGTTATTTCAGAGATCATCCCAACCTTCTCACAACGCAGAATCTTCGGGTATAAAGCCATTGCTTATTCAAGTCTTGCCATTGCATTTATCGGCTACTTCGTATGGGGTCATCATATGTTTACCTCCGGAATGAGTGGACCTGCTCGTGTCATCTTCTCCATTTTAACCTTTTTAGTGGCCATTCCGAGTGCGATTAAGGTCTTTAACTGGCTAGCCACAATGTATAATGGGTCTATAGATATGAAGCCCCCCATGTTATACGCAATGGGGTTCATCTTCTTGTTCCTTATTGGTGGTCTAACGGGTTTAGTCAATGGAGCATTGGCCGCTGATATACATATACATGATACCTACTTTGTGGTAGGGCATTTTCACTATGTTATGTTTGGAGGGACTGGTTTTGCCTTTTTTGCTGCAATGCATTATTGGTTTCCAAAAATCTGGGGCAAGATGTATAACATTAAACATGCAACCAGAGCCTTCTGGGTGCTCTTCACAGGATTTAACATTCTATACTTCCCAATGTTAGTAGTAGGAATAATGGGAATGCCACGCCGATATTATGACTATCTTCCTCAGTTTCACCTCCCTAATCAGATCTCCACTGTAGGATCATGGATCACCGTTATAGGCCTTGTCTATATGATCGTTGTACTTATTCAGGGGATGCATAAAGGAGAGAAGGCAGAAAGAAATCCTTGGCATGGATTAACCTTAGACTGGCAGACAGACTCCCCTCCGACCCTAGAGAACTTTGAAGAAATACCAACTGTAAACGAAGGCCCATATGAGTACAAATAGTCAAAATACCGTAGGGCATCATCCGGCGGTGCATCGCGATGACACGGCAAAAAAACTTGGGATGTGGCTCTTTCTGTTCACAGAACTAATTCTTTTCGGAGGTCTATTTCTGGTCTATGCCATTTACCGTTACCTTAATCCAGAAGATTTCTCTAATGGATCTCACCACCTTGATGTTGGAATAGGCGCACTGAACACTATGATCCTTATCACCAGCTCTTTGACTGTGGCTCTATCTATAACAGCCATGCAAAAGAACAAACCTAAATTAGCCATCGGACTAATCCTATTCACTATATTCTGTGCTCTACTATTTATGATCAATAAGTACTTTGAGTGGGGTCACAAAATACATTACGACCTTTATCCAGGGACAGAACTTTTCAAAGCGTTGAGTCCTGGAGAAGGGCTCTTCTATGTACTATACTATTTCATGACCGGGTTACATATGCTTCACGTTGTGGTAGGAGCAATTTTGCTAGGTATCATGGCAAATTATATCAGAAAAGGGATGATTACCCATGACAACTATGTCTTACTGGAAAATGGAGGACTTTATTGGCATTTGGTCGATCTGATATGGATCTATCTCTTCCCGTTACTTTATCTCATTCACTAAAGCACGAAATCATTATGGAAGAACAGAAACATCACATAGTAGAATACCTAACCAACATAAAGATATGGATTGCACTAGCCGTGCTGACAATCCTTACCGTTTGGGTCTCTGAATTCGACCTGGCTATGCTAACTGTTACCGTTGCTTTAACCATCGCAACAGTCAAAGCCTTACTAGTACTAGCCTATTTCATGCATTTGAAATTTGATAGTAAGATTTTAATTATCATGGTCATTGTGACTATGATCATCTTCCTCTCTATGATCATATTTACCTTCTTTGATTACCTATACCGGAGATAAGCATGAAAAGCCAGGAGAGATCATCTGTCTCAAATAGAGATAATGATTATTAATCTGGCGTATTCCATGTGACCGCTGAAAAAAAACGAATAAGACATGAATAGTGGAGCATCAAATTTCGCACAAGGCGTAGATATGGCCTTCTATGTCATACTAGGGATCAGTGTATTTTTTCTGGTAGGGATTACAGCAACAATGATATGGTTTGTAATCAGGTATAGCAGAAAAAGAAACCCTGTTGCCAAAAATATAAAAGACAACACAAAGCTTGAGATCATATGGACAGTGATCCCAACCATTCTGGTATTGGTCATGTTTTATTATGGATGGATTGGATACATGCCCATGAAAAGAGTTCCTAATGGAGCAATAGAGATCAAAGCTACGGGGCGAATGTGGTCGTGGCAATTTGACTATGAGAATGGCAAAAGCAGTAACATTTTAGTTGTACCTC
>CAYUII010000010.1:0-117522 GCA_964444785.1 uncultured Bacteroidales bacterium | reverse complement strand
ATTGTCGAATTCAACCCATTAAGGAAGCTGCTTATACCATTCGACGACATTGGAACGGTATTGTTAACTGGATGGATTATAAAATTAATAATGGAATCCTTGAAGGATTCAACTCTATCTTTCAAGCTGCCAAATCAAAGGCTAGAGGTTACCAGCGTGCTGACACAATTAAAGCTATAATCTATCTTTTAACTGGAAAACTCGACTTCCAAAAAATAAACCCTCATTATTCTACCCACTTACTTTGACAAAGAACCAAAAAAAGAGCCTAACCATTAGTTAGGCTCTTTTTTAATTTATTATCGTACTATTTTATATTACCAATCCATTGCTTTATTCTGTCTTCTGTCAGTTCTGGCTGGTTATCTTCGTCAATAGGTAGCCCGGGGAAAAATCCATCCTTTACAGCACGGGATTCCTTGAAACTATAGCCTTCTATTGGGCAATTACCAATGATTTCTGCGCCTGCATTAGTGAACTCATTGTATAAAACCTCTAAATGGTCAACAAAATGATTAGGATATAAAATGGAATTGCCTAATCCGAATAATGCTACTTTTTTTCCAGTAAAATTTCTGTGTCTATCTATTGCAAAAAACTTGGCCCAAAGATTCTTATCGCTTGCTTGTTGCCAGGTGTCTGCTCCAACTGTTGCACTTCCAGCTATAATAAATGAATAGATACTTAGATCTTTGTCCATCGCAATATCTAATGGCAAAAGATCACAGTTTTCTTGTCCTAAATACCTTGCTATAATCTTGGCCGATTTTTCAGTGTTGCCTTCTTTTGGCCAATATAGAATTACATTTTTGTTCATGTCTCATTGTCTTTTGGGGTTCTATATTTAAACAATGATAAGCTCAAAAAGTTAATTCTGATCAGTTATTTTTTAGTTTGATTAAGTTTAAAAATTAAATGGATTGGTTATACCTTGGCCTCTAATTAAAAAAAGGGGTTGACCTTTTTCTAATGTTACTTCATCTGCATGTTTTTTTGTTCTGCTTTTTTGATAATCATTCTATCGGCAGCAAGAATTAGGATTAGAGAACTGATAGGATAGATGATATAGGTAATCCAAATGTTGCTATTCTTAAACCATGAGATTAGGCTAGACGTGTAGGAGGGTATCTTTAAAGCAATACGTGGATCCAAAATATTGTCAGGTGCCAATTTCCCAAGGAAGGGGAAGTCGGAGGTAAGAATGATCAATAGGATAAAAGCAACGGTAAAGAGTATTGCAGCCCAGATTTTCCAGTTGATCTGAGATGATTCTTCCCTGGTTTGTATACTAGGTTGGAATGCAATATTAGCCATGACATTTGAAGTAAATGTCTCAGAGGGGCTCTCCTGAGGGATGGTTGAAAAGATATCTCTCAGTAGCTTATCTGCTTCATTTGTGTTGTCATGATTCATATCGAAAGAGTTAATTTTTGTTCTTGTTTTTTACTTACTATACTCATTAGTTTTTTTCTGATTCTGAAGAGTCTTACTTTCACATTTGAGACCGAGAGGCTGGTAATCTTAGATATCTCCTCTGTTGATAATTGTTGATTATAAAAGAGGGTAATAAGAAGAGCATCTTCAGAGTCTAATGAATTTAGCGCTTGTTTAGCTATTGTTTCTTTTTCCTCATAGGTGAGGCAATAGTCTCCATTGTTGGGTTCTTCATCACTCCATTGGTTTGAGAATCGTTCATCTAACTCAACCGTTTCAATCTTCCGTTTACGTGTTTTACTTATGGCCATGTTGTAAGCGATTCGATATAACCATGTACTGAACTGTGATTCTCGTTTGAATGATCCAAGGGAATTGAAGGCTTTAACAAAGACATCTTGTGCTACCTCTTCTGCATCTTCTCTTGAACCACAGATTCGAAGAACAATTGTGAAGACCAAGCTTTTGTGCTTGTTTACCAAAAACGAATAGGCTTGGATATCTCCGGCAATTATTCGCGATAGGTAAAAATCGTCACTTTCGTAGGCCATGCTCTTTTGTCTTTCTTTCGTTCATTAAGACGCTTTAAAAAGTAGAGGGTTACATCTTTTTTTATAAGATGTCTAATTACAAAGATAATACTAGATAAAAATACTAGAGGTTAAAGTTAGTTAAAGATGCTATTGATCCTTAAGTTAATAAGGATGCGGTGTTTAGGCTCAGCGGATAGTGAGGATGGTTAGTTATGTTTAATAAGTTTTGCTGGGGGATTAGGATTGACGTTTAATTGCAGCGTATCAGAACTGGTACAGTTGTTAAAGTCGGTAGCTGTAAGCGTGATTGTCCCACCAGGTGTTGACGCATTGGTGTTATAGGTTGCATTGGTGCTACCATCTTGCCATAGATATGCTTTGTAAGTAGCCGGGGTAGGTGTTATTACTATTGGGGTTCCATGACATACGGTAAGATCAGGGCCAATGGAGACTTTTTCCAAGTTCTTTATACTGACATCGGCTGTTGTTATTGATACTCCTGCACAACCCACCTGATTGCTAATATAAAACCTTAAGTATTCGTCAGGCTCGTTAACTGCATCATAAACAGGTATAATGGGAATATTGGCGGTGACCACTCCAGCTGGAAAAAAGACGTTGAGATCAACTAGATTACAATCTACTCCATTGGTCGCTGTCCCTACAATACTATCAAAGGTTATTGAAGATGGGTTTGGCCTTGGGAAGGGGAGCTTGACGGTAAGCTCCGATTGAGAACAACCCTCTACTGCAAAATTGCCACCTCCAACTGTGTTGTAAGTGGGACTTAGTGTTACTGATGGAGAGGAAAAACTACCGGCCTGAAGAAATACTCCTGAGTCATATACTCTGTCGGTTCCTCCAGGTGATCCGTCTGCTATGGCAATTTTAATATGGTACAGTACGCAGGGCGTTACATTTAAAGTAGCAGTTAGTACAACCGTCAAACCATCATATTCTAATTTGGGAGTCGGCTTCTCTGGTGCCGGGCAGTTATCGCGGTAGTATAGACAGTTGGTACACGGGCCAGCGGTAGGACAGGCTTGTCCATTATTGACATTGTTGATTGATACTACTGGTGATTCAGTTGTCGTAGTTGGCAGAACTGCTAGATTAACTTTGTTGTAAGTTCCTCCTGCTGGATTTGGACCGGATAGAAAAAAGCCAAAGACATCGTTATAAGAGTTGACATATTCTGGATACTCCTCACTTCCAAAAACATATTTAAAGTCTAATGTTCCTGCTGAGGGATAGAAATCGAATTCTATAACACATGCATCGTTTGTACCTGAATTCGATAGCGCTTCAAGGTCAAGATCTGTCAATCCACTGCCATTTGTTCCGGTGTTTGTGTTAATGTTAGGCCCGGTAGCGAGCATTGCATTTCCCGATGTAAGTAATACTCCACTGTCAATACCTAGGCCATTTACTTGTCCTTGATAGAATTTTCCGGCACTCCAGAGTGTTCCGGTATTAATGCCTTTGGAGGTGATATTCGTGACTTGAATTCCTGACCCAAGGAGCATCTGAACTAATTGATTAGCCGAGTGCCCGGTTGTTATAGTCAGTTGCGCTGATGAAGTCAACGTGATTGATATAAGAGAAAGGAGTAAGAAAATTTTACAATAGTTATTCATGACAGGTTAGGCTATTGAAACAGAGATATAAAGTGGGTATGCTAAGTTAATATGTTTACAGGTTCAATTGTTTATGGTTGGTTGTGGTGATAAGAATCTAGACATAGTAATCTTAAGAGCATCTATCAGGGCATAAAAGTATGCAAAAGTTTGATTGAAAAGATATAACACCTTTTTTTTCTTTGAGGTGGAAATAATTCGATTTGGATAATGGAAAAGGGCACCCAAATTTGGGCGCCCTTTTCTGTTATTAATACAGAAGGATCGGTTAATCTTTCTTTGTTACTAATTTGTTCCAATCGCTTAGAACCTTCATTGATTCAAAAATGTAAGCATCTTTTCTGAGGTTTCTGACCCATCTTTTCTGCATCTCAACCTTTGTGGTGTCATTTGCGGCAATTGTTTCACCAGACAATGGCAATACTTTAACAGGTCGGTAGTGATCGCCTACCTTAGAGAATCGTTTTGCCATCTTTTCTGTTTCGGCTTTGTCTTTTCTGAAACCTGCTAAATCAAGAGGGATAAGTGTTTTGTTTCTTTGCTCTTTTAGTTTTTTTGCATACTCATCCATTTTTGTGAAGGTTGAGTCGGTTCCAATACGTGTTTTACTTGTTTGAGCCAATTGTTTGAAAAGAGTCTCTGAATTTATCGGAGTAAAAGGCGTTCCGGCGATTTCAGTCCATGGCATTGGGTTATCAAGGTCTCTTTCTCCTACATCCATATATGCATATTGGTCAGGAAGGGGAATGTCAGGAGTAACCCCTTTAAGTTGAGTGGCTCCTCCATTGATTCGATAGAATTTCTGAATTGTCATCTTGATAGCTCCAAGTGGTTTGACATCATCAAACCCACGGGCTATATCATCCAATTCTAAAAATCGTTGAACGGTTCCTTTTCCGAATGAGGTAGAACCAATAATTACTGCTCTTTTGTGATCTTGCATCGCTGCAGCTAAAATCTCGGAGGCTGAAGCACTAAACGGATTGATCATGATGGCTAATGGACCGTCCCAAAGTACTCCAGGAGCAGGATCTCCAAAAGCTTGTGCTCTTGTTCCTCTCCCTTTGACTTGAACTACTGGGCCTTGATCAATGAACAGACCAGCGATCTCGATAGCATCTTGAAGTGAGCCCCCTCCATCATTTCTTAAATCGAGGATAATGCCATCAACATTCTCTTTCTTTAAGCGAGTGACCTCTTTCGTGACATCTCCAGCAGAACTTCTCCCATTTGGATTCTCAAAATTGGCATAGAAGGATGGTAAGTAGATATATCCCATTCTGCTTCCCGTAATAGAGTCTGTGATTATGGCTGACTTTGCATAGGTCTCTTCAATGACAACAATGTCACGTGTAATGGGGATCTGTTTTTCTGTACCATCTACTTTTCTGACGGTCAGAGTTACTTTAGTTCCTTTTTTCCCTCTTACTAACCTCACCGCTTTATCTAGACGCATGTCGACAACATCAACCGGCTCTCCATCTCCTTGTGCAACTTTTAGGATTTTGTCATCTACAGCAAGTTCGCCTTGCTTCCAGGAAGGACTGCCAGGTACAATTGCTGCTACCGTTATGTATCCGTCTTTCTGTGTTAGTGTTGCCCCAATCCCCTCAAGCTGTCCGGAGAAAGTGATATCAAAATCCTCTTTATCTTTGGGAGGGAAGTAATTGGTATGCGGATCTAAAACAGCCATAATGGCATTGATATAGTCGGCCATACGGTCACTTCGTTCCATTTTGGTTATTTCATGGAACCAATCGGTATAACGTTTTAAGACTTTATCGCGAGCATCAGCTTCCATTTCGGCATATGCTTTAGGCTTCTCTCCTTTTTCTGGGTCGAACTTCTTTTTCTCCTGATTTTCGATGCTTTCAGCCAAACGAGTTAATACTTCATATTTCAAGGATTGCTTCCAGCTCTCTTTCCAGGCCGTAAGATCTTTGGCAAAGGCTCTTTTCTCTGGATCAATTTCGTATTGCTCCTTTTTATCAAAGTTTAAAGGCTTTGACAATATCTCCTTCATAAGGCTTTCTGATTCTGTGAGGCGCTTAGTTAGGATGTCTGTAGCATCATTAAAGAAGTTGAACTCGTAATTTTTGAATTCATCATCTATTTGATCTTTGTATTTACTAAGCTCGTTGATGTCTTGCTGGGTGAAAAACCGCTTAAAAGGATCAACCTGCTTAAAGTATTCATCAAATGCTTTTTGCGAAAAGGTATCATCAAAAGCGGGTGGGTCAAAGTGAAATTGCTCAACCGATCGCTTAACCAGATCAGTGAGAACAAGATCCTTTTTCTGTTCAACGTTACGGCTCTGCCCAGTGCAGCCTGTAGCGTAAACTAACATTACAGCTAGAATAAGATGCTGCAGAAGTCTGTTTACCATAGTAAGAATGATTTATGATAAAGAAACAAATTGTATCTCTTTTTTCTTTGAAGAAACATCAAAAGTAGGCCAAAAACACCATTTTTTCCCCAATATTGGTTAATAGATATGTAAAAAAAGGTTAATGAGATTGAAAATTTCAAATTCGCCTGCAATTTTCCAATAGGGTTGATCTCTTTTGTGGTTTTACTGTATCGAAGAAAAAGAGACAAAAAAGCCCTGCAAAACAATGCAGGGCTTAAATAACGTTATTTTATATATCGATTTTTGCGTATTTCGCATTTTTCTCGATAAAGTCTCGTCGTGGGGCTACTTCATCACCCATTAACATAGAGAAGATCCGATCGGCTTCAGTGCCATTTTCAATGGTTACCTGACGAAGGGTTCTTCTATCAGGATCCATGGTTGTTTCCCAAAGCTGTTCTGCATTCATCTCACCAAGACCTTTGTATCGTTGGATATGTACTCCTTTCTCGTTGCCATCTTTGGCGAGGTCTTTAATGAGTTGTAGCCGTTGGTCTTCATTATAGGCATACTTTCCCGTGTTCCCTCTTTTAATGAGATAGAGCGGGGGAGTGGCAATATAGACATAGCCATTCTCAATTAACTCTTTCATATAACGGAAGAAGAAGGTGAGAATCAGAGTGGCAATGTGACTACCATCAACGTCAGCATCGGTCATGATAATAATCTTATGGTACCGCAACTTCTCAAGATTGAGGGCCTTTGAATCATCCTCTGTTCCAATGCTTACTCCGAGAGCGGTGAAGATGTTCTTAATTTCTTCACTCTCAAATATTTTATGTTGCATGGCTTTCTCTACGTTCAAGATCTTTCCTCTTAAAGGAAGGATGGCTTGAAAGCGACGATTTCTGCCTTGCTTTGCTGTTCCACCTGCAGAATCACCCTCGACTAGGAAGATCTCAGCTTGTTCCGCACTTCTTTCAGAGCAATCGGCTAATTTGCCAGGTAACCCAGAGCCAGAAAGGACATTCTTACGTTGTACCATCTCACGCGCTTTACGAGCAGCATGACGTGCTGTGGCGGCAAGAATTACCTTGTTTACAATGGTTCGAGCCTCTTTAGGATGTTCTTCCAGATAGTTTGAAAGAGCTTCGCTTACCATGATATCAACACTACCCATTACCTCATTGTTACCCAACTTGGTTTTGGTCTGACCTTCAAATTGAGGCTCTGCTACTTTAACACTAATGATAGCAGTTAACCCTTCCCGAAAATCATCTCCCGAGATATCAAACTTTAACTTGGAAAGCATCCCTGACTTCTCAGCATAAGCCTTAAGTGTTCGGGTTAACCCTCTTCTAAACCCTGCTAAGTGAGTGCCCCCTTCATGTGTGTTGATGTTGTTCACATATGAGTGAATGTTCTCACTGAAAGAGGTGTTATACTGCATAACTAACTCCACTGGTGTGTCATTTCTCTCTCCTTCAATATATATGGGATCGGGAATGAGCTTTTCACGAGTCTCGTCAAGATAGGTAATGAAATCAATCAAACCATTCTCAGAATAGAAATCAACCGAAAAGGGGAAACCCTTTTCAAGAACTCTCTCGTCAACTAGGGTTATCTTTATTCCTCTATTTAAAAAAGCTAGTTCACGCATCCTACTGGCTAATATCTCAAAGTCGTAGGTGGTAGTAATAAAGATGGTATCGTCAGGTTTAAAGTAGATCTCGGTTCCAGTTTCTGCACTTTCGTCAATTACGGCAATAGGAGCCTGAGGTTTACCCGCATGATACTCCTGTACGTAGGTCTTGTTGTCTCTATATACTTTTGCCCGTAATGTGGTTGATAGAGCATTAACACAAGACACCCCAACACCATGTAATCCACCGGATACTTTATATGAGCCTTTGTCAAATTTTCCTCCGGCATGCAAAACCGTCATTACTACTTCTAATGCACTGCGTTGCTCCTTCTCATGCCAGTCAACAGGTATCCCACGTCCATTATCTCTAACAGTAATGGAGTTGTCTTCATGTATGGTTACGGTTATCTTGTCGCAATAGCCGGCAAGCGCTTCATCTATAGAGTTGTCTACAACTTCATAAACTAAATGGTGCAACCCCTTAGAGCTTATGTCTCCGATATACATGGCCGGACGTTTCCGCACGGCTTCCAGACCCTCTAAGACTTGTATGTTGTCTGCTGTATAGTTATCAGAGGCCAGTTGGCTCTTTTCTTCGTCGCTCATAAGTAATTATTTTACGGAAATCTTTAAAGCAAAGATAAGGATTTCAAATGAATTAACGGTTTTTTGAGGGCCTATGGCTCTTGATTCGATTGGCTGTTTTTGCTTACTTTTTTCTAAGAAAATTCTATTTCGGAAAAAACTGGTAAACTTGTAGAAAATTATCTAGAAGTGCCTCAAAGAAAGATTTTTAATGACCCTGTCCACGGCTTTATTAGTATCCCTCAAGGGCTGGTTTTTGATTTAGTGGAGCACCCCTGGTTTCAACGTCTTCGTAGAATCAAGCAGTTAGGCCTTACCCCACTGGTCTATCCCGGTGCTCTTCATACAAGATTTCACCATACGCTTGGTGCCATGCACCTTATGGAAGAGGCTATCGATGTGCTTAGGCTTAAAGGCCATGCTATTTCTCATGAAGAGGCGCTCGGGGCTATCATGGCTATCTTACTTCATGATATTGGCCATGGCCCTTTCTCGCATGCCCTGGAACACTCAATCGTCTCAGGAATGCCTCATGAACTTATCTCCGACATCTTTATGGATCGCTTGAATACTAAGTTCAATAATCAGCTGGAATTAGCCTTAGCCATCTTTAGAGATAATTACCCTAAACGTTTTCTTCATCAACTGGTCTCAAGCCAATTGGATGTCGATCGCCTTGACTATCTTAAAAGGGATAGCTATTTTACCGGTGTCTCTGAAGGAAGCATCGGAACCGAGAGAATCATTAAGATGTTTGAGGTTTCTAATGATCAACTGGTCGCTGAGGCAAAAGCTACCTATTCTATAGAGAACTTCCTAGTGGCACGAAGATTAATGTATTGGCAGGTCTATCTGCACAAGACGGTCCTTGCGGCAGAGAATATGCTCGTGAGTATCCTCAAACGGGCCCGATGGATCTCTACTCGTGGAGGGGATCTTTTTACTACACCCTCCCTCGGCCGCTTCTTGAAAAACGATTATAATCAACAGATGTTCCTTGACGATCCTTCTTTGCTCGCCTCTTTTGCTTCACTCGACGATTTTGATATCATGACTTCAATTAAGGTCTGGGTCGATTCATCAGACAAAACACTCTCTCAGTTATGCTCCGATTTGATTAATCGACGTCTCTGGAGAATTAAAATGCAGGACACCCCTATCGATGACTTGACTCTTAATGAGTACCTAAGCAAAGTAAAGGATAGGTACCAGGTTGGCTATGAGGATGCTCCTTTTTTTATCGCTAGTGGAGTGGTTGAAAATAGAGCCTATGATCCAAACTTTAGTACTATTAACGTGATATTGAGAAATGGGGAGTCTGTGGATGTCACAAAAGCTAGTGGTCGCCTTGCACTTCAATACCTCGCTGAACCTACCCGAAAATTCTACCTTTGCTATCCTAAGGCTCTTGATCATCATACTAATACCCCTACATTTTAAAAGTAGATTATCTGGAAAGAGGAGTAGCAATGCTGAAATTGCACAGTTTGTAGTAGCTTAAATTACTGGTGATTTAGTGTACCTCTCCATTGCCTCTCCATTGCCTCTCCGTTCTTTGTCGGGTTTCCCCATGCTTCTATAGAACAATTAAAGCAAGGGCTAATCTATTTACTTAATAATTCTATATAAACCGAAACAACGGTTGCCACATTTTTGAGGTATAAATGGAAAAGAGAATATCTCTATTCTCTTTTTATCTGGTTCTTATATTTTCCCTATTTATCCACTTTTGAAGGGAGGTGATATGGAGAGGGAGCGAAGAAGAAGGGGAGGGCTATCTGGGCTTGAGGTAGATAAATGGAACTAACATCTCTTCCATTGAGATCCCCCCATGTTGAAAGGTGTTTTTGTAGTAATTGGCATAGTAGTTATAGTTGTTAGGATAGGCAAAGAAGTCGTAATTCTTTGCAAAAACGACACTAGAGCTAATAGAGGGTTTAGGGAGGAATATTTCTTCGGGAATGGCTACCGAAAAGGCCTCTTTTTTGTTATAATTAAGATTTTTACCCACCTTAAACCGAAGGTTTGTATTGGTCTGTCTATCACCAATAATCTTTACCGGGTTTTGTACTCTGATACTACCATGATCGGTGGTTATGATGATGGGGATTCTCTTCAAAGCTAATTGTCTGATGATGTCAAATAGAGGAGAGTGTTCAAACCAACTTTGAGTAAGGGATCTATAAGCGGGTTCATCATCGGCCAATTCTCTGATGATTTCCATCTCAGTGCGAGCATGTGAAAGCATATCGACAAAGTTATAGATGATGACATTGAGTTTATAGGTACTCAAGTCAGACACACTATCAGCTAGTTTCTTTCCAACGTTAAGATTTAGAACCTTATTGAATGAGAACCTAATATCTTTCCCATAACGTTTAAGATTTTCCCCTAAGAGTTCTTCTTCATACTGGTTTTTGGTACCTTCATCCCAATCATTCAGCCACCATTGAGGATATTTTTTGGCAATCTCTGATGGCATTAATCCACTAAATAATGCGTTCCTTGCAAATTGAGTAACCGTTGGTAAGATGGCATAATAGAGATCTTCTGATTCTAATCGATAAAACTCTTCAATGAGGGGTTGTATCGTTTTCCACTGGTCAAACCGGAGGTTATCAATGAGTATAAATGCAAGGTTTTCATTTGACTGCGTTAATGGGAATAGCTTCTCTTTAAGAAGCGTATGCGACATGATCGGCTTATTACTGGTTGTGGGTTTCACCCAATTTGCATAGTTCTGTTCGATGTATTTTGTAAATACTTGATTGGCCTCTTCTTTCTGCTGTTTTAAGACTTCCATCATACTTGAATCACCTGATTGGGTTAATCTTATCTCCCAGCCAATGATCTTCTTATAGATTTCGATCCATTGAGTAAAATCTAGTCGATTGCTGATTTCCATCCCGATAGCTCTGAATTCTTGCTGATAGCTAATATTGGTCTTTTGAATGACGAGTTCTTTCTTCTCTAAGTTCTTTTTAACTGCCAATAAAAGCTGATTTGGATTGACTGGCTTGATTAGATAGTCGGCTATTCGGCTACCAATGGCCTCCTCCATGATATGCTCTTCTTCACTCTTCGTTACCATTACAACCGGAAGGTGAGGAAATAACTGTTTGATTTTTTCTAGTGTCTCAATGCCGGTTAACCCTGGCATGTTTTCATCTAGAAATACAATGTCAAATTCTTGTTGTTCTATAAGTTCAAGCGCTTCAAAGCCATTATTGGTAGTTATAACTTCATAGCCTTTTTGGGTAAGGAACATTACATGTGCCTTGAGCAAATCTATCTCATCATCGGCCCATAGTATTCTACTTCTTTCTGTCATGGTATTATTGAATTGCTTTCCTTATTAAAGTTGTATGTCTATTAACGTAACAATGTTTGACATATTTTGATTCAAAAAAGATGCCTCTTTGCTCTTTTTACAGTTGAAAAAATCCTTTTTACCTTTGTACAAAATCAGTTGAATGAAGATTCGTAACGTTGATCTGGGTGAGTTTCCTGTTTTACTTGCACCATTAGAGGATATTACCGATGTTTCTTACCGATTAATTTGTAAGGAACAAGGAGCTGATATGGTTTATACGGAGTTTGTATCGTCAGATGGATTGATTAGAGATGCTCATAAGAGTCTTCGTAAGCTCGTGACGCTTGAGGGGGAACGTCCTGTTGGTATACAAATTTTTGGCGCTGATCTTGATGCCATGGTGGAAGCTGCGAAATATGCACAATCGGCCAATCCCGATGTGATAGATATTAATTGGGGTTGTCCGGTGAAAAAAGTTGTAACTAAAGGTGCCGGTTCAGGAATACTGAAGGATATCCCAAAGATGATAAAGATCACCGAGGCAGTGGTCAAGGCGGTTGATCTTCCTGTAACGGTCAAGACGAGACTTGGTTGGGACGAATCGAACAAGCCCATAGTGGAGGTGGCTGAACGTTTGCAGGATGTTGGGATCGAGGCACTAACGATTCATGGTCGTACAAGAAGCCAGTTATATAGCGGTGTGGCTGATTGGACTTTGATAGGTAAGGTAAAAGAGAATCCTAAGATGCGAATCCCGGTCATAGGGAATGGCGATCTTTGTACTCCTGATCAAGTCATCTTAGCTAAAAATCGATATGGGGTCGATGGGGTGATGATAGGTAGAGCTGCTATCGGAAATCCTTGGATTTTCGCCTCTATCAAACAGTTTATAATGGACGGGTCTCTCCTCCCAGAACCAACGTTGAGGATAAGGGCTGCTACTGCATTGAGACATCTTGAAACTGCCGTTAATTATAAAGGGGAGAGAACTGCACTGGTTGAAATGCGAAAGTTTTATTCTGGTTACTTTAAAGGGATCCCTCATTTTAAGTCTTATAAAATGCAACTAATGACTTCTCTAGACCTAATGGAGATAAAAGCTATATTAAATGATCTACTGAATCAGGATAGTTAGTTTTTTACTATTGCTTTAACTCTTTAACTGATAGGAGTTGAGGTTGAGTTGGTTTAGGTATATCTGCGATTTTTAGGTGTAGTTTTAAGTCTATTATAAGTTTTTCTTTTACTTTGATTAGTCCGCCAAACTTTGTTGGAGGGGCTAAATTGAAATCATTAAAAGTGATCTCAGCAATGCTATAAAGACTAAGTATTTGATCTATAAATGTGCCTCTAAATGCTATAAGATAGTTTTTTGATTTATTGGTAAGGGTTATTTTAATAAGGGCATTTCCTGAAAAGTTGCTCTTATTTTTAATTTCTGAGAAATGATCAACTTCAATGTGTTGTACGGTAATTACTACATTAGGGTATTCTTTTGATCGGGTTACCTCCAGGAAATCATTTAGCATTAGTGGATTATTGCAACGAAATTTTGCTAAAGGGATGTTTAATGTTATTTCAGATAGTAACTGTGGAGAGCGATTAATTGTGGCAGCTACATTGACCTCTGTCTGATACAGGGCCTTATCCTGCATGAAATTAAACGCTGATATGTTTGATCTTCCTTTTATTTCTATAGAACTTTGAGGAAGAAAGGTTAGAGTTACTTTTCTTGGTTCATCCGCAATAGCTGTTAGGTTGAATGATGAAAGTAAAAAAATCAATAATGCAGATCTTAACATGGCCAAGAAATGATTTTATTATTCTAATACCAAGATTGAATTGATCTAAGTAAGGGTCCGCGAGTTTGGATAAGTTTCGCGAACCCTTTGATTACGAGAATGATGTTTATAGTGTTAAGGAGCTTTTCTTAGAAAGAGATGGCTGCTTCAAACATGAATCCTTTAAAGCCGGCATCATTTCCCCACTTAATAAAGTTATTGTAGTTCTGATCAACATATTCAAATTTTGCGACCATGTTGGGGGTGAGGTACCAGCCAGCCGCCACTTGAATTCTGTCAACAGATTTGTTGTCGGTTTTGACTGCATTGTTTTTATTTAGAAATGCGTTATCTCCTCCTGAGTTATCTACCACTTTATTGTAGCGGCCGCCCACAAAAAATTGTTCTTTTTTGCCAAAGTAGTATAACCCCTCAACTGCAATTTGGGTAAAGTTATAATCACTTTTTTTGGTTTTTGTTGCAGAAAGAGCTTCCGCCGGACTGGTGGTTGAGGCAGCTTCGTAGGTGCCAAACAATTCGAATCCTTTAAATTTGGAATAGAGGTTAAACATGAAGGTGTTGTTCTTATCCGTTGAGCCGGGTCCCCAGTTTTGGAGGAAGGCATTCTGGGTAATATCATAGTCGGCTGTTGATTTGGTGGTTTTGTTCATTACCAAATAATAACGGCTACCTGATCTGTCTCCTGCAAATAGAGTACCTCCATGATTCTTTGAGTTAAAATAGGCCGAAAGGCTTGCTCTAACCCGGAAATCTTCACGAATGTTCTTGTCATATCCTATCTTTCCGTAGAAAGCCAATTCATCTGCAAAGTTATAGGTGACATATGATTTCGTGGAGGCAACATAGGCGCCTAAAGCAGGTTTTAATGCTCCACCGGTTACTCCACCCATTAATAGAATTCCATTTTTCCTCCACATTACCTCAAGCGATGGGGTCGTGGTATAGGCATCCATAATTAAATTTCCTACAAAGGGGTTGTAGACTGCCTTACCATTATTGGTTCTTCTGAAATGAGCATCCCCATAGTTTATCTCCATGAATCCAATCTTTATTGTGAGATTCTTCATTAATTGATCAACCGTTTCACTACCAAAGAACGGAAGGGCATCCATTTGAATATAGCCCCCTTCAACCCATGATTCGTTGTGGTGCCTAGAAGATAGAAAGGTGTTAAGATAAACTTTTACACCAGTCGTGAGATATGAGGTGAGAGATAGGTTGGCGGTAGGGAGGTTAAATCCCTTTCCAAGACTGATTAAAGAACTATCAGCACTATGGGTTAACCCTTGAAATTGCAGAGCAAAATCGCCACCAACATGAACTTTTACTTTTGAAATCTCCTCTGTATTCTTTTGTTCTTCAAATTGAGTGGTTCTTTGAGCAAAAACGGTCATTCCGATGAATACCAGAATGGATAGAGTTATGAGTCTTGTTTTCATAAGAGAAATATGTATTAAGGTTATTTAAAATGAATTTCATATTGAATAGTAACTTGATCCCCGGTTTTTAGTGCTCCTAAAAACATCTTTGGAGGCTCCAGCCCAAACTCGGTGAGTAATAATGTGAAGGTGCCAGTTGTGGTTATATTACCGTCAGGATGCAGCTTAACCATTGAGGTTATGATTTTATTTCGGCTCTGTCCGGCAACTGTTATGGTTGCTTGAACGGTTGCCCGGTAATCGTTTCCTGAAGGATTAAGGGTAATAGAGTTTGATTCTAATTTGATAATGGGGTATTTATCCTTTTTTAAAAGTTCATACGTTTTTTCTGTCATGGTGCTTTTAGAGCTTTTTAGCCCCACAACTGGAATTGTGATCATTAGATTGTTTATTTGGGGGATTTTCCCGTCAGTTTTAGTGACCTCTATTTTCCCATTTATTTGAGATATATTTAGCTCCCAATCATGCATCGTAGAAGTTCCTTTTATCAGGCAGTTTTGAATTGGTTTTACGACTTGAAGCTCTTGGGCGTTTATGATACCTATAAATAGGATGAGGTTCAAAAGTAGTAGTGCGAGTTTTTTCATAGGGTATTAATTTGTTTTACCGATAACATGGAGAGCATCTGATTTATTAATGTTAACTCTGTATTTATGATCTATCAGGAGTACTGACTAAAGCGATTTGTCTGAATACAAAAGTAGAATTAGTAATAATAGTAAACTGATGTAAAGGATTGATATATAGCGATTAACGTACGATATTTAGTGCCCATCAGCCGTTATAAAGGGTTATTTTGTAGCTTTTATATCGGCATGTCGTATATTTACATCGTAAGTATTACGATTTAAAACGGAGATAAATGAAGAATGACTGTAAGACAATGAATTGCACTGGGTGCTTTGTTAAGTCACCGATTTTTAAATTATTTTCAGAAGAGGAATTAGCTACTGTAGAGTCGGTCAGGTGTGAGGTAATTTATAATCCTGATGAGATAATATATAAACAAGGAACCAAAACCACTCAAATAGTCACAATAACTTCGGGTCTGGCAAAATCATATATTGAGGGGACAAATGGAAAGAATTTTATTCTAGACATAATTAAACCAGTAACTATGATTAGCGGGCCAGGGATCTATGTTGATTCGAAACATCATTTT
This sequence comes from uncultured Bacteroidales bacterium, assembly GCA_964444785.1. Lineage (GTDB taxonomy): Bacteria > Bacteroidota > Bacteroidia > Bacteroidales > TTA-H9 > JAJTBW01. The sequence goes on along the minus strand of CAYUII010000010.1, from coordinate 101,622 downwards.
TCATTGAAAGCCATTGAAACCACTCGGTGTTGTTTTTTTGATGTACATGTAATAAAGGAGATCATTAGGAATAATCCTCAAGTCTCGGAGGCTGTAATTGAGATGATTAGTAGACGAGTTATTACCTATTTTGATAAGTTCATCTTTTTAACTCAAAAGCAGGTTGTTGGAAGAGTAGCCGATAACTTGATCTATTTATATGAGCACATTTACAATTGTAACCCCATGCGTGTAACAGTTTCTTTTCAGGATATGGCAGAAATGACTGGTATGACAAAAGATACATTTGTTCGTGTAATAAGAGATCTTGTAAATGAGCAAACCATTATTTTTGAAGATAACCTACTTACTATTCTTGACTTTAAGAAATTACAATTACTGTCACAAATGGGTTGATATAGAATAATTTAAGTAGTTTGTGGCACACTTAAATATTCATATAATTTTATCTTTAGTAATAGTTGAAAAATTACGTTTCTTTCACTTGTTTATACTAATTTTATAAAAAAAACGTAATTACAAACATTTTAACCGTGAATCCATTGAGAGTTTTCCTGGTTGAGGATGATGAAATAACTGGTAAAGCACTAAAAGAGAGCCTAATTAAGGAGACTGGTGCCGAGGTGCTGGTGTATTCCACCGGTAAAGAGTTTTTGAACAATCTGAACCTCGCCCCTGATATAATTTCGCTTGATTATCTATTGCCAGATTCGACAGGTGCTGTGCTGTTTAAGAAAGTAAAAAAGATGTTCCCTGATGTTCCTGTTATTATTGTTTCAGGACAGCAGGATATAAGTACAGCTGTTGAGTTGTTGCGACAGGGTGCTTATGATTATATCGTCAAGGATAGGAATATGCACAGTAGGTTAATAAACCTGGTAAAGAAGATTGCTGAGCATATCTCATTACAGCATAAGGTCTCTGAGCTGGAGCAAGAGGTTGAGCGGAAATATCTCGACTATAATCCAATTAAAGGGAATAGCCAAGTTATGCATCAGGTTTTCAATTTGATTGAGAAGGGTGCTCGCACGAATATCACCGTTAGTATTTATGGCGAAACCGGAACAGGTAAAGAGCTGGTGGCTAAGTCAATTCATTATAACTCAAGACGAAGAAAAGCTAAGTTTGTTGCGATCAATGTTTCTGCCATTCCATCAGAGCTTGTTGAGAGTGAACTTTTTGGCCATGAGAAGGGAAGTTTTACCGGTGCAATGTCGAAAAGAATTGGAAAGTTTGAAGAGGCTACAGGAGGTACTCTTTTTCTTGATGAGATTGGTGATATGGATCTTAATATGCAAACGAAGCTTCTTCGTGCTCTTCAGGAGGAGGAGGTGGTACGAGTGGGTGGAAATGAGGTTATAAAAACTGATGTTAGAATCATTGTGGCTACCCATAAGAATCTGGCTGAAGAGGTGCAGAAAGGAACTTTTAGAAAAGATCTTTATTTTAGATTATTGGGTCTGCCAATAGAATTACCTCCTCTACGGGAACGTGGTGATGATGTTTTGCTATTGGCAAAGTTTTTTGTTGATGAGTTTTGCAAAAAGAATGGACTAGACCCTATAAGTCTATCAACTAAAGCGCAGGAAAAGCTTCTTCGCTATACTTATCCAGGTAATGTAAGAGAGCTTAAAGCCGTTATAGATCTTGCTTGCGTCATGGCTGGTACCGGAACTATTCGACCAGATGACATCACCTTTACCTCTACTGTTAGTCGTGATAACTTTCTTCAAACGGAAAGAACGCTAGAAGAGTATAATGTCGAAATTGTCAAGCATTTTATGTCACGATATCATAACAATGCTCGACTTGTCGCTGATAAACTCGATATCGGTAAGACTACTCTCTATCGAATGCTGAAGCGTTCTGGCGAAAATGCTACAGAGTAAAAACAACTACTTCATTTAATTCATCGATCTTTTAATTTTCCCTCTTCGTTAAATAGATTTTTTACATCTTGAAGTAAATGGTAACCGTTCATGCCACATTCGTTAGCTGATGTAATATTAAGCAATGAGTCATCGATGAATAGGGTCTTTGAAGCATTTAGATGACTACTGTTTACCACATGATAATATATCTCTAAGTTGGGTTTCCTCATTTCTATTTGAAAAGACCAATAGGCTTTCTCAAATAAGTCATCAAGATCTTTGCCATATCTATTGTTAAACTCTGTGTTGTATTTCTGATAGTGAATGATATTTGTGTTGCTTAATAGAAACAAGCGATAATGCTTTTTTGCCTTTTCTAGTAGGGTCACTCGTTCATCTGGCATATCTAGCAGAAGTGCATTCCATGCTTTATCTAAATCTGAATCCGAAATAGATTTTCCTAACAGGACTCTTAGTCCTTCTCGAAATTGTTGGGGAGTAATTTTCCCTGTTTCAAGATCTCTAAATAATGGAGCCTGGATATGCGCTGAGTATTGCTCTGTAAATGAAGCTACACCAAGTTCTTCAAATGCTTTTATTGTTTTAAGAAAGTCTATATTCAGTAGTACTCCCCCAAAATCAAATACAATGGCTTCAATCTCTTGTGGGTTGAAACTTGTCATTTTTCTTTGTTCTGTCACGCTTCTTTTGTTTCTTGATGCAAAGTTTAGAATAAATTTTGTAAATTTGCAGCGTAGAAACAAAAACCAAAAGCCAACTCAGGGCCTATAGCTCAGACGGTTAGAGCAACTGACTCATAATCAGTAGGTCCCTGGTTCAAGTCCAGGTGGGCCCACAATTATTAGCCGCAGTGATTTACCTTAATAATCACTGCGGTTTTTTTATAAAACACGTTAATTCTGGCGTGCTATTCTGTGTTCATAGTTATTTTCTTTGTTTAATCAGAAAGATTTGTTGTTAGGATGTTACGACTAGATCAATTTCTTGTTAGTCGTGGTGATTTTACATCACGAACGAGAGCCGCGGAGGCAATTAAGGAGGGGCGGGTTTTAATAAATGGGAATGTTGTGATGAAATCATCTTTGATGGTTGATGATCATTCTGAGATAAAGATAATCTCTGCCGTTTTAGATGCCTATGTAAGTCGAGGTGCCTTAAAGTTGAAAAAGGCTTTGGAGGATTTCAGGGTAGATGTTGAAGGTAAAATTGCTTTAGATATGGGAAGTTCTACCGGTGGATTTACTCAGGTACTGTTGGAAAGAGGAGCACAAAAGGTTATGGCAGTAGATGTGGGTCGTGATCAGCTTCATGAGGTAATTAGGTCAGATGAACGAGTGGAGGTATATGAGGATCAAGATATTCGTACATGGTCTATACCGTATAGAGTTGATTTAGTTACTGGCGATTTATCTTTTATTTCGCTGACTCATGTTATTCCGCTTCTTGATGGGTTTCTTAAAGAAGCTGGAGTTGCAATATTGTTAATTAAACCACAATTTGAGGTTGGACCCGAAAAGGTTGGAAAAGGAGGCATAGTAAGAAACTTTACAACTCATCGGAGGGTGCTTGTAGATTTGGATGAGCATTTTTATAAGCATGGTTTTCGGGTTAATTCGATTACTTTGGTTCCAGAGATCCATTTTCAGAAGAATGTGGAGTATTTGGTTCTTTTAAGTAGGAATTTGGAGGGGAGAAGGCTTACTTATTCAGAGATTACAGGATTGGCAGAGCACTTATGGTTGAGTACTAAATAAAAAAAGCTGCTCGACTGAGCAGCTTTTTTATTAGATAGTCTGGTAATTAGTATTTATCCCAGAAGAGTTTAGTTGTTAGTAGGTCGCCTCCAATAGCTGAGGATGCAGCTTTATAATTGGTAGCATTTAATGTCTGTTCATTTATAGGATAAGTAAAACGAACAGGAAGGGAACTAACAACACCATTAGGAGCAGGAGTCAGGATAGGAGCATCTAGAAGCCTGATGGTTGTCCAAGCGGTTAAGCCTCTGGTATAATATGCAATCCAAGCTTGTTTACCGATTTTTTCTTTCCATGTGCCAGGAGCGCTTGCATAATCGACATCTGGTCTAGCGAGGTATGCTGCAATGGCGTCTGCACTAATACCATAAGATGCCATTGAGTTGGAGATGGCAGTTGTATAATAAGTTGCAGCATCACCAACAGCAAATCCATGTTCAGCAGCGATAGCTAAGTTGAATGCAACTTCTGTGTAATCGCAGATAGTTACAGGGAATGTAGGTTCGATGAATATATCACCTACATGAGAAGCTGCATCAAAGTCGTTGAGTTCTCCGACAGCCCCACCAACATAAGCTCCGTCTAATTGGGTTAAATAGACTTCTCTTCTAGGATCTTCAAGTGCGTTCATCGCATCTACGAATGGTGCGGTTGGGACAAAGTCATTACGACCGCTCATAACGAGATCTTGATAAATCGGATTTGAATTTGTGCCAGTTAAATATGGCATAGTACAACCTTCTCCTGGACCGAATGTCGATTGATAGGCTGATTCGATGGCCTGTTTTGCAATTTCAGGTTCAGCATCAGCTAAGATTACACCGATTCTAATCTTAAGAGCATTAGCCATTTTCACCCAATTACCAGTAAAGCCGCTGAGGAAAAGATCCGCTCCAGCAAATACATCTGATGTTGGATTAAGTTTTGCTAAGGCATTATTCAACCTAGCTAGAAGATCAACATAGATGGTTTTCGCATCGTCGTAAACAGGAGCAACGTTAGCCTCGTCTAGCGATTGTGAATAGGGTACATTGCCAAATATCTCAACGAGGTTGGCCCATACCATACATTCCATAATGTCAATAACTAATAACCGATTCGCTTTTTCAGTCTCCTGTGAAGATGTTAGAACAACCTCTGTTGCGATGACTTTTTTGGCTTCTTTCAAGTCTCTTAAGACATCACGATAGTAAGTTCTGAATGTTAAATCAGCTACAGTTCTTTTTACTATGTTGTAATTAGATTCGTCTATGTATTCTGTTTGTGTCCAGTATTGAGTCCACAGTTTGAAAACATTTTCGTTGATGTTTGCACTTGCTTCCTGATCGGCGAATGCTTTTTGAGCATTAGTAAAAAGGAAATTGCCAGGTACTACCGTTGGTTTTTTGGGGTCAGTATTATATTCCTCGAAATCTTTTGTGCAGGAAACCAAAACTGCTGCTAAAAGCATGAGAGGAAGAAATATTCTTTTCATATGCAGCGATTTTTAGAAGTTTAATGTAACAGTTAGACCAATGTTACGTGTTGATGGCATAACACCACTCTGCCATCCTTGGATGTTACCAGAACTTTGGCTAGCTTCTGGATCAGCATAAGGAAGGTCTTTGTGAATGATCCAAAGATTGCTTCCAACTAGACTTAGGCTTGCTCCACGGATGAAGGTTTTGGCCATTAGACGTTCTGGTAATCTGTAAGAGATTACTACCTCACGGAGTTTAATGTATGAAGCATCATAGACGAACTCTTTGCTTGGGTAGTTGTTGTCTCCCCATGCATACGTATCATCGGCTGAAATACGAACATCATTAGGTGTTCCATCTGCTTTTACGCCATCAAGAATAATACCTCCGCCATTCTCTAAAGAATTACGAACAGGATATCCTAAGTCATTAATGTAATCAGTCTCAGGATATAGTCCGGTTGAAAGTCCGTAGGCCATATCGAGTGAATAGACGCTACCGCCTTTTTGGAAGTCAATTTGGAAGCTCATCGACCAGTCTTTGTATGAGAAGCGGTTGATGAAGCCAGCATTCCAGTCAGGGATAATGCTACCTAATACGATATCAGAAGTTGAGGTACGTAGGTAGTATCCATCTTCTCCAACTACGCGTTTGCCATCTTTATAGATATAATCAGTTCCCTGAATTACACCATAGGTTTCACCAAGACGTGCATTGATTGATACACCACCTTGCAATGAAGCAATTTGGAGATTATCGATACCAGGAGCTAACTCAACCACTTTGTTGTTATAGCTTGTCCAGTTAAGAGTTACATCCCAGTTGAAATTTTTTGTACGTATTGGGTTACCTGTAAGAGCAACTTCAATACCCTTGTTTTCAATCTCACCAGCATTGATGTATTTGCTTGAACGTCCGGTTGCAAAAGATACTGCCAGAGGAATAATCTGATTAATGGAGCGGGTCTTATAAACGCTCAGGTTAACCCCGATGCGATTATCAAACATGCTTGCTTCTAATCCTGCTTCAATACTCTTGGTCCTTTCAGGTTTCAAGTCAGCATTGTTTAATGTGTTTGGAACTGAAACTAAAGGATAATCGCCAAATGAGGCAAATAGATCATAAATGTCATTGGTTGAACCCCAAGGAGCATCGTTACCTACTTCAGCATAGTTAATTCTGAATTTTCCTAAGTTAAGCCATGTGTTGTCAGCCATTAACTCGTTAAAGATGAAACTAGCTGAAATAGATGGATAATAGTAGGTCCATTGATCTTTTGGTAGGGTTGAAGATTGATCCCTACGAACCGATCCTTCCAGATAAACTAAGCTCTTATATCCAACGGAAGCATTAACATAGATACCATTGCTGCCGATGTGGCTTGTTGCCTCTTCTGGTGCTAACATCTGACCAGCCGAGTTACTTAGAGAGAAGAGGTTAGGAATGGTAAGGCCACCATAGGTAGATGCATATATTCTATCTGATCTGAGGTTTCTAATGTTTGCTCCTAGAATCGCAGAAGTACTCCAGTCTTCATCGAATCTATGATTAAACTTGGCCATGAAATCATAGTTTGTTTCAATAAAGAAACGGTTGAAACGTGAGTAACCACTGGTTACTTCGTAACGGCCAACACCAAATTCACCGGATGCAGATCCATTGGCTTTGCGTTCTTCCTGAAGTTCATTATAGGTGTCAACCGAAGCCCTTGCCATGAATGAAAGGTAATCTGTTGCTTTCCAGTTGGCTTCAATATAACCGATGATACGATTACGCTCGTCAGTTTCATAGTTCTGATAGCGCTGGAAGTATGGATTATCCCAATAAGCCGGAGCTAAATTGTTGGGATTAACAGGGTTCCATGTGAGATTCTGTTTGGTGGCGTTGTAAAGCTCTTCTTGAACTTTATAGTCAACGTTAGTTTGCATCCATTGTCTAAATGACGACATGATGTTGTCACTATACCCGGTTGAGTTTCTTCCTTTACCACGAGTATTAATGAAGTTCGCTGAAGCAGATACACTGAGGTCTTTAAGAATGGAATATGAACCATTGTATAGAACATTGTTCTTTTTCAAGCTACTATTGGGTAAAATGCCCTTCTCATAGTAGTTGGTATAAGATAGACGGAAAGCTCCTCTTTCAGTTCCACCGGTGACATCAACGGTATTGGTTGTGCTAAGAGAGTTCTCTAGGAAATATTCTGGTCCGTTTTCGGCCATAGTCCATGGTGTAGCTTTATGGTAATTCTTTGATGCAGGATAGAATGACTCATATTGATAAACCATAAGATTTGGGTCAAATTTCTGACCTAAAGAGGCGTCGGCATTGGTGGGTACAGAGTAGTCTTTGTTTCCATCTCCATCTATATCATAGCGAAAGCGGAAGTAAGGGTAGTCTGTTGCGCTATAGAATGGTCCATAGCCGGCACCATAGTTAGATTGGTAGGTTGGGAAAGTTGACTTATCAACAAAACCGGTGGTAATGTTCGAACTGACACTAACCCCAATGTGGTTTCCTTTAGTGGTTTGAACGCTTCCTTTTTTTGTTGTGATCAGCACTACCCCATTCGCAGCGCGTGAACCATAAAGGGCGGTTGCAGCTGCGCCTTTTAACACGTTAATGTCGGCAATGTCATTGGGGTTAATGTCGGCTGCGGCATTTCCGTAGTCGAAACCATTGCGACCTCTTAACTGGCCAGAGTTGTTCGTGTTTGAGTTGTCCAGAGGAACTCCGTCAATTACGAAGAGGGCTTGGTTATTTCCCAAGATAGATTTAAAACCACGGATAACTATGTTGGTTGATCCCCCCATATTACCCGTTGACTTAATGTTAACACCGGCTACTTTACCAGCGATTGAACTGACAAAGTTTGAACCTTTTACGGTAGAGAGGGCTTCTCCGGAGATCTGTTGAGTGGCATAACCCAACGATTTTTTCTCACGGGTAATTCCTAGAGCGGTAACAACAACTCCTTCTAGAGAGGTTGAAGCGGGGGTCATTTTGGCATCGACAACATTGGATGCGCCGAGCGTGGCCTCGACGGTGTTCATGCCTACAAATGAGAAGACCAAGGTGGTGGCCTTCTCGGTGACCTTTAAAGAGTATTTACCGTTAATGTCTGTAACAGTACCTGTCTTTTGGTCACCCTTCACGTAAACAGAAACTCCGGGAATGGTTGATCCGTCTTCCGAATTCGTCACAGTTCCCGTGATCTGCCGCTGAGCTTGCATTTGCATCCCTATGAATGCAAGGAAAGCAAGCAATAATGAGAGCTTTCTCATAGCAAAGGGGTTTTGGTGTGTAATTTAATTTGTTAAGAGACTTGTGTTTATTTATTCTGTTGTTTGCCCTAGAAGCGTTTGCTCCTTAGGGATTTCTTATGTCCTAAAATTTAGTTCTTGGTGGTGTGTGTTCCTTGTTTCTCTAAAGCTATAAATGTGTAAATACTTAGTTTCCTGTAGATAAATCCTGTTGTTGTATGTGATATGCCAGTTTTTCAAAGAAATCGAGCCAATTTATAATAAAATATTTCAAATGACAATTTTTTTTAACATTTTTTTAACCTTTCGTGCTTCTTAACCTCTTGTCTTAAATGAGAACAGTTGTAAATGACTTTGTTAGATTATCTAACAAATTTTACATTTTTTTACTGGCATCTTTTTTGTTCGTATGCAAGAAATTAAATGTGTGATATGGATCAATCATTAGATTTGAATAGTTTGGTTAAAGATAATCAGGCTATTATGCTCTATTTTTATAATAATTCGTGTCCTCCTTGTGTAGCACTAAGACCTAAAGTGGATGTCATGTTGGCAGAGAATTACCCTCAAATTAAGAGGGTTTTTATCGAAGCTAACGCTAACCCCCAAGCAACAGCCGATTTTGGTATCTTTTCAAGCCCTACTCTACTTATTTTTTTTGGAGGAAAAGAGTATAAAAGATATAGCAAATATATATCTGTCAGTGAGTTAAACGAAGTTTTAGCACGGCCTTATTCGTTGTTATTCTCTGAATGATACTACATGCTTGTAGATTTTGGTTTAACCCTAATATCACGCACCTCTCCAGTACCTCTCCCTATGCTCTCCATTCATTGAACGGTTATGCCCGCATAAATTGGGACCTAGAATGGAGTATATATGGAGAGGGAGCGAAGAGGAAAGGATAAATAGGAATTTTTTAGCCCCAAGTATAGGCATCTGAATCTAATTCAGCAAAGTCTGCAATGCGATTAGTTAAGGTTTTAATGCTATCTTCTAAACTCAATGGATGATTGTAGAAAAAAGGGGAGAGTGGAAAGATATCTGCACCTGCGATGTTGGCCTTCAACATGTTTTCGAGGTGGATTCGGTTATAAGGAGCTTCTCGTACACAGAGGATTAGCCGTTTCTTCTCCTTAAGCATTACATCAGCTGCTCGGGTTATTAAATCTGAGGAGATTCCATTGGCTATTCTGCCTAATGTACCCATACTGCAAGGAAGGATTAACATTCGATCGTATCCGGAGGAGCCTGAGGCAATGTCTGCAAAAAGATCTTGGTTTGATAAAATTTTGATCTCTTCACAGGTTGGGATCTTCTGATTTACTTCGAAGTTCCAAACTTTTTCTCCTTGTTCACTAAAAATAATCCGGATGCGATGGGGTTTATTTTGTTGAGCAAGAATCTCAATCATTTTTTGAGCGTAAATAGACCCACTAGCGCCTGTGATTGCTAAGATTGAGCCTCCTTTTTTATTCTTCATTTTGGCCTAGACTGTAATGCAATGTCAAACTTAAAACATCGTTGTACTGTCCATGGTTAAACCATCTAGAGGCTCCAGATGAGTGTGGCCTTACAGGAATGAGTGAGGTGTTAGCCCTAAAGTCTACTTGAAATCGACTTGAGATGGCGTAGGTGATCCCTGCTAAGATGTTTAAAGCATGTGTGTTAAAGGGGGTCCCAGCAACTGCTGTTGTACTATAATCATTTTCAACATAATGGTATAACAAGTATCCATAACCTAGCCCAAACTGAGCAGTCAAGGGTCGGTTTATCTTGTAACGAACCAAGATGGGTAGGTCAATATAATTTAACCTCATTAACATCTGTGTATTTCCATTTTCATCGGTGGGGTTTTTATATCCTGAAGAGATATCTCCTGCAACTTGACTTGCATTGACACCAGCAAATAGACCTCCTTTAAAACGCTGAGCTGATAAGGAAATAGTTAAAATTACTAACATTGTGGATAATAGTACTTTTCTTATCATGGTTATCTGTCTTTAAGTGTTAATGGAATATCAAATCTTCGTGTTTGACTCTTTTCTATAAGTCATGGTATTTACTCAGATGATCCCAAATTGGGTCTCTATTGATTGGCTAAGTTAATGAATAACTAAAAGAATATCATGGGTAATTAACTTGATTCAGGGAAGGTTCATTTGGCAGATAGATTACATCAACCACCTCATGATTAACTTATTCCCATAAGGCGAAGGGTAATCTCTCTACAAACCCAGGCATCTGTTGCAGCATAGTTCTTTTGAGCTTGAGTCAACTCGACCGCTTCCCAGTTACTGGTTTGTTGTGTTTTTGAGGGTTTAAGTCCAAGGATTAATGCGGAGAGCTTTCTAACTCCGGCCACTTTAAAGCCAAGTTTACCACATTCGGTGTTAAGATCTATAAGATTAGCTACTTTCAGTGGATGAATTTTTGAGAGGTCGCGGATGTCATTCTCAATCCCGATACCTGCTTTAAGGATGTTTTTGTCACTAAGAATTTTCCATAGTGCAGGTAGATGCCCGATTTTGGTTAATCGGAAAAGAAAGACTTGGTTAGCCGTTGCAATCTGAATTAACGCCATGGAGTGAATCTCTCCTTTTTTAAAACTAGGACGTGTTTCGGTGTCAAAACCAAGAATGGTCTCCTGCTGAATCCGTTCAATAGCTAAAAAAGCAGATTCATAATCTTCAATTGTTACAATATCTCCTTCAAAATGGCCTGTAGGGATTGCTTCCAGTTCTTCTTTAGTTATTTCTTTGTTGTATAAGTCGGCGGCTGTCTGTGAAAACATAAAAACTCAATTAATCGGGAGCAAAGGTATGCTTTTCATTTTTTAATTGGTAATCAGTCTAAAAGTTAACTTGTATTTTGATATTGAGCTGTCGTGGTGTCAGATAGTTGGGGATTGCATATTTTCTGTTTGAGACGTCGGTTACCCAAAGATAGGATATAGTATTATGGAATTGAAGAAGGTTAAAGACTTCAGCGGTAATCCAGATCGTTTCAATGTGTTTAAGCCAATTATTTCCAGGGTATTGGCTGCTTTTTATAAGTTTACTAAAGCCAATATCTACCCTTCGGTATGGCGGAATTCTAAGTGTTTGTTGGTATTTTTGGCTATTGGGAGGACCAAATGGTAAGGAACTGCCATAAACGAGGTTTAAATGCATCTTATAGGTAGGATTCCCGGGGAGATAATCTTGGAAGAATAGATTAAAGGTGAATCTTTGGTCTGACGGACGAGGTATTGAACCTGGGAATATTTGAAGACTATCAGTAATTACATTATTTGTTGTATAACCGGCAATGACTTCTTGTCCATCTGAATTAAAGTACTTATAGTAGGAGTCACCAATTATATCCTCTTCTGTTTTCATCAGGGAGAGCGATGCCCAAGATTCAACCCCTTTGACAAATTCTCCATTGACTTTAAAGTCGATCCCTGCGGCATAACCTTGAGCTGAAAGTTGTGGAAGATATTTAATTCTTACATTGTCAACTTCATAAGGAATTAAGTTGTCCATTTTTTTGTAATAGGCTTCGGTGGTAAACTTGAAAGGGCGATTCCACGCTGTAAAGTCCATATCTGCGCCTGCTACAAATTGGTATGATGCCTGAGCTTTGGTATTTGGATATAAAATGCCTTGGGGATCTCTGATCTCACGATAGAAGGGGGGTTGGTAATAGAGCCCGGCTGAGAGTCTTAGTACCACATTTTTAGTCCATCTGGGTTTTCTGGCCAGCGTTATTCTGGGGCTGGTAACCCATTGATTATTGACATCCCAATAATGGAATCGTACACCAGCTGATAAGTAGGTTCTGTTACTATCGTCAAGAGCAATATTGCTTTGCAGGAATCCTGTAAAGCGGTTAGATTCTAGTATGCTTGATGCTTTTGCTAAGTTATTTATGGTAAAAGGGACAGAAGGGATCACTTCGCCTGGTTTCCATGGAGAATCGGGAATGGAAAACCCTGCAGAATCAATCATCGTCCATTCAGAGATGTTGTCTTCAATTTTCTCATGTTGCCATTTTAATCCCCATTGCCAGAAGAAAGAACCGCTATTATGAGCTCCACGATGTTCTACGTTAATAACTGAACCGGTTAATTCATTTCTTGCATGATTAAGATAAGTTCCTACTCCTTTCGCCTCAGTTACATTTCCATATTCATCACTTCCTAAATCGGTTTCTAGTTTTCCGATCCAGTACTGGCCTTGAAGGTCATAGTTTTCTTTCTCGTTTGTGTGAAAAGCAGATGCGGTTAAACGTAAACTTGTAGAGATGTTTGGTTTGTAATGTAGTGAGAGAGCCCCCATGTAGTTGATGAACTTATCCGATTCTTGACCATCAAAATAGATCTTCAGCCGATAGGTTTCAGTGATAGAACCGAAGTCGGTTTCTCTGTCTGAGGGAATCAGTTTATAGATGTTTCGTGAGTAGTTTCCAAGGAAAGAGATCTCAAGTTTTTCGTTGATGTCGAAAGTGATAAGACCCTGCACATCGGTAAAAGAGGGTCTATATTCTCCTTTTGTGTCTAAGGATCCAAGAAGCGAGCTGTTCGATTTTTGTCTTACACCGATAAGATAGGTCCAACGAGCATCTGGGGAGATTCCTTCCAGATGGGCTGTAGCACCTAATAGGCTAACTGATGCTGAACCGGCAAATTCTGTAGGTTTTTTATATTTGATATCAAGAACAGACGACATTTTATCTCCATATTTAGCCTCAAAGCCACCAGCAGAAAATAGGATAGAAGAAACCATGTCTGAATTTAGGAAGCTTAGTCCCTCCTGTTGACCACTTCTAACTAACAGCGGTCTGTAAATCTCGATGTCATTAACATAGACAAGGTTTTCGTCATAGTTACCCCCTCTGACAGAGTAGGTGTTGCTAAGCTCATTATTGGATGAGACACCCGGCATACTTTTTACCAGCGATTCAATGGCTCCTCCTGATATCGAGACAATAGATCCTGAAACGCGCGGGTCTATTCTTGAAAGGGTGGTTGTTCTTATTCTGGTGTCTTCAACTTCGAGAGTAGGTAAATCGGAAACTGTTGATTTAAGGAAGATGTTAATGGTCTTTCTCTCGCCTTCTTTAAGGCGAATGTTCATTTTAAAGGGTTCGAAGCCAATAAATGAGGCCATTAAGATTAAATCGGTACCAGCAGGCACTACTAATCGGTATTGTCCTTGGCGGTTGCTGCTTGCTCCAATAGGATGATCAAGTATAGCAACATTTACCAGTTCTAAAGCCTTTCCCGATGCATCCGTTATACGACCTTCAACCGTGCCGGTCTGTTTGTAATCTTGGCCTTTAAGGTTAATGACAGCCGTCATTAGTAGGATGAAAAAGAGAGTTTGTATGTAACGATGGTTCATGCGGGTAAACTTCTTGAGTTGGCAAAGGTAGGCTAAGAACGTGTAAGCTTGTTAAATATTGGTTTAACTGACAGAATTCTTCATTTTATGGTCTATAAACGACAAATGCCGCCTGAGAGGCAGCATATATCGTTAAATAATGTTCGCTAATTCTAATTAGAGACGAATTAATCCGTTAGCTTCTGCTTCAAGTAAGCATGCCATGATGCCTTTCTTGTTAATGTTACGGATGCCAGCTGCGGTTACCTTAAGGGTGATCCATGCATCTTCTTCCGGAACATAGAACTTCTTGGTCTGCAGATTCGGATAGAATTTACGTTTGGTCTTAATGTTCGAGTGAGATACATTGTTTCCGGTCATCACTCTTTTGCCGGTAATTTCACAAATCCTTGACATCGGTATAATTTTTTGACTATTCTTACTATTTCAAAACAGGGCTGCAAAATTCGGAATAATTTTCCATAAAAGCAAGAGTCTTGCTAAAATTAATTTATTGGAATAGTGATCTTTTACCAAAAAGCGGGTTAGATACTATTCGAAATTACTTGTTAGTTTAAGAAGACAACGGTTCAAAAGATAGAACCAGTCTTACTTTTTAAAGCTTAAGTTGTTAAGACCATTAGCCTCTACTTCAGCTTCAAATTTTTCGCTAAGTTTTAGGTAGAGTTCTTCGAATTTAGCTGGTTGTTGGTTTTGATTCGTCTCTTTTTGAGCCTCTTTTTCTGCCATACGATCTACAAGTTCTTCCCAGAAAGTGACATCATCATAATCATCAAGCATATCTGATGCCTCTATGGTAATCTCTTCTCCTGGAATAAATCCCTCCTCATCAGAGTCTATCCAGGCTGGTTTATTTTCGGCCGCTATCTCGCATAGCTTTTCCTGAAGATCAAGGTAAGGGCAGTCTGCGTCTTCATCTACATTAACGCTCTCCCAAATGTTAGCACCAAGTTCAGTAAGAACTAATAAATCTCGAAGCTCCGCCTCTGTAAGTGTTAAGTTGTACATGGTTTAAATGCTTGTTTTTTTGTCAAAGATAATGCTTACCGTTGAAACAAATTAATAAAAAGCCCCCGAGACTTATCCCGGGGGCAGCAAATGATGGTATAATAAGACGTAAGTTGAATGTTTTCTTACTATCGATTTTGTTCTTCTCTCTTTTTCTCGGCAAGTTTCTTTAGAACATCTTCCTGAACAGCCTTTGAAACAGGCATGTATTGGTAGAACTCCATTGAATAGTTAGCGCGACCACTTGATAGATTGCGAAGGGTATTGGCATAACCAAACATTTCTACTAAAGGAACAAAGCCGTTTAGCTTCTGACTTCCTTTGCGATGACGACGCATAGATTCGATTTTACCTCTGCGCTTGTTAAGGTTACCAACGATGTCTCCGATATATTCATCAGGGGTGTTTACTTCAACTTTCATTACAGGCTCAAGTAATTGAGGCGTTCCTTTCATAAAGGCCTGTTTGAAACACATAGAGGCACAAATCTGGAAGGCCATGTCTGATGAGTCAACAGCATGGAATTGTCCATCAAGTAGTGTGACTTTTACATCTACAACGGGGAAACCTGCTAATACGCCATCATCAAGAGTCTTTAAGATGCCCTTGTTAACAGAAGTGACAAATTCAGCCGGAATAGCACCGCCTTTGATTCTGTCAACAAACTCATAACCCTTACCAGTATTTGGTTCAAGACGAATGTAGGTCTGCGCAAACTGTCCTTTACCCCCTGATTGCTTAGCGTAACGATGCTCGTTTTCAATCTCACTGGTGATGGTTTCACGATAGGCTACTGAAGGCTCGCTTACAATAACCTCTAAACCGAACTCGTGTTTTAAACGGTCAACAATGATCTCTAAATGAAGTTCACCCATACCTGCGATAACCGTTTCCTCGGTTTCTTCATCATATCTAACCTTAAAGGAAGGATCTTCATTTGTGAGTTTAGCTAATGCTTCACCAAGTTTGCTTTGGTCTTTGCGGGTAGCCGGGATAATCTTCAATTCAACGACACTGGGTGGAATATGAATTGATTCTAAATGTAGGGGATGTGTAGGATCACAAAGGGTATCACCTGTTTTGGTGTTCTTCATCCCTATCAATGCAACAATCTCACCTGGACCTGCACTGGTGATCTCTTCACGATCTTTGGCGTGAATTCTTAAGATACGGCCAATACGTTCTGATTTACCCTTGGTTGAGTTAAGAATAGCCATACCACTCTTAAGTTCACCTGAATAGATACGTACAAATGTCTGCTGTCCAACGTAAGGGTCATGAATCAATTTGAATGCAATAGCTGCAAATGGCTCATTAAGGCTGGGTTTACGGGTACGCGTCTTTTCCGGTTCGTCAATGTCCATTCCAACAACTGATCCTTTATCAAGTGGTGAAGGAAGGTAATCAACTACTGCATCAAGAATGAGGTGAACTCCTTTATTCTTGTATGCTGCTCCACAAAATACAGGTGTAATATTAAGTTTGATGGTTGCTTCACGTGCAACTCTCTTAAGTAGTTCATCACTAATGGGCTTGTCCTCAAGGAATAACTCCATGATCTCTTCGTCAAGATCGGCTAAAGCTTCAGTAATTGTGGCTCTTGCCTCCACAGCTTTGGCTTTCATCTCAGCAGGGATCTCAATCTCTTTTTGTTGATCCCCATCAAAGGTATATGCCTTTTGGGCTACAACATCGATGATGCCTGTGAAGTTGTCTTCTGCTCCTATCGGTAATTGGAATGGAAGTGCATGGGCGTCAAGATCGTTATTCATCTGGGTTACTACCTCATAGAAATCGGCACCCGTACGATCCATCTTGTTTACAAAAGCAATGCGGGGTACTTTATAGCGGTCAGCTTGATTCCAAACCGTCTCACTCTGAGGCTCTACACCACTTACTGCACAAAACAAAGCAACAACACCATCAAGTACACGTAGTGAACGTTCTACTTCTACAGTAAAGTCAACGTGACCCGGAGTGTCAATCAAATTGATCTGATGTCCAGCCCATTGACAGGTTATAGCAGCTGAAGCAATGGTAATCCCTCTCTCTTGCTCCTGCTTCATGAAGTCCATAGTGGCTTGGCCATCATGTACTTCTCCTAATTTACGCGTTACCCCTGTGAAGTAAAGGATACGCTCGGTAACGGTGGTTTTTCCTGCATCAATGTGGGCAGCAATACCAATGTTTCTAAGTTTGTTAAGCGGCATATTTTTAAATTGTCAATTCTTCTTGCAAAGGTCTCTTTCTGATGTTAACCTCTTGATAAACTATCTTAACAATTGTATTTTAAAATAGTTTACCGAGTTAAATTAATGTTAATCAGACTTCTCACCCTATCAGCCAAAAAAGGCTGCAAAGGTATGGATTTATTTCGCTTTGATTATCATAGGAATGAAAAAAACTTGAGATATTTTACTACCCGTTTCTTGTTCATTGTCTTTAATCACTGGTTCTGTGTATTGTACTTATAAGTAAAATCCTTACAGCTTAAGTATAGCCTTTTGCTGTAAGGATTCATTTTAATTGAGATGGATGTTATCTTTCGTGCTCTAATTTTTTGCTAATTGTTCAAATGTTATTTAGGTGAATAAATTACTATTTCAGATTTGAACATCGCATCAAATTTTAGCTATTTAACTATAACAATTCTTCTTGTAATACTCTGATTGTTGGTTGAGTATCTTAGGAAGTAGATACCGCCTGACAGTGTCTCCAGGCTAAAACGTGTTTTCCTATTGGCAATCACAGATCTGTTTGCGAGGATATGCCCTGTTAAATCTATTATCTGAAGTGTTGCCATTTGCTCATTGAAGCCAGCCGTTTCAATGTCTAAATAATCTTTTGCCGGGATCGGCATTATATTCATGGTTAGTCCTTCCGTTGCTGAGATCCCAACAGTACCTTCTTGAAGCAGGATAACTTGGACAGGAGCTACTCCAGGGCCGTTTACTGTGATAGTTGCGGAGCGAATGTTGGCATTGGTATTCTCAAGATATGTAACGGATATCGATCCATTGTTTGAACCTGACGGAGTAACTGAGCACCATGAAGCAGAACTTTGGGCGGTCCAGCTAACATTGCTGGTTACATTGAAGTTGGTGGCTCCAGCTTCATGTCCCACTTGAATTGATTCAGGTGAGACACTAAGTATCGGATCTGCGCCTTCTTGGGTAAGGGTGACTACCTGAGGTGTAACTCCATTAGCTGATACAGTTATTGATGCAATTCTAGTCTCGGTGGTTGGATTTGCCTGGAAGGTAGCAGTGATATTTCCATTTCCATTGCCTGATGATGTAGCCATACACCAGCTTTGATTGCTCGTTACAGTCCAGGATGTATTGCTGGTAACAGTGTACATTGTTGAACCTGCTGTTGCGGGTACATCAATATTTGATGGTGTAACTAAAAGAGATGGTGTAGCACCATCTTGGGTTACTGTAACTGTTACGGGGGTTGATCCAGATTGTGATACGGTTATACTTGCGATACGCTGCGTGAGTGAAGTATTCTCAGTGCAGTTGGCAGTGATAGTTCCGTTCCCTGTTCCAGATGCAGTAACTGTACACCAAGTTTGATTGCTAACAGCGGTCCATGCGTTTGTAGTGGTAACGGTGAAGTTTGTTGATCCGGCGGCTGCGGCGATGTTTTGATTTGAAGGAGATACCTGTAGAGCAGATACAACCCCTGTTATTGAGATATCGTCTATACAGATTCCATAACCATACTTTTCGGTTCCTTCAAAAGCAATATAATACGTTGAGGAGGCTGCTGGAAGAGCTATTGTTTGTTGTGTCCATGAAGAGACTGATGTGGTGTAGCTATTTAATAGATTCCATGAACCAGTAGGTGATGTTCTGTAGTAGACTCTTAGCTCATCCTGATCTCCACTCCATGATTTTTGATAGTGCCAGAATGTTAAAGTTGGGGAACCAAGAAGAGAGATGTCAAATGCAGGTGAGACGAGACGGGTTACATTGTCTGTTCCTCCTTCGCCATCATACAGGTTAGCATTGTAACTGCCTGTGTGTGCTGATGAAGGAGTACCGCTGGCAGAACCGGCTCTGAAGGTATAATTTAGAGTTCCGGTTACGTTTACTTGTGACCAACAGTTGGGAATGATGCCTCCATTTTCAAAGCCTTCATTGTAAGGAAATGTTGAAATAACACCACAGAGGGTAGTCGCATTGGTGGTGACTCCACTGGAATAGGTTGTTCCTGTTAGAATCGACCAAGCTTTGTAGTAATAGGTGGTATTACTGCTTAAGTTAAGGTGGTTAAAGCTGGTAGCGGATCCATTATAAATTACAGTTCCACCACCGGCGATAGTGCTCCCTGCATTGTAGGTTGTTCCAGTGACTGGGATACCAAAAGGAGGAGAGGTGGAGTAGGCAATAATAACAGGGTTGGAGTTGGTGTTTAAACCCCAGCTTAAGTTGATTTGAGAGGTTGACACCGCAGTGGCAGTGAAGTTAGTTGGATCATCAGGCGAGGCGCATGAGATAAAGCAGAAATTAATATTATTTGAACTTTCTGAGATGTTAATTAAAGGGAGATTAGTATTAGCTCCTGCCCATGATTTTGAGTTTGGAGTGGTAGCATCGGTAAAGCTGGTTTCATTACTGGTACCGGGGAAGGGGGCTCCTGATGTGTTTATGTTTGAACTGGTACTCACCCCACTTGCATTGGTTGAGTTTGCCGCTTTAACATATAGACCTTGGTGTGAACCTGCATTAATATCATTATTATTCATGTGGTCTGTGATATAATTACCATCTACGTGATAAATTATCATACCATGTCCGGGAATAGCTGAATTAAAACCTGTCTGTTGCTGATTGACTGCTAAGAAGTACTCGTTCGAGGAAGTTGTATTGTACTTATAGATTTGATTTGTTGTTTGGTTATTTAAAACTGTGACGTTTTGAGCTGTAGTAAGTAGGGTAGGTGTGGACCATTGGAAGAATATCTTGGTCCAAGGATTATGGTGAGCTGGTTTATCTCCGCTGTTACCATTCCAGCTTCCTCCAGACATGATGTCCCAATTGCCAGTTCCATCGTATTGACCACCAGTGTTGTAGTCGGTATCATAAAAGTCAGGAGCTCCAAGGTTATGACCAAACTCATGACACATTACTCCAATGGTGCTAATTGAAGAAGAGGTTCCCATCAGTTCAGGCTGAGTGGTATAGCTGTTAACTATGACCCCATCAAATGTTAATTGTGAGGGATTATAACCAGCGGAAATCAGATCCCAACTATGCGACCAAATATCATTGGTATTGGCTGTAGATTCTTGTCCAGGCCCTTGGTGGATAATAGCTATCCCGTCTACGTATCCATCTCCATCGTTATCGTATTCTGCGTAATTAACATTGGCTTGGTTGTTTGCTGCCACAACGGCGTCATAGGCAAATTCTCCCCATTTGCTATCAGGTCCATAGTAATTGTGGGTGTTTGGAAGAGTAACCCATATGGTTACAGTGGAATTAACCGTCAGTTGTCCATAAGAGACCTCGAGGTAATAATCTTTAAAACTACCTGTTCCGTTATAATTAGCTTGGTTCATGTAGTTGTTAAAACTACTTTGAGGAATCGTGGTGGTTGTATTACTGAAGTTGGCTAGAATCATCAGCATCTTTCTGGTACCTGTAGTAGGAAATCCTCCCATCGTTGTACCTTTCCTGTTTATATTAACCGGAAGTACACTTTGACGCATCTCTTTTATCTGTTCATCGCTGAATCGAAAGTTCTTACTTATGTTCTGAAGAAAAGCCAATTCATTAGAGTTTCTGTTCTCTGGATTGTGTGCAACGATATCCGAAAAAGTCAGAAAGCCTTTCTTGTCTTTTATAGCGTATACATAAGCACCGTCTTTATTGCTTAAGAGGGTATACCCATCATTGGTTTCTGACCAATGGATTCGTTCATCACCTTTAAGATTAATGGTTAGGGTCGTCCCATCAGGTTGTGAGTAATTAATAGGCTTTGGTAGGGCCGTAATAGCCATTGATGGATTTTGTTGAACCACAAATAATACCAAAAGCACTAAGCTCATTAGTTGTTTTAATGACTTCATTTGTGAATAATTATTAATGATTAATTAAGAATGATTTGAATTGAATTCAGTAATTTAAATTTGTGTGTTTTCAGTTGGATTATATTAGTCTAATTTTATTCTAAGAAGATTTAGAGCAGCGATTGCACTTCTTCTAATGTTTCTTTCACGATTATCTCCAAATAAAAAATGCTCACTCTGTAAGTAATTTGGTCCTGCGATGGCAATCCAGACTGTTCCAACCGGTTTTTCTGCGGTCCCTCCATCTGGTCCAGCAATTCCTGAAACGGCTATACTCCAAGTGGTATTAAACTTTTCTTTTACCCTCAAGGCCATTGATTCAACGACCTCTTGGCTTACAGCACCAAACTTTTCTATCAGATCAGTTGGTACTTCCAGAAGATTGTGTTTTGCTTCATTTGAGTATGAGACGATACTGCCATTATACCATTGGGAACTACCTGGTAAGGATGTAATCAGATGAGCAATATAACCGCCGGTACAACTCTCGGCTGTAGATATTGTTTCTCCTCTTAATTTTAGTTTATCACCAATGACTTTTTCCATTGTATCCTGATCTTCTCCAAAGATGAGGTCGGGGATTAATTGTTTAAGTTTAATGGTATGCTCGGCAATATCATTTTTTAATTTTTCTGCATGGCAACTCTTTCCTGTCAATCTAAGTCTGACGATTCCTGGCTGCGGTAGATAAGCTAGTTTGACTCCAGCAGGAAGATCATCTTCCCATTGCTCAATACGAGCTGCCAAAAAAGACTCACCCAACCCAGTAGTTAGTATGGTTTTATGTATGACCGTTGCCAGCGAAAATCGCTCTTTCAGCATGGGGAGTATGGAGTTGGTCATCATCTGCTTCATCTCAAACGGAACTCCCGGCATTGATACATATACAGTATTCTCTTTTTCAAACCACATCCCTCTAGCTGTACCAATAGGATTAGGGATTGATTTACACTCTTCTGGAAGCTCTGCCTGCTTCCTGTTTAACTCGGTGATTGCAATATTTCTTTTCTCAAAGAACCGGGTTACATCTTCCAAGGCCTCCTGGTTTAGAACTAACTTAGTGTCAAAGAACTGACAAAGTGCCTCCTTCGTAATGTCGTCTCTTGTTGGGCCTAATCCTCCTGTGATTAAAACGATCCTTGCTCGGTTTCCCGCCTCCTTAAGTGTTTTAAGTATGTGTTGAGATTGATCGCTAATACTGGTTATTTGATGTACATTTATTCCGATCAGGTTTAGTTGTTCCGCCATCCAGGCAGAGTTGGTATCTATTACTTGTCCAATTAGAAGTTCATCGCCTATAGTGATAATTTCTGCCTTCATTGTTTTCTGTTTAAGTCGGTGCAAAGTTACATTAAAGCAATCCGATTTTAATGGAAAGAGGGTATCGAAAGTAGATACCCTCTTTAAGAAATTTTAAATTTAACAATCAGATAATTGGATTACCTATGGGTCAAAATAACTTTACCCGTAAGGTGTCCTATTTTATTGGTTAGATGTAATAGATAGACTCCTTCTGGTAAATCAGTTATATTCAAGCTTACTTCATCCTGTCCTGAGATCTCTTTTATTAGGATTACAGAGCCGGTTAGAGTGGTAAGTCTTAGCTTAGCGCTAGTAAGATATTCTTTGCTTGCTTGTATATTGATAATTCCTTTAGTTGGATTGGGATATACTTCAATATTTGAGAAAACCACTTTATCAATACCGATAGTGGTGGATTCTTCAACTGAGATGTCGTCAAGGGATATTCCTTTGCCATTCATCTCTGTGCCCTCAAATGCGATATAGTATGTGCTTGATGCTTCGGGAAGTTCTAAAGTTTTTTCTTTCCACTGCATACTATTGGTGTTATAGGTCTCAAGCAGAACCCAATCTGATGCTGTTGAGGTTTTGTAGTATACTTTTAGCTCATCTTGTGCTTGTCCCTGTTTGCCTGAAGAGTACCAGAACCGTAACATGGGGTTATTTAACGATGTAAGGTTGAACTCCGGAGAGATAAGCATGCAAGCATTAGAGAAAGAAGACTCTCCTTCGTAGAAGAGGGCGTTATATTTACCTCCATGAGCTTTGGCTGGAAGTCCTGATGGGCTTCCATTTCTTACGATCCAATTGAGTGTTCCATCAACATTTTCCTGTGTCCAGCAGTTTGGTAATAATCCATTGTTTTCAAAATCCTGAACATAAGGGAACGAAGAGATGGTGGTGCAAAAGGTGGCTGCACTGGCGGTTACTCCGTTAGAATAGGTTGTATCAGCTCTGATGGAGAAGATCTTATAATAGTAAGATGTACCGGGAAGCAGAGAGGTGTGTTGGAAGGTCGTGTTATAGCCAACGTATAAGACTTTTCCACCGTTTGGTAAGATATCTCCCGAGCTGTAGATGGTTTTGTCTATGGGTGTTCCTATTTCTGGGATTGTATCAAAAACCATCAATACGGGATTATTTGAGGCGTTGAGCTGCCATGAAAGCTCAATCTGAGATAATGAAACTGCATTTGCTGAAAAACCTGATGGATCATCGGGGGTGTAGCAATTGATGAAGCAGAATGTTATCTCTTTGGTTGCCGAGTTCTCTTCAATATTATTAAGAGGTTTGTTTGTGGTCGCTCCATTCCAGCCTCTTGAGTGAGGGAAAGTATTGTCATTAAAAGTCGGATTAGAGCTTGTTCCAGGGAAAGGGCATCCAGAGGTGTTGATTTTAGAAAGAGCTTGTGTGCTTTGACCACTTGCATTGGTTGAATTAGCAGCCTTTTGGTAAAGTCCTTGGTGTTCTCCGTTATTGATATCATTGCTGTTAAGATGGTCATAGATATAGTTTTCATCAACGTGGTAGATGAGCATCCCATGACCAGGGATTTCTGAGTCAAAATTTTGTTTTTGGCGATTTTCTAACAAGAAATACTCTCCGGGAGTAGTTGTATGATAGATGGCAGCATCTTCAAACTGATATGAGGGTCGGAGGGTAATCTGCTGTTGATCCTCAAGAACCTGAGGCGTGATCCATGAGAAGAATTTTTTAATCCATGGATTAGGATGAGCTGGACGGTCGCCATTGGTTCCATTCCAGGAACCGTTAGACATAAGATCCCAGTTTCCTGTTCCAGCATATTGACCGCTTGTTGAATAGTCCGTATCGTAGAAATCAGGAGCTCCTAAGTTATGGCCGAATTCGTGGCACATCACTCCAATAGTACTCATGGTTGAACCCGAAACATATAATTCAGGCTGAGTAGTGTAGGCATCAACAACAACCCCATCGAAGGTTCTTTGGGCCGTTGAGTATCCAGCGTAAGAGAGATTCCAGCTATGTGACCAGATATCGTTTGGATTGGCTGTAGCCTCTTGTCCACCGCCCTGATGAATAACTGCTATTCCATCTACCAGTCCATCGGCATTATTGTCAAATTGAGAGAAATCAACACCAGCTTGGGTGTTGGCCGCTACAACCGCATCGTATACAAATTCTGACCATTTTGAACTAGGGCCATAATACTCTTTGGGATGAGGTACAGTGACCCATATAGTAACTGTTGTGTTTACGATTAATTTACCATAAGAGACCTCAAGGTAGAAATCCTTGAAACTTCCTTTTCCATTGTTAAAGCCTTGCATATTCATATAATTATTGAAATCAGCCTGGCTATATGTGGTGGTTGTATTGTTGAAGTTTCCTAAAATCATCAACATATTATTAGTACCCATTGTAGGGAATCCGCCCATATTCGTACTCTTTGCCTGAGCATCTCTCTTCAAAACAGAATTTTTAAATTCAATAATCTGTTTTTTACTGAAGGTGAGGTTTTTTTGTAGTTTATTGACGAAGTTAACCTCCTTAGAAGATCGTTTAGATTGATCACTAGCGATAATATCTGAGAAGGTTAAATCGCCATTACTATCTAGGACGGCATAAACGTAATATCCATCTTTGTTATTCAGGACGGTGTAACCATCTAAGGTAGTTGCCCAATGAACGAATTCATCGCCCTTTAATAAGATGGTTAATTGCATGTTGTTAGGTTGTTGGTATTTGATGGGTTCAGGGCTTGCATTAATACCCATCGAGGTTAAACATTGGGCTAATATATATATTAGCAAAATTGGTTTGAGGTAGTTTTTCATTAAGAGTGTTTTAAAACAAGAAACAGGTTAAAAGACGTTATAGACAAGTGTGGATTGAGCATCCATCCATCTGATATGATTCAAGTGTTGACAGGTAAAAAGAGAAACACGTAAGATACTGATAATAGGGGTCAAATTTAGGTAATAGTTTTGTTTTGGTTGCGATGGCAAAGCAAAAGAGGAGTCATCCTCCCGGAGACTCCTCTTTAAAAGCCGGTTTATTCACACCACGTTAGACCGGCAAATTTGGTTACTAACCGTTTTAAAGGAGATAAATAGAGTACGGTTACAACCTGATATTGTGAATTTTGGATGATTAAAGTGCACCTTCGTCGTATGCTTGTTCTCCGTGAAGAGATACATCAAGTCCTAATCTTTCTTCTTCCTCTGATACACGAACCGGTGTAATTAGGTTGATTAGGGCAAGCATAAGATAGGTGAAAACGAATGCATAGGCTGATGCAGCAACAACAGCTACTAGCTCTTTCATGAAGAAAGAGGCGTTGCCAAACAGAATACCATCAGCACCAGCGGGGTTAATGGCTGCTGAACCAAATACACCAAGAAGAATGGTTCCAATGACTCCGCCAACACCGTGAACACCCCATACATCTAGGGCATCGTCCCATTTCATTTTGTTTTTAAACATTACGGCACCGTAACAAACAATACCAGCAATGATCCCAATTATGGGCGAAGCCCATAATGGAACAAATCCTGCACATGGAGTAATTGTTGCCAAACCAGCAATAGAACCTGTCAATAATCCTACAAACTTTGGCTTACGTTCACGAATCCATTCAATTATTACCCATGACATGGTGGCAAATGAAGCTGCAATATCTGTGTTTAGGAAGGCTGTTGAAGTGATGAAGTCAACGGAAACTTCACTTCCGGCATTGAAACCATACCAACCAAACCAAAGTAAACCACTACCAATAGCAACTAAAGGGATACTATTTGGAGTTGAATTCTTTTCAACACGAGCACCTACATAAAATACTGAAGCTAATGCTGCAAAACCAGCTGTTGCATGTACTACTATACCTCCTGCAAAGTCAAGTACGCCCCACTGTGCAAGAAGTCCACCTCCCCAAATCATGTGAACGAATGGATAGTATACTAAGATCTGCCAAACAGTTAGGAAGATCATATATGATTTGAAGGTTACACGGTTTGCAAAAGCACCTGTGATAAGCGCAGGAGTGATGATTGCAAACATCATTTGATAAGCAATAAATACTACTTCAGGAATTTTCCCATTTGAGTACATGCTGTCAATAGCAACTCCATTTAAAAAAGCTTTATCAAAATTGCCGAAAATTCCACCTTCACCGCCACTAAAGCAGAGTGAATAACCGAAAGCTATCCATAATACGGTTGTCCATGCTAAAGATGCAAAACTCTGTATCATGATGCCTAAAATGTTGCGCTTGGTTGCTAATCCACCATAGAAAAAGGCTAATCCAGGTGTCATGAGCATAACCAGACTACAGGCTAATAACATAAAGCCTGTTGATCCAGTGTCTAATGTTGTAACTTGTAATAACATGTGTAAGTCAGTTTGTAGGTTAAGTTGTATAAACTATAATGTAAATCCAAATAGGAAATAGATATTCGAGCTCTGAGGATTAGTGATTACACTGGCTTTAACAGGAAGTGTAAAACTATCGGTTAGTTTGATGTTCCTGTAAACGGTCACTCCGGCATTGATGACCCCTGCTGAGGTTCCATACATGCCTTCATCGAGTGTTGCACCAGCGAAGATATCTATGGTGTTTTCACCAAACGTATGGGTGTAGGTGCCTTCAAGGTAGGTTGAGTAACGGTTTTCTCCTTCAATATCTTTATCAGCGCCATAAACAAAGACTCCTGCTAAAAAGGAAAAGGGCATTACATCGAGATTCTTGTATGATAGGGCTCCTTCTATAGCATGACCAGTGGTCTCATCTGACCAGTTAAAGTATCTCTGACTCTTTATTTCTGGCGTTCCACTTACCGGGAAAAAGTAGTCTGTAGCCATGATACTGAATCCTTTGTAGTTGTATTTTGCATAGAGGTCAACTTCATTATAGTTTCCCATCGTTGATAAGGCTCCCCAATATCCTATCTCGAAATTTCCTACTCCTAGTGAAAGAGTTGGTTGTATTGATGGAGATGAGCCAAAATCTGTTCCACGCCAAACATAGCGGTTCATCACATCCGCTGCGGCATTAAATTTAATCTGTGCTTGTAACCCCCCTATTAAACAAAGGGCAACAGCAGTCATTACAATAGATTTTAAAGTCATAGTGAATGGTTATTTAGGTGTGATTAAGTGTGAAAGCAAAGGTATTGGCATCCCAAACGCTGGTAAATCCGTTAAATAGCCTATTTTATCTAGGTAATTTACCTAGATATGGGCTGTTTGATCTCATTTTTTTCGGAATCGTTTGCGGGTGGTGTTATCTTTAATAATGGACAGATCGTAAACTCCTTTTGTATAATAATGGGAAGACAGGAGGCTGTAGAAAGGACCGTAAAATAATGCGTTAAGTATGTATATTAAGGGTTGACAAGGCCATGGCGAACAGCATATAAGATCAGTTCTGCTGTGTTCTTTAGTGAGAGTTTCTGCATGATATGGTTTTTATGGCAATCAACGGTACGTGGACTAATAAATAAATCAGAGGCTATCTCCTTATTGGATTTTCCATTGGCAGCTAATCTAAGAATCTCTGTTTCCCGTGAGGTTAATTTGATGTTTTCACTCCCTTTTAGGTTATTTCTGGAAAGATGCTTGAGGATGGTTCCGGATATAGTTGGGCTGAAGTAGGTGTCTCCCTTCGCTAATGACTGAATGGCTTCTTTAAGTTCAGAGGCTGAGCAATCTTTGGGCAGATAACCTTTAGCCCCTGCATCGAGGGCGCTAAGTACATATTCTTGTGAACTATGCATTGAAAGAATTAAGACAGAGACACATTGGTAATGAGCTTGCATTCTTCGGGTTATCTCAATTCCTGACTCATCTGGCAGAGAGATATCGGCAATGAGAACATCAGGGATCACTCGGTCGAGTATTTTGAATAGTTGTTCTGCGTCTGAAGCTTCTCCAATAATAGAAACATGCTCGTCTTGTGCTAGGAGAGATTTCAGTCCATCTCTGAAGATCAAATGATCATCTAATAATATGATTTTGACTTTATCTGTTTGATTCATTTGCCGTATGGTATATCTATGGTAATGCAAGTCCCGGTTGACATGGAGCCGCAATTATCTATTTTAAATGTTCCTTGTAGCAGTTGCGTTCTGTCTCTCATGTTTGATATTCCATTGCCCGCTTTAAGGTGAGTTAATTGGTGTATGCCTTTTCCGTTGTCTTTAATAAACAGGCGTACCGAGGTTTGGGTTCTACTGAATAGAATATTTACTTTAGTAGCTTGTGCGTGTTTTTGTATGTTGTTGAGAGCTTCTTGAAGGATACGGAATAGATAGATTTTGACATGTTCAGGAAGATCAGGGGGAAGTTGTTCTATCTTAAGCTCAATTTGCAATCCAGTAGACAGATTCATTTCGCGACAAAGGGCTCTGATGGCCTCTTCAATTCCCAATTCAGAGATAACCGGTGGTCTTAGGTTGTTTATAATGGCTCTACTTTCCCCAATAGAACCCTTAATGAGTTCAGCTGCAGAGTTAATTAGCTCTTCTTTTTCTGTCTCGTGGCTCTCTTTTGCTCTACTTAGCATTAAATTGGCTGCCAAAAGGGTCTGCCCTAGGCTGTCATGAATCTCCCGTGCTAATCTCTGTCGTTCTTTCTCTTGCCCATCGATTAAACTTCGAACCCTCTCCTGTCGCTCCTGCTCAATTAATTGACTTTTCTCAAATATGGCAGTTGACATTAAATTGAAGGTCTCTGTAAGCTCGGCTATCTCATCAGTTGTTGTGATTTCTACTTTCTGATGAAGTTCTCCAAGAGCCATTCTGGCTGAAGCTTCTTTTAATAATCGAAGAGGTCTCGTCATTCTTACTGCAATCGTAATAGCCGCAATAAAAATGGCTAAAAAGGAGAAGATACTGATGAAAAGGAGATCTCTTAGAAACTTGTTAAGGGAGGAAAAGACTTCAGAACTGTCTATTTCGGCAGTAATGACTCCTTTAAAGCCTCCATAGGTAACTGGTGCAAATGAACCAATGACTTCAATGTCTCGGTAATCTTGATAGATGCCAGTAGCAGTAATGGTTTTGAAGGCCTTGTTTACACCAGTAGTGTTGACCACGATTCTTTTCCCTTTGTGAGTTGCAAAGCGAGAAGAGGTAATCATCTCTTTTTTCTGATTAATTAGATAACTCTCACCGGTTTTCCCAAGACCGTTATATGGGTTTTTGTTTAACATTAGCTCATTAAGTTGAAGAGTATCAATACCGGCAAGAATTAATATACTGTCATACTGCAATGGATAAAGAATGGTAAGTGGGGTACTTGGAAAGGATGTCTCATCAGGAGTTTCTGTAATACCTGGGGTGATGTTTTGATGTTGAAGCTTTGGTAAGGCCAATTCATGAATGGTATACTCTGGGTGGAGTGATTGAGAGCCTTGTAGATGAAGAAAAAGAGACTTTTTCCCGGGTTTTCCAATCCAAATCCATTGGAAAGCAGTGAGGGATCCTAGGTTAATACGGTATATTTCATTTAGAATACTATCATTTAAAGTCTCTATTCGGTGGTTGTTTGTCGAACTAAGTCTGAGTTTATCCGACTGTTTAATTAGGTTATTAAGGGTTTTACTAGCCGCCAACCTAGAGGCTAACAATAGTTGATCATCAAAGAACCGTTGAAGAGCCAATTCTTTTTCAACTCTGACCGAGATTAGTTGATCTTTTGTTCGCTGTAAAAGGGCCTCCTTAGCTCTATTCCATGCAAATAGGCTGATTATTGTGATAGCAGGAATAGCAATCACTAGAAAGAAAATTACCAACTTTTCAGTTAATCCTATTTTCCGCGACGACATGGTTTAAAATCAAGAGGAGGTAAAGATAATGAATTCGGGTTTGCTTGGTCTTTTCCTGAGTCAATTCCAAATAGGAATTGCGGCATTTTGAGCGTTGATTTTTGATGTATCTGCTTTTGATAGGTTGATAAGGCTGTGTAACACTTAAATAGTGGGTTGGCTTGTTTTTATTACCTTTGTGGTCAGACAATATAACTATAAAGGTTGTATAGTGGTCATTCCGGAGTTCATTTTTGTAATTAAATCACGGGATCATGAGACAGATATTTTTAGGGCTTTTCCTTGCTCTTACTTTGATTTCTAATGCACAAAAGGTTGAAAAGATGACAAAATTCGTAATTCACACCCCAAAGGGTGACATGAAGGGCGTTCTTTATAACGACACGCCACTGCATCGTGATAATTTTATCAAACTCGTTAATGAAGGTTGGTATAATGACTCTCCTTTCCATCGTGTCATTAATAACTTTATGATTCAAGGTGGTGGCAATAAGGATGGTCGTACCGATCCTGGCTATACTATTGCTGCAGAGTTTAAGGCCGAACACTTTCATCGTAAAGGTGTACTAGCCGCTGCCAGAATGGGTGATCAGGTTAATCCACAACGGAAATCAAGTGGAAGTCAGTTTTATATTGTACAGGGTCAAATCCTTAATGAGGCTACGATTAGCATGTATGAGCAGAAGATGGGTGTCAAGTTTTCAGAGGAGCAGAAGAAAGCCTATACTACCGTTGGAGGTACTCCTCATCTTGATGGTACCTATACGGTCTTCGGAGAAATTACTGAAGGTCTCGATGTGATTGATAAGATTGCTGCAGTGAAGACTGCTCCTGGTGACAAGCCCATTGAGCCAATCTCGATGACTATTGAAATTATAAAGTAACAGGTCGGTTTCTTTCGACGCTAGATGAGGTAGATTAACGTATCGGGATAGATTAAGTTAAATCTGGTGTATTCCGGGCGGCCTTTTAAAATTAGATTTAAACAGATGAAGACTAAAATCAGTGAATACCTTGAGGAGATTAAAGCTCTAGAGGTTAAAAGTGCTGAGCAGCTCGAGGGTTTTCGAGTAAAATTCTTAGGAAAAAAGGGTTTGTTAAATGACCTGTTCGAGGACTTTAAGAAGGTTGCTCCTGAGGAAAGAAAGGAGATGGGTCAGTTGTTGAACAGTCTTAAGACCTCGGTTCAGGAGAGGTTGAATGAGCTGAAGGAGATGGTTGAGTCTACCGGTGGTTCTGATGAACCATCTCTTGACTTGACTATGCCGGTGAATTTTTCTCGTCTGGGAACACGGCATCCGATCAGTATTGTTCGCAATCAGATCGTCGATATCTTTTTGAAAATGGGTTTCTCTGTTGCTGAAGGCCCCGAGATTGAAGACGATTGGCATAACTTTTCTGCATTAAACTTCCCTCCTGAGCATCCTGCCAGAGATATGCAAGATACTTTCTTTGTAGAGCATCATCCCGTTAGAGGTGACTTAGCTCTTAGAACTCATACCTCAAGTGTACAGGTTCGTGTGATGGAGTCAGGACAACCCCCAATTCGTCAGATCTTCCCCGGTAGGGTATACCGTAATGAGGCCATCTCTGCCAGAGCTCATTGCATGTTCCATCAAGTAGAGGGTTTATATATTGATAAGGGGGTCTCTTTTGCCGACTTAAAACAGGCATTACTGATTTTTGCCCGCGAGATGTTCGGCCCAGAAACCCAAATAAGGCTCCGACCTTCTTACTTCCCATTCACTGAACCTTCAGCTGAAATGGATATCAGTTGCCTTATCTGTGGCGGTGAAGGATGTAATATCTGTAAACACACTGGCTGGGTAGAGGTGCTCGGCTGTGGTATGGTTGATCCTAATGTTCTACGTAACTGTAATATCGATCCAGAGATCTATACAGGTTACGCCTTTGGAATAGGTATCGAGCGTATGACGATGGTCAAGTATCGTATCAATGACCTCCGTCTTTATTTTGAAAATGACCTAAGATTCTTAGAACAATTCGAGTCTGTTTATTAATAGATCGTAATTGTTTGTTGATACTTTAGAAGGGCGGCCATTGGCCACCCTTTTTCTTTTTCCTTCTTTTATTCAACCCAATTTCATTCTGTTAAGCCTCCTACTTCTGAGGGCTTACAGATCTTCTTAAGATTTTCCCAATCTTCTTTACTAAGAAGAGGTTTAGCAACAAAGGTCTTTAGTTCTGCTTCTCTTTTTACATCTCTAATTCGATCTTCTAACTCCGGATGGCTTGAAATCCAATAAGGGATCTCTATTGCACTCTTATTGTTTTCTAATCTCTCAAAGAAATTGGCCAGCGCTTTCGGATTGATCCCTGCATTAGATAAATAGGTAATCGCCCACCTATCGGCCTCCCTCTCCATGTTTCTATCATAAGCCGAAGAGGAGAGATGTTTTAGAATTTGAAGCGCTACTTGTCCCCCCGCTTTCCCTCCTGCTGCTGAAAGAAGTATAGTAAGCCCAACCTCACGAATTAGCTTTTGAATAACATGTCCTTTTTGAATATGCGCTAATTCATGTGCAATCACTCCTGCTAATTCTGGAACGGATCCAGCCTCATTGATTAACCCGGTATTGATGATGATATGGTTTCCCGGCATCGCAAATGCATTGATCTCGTCACTTTTTATAAGGTGAATATTTATAGTAGATGGATTAATCTGATTTGATTCGCAGAGTCTCTCTTTGATCTGCTCAATTGGGTTTATGGCAGAAGTGTCTTTTATAATTACTTGTTGAGATTCTATAGTACTCCAAAGTAGCTCCCCTAGTTTCTCTTCCATCCGATCACTTTTCTCCTCAAGTTTGAGGATTTTAATCCAATCTATTTTTGAAAGTAAAAACCATATTACCAAAAATGATCCAATTAATAATGCTAATTGAGGTAGTAGCTTTTTCATCTATTTCTGTTTGTTAGAATGGCATTATTTAGGTTGTAATCCTTGCTAAGGTTCTTTTTTTTCGTTTGTCTGGTTAGCAAGAAACTTATGGGTTGACCAAAATATCAGTTAAAGGGCCAAAGAAGGTCCAATACACATGTTTTCCTTTACGTGTTTTAATGGCGGCTTGGATCGTAATAACGACTTCCGCCAGGTTGAATATTATGGCAGTCATTATCCAGGCAATCCACGAATTGGATAGAGGAAGAGCATCAAAGATGACCGATAGCGTCCAATAAAAACTAATGGAGTTAACAAATAAAAGAGAGAATTGTGATAATAATGCATGCATACAGTGCCAACGTACAAAATAGGTGCCTTTTTTGTTGTTGATCCAGAATATAAAGGTGGCAATTAGGTTGATAATTGGGATAGGCAGCCCTACCATTACGGCAAAGAGCGACATTAGATAGCTATTTGAGGCTTTTTCCGCCTCATGCTCCATCGGCTGATATAGGAAAGAGAAGTTTCCTGTTACATCTGTTTTATAAGATTCCATAACCAATTGACTAAGATTAATAGAATTAGTGGAATATAGACCTGCTTTCTCTTAAGAAGGTTTTCTGACTTTATATAGAAATTATAAAAACTACTCTTCCTTCTTAAAAGATCAATTAATACCCAGGATGGAAATACTATTGAGGTAACGAGTGCTATATAGCCCAAAGGATTTGTATGTAAGGCAATGAGAAAGTGCCCTCGAATAATCTCGTATAAAGATCGCGTGGTACCGCAGGCCGGACAAGGGTATCCTGTTACTATTTTTATCGGGCAAAGAGTAATGTGATTAGATAGGTTGTGCTGCCATAGCATGAATCCGATCCATAAAAAGGATCCAGCGGCTAATAGCAGCACAACGGAGTAAAGTTTACGACGTCTAATCAATCTTTAAATCAAAATGATTCATATTGATATTTAACGTAGGTGCATGAAAATCTTTTCTGCATTCTTTTCGCGTGCGACTCCGGAAATTAAAAACCAGTCGACGATGGTCCAAATTCCTAACCCGCCACAAGTAAGCAGTTTGGCAATACCTAAACCGACATCTCCTACTAGAAATCGGTCAATTCCTAGGGCACCACCAAGCAATGAAACAATAAGCATGGTAGTAGGATCCTTAAAGTCTAAAATCTGTATTATTGGCCATTTATTGTCATCCAACTTAAGCAATGCCTCTCTGATTTGCATTAAATAATGAGACTCAAAGAACTTTCCATTGGCCATCATAAACATGTCTACTTTCTGTACATCCATAGTTAGGATATTTTATTGGTTGAATGTGTTGAATTGGGTAGTTTTAATTTGCTAAAAGTAAGATTTTATTTGATTTCCTATCGCATTGTATTCTATTTCTTGTGTTTCATTATTAAAGTTTTTTGATTTATATATGGTGATGATTCTTTGTGTAGATAGAGGAGGGAAAAAAGAAAGGGACCGTTCTCTCGAGCGGCCCCCAATCAAGGTAATGATATGAAAACTAAAGTTTTTTTAATTTCTTGTCTTTTTCAGACTGCATAGGTCTGATTGATATGGCGGCTCCACCACCAGCGGCCAGTTTGAGTTTTAGCTCTGTTTTGGAGTTAACTCTGAAGCTCTGAATTGTATAGGCTTCAGGGTTGGTTTTCCAATCGGCATCTTTTGCATCGGCATAAATGGTTGCTACCATGGTTGTGCCTGTAGGAAGGAAGTTCAGGGGTAATTTCGTCTCTCTAGATTTCTCACCGGTGATAGATCCGATGAACCACTCCTCACTGTTCTTAGCTTTTCTTGCGGTCGTGATGAATTCTCCTGGTTCTGCCTCTAGGTAGATCGTTTTTTCCCAATCGGTTTTTACATCCTTAATGAATTGGAAGGCATCCATTCGTTGGGTATAGTTTTCGGGAAGATCGGCAGCCATGACTAGAGGGCTATACATGGTAACATATAGAGCCAATTGTTTAACAAGGGTACTATGAACCTGTTCTGTTTGATTAGGCTGGTAGTAACTTCTTTTAATCTTAAAGATTCCGGGGGTATAATCCATCGGTCCACCTAATAGTCGAGTAAAAGCCAATATTGTTTCATGGTTAGGAGGGTTTCCAAGGCTCCAGGCATTGAATTCGTTTCCTCTGGCGGCTTCACAAGCCATCAGGTTAGGCCAGGTGCGATATTGTCCGGTCGGTCTGACCGGTTCATGAGCATCAATCATGATTTTATAACCTGCTGCCTTCTCAAGGATCCGTTGATAGTGGTTAATCATCCATTGACCGTCGTGTTGTTCTCCTCTGGGGATGATGTATCCAACATACCCAGTCTTTACGGCGGGATATCCAAAGTGTTTCATAAAACGAAATGCTGTATCGGCCCAACGTTCATAGTTGGTAGCAGATGCGCTCGTCTCGTGATGCATAATCATTTTAACCCCTTTACTGCGCGCATAGTCGGCGATCTCTTTAACGTTAAAGTCGGGGTAGGGGGTTACAAAGTCAAAAACATCCTCTTTCCAATTGCCGGCCCAGTCTTCCCAACCAATATTCCAGCCCTCTACCAAAACCCCATCGATTCCATTTTCTGCAGCAAAATCGATGTACTTTTTGGTGTTTTCTGTTGTGGCTCCATGCGTTCCATTGGGTGGCATTTTCGTCCAATCTGTAGATTTAAGGTTAATATGGTTGACATTGGAGTAGTTCCAACTCTTTAGGCCAACATGCATCTCCCACCATATTCCAACCATCTTCATGGGTTTAATCCATTCGGTATTGGTTATTTTATTGGGCTCATTAAGATTGAGGATTATTCTGGATGCGAGGATGTCGGTTGCCTTGTCGCTGAAGATTACGGTTCTCCATGGAAGCGTAACTGGGGCAATCAAATAGGCTTTATTCCCTACTGCATCAGGTGCAAGTGTCGCTTTTAAGGAGAGCTGACCACGATCTATCTGTAGATGCATGGCTGGAAAATTATATAGAGCTGCTTCAAAAATGCTTAAATATAATCCCTCGTCACTTTTCATCATGACCGGACTTTGAATGAAGTCTTTACCTATAAGTGTTTTCGCCCCAATACCATTTTCTGTTGTTCCAATGCTGGCATCTATAGCACTTAGTCTTGTATGGTTGTATGCATATTCATTGGAGTTAAAATCACCGGGAATCCAAAAAGTCATGGGATCATTCGGTAAATTAAAGGTTGTAATTTCATCAGAAACGATAAAACTTCTGAGATTAGGCTGTTCTGGAATTTCATATCTAAAGCCTAGGCCATCATTAAAAACTCGAAAAGTTATTTGGAAAATCCGACTTTTTTCTCCCGGCTGAACTAAGTTAACTTTAAGTTCATTATGCTGGTCTCTGATTTGGGTCTCTTCGCCCCATACTGGTGTCCAAGTTTCATCTTTTGTCTTAATCTCACTGTTGGCAAGAATAAATCCTTTCTCCAGTGATGGTTGCCCTTTCAGTAGCAATCCTAGTTTTGATTCTTCAATGATTACTTTCCCCTCTTTTGTGACGCTATAGGTAGGCTCACCTGCTGATGTCAATGAAAAGGTTAGGGTGATCTTTTTGTCGGGTGATTGAATACTCTGTCCGTTAGCTACCAACAGAGAGAGGATAAAGGCTAATGATAACAGTAAAATAGTTCTCATGTTTCAAACGATCTTGTCAGGATGCGAATATACATCTTTTTTGTTTGTGTAATTACTACACTCTTAGTTTTAGGAAAGATTAACAGATTGGGCTGGCGGCTGTATAGAATTCAAGATTTTTTATTCAAAGATTCAAGGAGGGAATGGCTTCTGGCCGCTAGCAGCCAGAAGCCAGCCGCCAGCCGCTAAAAATCAAATTGAATGCCTTGAGCAAGGGGTAGATCAGTAGAGTAATTGATCGTGTTGGTTTGGCGACGCATATAGATCTTCCATGAGTCAGAGCCAGATTCTCTTCCTCCGCCTGTTTCCTTTTCTCCTCCAAATGCGCCACCGATTTCAGCGCCAGAGGTTCCGATATTGACATTTGCTATACCACAGTCAGAACCTTCATGTGAGAGGAAGGCTTCTGATTCGCGAAGGTCGTTGGTCATGATAGCGCTTGATAAGCCTTGGGGTACATCATTATGAATGGCTATGGCCTCATTAAGATTTGAGTATTTAATCAGATAAACAATAGGGGCAAAAGTCTCTTCCTGAACGATGGGATAATCGTTACGAGCTTCAATGATGGTAGGGGTAACATAGCATCCGGTTTCATATTTTTCGCCTGAAAGTACCTGGCCGCCAAAGACGAGATTTCCACCAGATTTTATAGCTTCATTGACCGCATGTTGAAAATCGGTGACCGCAGATTTAGAGACCAGAGGGCCAATATGAGTAGAGTCGTCTAATGGGTGACCAATCTGTAATTGTTTGTAGGCTTTAGTAAGACTTTCTTTGAAGGTATCGTATATGCTTTCGTGAATAATAAGTCTTCTTGTGGTAGTACAACGTTGTCCTGCAGTACCGGCGGCTCCAAAGACAGTTGCTCTGATAGCCATTTTAAGGTCGGCAGACGGAGTGATGATGATGGCATTGTTTCCTCCAAGTTCGAGAAGAGAGCGTCCGAGTCGTTCGCCGACGAGTCGAGCCACTTTTTTCCCAACTCGGGTTGATCCGGTGAAACTGATAAGAGGCATTCTTTTATCAGCGAAAAAATCATCACCCAGTTCTGATGATCCGGCTAAAATCAGATTTAATAGACCATCGGGTAAATTATTACGCAAAAGAACCTTGTGCATAACATTATGTACAGCAATAGCACAAGTCATGACCTTTCCAGACGGCTTCCAGACGACGACATCCCCTGCGATTAGTGCTAACATAGCATTCCATGCCCATACCGCCACTGGGAAATTGAAGGCACTTACAACTCCAACTATTCCCAATGGATGATACTGTTCATACATCCGGTGTCTGGAGCGTTCACTGTGCATGGTTAATCCATAAAGTTGTCTAGACTGACCAACGGCAAAGTCGGCAATATCAATCATTTCTTGTACCTCACCCATGCCTTCCTGGAGTATTTTGCCCATCTCCCAGGAGACTAGGTATCCAAGGTCTTCTTTGTGCAGGCGTAACTCCTCCCCAATTTGTCTGACGATCTCTCCACGTTTTGGAGCGGGAACCATTCTCCATTGAAGGAACGCCTGTTGAGCCGTTTCCATCATCAGATTATAATCATCTTTGGTAGCTTGGGTAATTGTGGTGATTAAGCTACCATCGGCGGGTGAAGTCATCTCTACTTTTTTCCCGGCTGTTTTATGCCATTTTTTTCCAGTGCTTAATCCCATATGAGAGGGTTCAATTCCTAAATTCTTAAGACTCTGTTGCAGTCTCTCGCTGTATGGATAATTCATAATGATAATACTTTACAAATATTTATCGTAATAAAGAAAAACCCGGTGCTCTTTGTTCACATGAGCACCGGGTTTAGGTAAATTATCTCTTAATTAGAGTACTACTCAGCTTTTAAGAATGGATATCTGTAGTCTGTGGGAGGATTATAAGTCTCCTTGACAGTTCTGGGACTGGTCCATCGAATCAGGTTAAGTAAAGAACCTGCTTTATCGTTGGTTCCTGAGCCACGAGCTCCACCAAAAGGTTGTTGTCCGACTACTGCTCCAGTCGGTTTATCATTGATGTAGAAGTTTCCGGCAGCATATCTGAGTATTTCATGAGCTTTGTCAATAGCAGCACGACATGTTGCAAAAATGGCACCGGTAAGAGCGTATGGAGATGTTTCATCGCAGAGATGTAAGGTTTCTTCATACTTTTCATCAGGATAAACATAAACGGTAAGAACGGGGCCAAAGATCTCTTCTTCAATGGAGATGAAGTGAGGGTTATTGGCTTTAATAACGGTTGGTTCAATGAAGTAACCCACACTCTTGTCGTACTTGCCACCAATTGCAATCTCAGCATCAGGAGTGTTTTTTGCTGCTTCGATATATTTGACGATATTATCGAATGAAGCATTATCAATTACTGCATTAACGAAGTTGGTGAAATCAGTAACATCCCCCTGTTTAATAGTGCCTAACATCTCTTTCATTCGAGCTTCAACACCGGGCCACATTGACTCAGGAATGTAGGCTCTTGAAGCAGCCGAGCACTTCTGACCCTGAAATTCAAAAGCACCTCTAACTAAAGCTACTGCTACTTGATCAACTTGAGCTGATTTGTGCACGAAAACAAAGTCTTTTCCACCCGTTTCCCCAACAAGCTTCGGATAACCACGATAGAGGGTCAGGTTCTCGCCGGCTGTACGCCAGAGATGATTGAAGGTACCTGTCGATCCGGTAAAGTGAATACCGGCCATATCTTTATGACCTAAAACAATACGTCCGATGGTACTGCCTTGTGAGGGTACAAAGTTGATGACTCCTGCAGGTAAACCAGCCTCTTCAAAAACTTTCATCAAATAGTAGTTGGAGAGTAAGGCGGTAGTAGCAGGTTTCCATACGGTGACATTACCCATTAAAACCGGACTTGCGTTCAGGTTGGCTGCGATGGATGTAAAGTTAAATGGAGATACGGCAAAGACGAATCCTTCCAATGGACGATACTCTAGCATGTTCAGATGAGTAGGCTCACTGATGGGTTGATCTGAATAGATCTTTGAAGCGAAGTAGCTGTTAAATGTTAAAAAGTCGATGGTCTCACATGCTGAATCAATCTCAGCTTGATGAGGGGTCTTACTTTGTCCCAGCATGGTTGCCGCATTGATGACATAGCGATATTTGGTACGAAGTAAGTCGGCCGCTCTTAACATAATAGCTGACCGATCGTGCCATGAACGCATTGACCATGCTTTTTTTGCTTCCATTGCAGCTTCAATGGCCATCTTGATCTCTTCTTCTCCGGCAATATGAGCAACCGCTAATACATGCTTGTGGTTATGTGGCATCACAACCTCAACGGTCTTCCCTGTACGAACTTCTTTTCCCCCAATAATCAGAGGAATTTCAATCTTCTGGTTGGTCTGGCGATTCAGCTCCTCTTTTAATAGCCGACGCTCCTCTGTTCCTGGAGCGTATGATAATACCCTCTCATTCTGGGGCATCTCAAAATGATAATGAGCGTTGTTCATGATTAATTTTATATGAGATTTATTATAAATAGTTAAAGGTAGGGAGTTACAAATGTAATCGTTTTCGGGGACATTTCGTAATGTTCAAGGGTTCTTTATCTAACCCTCTTTTGTCCTCAACATTCTGCATACTATCAAGGATAAGAATAACTTATGAGTTTTTTTTAAGTAGGGGGTAGCTCATAGGGTGGTATTATCTTCCCCTTCGTATCTTCTTCGCTCTCTCTCCATACATTCTCTATTCATTTGGCAAGATTTCCAGGTCTATTTTAAGGGAGATGTAATCAGCTACTACTGGCTTAATAGATCTGTGGATTTGACCTGAATCCATAGCACTCCCTATCTGGAGTATTATCCAAATAATACTGATTTATTCCGAAAGCGCATTCCATTTTAGCCCTCTCCGTATTTTCCCATCTAAGTATGGAGAGAGAGCGAAGGGGAGGCGAAGAGGTAATGGAGAGCTATTGATTTCCTATTTTAATCGCACATAGGTTTTGTAAGGCTCATCCGTTAATACTATTTACGCTTTCTATAGTTTGTTTTATAAGATTCCTCAGAACATCCTCTTTGATATCAGAAAGTTTGTTGATATAAACACAAGAGGTTCCCGTTTTATGTTTCCCTAAAGATTTAAGTAAAGGGGCTAACTTTTCAACCCCAATCATGAAGTATAAAGTAATGTTCTGTTTGCGGGGAGAAAACCCAACAGTAAACCAGTCGCCTTGTCTTCCACTTTCGTACTTGTAATGATAGTGACCATAACCTATAATTGATCCACCCCATATAACCGGATTCTGATTGGTCACTTCAGAGAAGATCAAATTGAGCTTTTCACAGTCCAAACGACGTTGCTCATCAAGAAGATTAGAGATAAACTCAGAAACAGAATCTCCGGAGGGTTGAGTCTTTAATTCTGACATAGAAAATCAATTTATTGTTAGATATGTGTTGAAACTGTATAAATTGGTCATCTCAAGAGGCGATACAAAGTTATTATTTTAGAGGAGGGAAGCCAGCGTGTAATGATTTTTTAATGTAAACAGATTACTTTTGCTGAAAAGGCTTAAAGGATGACGATTGCAGAAGCACAGGAAAGGGTAGACACTTGGATAAAAAGTGTTGGAGTAAGGTATTTTAATGAGCTGACTAACATGGTGTTGTTAACGGAAGAGGTTGGTGAGTTGGCTCGTATTATCGCTAGAAAGTATGGAGAACAGTCTTTTAAAACGGGAGAATCAGAAGATAAGTTGGCTGAAGAGATGGCCGATGTACTCTTTGTCCTGATTTGTATGGCCAATCAGACTGGAGTCGATCTCAATGTAGCTCTGGAGAAAAGTCTTGAGAAAAAAAGTCAGCGTGACGCCAATAGACATAAAGATAACCCCAAACTTCAACCATGAAATGGGGGTTACTTATGTAATCTTTGATTACATAGTCGGACAGTGATCCGTTCGAAAATGGACAAATGATAAAGTCATTAGATCCATAAAGATGATAGATATTGAATTTAATTAATAGATATTCAACCAAATAAGTAAATTAGCACAATCGTTGTTATGGTGTGCTTCAAAAAGTGACTTTTATGATAAAAGATTTATTCATTATTGAATGGAAAAGATCATTGCGGAGCTCGTTGTGGCAAAGGAATGTCTTTTTGAACATTATCTTAGGGATCTTCATTCTCTATTTTGTGTTTGTTTTCCTCTTGTTGGGTCTTTTTTTAGATCGAGTCATAGGAGAGGCTTTGGAGATAGAGGGGGTTGATGTGATCAAGGCATTTGGGTCTTGGTTGGTGTATTATTTTGTTGTTGATTTGCTTTTCCGTTTTTTGATTCAGAAGATGCCCGAAATGTCGGCTAAGCCCTTTTTGTTGTTACCGATCAGTCGGAGAAAGCTTAGCTCAGTGGTCTTATTACAGACGGTTATAAATTTTCTTAATTTGTTTCCACTGATTATTCTGTTACCTTTTTTTATAAATGTATACAGTAGTTTTCCAGGATGGAGTGCTTTTCCGTGGTTGGTATCTGTCATATCCATGGTTGTGGCCGTAAATTTGAAGACTTTTTTGCTAAAACGGTGGCTTGTGGAAAGAACATGGTTAGTAGCCGTAGCATTTGGTATCCTTATTTTAGTGGGCATCGGGGATTATTTTAAACTAGTACCTATTCGTGATTTTTCCTCGTTTATTTTTGCATTGCCCATTGATTATCCTGTGACGGCATTGCTTTTCTTAATGGCTCCGATAACTTTATTTTATTATAATGTAAAGGAGATGTCATCAAGGCTTACTCTTGAAGGCACCTCAAAGAAGGCCGATAAAGGGATTAGTACTGAGAAGTTTGAAGGCTTAAGGAAATATGGAAAGATTGGTGAGTTGATACTGTTAGAGATCAGCTTAATCTTTAGGAATAAGAGGACAAAAAGTGTTCTTT
This sequence comes from uncultured Bacteroidales bacterium, assembly GCA_964444785.1. Lineage (GTDB taxonomy): Bacteria > Bacteroidota > Bacteroidia > Bacteroidales > TTA-H9 > JAJTBW01. Next base: position 59,182 of record CAYUII010000010.1, on the reverse strand, counting down.
ATTTAATGCCTCTATTCCTTTTGTATGGATTTTTCTTTTATCCCAACCCTATGTATAAAGAGTCTTATGGATGGCTAACCTTTGTGGGGGTCTTTATATCGGGTGGTTTCATGATGAGTTATGGACAGTTTCTTGTGGCTTGGGAGGGAAGTTACTTTGATGCGATTTTAACAAAGAATATAAACTTCGAAGAGTATTTCAAAGCAAAGTATCTTATCTTGGCAATTCCAACAGTCATCTCTTTTATTCTGACAACTCCGTATGTTCTAATGGGTAAGCATCTGTTTTTTATAAATTTGGCGACCTTTATTTACAATCTCGGAGTGACGGTTTACATCTATCTTCTATTGGCAGCGTATAATACTAAGAAAGTCGAATTAAGCCAGGGCCATATGATGAACTATCAAGGAGTTGGTGCAAAACACTTCATTATAATTATTCCGGTCATGGGTCTTCCTATTCTGGTGGTTGCTCCATTCTCATTGTTTGGGATGCATGCCACAGGCTTGATTATCATTGCTGCTTTAGGTGTTCTAGGGATACTTTTTCGATCTTTCATTCTTCGGAAGATTGCTGCATTTTTTATTGATAGAAAGTATGCCTTAGCTGAAGGGTTTCGCCAGCCAAGCTAAATCTTTATGTAGAGTCATTAAATAGTTCATAAACCGATTAAACTGTAAATAAAATGGAATCAACAAATATTACTTTTCAGAATGATATTTTAACTGTCGAGAAACTTTCAAAAGCTTATAATAACACGGTTGTCCTTGATATCCCGAATTTGGTGATTAAAAAGGGTGAGAGTTTTGGCTTAGTAGGAAATAATGGAGCCGGAAAGACAACTCTTTTTCGTTTGGTGCTTGACTTGATTGTCTCATCAAGTGGGGGGGTATTATCAAATGGGGTTAATGTAAAAGGATCAGAGCTTTGGAAAGCTTATACAGGGTCGTATCTTGATGAAGGGTTTCTAATCGACTTTTTAACCCCGGAAGAGTATTTTAAGTTTGTAGCCTCTCTTAACAAGATGTCTGATGGTGATTTGAACCTCTTCTATGAGAGGTTTAAGGATTTTTTTAATGATGAAATCCTTGGGAAAAAGAAATATATCCGCGATCTATCGAAAGGTAATCAAAAGAAGGTTGGTATAGCCGCTGCTATGATGACTCACCCGGCCGTGCTGATTTTAGATGAGCCGTTTACTAATCTGGATCCAAGCTCTCAGATCAGATTAAAACAGATGCTAAAGCAGGAGCAAGAAGAGAAGGAGGTTACCATGCTTATTAGCTCTCACGACTTAAACCATGTAACCGATGTTAGTAAACGAATAGTTGTTCTAGAGCGTGGTGTCATCGTGCATGATATCAATACTACTGATCAAACACTTCGTGATCTGGAGGATTATTTCGCTGCTCAAATCAACCACTAAGACTTTGTTAATATGAGAAACCTTTTTACGGTTCTTTTTTTAATTTTTCTTGGATCAAGCCTGTCTGCTCAATATGCTGTCAATGGAGTTGTTGTGGATAACAAGACCGGGGAGCCTCTCGCTTTTGTTAATATTCAGATCAATAACTCCTCAAGAGGAGGATCAACTGATATAGATGGGAAGTTTAGCTTTAATTCAAATCAACCGATAAAGTCTCTGCGTTTAAGCTATGTTGGTTATGAACGATTGACTTATAAAGTTGAAGGTAAACTCTCTAATCTTCTACTGAAGATGAATAGAAAAGCCGTAGAATTGGCAGAGGTCGAGATTCTCCCAACTGAAAACCCGGCCAATAGAATTCTTAGAAAGGCTATTGCCCATAGAGACCAGAATAATTATGAGAAGCTGGAAGGGTTTAAGTATACGGCATATGAGAAGATGATCTTTACTGTCGATCAGGATTCCTCAGAGAAGAAAAATGCCTCTGTGGCTGATTCGTTGATTAGTAAGGATACCATGCCAGAAGATACTTCATTGCGAGAGATGAAGAAGTTTTTTGCTAAGCGAGACCTTTTCTTGATTGAAAATGTGGTTGAACGTAGCTTTATGCCTCCTGATAGAGATGTGAATAAGTTGACTGCCACCAGGATGTCAGGTTTAAAGGATCCTGTATTTGTGTTTGTCTTATCTCAATTGCAAACCACTACGTTTTATAAAGACATCTTTAAGATTGGTGATCGGAGTTATGTAAACCCTTTGACTGGGGGAAGTTTAGATCGTTATTTCTATCAGATTGAAGATACTACTTATCAAGGTAAAGACTCCACCTTTATCATCTCTTTTAGACCTTGGAAAGGAACTAACTTTGATGGGTTGAAGGGCGTTTTATATATCACTACTGATGGTTGGGCTGTTAGCAACGTCATTGCGGAGCCCTATGTGATGACAGGTGGAATGATGATTCGAATTCAACAGAAATACTCAAAACCGGATTCTATCCATTGGTTCCCGCTTCAGCTGAACACCGACATCTATTTTAAGAATATGGTCGTTCAGGCAGGTAAAGGACCTAATAAAAAGCAAGTATATATTGTTGCTAAGGGTCGTACTTATATCGATAAGGTTTTTGTTGGTAAGGACTTCCCAAGTGGAACGTTTTCAATGTTGGGGACAGATGTTGACCCACGTGCCGGTTCTCGGGATGAGACCTTTTGGAATAAAAACAGAACCGATTCATTGTCACTTAAGAACCAGGAGACCTATCGTTTTATTGATTCTATTGGAGAGAAAGAGAACTTTCAAAGGGTGGCAAAAATCGCTGAAACGCTCATGAACGGCAAGATCCCTTGGGGTTGGTTTGATTTACCGTTAGATAAATTTATCAAGTTTAACAACTTTGAAGGGTTCAGATTTGGAGCCGGCGTAGAAACCAACGAAAAGTTCTCCAGAAGGTTTTCTATTAATGGATCTGTTGCCTATGGGCTGAAAGATAAAGAATTAAAATATAGCGGTGGGGTATCAACGACTCTTTATCGTTTAGCTAATTGGAAGGCGGGCTATCAGTTTCAACATGATGTGGTTGAGAGTGGAAGCACTCGTCTTCCATTGAATGATATCTTGGTTAGTGATCCCTCTTTCTTTAGAGATATTCAGATAAGTAGAATGGATTATGCGCAGAGTAATTCTGTTTGGACTAGTTTCAGGGCTTTGAGGCATTTCCATTTTAAGGTTGCTCTGACCTCATTGACAAGGAGTCCTTTCCCAGAGTACTCATTTCTTAAAGATGGGAAAGATAAGATGGAAGGGACTTTTCATCAGACCGAAGTTGAGGTAGGTTTTCGTTTTGCCTTTAGGGAGAAGTTTTTTAGAACGGTAAGAAGCTTTCACTCACTAGGATCAGATTATCCGATAGTTTGGGTTAATTATACCAGAGGGGTTGATAACTTACTGGGAGGAGAATTGGCTTACGATAAAGTGGATGTGGCAATGAGTCGCAGTTTTTATACTAAGTTTATTGGCAAGACCAGAATAGATATCAATGGTGGTTATGCAACAGGCTCTTTGCCTCTTGGGTCATTGTATAATGCCGTAGCTGCATCTGGTAACTTTACCTTCTTTGCTCCTAAGAGTTTCTCAACCATGCGTATGAATGAGTTTTATTCTGACAGATATGTAGCCCTTTTCTTCTTGCATGACTTTGAGGGATTATTGTTTAAGAGTAAGCATTTTAATCCGAGACCAGAAGTATATTTTAATGCTCTTTGGGGCGATATGAAGCATCCGGAATATCACTTGGGAACCCAAGTTAAGATGCCAGATAAAGGATACTATGAGGCGGGTTTAAACTTTAATAATTTACTAAATCTTAAGCTATACAATCTGGGATTAGGCGGAGCTTGGCGTTTTGGGCCATATAGTCTTCCTAAAACAAAGGATAATTTAAGTGTAATGCTGACCTTTAAGTGGGCCCTATAACAGGGGATTGTAATAGTTTACGCAAAATGCAAATTGAGAACCAGAAAAAATCTTCGTAACATTGCATTTTAAATGACGCGCTAAATGGAATTTTCAGCACAGCAGATCGCCGCATTGTTGTCGGGTACCGTTGAAGGGAATCCTGACGTCAGAGTATCGCAACTATCAAAGATTGAGGAAGGGAAGCCTGGGACGTTGTCTTTTCTCGCTAATCCGCTGTATACACAATATATCTATACTACGGAGGCTTCAATTGTAATTGTTAGTGATCAGTTTGTTGCTGAGAAGCAGGTCTTGTCTACTCTTATAAGGGTGGCTGACCCATACGCCTCTTTTGCCACTCTCCTTGAACTATATAATAAGATTCGAAATGATAAAAAGGGGGTGTCTAAGGTTTCTCATATCCCTGAATCAGCGAAGTTGGGTGAAGAGGTATATGTAGGAGAGTTTGCTGTTTTAGGTGAGCATGTTAGGGTTGGTAACAATGTAAAGATCTATCCTCAGGTGTATGTTGGCGATAATACCGTCATTGGCGATAACACTACTCTGTATGCTGGAGTAAAGATCTACTCAGATACTGTAATAGGAAGTAATTGTACGATTCATAGTGGAACTGTAATTGGTGCCGATGGTTTTGGCTTTGCTCCACAACAGGGCGATACATTTAAAAAGGTGGCTCAAATTGGGAATGTGGTCATTGAGGATTGGGTTGAAATTGGGGCAAATACTTGTATTGATAGGGCGACACTTGGAAGCACTATCATTAGAAGGGGTGTTAAGCTTGATAATCTAATCCAAATAGCGCACAATGTAGAGATAGGAAATAACACGGTCATTGCAGCCCAGACAGGAGTTAGCGGATCGACCCATATTGGTGCCAATTGTATGTTTGGAGGACAGGTTGGAATAGCAGGTCATTTGAGGATTGCCGATGAGGTCAAAATGGCTGCACAATCAGGCATCGGTAGTTCAATTAAAAACAGAGGGGCTGTTGTAATGGGAGCTCCTGCTATTGATGCCCACGCCTATCAGAGAGCCTTTGTGATATTTAAGCAACTCCCTGAGCTTGAAAAAAGACTACGGGCTCTTGAGAAACCCAATGCAACGAAATAACTCAAATAGACAAGTTATATACTACCCGATAGGGTTGGATTCTCTAATGTTAGTGCAAATTATTTCCACAATTTGTACTACTTTTGCCAACTGATTATGAGCGAAAAACAAAAAACTATCGCGCAGCCTGTTACTGTGTCAGGGAATGGGCTCCATACAGGTCAGGAAGTTACAGTCACTTTCAGACCTGCTGCAGAAAATCATGGATATAAGTTTGCTAGAATAGATCTGGAAGAGAAGCCTATCATAGAGGCTCTTGTTGATTATGTTGCAGACACAGAGCGGGGTACTAACCTGATAAAAAATGGGGTTCGTATTTCAACTACCGAGCATCTACTGGCCGCTATTTATGGTTTGGGAATTGATAATATCTTGATCGAAACTAATGGCGTAGAACTCCCCATCTTTGATGGCTCTTCTCGGGTCTGGGTGGAGACTTTATTGAAAGCCGGTATTGTTGATCAACAAGCTGATAGAGAGTATATAGAACTTCATAATGTTGTTACCTGGAGAAATGAGGAGAAAAGGGTCGAATTGGTAGCAATACCTAATGATAAGCCTCGTTTTACCGTAATGATCGATTATGAATCAAAAGTCCTCAATAACCAGCATGCAACACTGGATAAAGTTGAGGACTTTGTTGCTGAAATAGCTAACTGTAGAACCTTTGTTTTCTTGCATGAAATGGAGTTGCTTATACAGCACAACCTAATTAAAGGAGGTGATCTAAGCAATGCCATCGTTTTTGTAGATAGACTTATCTCTCAGGAAGAACTGGACCGACTGAGTACTTTCTTCAATAGACCTAAAGTTGAGGTTTTACAAGAGGGTATATTGAATAACCTCGATCTCCATTTTCCTAACGAGCCTGCCCGTCATAAATTGCTGGATGTTATCGGCGACTTAGCTCTGTTGGGCGGTCGACTTAAAGCTCATATCATTGCTACTCGTCCTGGACATGCCAGTAATGTTGCCTTTGGGAGAATGATTTTAGAAAGGGTTCGCTTGAATACTAACCCATCTGGAGCTCCTTATTATGATCCAAATGCAACCCCACTCTTCGACATAAATCAAATTAAGAAACTTCTTCCACATAGACCTCCATTTCTCTTGATTGATAAAATCTTAGAGATGAGCGATTCTCATGTCGTTGGTCTGAAAAATGTAACGATGAACGAAGGATTCTTTGTAGGCCATTTCCCAGATGTTCCTGTAATGCCCGGGGTACTTCAGATAGAAGCAATGGCTCAAGCCGGAGGAATTCTTATCTTATCTAGCGTTAAAGATCCTGAGAATTATGTTACGCTCTTCATGAAGATAGATAATGTCAGGTTCCGTAACCGGGTCGTTCCTGGTGATACTCTAATATTCTCATTGAAGTTATTGTCGCCAATTAGGCGCGGTTTATGTCATATGGCAGGACAAGCTTGGGTAGGTGATAAAGTGGTCATGGAGGCCGAAATGCTTGCTCAAATCTCAAGGATATCAAACTAAACACCCTCAATTAACAAAGAAATGAATCAACCTCTTGCATATGTTCATCCACAGGCAAAAGTTGCCAAAAATGTGGTGATAGAACCTTTTGTTAACATTGAGGGCAATGTTGAAATAGGTGAAGGTACTTGGATCGGTTCCAATGTTACCATCATGGATGGTGCTCGTATTGGAAAGAATTGTAAGATCTTTCCTGGAGCCGTAATTTCTGCGGTACCTCAAGACTTGAAGTTTGGAGGAGAAGATACATTGGTTCGCATAGGGGATAATACCACTATTCGTGAGTTTGTTACTATTCATAGAGGGACAAAGGCAAATCATGAGACCGTGGTTGGAAACAATTGTCTTTTGATGGCTTACGTTCATGTTGCGCATGACTGTATTATTGGAAATAATGTAATCCTGGCTAATGCGGTTAATTTGGCCGGTCATATCGAAGTTAATGACTGGGCTATTGTTGGGGGATTATCCGCTGTTCACCAATTTTGTAAAATAGGTTCTCATGCCATGATCTCTGGCGGCTCTCTTGTTCGTAAAGATGTCCCCCCTTATTGTAAGGCGGCTCGTGAACCACTCTCTTTTGCCGGAATCAATTCTATTGGCTTAAGAAGAAGGGGGTTTACCCCAGACCAAATTAAAGATATTCAAGATATCTATAGAACACTCTATTTGCGTGGCTTGAATGTGTCGCAATCAATGGCTCTTATAGAAGCGGAGATGCCTGCCACAGCTGAACGAGATGAGATCCTTTCGTTTATTAATACCTCGACGCGGGGAATTATGAAGGGATATGGGAAAAACGCGAAAGAATAAGGCACTTCGGTTCATATCCCACTGATTAAAATTAATTGAGTCTCTCTTCTAACAGATAGAAGAGAGACTTTGCTTTTAATGGTACCTAATTTTTATAGGAATGGTTGCGATTATTGAAAACTGATTAATTAATCACAAATGTCTAGGGTAATTTTATATATCTTTGCCACGGCATCGGTAATAAACGCAACATCATAAGTTCTTTACCTACTTCGAATAAACTATAAGAGCCGCATAACCCCAGGCCTAATACTGCATTTTACCGAATACTCTTTTCGTTTCTCTGTTAAAGCAGGGTAGGTTTTATAAGTTCCCTAACATGACTCAAAGCATTTCTTCATTACATCACAACTGGGTTGGAAAGCGACTTCTTATTGCAGAAGATGATGATCTTACTTGCAAGCTCCTTCGTCTTATTCTCTCACCTACCGGCATTGATTGTTTCTGGGCAAGAACCGGTCTCGAGGCAGTAAATCTGGCAAAAGAGCATGATAATATTGATTTAGCCCTACTCGATATTCAAATGCCTGAACTTGATGGGATCTCCGCTACAGAAATTCTGAAGCAGATGAACCATCGACTTCCTATTATTATTCAAACTGCTTTTGCGTTTAATGAATATAAAACAGCCTGTCAAAAGGCAGGCTGTGATGAGTTTATTACTAAACCGTATGAGAAGACAACCCTTCTTCAGATAATGGATCAATATCTGACTCGATCATAGAGCGTTTCCTCTTGGTCTGTTCTGCTATTCTGTTTTTTTTGCTGCTTTTTCTAGTGCTTTATGAATTAAAGCAATTTTCTGCATAAACAAAGGTTTTAAGTTTGCTGGAATCGGTTCTGCTGGCGGTGACTCCACCTTTAAAGGATTAATTGGTTTTCCTGATTTATAGACTCTAAAATCAAGATGCGGACCGGTAGCTAACCCAGATTTACCTACGTAACCAATCACTTGTCCCTGTCTGACCCTTACACCTTCTCTAATCCCATCAGCATACCCATTCAAATGCATATAAGTTGTTGAATAGGTGCTGTTATGCCGAATCTTAATATACCGGCCGGCTCCATTTCTCTGGAAGCTTACCTGAACGACTGTCCCATCGCCAATAGTAAAGACAGGAGTCCCTATTGGTGCTGAATAATCGACTCCGTGATGGGGCCTGAAAATCTTTAAGACCGGATGAAAGCGATTTCCACTAAAATGAGAACTTATCCTACTGAATTTTAATGGGGCTTTTAGAAAGGCTCTCTTTGTACTTTGTCCTTGTCCATCATAATAACCTCCTTTAAAACCTAAGGTATCATTGTCATACCAAAAGGCTTCATATCTTTTCCCTGATTGCGTAAAACTGCCAGCCTCTATTTTACCCATACCTATACATTCGTTCTCAACATACATGGTCTCATAGATTGCCTGAAAAGCATCTCCCTCTTGTAATCCAAAGAAATCAATTACTCCTCCAAAGATATCTTCCATCGCGAGCGCTATCGCTGGTCCCTGATTATTATTCTTAAGAGCCACCCATAAAGAAGAAGTAATGGTTCCATGAAGTGTATCATGCTTAATTACTACCTCTTTTTCACCACGTGAAACACCCAACGTATCACGTAAGTTAAACACAACATACTTAATAGGCGATTCTTCATAGATGAAGTGAGTCGGCGTGGAGAGGCTATCTCTTGCTAAAAGCAGCGTGTAGGGGTGACCCGCCTTTATCTTTTTCAAATCAAAAATGCCTTCTGATCTCTTAACAAGCTGATCTATGGTGGAGGCACTCATCCCGGTGGCTGATAAAATGGAACTTAAATTCGCTCCATTTCCAATAACACCCTCCTTAACATCTAATGAATCTATGTCAATGCCAAATAATAAAATTGGCTCAGGCTTCGGTATAACCGTCTCATTAACTATGGCCTTCTGATACTTACTTATTTGTCTTATCCCAATTACCAGAATAACCCCGATAAAGGTCATCATGGCGATCTCAATAATAAATCTTTTCATGGTATGCAAAATAACAAAAATTGCCGGTAGTTTAAGTTACCGGCAATCTTATTTAACTATACATTGAATTATCAGATTAGCTTCTTGCAGAGTCTCTCCCTGTACGAAGCGCCTTGATGTTTAACTCTACGACTTCTTCGCCTTTTCTTCCAAAGGTAGCCCGTATAGCCTGCTCTAGAGCCTCAATTGGCATTCCCAGATATGGAGCCGCAGCCCCTAAGATGACCATATTAGCAACACGTGCTGATCCAAGATCTTTTGCAACTTGGTCGGCATCAATGATAAGATGCTGTCTGACCTTGTTTACCTCACCCATAATAGCATCAATAGGTGGATAATTGGGTACATTGACAAATGGAGTAACATTGGTGATTAACCAGCCAGATTCACTTAACCATGGGAGGTATCTTAATGATTCCATTGGCTCAACCGAGAGAATGATGTCAGCTTTTCCTAAAGCAATAAGATCTGAAGCAACAGGCTTGTCGCTTATACGAAGATTCGATTGAACATCGCCTCCGCGTTGTGACATCCCATGAACCTCCGCCTGTTTAACGTATAAACCTGATGCTACTGCTGCTGAACCTATAATTGTGGCTATAGACAGAATACCTTGTCCACCTACACCTGCCAGAATAATATCCTTTTTCATATAATATCTGTTTTTCAATAATCACATTCAACCTCCTGGCGTCCTTTATTAAAAATAGTTTGCAATTAGGTCAGACCGGGAATCTTATGTGGTTTGAATTTGTTTTTTCTGTTAATAAGTTAGGGGGAGAAGGTTAAGCTTTGTTCTTAAATTTCTCGCGCATACGTTTATTTAGTGTCTGAATGCACTCACGTGTAGGAATGATGACAGATACTCCTTGGTATGCAAGCTCCTCTTTCATGATTTGTACATTCTCTTCATGGTTTTTGCGCAAGGGCTTCAAGATGCGGATGTGATCTTCCTCAACACCTAAGCCTTTACAAATATCTGTTAATCTTCCAAAGGCTGCAGAAGTTTGTCCTCCTGTCATCCCTGTGGTTGAGTTATCAAGAATAAGTACCGTGATGGGCGATTTGTTGATGACAGCATCTAAAAGACCGGTCATTCCTGAGTGACAGAAAGTAGAGTCACCTATAACGGCTACAGCGGGTACTAAGCCGGCGTCGGCAGCACCTTTAGCCATAGTGATGCTTGCTCCCATATCGACACATGAGTTGATGGCCTCAAGTGGGGGTAGCGCTGCTAATGTATAACATCCGATATCTGCAAAGACTCTGCCTCTGCTGTATTCAGAGAGAGCCTCATTCAGTGCAGTATAACTATCAGTATGCGGACAACCAACGCAAAGTGAGGGTGGACGACCTACCACGATAGAAGGGATCTCTGGACCACGACTGTCAGGTAAACCTAACGCAACGGCTACAAGATTGGGGTTAAGTTCTCCATCACGGGGCAGGGTTCCATCTAATCTTCCTGAAACCTTTAGTCCACGTCCTAAATAGCCAGCTAACCACTCTTCAACTACTGGCATGCCCTCCTCCATAACGATGATGCGCTCAACACTGTCGGCCATCTTCTCTACTAACTTACGAGGTAGTGGATATTGGCCAATCTTTAATACCGGATAAGGAACTTCTCCGTTTTCAAAGTTCTCGACGAGGTAATTGTAGGCGATGCCTGTGGTGATGATTCCTAAAGATTTGTCTGAACCATCAATGAATTGATTAAACCCAGTGGTTTCTGAGTCTTTTTCTAAGGCGGTTTGAGCGTTTAATAGAGATTTATACTGTTTACGTGCAATTGCGGGTAACAGTACAAACTGCCTGAGATTGGAGGGTAATGAGAGGGTGTTTTGTTCCCGCTTGCTTTTTGTTTCAACCCCTGCTCTACTATGAGCTAAGCGAGTAGTGATACGAAGCAACACAGGCAGACGGTAGGTTTCTGAGAGATCAAAAGCATATCGAACCATGTCGTATGCCTCTTGTTGATTTGAAGGTTCTAAGATGGGAAGTAATGAGAATTTTCCAAAGAAGCGTGAGTCTTGCTCATTTTGAGAGCTATGCATAGATGGGTCATCAGCAGCAACAACAACTAATCCCCCATTGGCACCTGTAACCGCACTATTGACGAAAGCATCGGCAGCTACATTAAGACCAACGTGCTTCATACATACCATTGTGCGTTTGCCGGCATATGACATGCCTATGGCAGTCTCCATCGCAGTCTTCTCGTTGGTAGTCCAACAGGCTAAGACACCTGCGGCTTTAGCTTCTTTTGAGTGCTGGACATATTCGGTTATTTCGGTTGATGGGGTGCCGGGGTAAGCATAAATCCCGGAAATTCCGGCATCGATTGCGGCCTGAGCTATTGCCTCATCTCCCAATAGTATCATTTTATGCATGTGATTGGATTTTTGTTTGGAACGGTTCGGCAAAACTACTTATTTTTTTGTTTATATCCCACACTTCTAACCCCTCTGTGAAGCGTACCTTTGTCAATTCCAAACGGTTTAATATTCGATTATGAATTTTTTGGCTCATCTCTATCTTTCTCCTTCCCAGCCTGATTTTAGGGTTGGTAGTTTTGCTGCTGATGGATTCAAAGGCTCTATCTCTTCATCCTTACCCTTGCATCTTCAAAAAGGAATTGAAGCTCATCGGGCACTGGATTCGTTTACTGATACCCACCCTGTTTTTAGGGAGAGTACCCGTCTGTTGGCTTCTGGTTATGGTAAATGGGCAGGTGTTATTGCAGACATTCTTTATGACCATTTCCTTGCCACGCATTGGCCTCAACTGTCTGAAACGCCTCTGACTACTTTTTCCAAGGAGTGTTACAGTGACTTAAATCGATTCCTTGTATTATTACCTGCTGTTACTAAGCGAATCTTCCCCTATATGATAGCCGATGACTGGTTGGCCAATTATCGTTATGTGCCCTTTCTTCACCGTGTCTTTGCTGGAATGAATCGACGAACGCAAGGTAGAGCGGGAATGGCTGGGGCTGCTTTCTTTCTCTCGTGCCATTACACTGAACTTGAGAATCATTTTATGCGGTTTTTTCCTGAGGCCTATACTTTCTCTCTTACTTTTAATGCATCCTTGTCGTCGGTTAACTACCTTTACCCTCATCATCATAAAGCCATCTCACTTGATAAGATACCCCATCTCTTTCCTGTTGAGCTTGTCGCACTTTAACAATCTATTTGTGTACTATTTGTCAAGATTTGTCTATTGATTTGTTGATTAATCCAGAAATGAAGAAAAATAAACCTCTACAGAAACCACACGAAAAGAGAGAATCGAAGTATAAGAAAGCTGGGATGGCACCCGGTTCTCTTGTTTATACCGGAACTAGTAAATCTGAGCCACAGATTCTCCGATTAACGTGGGATGAGCATGGATATGAACTTCAACGTAATCTCTCATTATCTCAGGCGCTAATTCCTGTTCCTGAGGGTAAACGATGCTGGATTCATTTGGCTGGATTATCTGATTACTCTTTCTTGGAGGAAGCGGGCAAACAGTTCGGAATTCATAGACTCTTGCTTGAAGATATCCTGAATGTTGAACAGATGCCCAAAGTTGCCGAGGATAGTATTCATCTATTTGTTACAATGAAACTCATTAACTACTCCCCGATTGCAGCACAGTTTGATCGTGAACATATAAGCTTTGTCCTAGGAAAAGATTACCTACTCTCATTTCGAGAAATACCAGGCACCCTCGCCGATTATATTTGTGAACGATTTGAACATAATCCCTCTTTGTTAAGTCGGGGGGGCGACTTTTTGCTTTATTTGCTTACGGATCATCTTATTGATCTTTATTTTGTTGCTCTTGAGGGATTTGAAGAACAGATAGAGTCATTTGAAGAGGCGCTGCTCCGTTCACCTGACCAGTTTGATGCCTCTCTGATATTAAAAGCAAAGAAAGCTTATGGGTTAATGCGAAAGGCTATTGTCCCTTTGCGAGAAGATTTTAGACGATTATCAGTAGAAGACCATGTTTTAATTGCACCTTCTACCAAGATCTTTTTACAAGATGCCAACGACCATCTTCATAATGTTAGCCAATCCTTAGATAATTTACGTGAAACGTTTAGCAGCCTAATGGATTTTTACTCCTCTCAGAATGACCTTTTATTGAATCGTTCTATGCAACGGCTTACGGTGATATCTACTATATTCCTCCCTTTGACTTTTATCACAGGTTGGTATGGGATGAATTTTGCTCATATGCCGGAACTACAATGGCTCTGGGGATATCCTGCTGTTGCTATTCTCTCTTTCTTTGCCGCACTGGCAAGTCTTTACTGGATGAAAAGAAAACGTTTGGATTAAAAAGAAAAGCTTCTAATCAGTTTAACAGATTAGAAGCTTTTCTTTTATGGGTTATTTATTTGCTTTTATTCAATGAAATCTTGGTGCCTGCAGGCAGTGGAGAGTGGGGATCAACCCCATTTCGCTTAACAAGTAGGCTGAGCCTGACCCCGAAAAGTTGAGAGATATCATATAGATTCTCATTTGAAGCTACTGTAAAGGTCTCCTTCTGAGCTGTTCGTTTCTTCTTTTCCAGATAAATCACTTGTCCCGGTCTGATCGAACCTCTGGAGTCAAGATCATTATAGCGAATCAGATCAGTGGGATCAATACTGAAATCAATGGCCACCTTCAATATATTGTCATCGGGTTTGGCAATAAGACATCTTAAGCCGTTTATAAGAAAAAGACTACGATCAACGGGTCCTGTTTCATAGATCTGTAACCTCTCTTGTTCTGCTTTTGGGGTGCTTTCTTGAACAACCGGAAGTAAAGATTCTGATACTTCAGAGACAATAAGCTCATTAGCTTCTTTGTTGGTGGTGTCATTTTCAGCAATTAGTTTAGTAGACTCTGGGCTGTAACCGGGCTCATCAAAACGATAAAGTTTATGGTCTTCAATTAGCTTTATCAGCATCTGAGGATAACTAGGATTAGTGGCATAGCCGGCTGCTTTTAACCCATAAGCCCATCCTTTATAATCGGTAACCTCTAGCTTAAACAGAGGGGCATACCACTTTCTCGTCGTAAGAAAAAGAGAGTGGTCTTTGAAAGACTCCTCTGCATTGCTATACTTCCTGAAACACTCCCCTTTGGCGTCATCATCCTTTATATAAGAGTCACCATTCCATTCTTTATGACATTTTATTCCGAAGTGATTATTGGCCTCTGTGGCCAGATCACTTCTACCTGCCCCAGATTCAAGAATGCCTTGAGCTAACGTTATACTCGCCGGAATCCGGTAGTCTCTCATTTTATCAACAGCAATCTGCCAATACTTGCTTATATATGCTTCACGAAGTGAGTAGCCATTATCAGATTGCCCTTTTAAATAAATGCCTAAAAGAAGTAAGCTTGCTGTCAGTAAGAGAGTTTTTTTCATCTCTATCTAAAATTAAAATAAGTACCGTAATTATGATAAGTACCGGTTATACGGTAGATACGCAAAAAGGTTTTAAAATAGTATCGATAAAGATATTGATTTAATCCAATGAATGCTACCCTTTCTGCTTTCATAGTCGAATCATTGGCACCATCAGAGGTTATTTGCGATTTTTCGAAGATGAATCTTGGGAGTATATTTCGATAGATATGGCTTTAAATGAATCAATGAGGTTGAAATTTTACCTATATTTGAACATTCATCATTTGAAAGAAAGTCCTTTGCTCAATGCAATTAATTCGGCACTATTTCCCAGACTTAAGTGACCTTCAGGTTGACCAATTATCTCAGCTTAAGGCGCTTTATACCGAGTGGAATCAGAAAATTAATGTAATCTCAAGAAAAGATATTGAGTCACTGTATCTGCATCATGTGTTACACTCTTTAGCGATTGCTAAGGTGGTGAAATTTGCACCAGGTACTTATGTCCTAGATGTTGGTACTGGTGGGGGGTTTCCCGGAATTCCTTTAGCCATATTATTTCCTGAAACGCAGTTTACGCTGATCGATAGTATAGGAAAGAAGATAAAAGTGGTTTCTGAAGTTGGGTCAGCTCTGGGACTACAAAACATCGAACCGCGTCATGTAAGAGTTCAAGATGTTAAGGAGCATTTTGATTTTGTAGTGAGTCGCGCCGTAACCGCTCTTCCTGACTTTATGGCCATGATCAAAGGCCGGATTCGAAAAGAGCAGATTAACCATCTTCAAAATGGAGTGCTCTATTTAAAGGGGGGAGAAGTTGAATCTGAACTTAATACAATAAACTATCATAGTCATGTTTATTATCTAAGCAACTTTTTCAAAGAATCGTTCTTTGAGACGAAGTTGCTTGTTCATCTTTTTTAATCTATTAATAGAACGAACTAATACAGATATTTTATGAATGAGAATCTTTTAAATCTTGAACCAAAAGAGGTGTGGGAACACTTTCGTAGCCTCACCCTTATTCCTCGTCCTTCAAAGCATGAGGAAGCTATCCGTGAATTCATGATGAGTTTTGGAAAACAACTCAATCTAGAGACCATCATGGATGAGGTTGGCAATGTTATTATCCGTAAGCCGGCTACCCCTGGAATGGAGAATCGTCAAGGGGTGGTTTTGCAAGGTCATCTGGATATGGTGCCTCAAGCTAATAGCGATAAAGCCCATGACTTTACAAAAGATCCTATCGAGACTTGTCCCGATGGAGAATGGATGAAGGCGAATGGTACAACGCTGGGTGCCGACAATGGTATTGGAGTGGCTGCAGCTATGGCTGTTTTGGCAAGTAAAACCATTAAGCATGGTCCTATAGAAGCCCTCTTTACTGCTGATGAAGAGACAGGAATGACCGGTGCTTTTGGTTTAAAACCCGGGTTATTAAAGGGCGATATCCTGCTTAATCTTGATTCAGAGGATGAGGGTGAGTTGTATGTCGGATGCGCCGGTGGCCTTGATGCGACTGCCACTTTTAGGTACACTGAAGAGGCAATGCCTGCCGAGCATTCTACCTATACCCTTAAGGTCTCTGGGTTAAAGGGAGGCCACTCAGGAATGGACATCGTTCTTGGAAGAGGCAATGCTAATAAACTTCTCTTCCGATTCCTTAAAGCTGCTACTGAGAAATTCCAGTTACGCCTTGCTTCTGTTGTGGGTGGATCTTTACGTAATGCGATACCTAGAGAGGCTGTTGCGGTTGTTGCGGTTCCAAATGAAATGAAGCAGAGTCTTCTGGATTATGCGAATGAAATGGAGCAGATCTTTAAAAGTGAGCTTTCTGCTACCGAACCAAACCTCAGCTTCAAAGTTGTTGCTTCTGAAGAGATCGATTCAGTGATGGATCAAGGTACTCAATGGTCATTAACCAATGCGATCTATGCTTGCCCTAACGGGGTTATTCGCATGAGTGACTCAATGCCAGGATTAGTAGAGACCTCTAATAACCTTGCCAGCGTTAAAAGTCTTAATGGAACGATTAAAATATCATGCTTGATGCGCAGCTCGGTGGATAGTGCAAAGGATGATTTAGCGGCTATGATCTCCTCCGTATTTGAATTGGCTGGCGCTGATATCTTATTTGAAGGAGGTTACCCCGGATGGAAACCCAATATGGAGTCACCCATCCTGAAAACGATGCAGGCTACCTATGAGAAACTCTACGGAAAGATTCCTGAAATAAAGGCTATCCATGCCGGTCTTGAGTGTGGTTTACTAGGCGGTGTCTATCCAAAATGGGATATGATCTCCTTCGGCCCCACTATTCGCTCTCCTCACTCACCCGATGAAAGAGTTAACGTTCCCAGCGTTGCAAAATTCTTTAACTTCTTGATAGCAACTCTGGCTGACGTTCCTTCTAAATAGTTTCTACTAGTTTCTCTTTAACGGTTTATATGGGGCTATCCGGTTTTTGCCGTGATAGCCCCTCTTTTTAGTGCCCAGACAAATTTATCACTCTTTTTTTGTGAACTAAGAAAGATGACCTTTCAAATCTATCTCTCCCGTCCCCCTTCGCTTCTTCTCCATATCTACCTCTTGTTAAAATGGATTAATAGGTAGAGGCTTGAGATCTCTTATGGATTTGTACTGGCTGATGACCATAGAAGGATCCGTTTCTCCTGGGTTAACGAAGGGAGTCGATCTATTAAAGAAATACAAATGAGATGCTAAGTAAAGAAGTGAGTTTCCTGTTTTAACATAGGCTTTAGTATAGTTATATGGAGAAGGAGCGAAGAAGAAGCGAAGAAGAAGCGAAGAGATGTTGATAATGTATACTCAATCAGAAAGGTATTTGAATTCGAGGAATCAGGCAATCCAGATTATCCCAGTTAATAGTTTAAAATTCCGATAAAAGAGTTAAATTTGCACCGGTTACTAAAAATAATTGATGAACAGTTTGTAAAGTAGGAAATAAAATCCTACTTTTGCACTCCCAAAAAAATACGAGCTATGAAGAGGACATTTCAGCCATCAAGGAGAAAAAGAATAAACAAGCACGGTTTCCGTAAGAGAATGTCGTCTGCTAATGGTCGCCGCGTGCTTGCATCCAGAAGGGCAAAGGGTCGCTGGAAACTGACTGTCTCCGACGAGAATCTCGAGCGTAAAGGAAACTAATCCCAGCATAATTGCCGCTTTTAAGACATAGCGGAAGGAGGTAGTGTAAATCATTACCTCCTTTTGCTGTTTAATCGGGTTGCTGGAGTTAGGATGGTTTTCTTCGTAAAAGGATTTGATTAGAGTTGGTATCTTTGTTGTGAGTTAATTCTTGAAATACATTAAATGACGATGAGTTTTTTTGAGGTACTTTTTATTATAGTTGTCTCTTTTTGGTTGTTGGGATATGTTAGTAAGCTTATACTGCCGTGGCTTGCGAAGAAGTATACCGAGCGTTTGATGCAGCGCTTTGGTTATTCTCAGCCTCGGCCAGAAAAAGAGAGGCCGGAAGGAACTATAACGGTTACATCAGATCCTCAACAGAAGCGTAAAGGTAGCTTTTCCAATATGGGAGAGGACATCAACTTTGAGGAGGTGAAAATCGAGAAGTCAAAAGAATAAAGATATAAGGATAGAATAGTTTTGTTCTACCTCATAGCATTTTTTTACCTTTGAGTTGGCTAGCAGGGCCACATCAAGATAAACCATTAACCATCAATCTGCACACAATGAATGTCAGTAAAGTTTTGGGTAAAGTTGCTCCGTTCGTAGCGGCTTTTGTTATTTTCTTCTTGGTTGTATTTATGTTTTTTCAACCTTTATTCGAGGGGAAGAAGCTCAATCAGGGTGATATAATGCATTTTCAGGGAATGTCAAAGGAGATCGCTGATCATAGAGCTAAGTTTGGTGAAGAGCCATTATGGACGAACTCAATGTTTGGCGGGATGCCTGCTTATCAGATTAGTACCTATTATCCTTCTAATTTGATGAAAAAGGTTGACCAGGTTTTTCGTCTTGGTTTACCTGTTCCGGCAGATTATGTATTTCTCTATTTCGTCGGCTTCTTCTTTCTATTGATTGTGCTCGGTATTAATCCATGGGTAGCAATCGCTGGCGCTCTGGCTTATGGCTTATCTTCTTACTTTTTGATTATTCTGGAAGCAGGCCATAATTCTAAAGCTCACGCCATTGCTTATATGGCTCCTGTCTTGGCTGGGGTTATTCTTACCTACCGGGGAAAATACCTTGCAGGAGGAATCATTACAGCTTTTTTTGCTGCTCTGGAGTTGACCGCTAATCATGTGCAGATAACCTATTACTTGGGTCTTATTCTGGTTTTATTGGGCGTGGCTCAGTTTATTCAATCCATTTTAGATAAAAAACTTAAGCAGTTTTCAATAGCCACTGCTGTGCTTATTGTGGCTGGCGGATTGGCGGTCTTACCAAACATGGGTAACCTTTTGACTACCTATGAATACGGTAAGGTTACCATACGTGGTAAGTCTGAGCTCTCACATAATGCAGAGGTTAAGACCAGTGGTCTAGATAAAGACTATGCAACACAATGGAGTTATGGAATCGGAGAAACCTGGTCGCTGCTCTATCCCAATGCTAAAGGAGGTGCTTCTGGTTTAATTGGTCAAGATAATAAGGCTCTTGATAAGGCTGCTCCCGAAACCCGTCCTACCATTGCTCAGATGAATCATTATTGGGGGGATCAGCCCTTTACCTCTGGCCCTGTTTATATCGGAGCTATAATTGTTTTCCTATTTGTTCTCGGATTTATGATCCTAAAAGGCCCTCTTCAATGGGCTCTGTTGGCTGCTACCTTGTTAAGTGTTCTTTTAGCTTGGGGTCATAACCTAATGCCTTTTACGGATTTCTTCATGCATTATGTGCCGGGCTATAATAAGTTTAGAGCGGTGTCGATGACCTTGGTGATGGCTGAACTTACCATGCCGCTATTGGCCTTGTTAACATTACACAAGCTATTCTCTGAAGCATCCCCCAGTAGATACACAAAGCAGGTATTTATTGCAGCTGGGATCACTTTAGGTATTAGTTTACTCTTCTTAGCTAGTCCGGGATCGTTCTTTAACTTCCTTTCCGAGTCAGAATATCTACAACTTGGACAGATGCAGCAAGCTGGTGGTGAGCAAGCCCAGGCAGCAGCTATGTATATTACCAATCTATCTGCAGTTCGTGAAGCCATCTTTACCGCCGATGTATTGCGGTCAATGTTGATTATTCTTATCGGAGTAGCTGCAATTCTAGCAACTATCTATCTAAAACTTAATCAATGGGTGGCTATCGCGATAATTGGGGTGACTACTTTTGGGGACTTATACCTCGTAAATCGTCGCTATATATCTGATGAAAACTATGTAAGACCTACTAAAATGGCGACTCCGTTCACTCCAAGCGATGCGGATAAGTTTATCATGAAGGACACTGATCCCGATTTCCGTGTCCTAAATCTTACCGTAAGTCCTTTTATGGATGCCTCTACAAGTTATTTTCATAAGTCTATCGGTGGTTATCATGGGGCTAAGCTTCGTCGGTACCAAGAATTGATAGATCATCAGATCTCAAAGAACAATATGCAGGTATTAAATATGCTTAATACTAAGTATCTGATTGTTCCAGGTCAAGATCGTCAGCCTCAGGTACAGATTAACATGCAAGCACTTGGTCACGCCTGGTTCGTTAAAGAGTTAATTTTGGTCGATAATGCAGATCAAGAGATGGCAGCTTTAGATAGCCTAAAGACCGCTTATCAAGCTGTAGTTGACAGACGTTTTGCTGATCAAGTAAAGGGTTTTGCTACGGGTGTGGATTCAACTGCGAAGATTAAACTGGAATCTTACAGGGCTAATAAACTCGTTTATAAAACGCAAAGTAGTATACCTCAATTGGCTGTCTTCTCAGAGATCTATTATGATAAAGGATGGAATGCGTTTTTAGATGGGCAACCCGTTAGCCATTTCCGTGCAAATTATGTTCTTCGTGCAATGATGGTCCCTGAAGGTAATCATACCATTGAGTTCAGATTTGAACCTCAGTCGTATAAAACCGGTGGTACGATTGCAATGATTGGATCTTTGTTAATCTTAGGTCTCTTCCTTACGCTGATTGGCCTTGAGATTAAAAAGGCTTTGTTATCGAAGAAATCATCCTAAGTATAGTATTTTAGCCTTGTTCGGATCAGTTTCGCTCGAAATGGAGCCGATATTAAAGATCCTGACCAATGGCGGAATACTCTTGATGCACAAACTAATTAGAAATGAATAAGCAGCTTCATCTGCTTTTTATATCCTATTATTGGCCTCCGGCGGGTGGTCCCGGTGTACAACGGCCATTGAAATTTGTAAGGTACTGCTATGAGGCCGGTGCTAAGGTTACTGTTATAACGGTCGATGAAAAGCAGGCAAGCTATGCCGTAACAGATCCCTCCTTACTGAACGAAATTCCTTCGGGGGTACGGGTTGTTCGAACCCGTACCTTCGAACCTTTTGAACTCTACCGGAAAATTACCGGAAAGAAGCAAATCCCTCACAGTGGCTTTGCTAATGAAACGAAAAGCGGATTACTGGATAAAGTAATGAAGTTTATCAGAGGTAACTTCTTTATACCCGATCCTAGAAAGGGATGGAACAAGTTTCTGATAAAGGCTGCTCTTTCGGAGATACAAAGAGATGATATAGATGTTATCGTTGTCTCCTCTCCTCCTCACTCAACTCAATTAGCCGGGATTAAACTTAAAGAGTTAACCGGTTTGCCCCTGATTGCTGACCTTCGCGATCCATGGACAGATATCTATTATTATAATCAACTTCTGCATACCGCCTTGGCATCATCGATTGATAGACATCTTGAGCTGAAACTGTTGAGCAAAGCCGATGCAATGATTACGGTTAGTCCCGCTTTAAAGAGACTCTTCTTGTCTAAATCAGATAGGTTAAATAAGGACTCATTCCATGTTATTCCCAACGGCTATGATGAGTCGGATATGGAGGCACTTCCTATGATCAATCAAGATCGCTTCGAGATTGCCTACACAGGAACGATGTCGGCTGATTACTCTGTGGAGGCTTTTGCGCAAGCGGTCTCTGAAATCGTCTCGAAAGATCCCTCAATTCCATTACATATACAGTTTACGGGCAGTATTAGTGAGAAACAGAGAGATGCTTTTACAAGGAATGGGTTGATGCAATTCTGTACATTTGATGGATATAAGCCGCATAAAGAGGCTCTAAAGGTAATGAGTAGAGCGGCTCTTTTATTGTTGGTGATTCCTGAGATTAATAATAACCAAGGAATTCTTACCGGTAAACTATTTGAGTATATCGGCGTTAGAAGGCAAATCCTGGCCGTTGGCCCCTTGGATGGAGATGCCGCTCAGATCTTGAATGAGACCTCTGCCGGAGTGATGTTCTATTACAACGATAAAGATGGGATGGCAGCCTTTTTAAGGAGTGAATATGAGGCTTGGAGACAAAAGGAGCCCCATGAATCTAAGATGGAAAAAATAGAGGTGTACTCTCGTCGTCGGCAAGCAGATATGCTGCTTAGTATTGCCAGGAGACTTAGAAGGGGGTAGGTCTGTAAACTGCTTGTTACAGGCTGCTAGCGACAGGCTGCTAGCATAATCTATGCACTTCTGTTTGGTGGGCAAGGAGCATTCTTACTCAGCACATCAGTATAAGATTTTCTTATCTACTATTTTGTAAGATTTTATCTACGAATCCTCTGACATCGTAGTTTGGTACATTGAATACTTTGTATAGCTCGTGAAGGATAGGGAAGTTCTCTAAGTCGCGATGGGTCATGAGCTCTTCACAGAAGATATTTGCGGCGATTTTACCCTCTAAGACAACCTTTTGGCTGATATTATCGGTAAAGAATCCTTTTCCAATAAGGAGGCCTAAGGTTCGATTTCGACTTAAATCGTTCAAGGCAGTAAGGCCGAAGTCTCCATAACCACAATATCTGAACATAGTGGTTTTTTTCCCTCCGAAGTGAAGCATAACAGCTCTCATTTCATAGAAAGCTCTTGTTAGAACAAGGAATCGCAGGTTAGGAGAGTCGAAATGAGCATCGACAATACCGGCTGCAATGGCATAAATGTTCTTCAGGATGCTTAAGAGCTCAACCCCTCTGACATCTTTTGTGAAGTCGGTATAGATACAGGTTCCTTCGAATAGCTCATAGAGCTGGTCTTTTACACTGCTATCTGCTGATCCGATTGTAAATGCCGTAGGGACGTAATTGATTAATTCGCGAGCAAAAGAGGGTCCCTTAAGTGTTGCAACTTTCTGGGATACAAGTTCTATTAACTCCTCTGCGATTGTTCTTCTTTCGGGGCTAAACCCTTTGGCCATGTTGACCAAGATCGCATTGTCGTTTAAAAATGGTTGTAGAGAAGAGACATAGCTTACCACCGCAGTAGATGGAACGGCCAGAAAGACAATAGATGCCTCTTTGATCTCTTCAGTAGAGGTCGTTGCCTTTAATTCCGGATGAAGCCTTATCGCTGGGAAATACTTAGAATTGGAGTGATTCAGATTAATATTCTGAGCCACATCTTCTTCAACGGTATGAAGTAAGACGTGTGCTCCTGCTTCAGCCAATACTTGACCTAATGCTGTGCCGATAGCTCCCGCTCCGGCAATCACTACAAGTTGTTGATATGCAGTCAAAGCCCGATTGTTTATTTTGTTGCAAAGATAAGGGCTTTATCACTTAATTGTATGTCATGCGTGGTTTCCTTACATTTACTGATGTTTTGAAAAACGAGAAAAGAATGAGAATAAAGTTGGTTATTACTGATATAGATGGTGTTTGGACTGATGGTTCTGTCTATTTGGATGATCAAGGTAATGAAACAAAACGATTTTCAACATCAGATGGGATTGCTGTTGGGACTCTTGCTGCAGCTAACATTCCTTTGGCCATAATATCAGGAGAGGGTGGGGCTACAGCTACCTTGAGAGCAGAGGAGCTAAAGGTTCCTTATGTTTTTCTGGGAGTTGATAATAAGTTACTTGCAGCAGTGGAGCTGTGTGAGTCTTTAGGTATATCGCTTGAGGAGGTCGCCTTTATTGGAGATGAAATTAATGATATACTTTTATTAGAAAGAGCCGGGATTAGTGCTGTGCCGGCTAATGTTCCCTATTATGTTCGGCGGGCCGCAAAGTGGGAGTTAAGTAAAAAAGGAGGAGAGGGGGTTTTTAGAGAGTTTGTTGATCGTATCTTTCAGGAGGAGGAGGTTCTTGAATATGTTTTAGAGGCCTATCTGCATCCAATGAGAAAGATCTTCAACGAGCGATAGTGGCTTTTACGACGATGGTCGACGAGGTCTTTTGCTTACTTGTTTTTTGATAAGTCATGATTCTGATCGAGATCATGGTCGTGTTTATGTCTTGCTTCGATGATACTTGCATTGAGTTCAAATCCAATAAGCATGATCAATCCATTAAAGTAGAGCCATAGCATAATAACCATCAGAGTTCCAATAGAACCATATAACCTATTGTAGGAGGTGAAATGAGTTACATAATAGTTAAACCCTCCTGAAAGAAGTATGGTTAGTAAAGTTGCTAAGGTACTCCCGGCCGAAATAAACCTGAATTTATTTTTTTTAGCTGGGGCAAGATAGTATAAGGTGCTAAATGCAAAGAAGAGTAAAGCTAGAATAACTAACCATCGTAAAATTAAGACTAAATAGTAGATTAGTCCATGATGTAGAATGCCTAGATCTACCAATGTGTTTAGTAATGGGGGACCAATAGTCATTAATGCAATAGCCAGAATGACCATACCACTAAGTAGAAGAACAATAACAATAGCTACTAACCGCTGTATGATAAAAGGACGGGTCTCAATAGAGTGATATGTTTGATTGAAAGCACCAATAAGGCTGGCTATTCCATTGGTTGAAAAGATCAAAGCCAGCAAGAAGCCTAATGAAAGCAGTCCTCCTCTGGGCTTATTAACGATATCATAAACGGTTGTCTCTACTGTTTGAAAAGCTGATTCAGGAATAAACTCAGCGAGTAGCGCCATCAGATTCTCTTGGAAATTATTTATAGGGATATAAGGAATGATGGTAAAGAAGAAGATAATGGTTGGAAAGATTGCTAGAAAAGAGTTATAAGTAAAGGCGGCAGCTCGAAGCGTGAGAGCTCCTTTATTGAGTCCTTTTATAAAAAACATTAGGACATCATAAAGCGGCATACCATCAAAGCCGGGAAGGATGAGTTTTCTCAGAAGCCTTTCCGCTTTGAGAACAATCTCAGAATTAACTATTCCTTGATAGCCCGATTTGAGATCATTCTCGAACTGCTTTATTTTCTTCATTTTTCTGGAGGTTACTTTCGCTGCCTAATAGAATTAAAATGCTTTTAAGCTCAGATCCAGACTCTTGATATGGTGGGTTAAAGCACCAACGCTGATATAGTCTACCCCTGACAATGCATAGCTTCTTAGAGTTGAAAGTGTTATTCCACCTGATGCTTCTGTTTCATATCTACCATCGATAATTTTAACGGCTTGGGTCAGCATTTCCGGGTTAAAGTTATCAAGCATGATACGATCAACCCCACCACATAAGAGGACCTGGTTAAGCTCATCGAAGTTTCTAACTTCTATTTCAATTTTCAAGGATTTCCCTGTTTTTTGAAGATATTGCTGAGCTGCATTGATGGCTTGTTTTATTCCTCCTGCGAAATCGACATGATTGTCTTTGATAAGAATCATGTCAAATAAGCCAAAGCGGTGGTTTCCTCCTCCTCCTATTCTAACAGATTCTTTCTCTAACTCTCTCATTAAAGGGGTTGTTTTACGGGTATCAATGACTTTAGTGTGTAATCCATCTAACTCTTTTGCATAATGGCTGGTTATCGTAGCAATTCCACTCATTCGTTGCATGAAGTTAAGAACGAGTCTTTCAGAAGTAAGCAGACTAATGGAAGGACCTTCAACGATAAAGGCTATATCTCCTGGTTTGATGGGCGTTCCATCTTCAAGTAATGGCTTAAAGATAATAGAGGGATCAACTCGTTCAAAGACAAGAGGAGCTACTCGCATCCCAGCTAAAATCCCTTCTTCTTTAACTATAAGACGAGCTTTTCCCATAGCTGAACTGGGAATGGTAGAGAGCGAAGTGTGATCGCCATCGCCTATATCTTCTGCGAGAGCGTATTTTATGAGGTCATTGAGTTCCATTGTCTGAATTGTTTTTCCACGCAAAGTTACAATAAGCAATTGGTCTATTATAAGAAACCAAATTAAGCCAGATAAATTGAGATGAGAAAGGCTCTGTCTCAATTTACTATTTGATCTAACTGTCAAATAATAAAAGAAACAGAGCCTTTTACCGACAAAAACCGTAAAATAATCAAACTAGAGGGAGCCGTCGGTAGATGATGATAAGAAAACTATTTTTTGTGTTTTTTCCCATGGAACTCGGGGACGCCCATTTTGCTTGCCAGAGCTCCAATTTGGTTGAGGTCAATGTCGCCAGTGATTCCAACCAAGATCGCTTTGTTTTTATCTTCTGAGATAAGAACCAGTTCTGAGACAATTTTACCAGATCTTTTAACAAAGATTCTCACATCTTCATTCTGTTCACGAACCTCCATTAGTTGGGTGAATGAAGCGTTGATGGCGCCTCTTGCTTCGGAGGCAAAAGACTCTTTTCGTGCGGCAAAACCAGGATCAATAGAGTCTTTGGATACACTGATGACCAGCATGGATTTCAGTTTACTGGCAGCCTCGATCATTTCTCCTGCTTTGTTCTCTTTGGTTCCGTCATTAACCTTCATTTCAGAGAACATTTTAAACATCTCAGGAGAGATATTGACTACAGAATACCCTTTTTTCCCTACATATTTGTCGTAGAATTTCTGGGCTACACCTTGCGCCTGAATCTGAGATCCGACGAAGAGAATGATCATTAAAAAGATCCATTTTATACGTTTCATAGATACATTGTTTTTCGATTATTTAATAGAAACAGGATTAGAAGTATAAAGATTCCGGAATATTATCTCTATTATTGGATGAATTGTTTGTGGTGTCATTGTCATTCTGTTCAGCAGGAAGATATTTGGCTAATAGTTCCAGTGCGGTAATAAGAGCATTTGGGTTTTCTTCTTCTTGCGATTCGAGTTGGTTTGTCGTATCCTTCTCGATGATGTTGAGTGCATTGACACTGTTCATAGGCTGTAGCCCTTTGTCAAGGTTAGTTGCAACTAAAGAGATTGCTTCGGCAAAGGCACCAAAAGAGGCCATCATCTCTTTTTGTTTTAATTGAGCGGCTAGCGCTTCCCTTTCTTGCCGTTCTTGATAGTCAATTAGTTTTATAGTCAAGCCTATGCCAAGTAAGAGCGAGGCTGCGATAGAGGAGCTAATGATGATTAAGCGACGAACCCTGTTTTTTGGTTTAGAGGTTACTGTAACCATTCCCTCCTTTTTTACTTCAGGGGCAGTGATCTTTTGCTCGTTTTTAAGAAAGGTGAAAAGAGACTTATAAGGTAGAAGATCTTTGTCAACTGAATCAGAAAGGAAGTATTCCTGAAGAATATGCTCTTCCTGCAAAGAAGTTTCGGCCTCATTGTATTTGTCTAGTAATTCGAGGATATATTTTTTAGTATAGGGCTTGTTCATGTTCATAGATTTTTTCAAGGGTTTCGCGGACTTTCTTTCTTGCGCGGGAGAGGTTGGCTCTGACTGCATTGATAGATTGACCACTGATGTACGATATTTGGTCGAACTCCATTCCTTCAACATCCCTGAGGTGCATGACGGTACGTTGTTGCTCAGGGAGCTGGCTGATGAGATGGCTTAAATTCTTTTGAAGGTCTTTAAGATGAATCTGATTATCAGCAGTTGTAGTGGTAGAAGTCGAATCTGGAAATGAGTTCTCGTAGACAGTATATTTGTGGTTATGATTTTTAAGCCTATCAAGGCAGAGGTTCCGAGTTACCGTCATAGCCATTGCTTCCATGTTAGACACTTCATCTAGCCGGGTTTTTGCGCTCCAGAGTTTTAGATAAGTATCTTGGACAATGTCTTGCGCATCCTCTTCATTGACTAGAAGTCTTCTAGCCAGACGGAAGATTCTGTCACGTATAGGCCAAAGTTTATTGGTGTATTCGTCTATTGTCATTTCCGTGTTTCTTATTTAGATGACGATTAGTGTTAGATAAAATTACATCAATAGGGTAAAAAGTGATTACGAAAGGTTGATGTGAGACTTAAGGTAGAGTGACATTCCTTTTTTTTCATATATTTGCTTTGCACCGTTTGAATAACTATCAGACAATTCATTCATTAACTAATCAGAAAACATATGTTAAAAGGACATCCAAAAGGATTGCTAGTAGCTTTCTTTGCAAACATGGGGGAGCGGTTTGGCTTCTATACCATGATGGCAATTCTTGTACTTTTCCTTCAGGCTAAATTTGGTCTGACAGGAGACAATGCGGGAATTATATATTCCATCTTCTATGCTTCAATTTATGCTTTGGCTTTGGTTGGAGGATTGGTCGCAGACCGTGTATTTGGTCTAAAGAAGACCATTGCATTTGGTATTATCGCTATGGCTGTAGGTTATGTTCTTATTGCTATTCCTACTCCCAATAATATGGCAGGTCTTATTCAGACTTGTGTAGGTCTATTTGTTATTGCTTTTGGTAATGGTATGTTTAAAGGTAACCTTCAAGCCGTTGTAGGTAATCTTTATGAGGCTCCGGAGTTTCAGAGCAAGCGCGATAGTGCTTTCTCTATCTTCTATATGGGTATTAATATTGGTGCCCTGTTTGCTCCTACGGTAGCTATTAGCCTTAAGAAGTACATCTTAGCAACTGCCAACTTTGTTGATAAAGCCGAGGTTCCTGCTTTATGCTGGAACGTAAAACATGGTGTAGAGGGTGCAGCAGATAAGCTAACAGCTATTGCTCCATCTGCTTATCTGAATGGCGCTCTTCCCGCTAACTTTGATGTCAATACATTTGCTGAACAATATATCAGTGCCTTCTCAAGAGGTTACAACTGGGCTTTCGGTTTTGCAGCGGTGATGATGCTCGTATCTCTTATTGTTTACTTTGCATTTAATAGCTATCTGAAACCTGGTTATAGCGTAATGACTAAAAATGCTAAAGGTGAAGCTGCTCCTGTAGCTGATATGCCTGCTGATGAAGTTCGTAAACGTTTAACCGCTCTGTTCCTTGTCTTTGGTGTTGTTATCTTCTTCTGGATGTCATTCCACCAGAACGGGCTCTCTCTTACGTTTTTTGCACGTGATTACACTCAGCGTTCTGTGGCTCCTGATACTTTCTTCTGGTTTGACCTATGGACACTACTTCCTCTATTTGGTACTGCTCTTGGTCTATACTTCTTGATAAGAAAGAGTTCAAAATCTATTGAACGTATTGTCGGTTTGGGCGCCGCTGCTATTTTAGGATATCTAGCCTATTATAAATTATCCTCCATGCCTTCCGTTAATGCTTTCTCTCCGGAACTTTTCCAGCACATGAATCCTTTCTTCATCGTCTCGCTAACTCCGGTCGCCGTTGGCCTCTTCTCTTGGTTAAATAGCAAGGGAATGGAGCCCTCTGCTCCTCGTAAGATTGGCATTGGAATGATCTTAGCTTCTTTGGGATTTGTTGTTATGACCATCGGTTCATTTGGGTTAACTTCACAAGCTACTTTGGCCGGGGATCCCGTTCCTCAATCTGAATTAGTAACACCATATCTTCTGATCAGTACTTACTTTGTACTCACTATCGCTGAGCTTTTCCTCAGTCCGATGGGTATTTCATTCGTATCTCGTGTAGCTCCTCCAAAATATAAGGGTACTATGCAGGGTGGCTGGTTGGCCGCAACGGCACTCGGTAACCAATTACTCTTCATTGGGGCAATTCTCTACGGTAAAGTTGAAATTTGGCAATTATGGCTCTTCTTTGTAGTCTGCTGTTTACTATCAGCTGCTTTCATCTTCTCGATGATGAAGAGACTCGAAAGTGCTACTAAATAGTAGAGTCTTATGACTTAGGGCTGCGCAAGCAGCCCTTTTTTTTTGATTAGGTGTAGGGTGTTGTCGGTTGGTTTGATGGGTTAGTATGAGGGTTGTTATATAATCTCTGATTAGCTTTGCAAAATGAAGCAAACACAATTCTTTGGTAATAGAAGGTATAATAATTACAATGAGTACTTTAAAAGGGTTTTTGGCCGTCGGGTGCAAAAGCTATCTGTAGATGCCGGATTTACATGCCCTAATCGTGATGGAAAAGTGGGTCATGGTGGTTGCACTTACTGCAATAATGATGCCTTTAACCCTTCCTATTGCATTCCTACTAAGGGGGTGTCTCAACAACTCATGGAAGGCAAGGAGTTCCATTCATGGAGGTACCGAAGAGCTGTTGAATATCTGGCCTATTTTCAGGCGTTTAGTAATACCTATGCTCCTCTTGACCAACTTAAAAGACTCTATACCGAGGCTTTGAGTATGGATGGAGTTATTGGTTTGGTCATCGGTACACGGCCCGATTGTGTGGATGAAGAAAAGCTAGATTTTTTTGCCTCCTTGGCACAGAAATATTATGTTATTCTTGAATATGGAATAGAGTCATGTTACAATAAAACGCTTGATAGGATTAATCGTGGTCACTCTTTCGAAACAGCTCAATGGGCCATCAAAGAGAGTGCTGCACGAGGAATTCATGTTGGAGCTCATCTGATCTTTGGATTGCCGGGCGAGTCCCGTGAGGAAATGCTTGCAGAAGCAGAGATAGTATCTTCTTTGCCTTTAGATACCATTAAATTTCATCAACTCCAGATTATTCAGGGTACGCTTATGCAGCGGGATTATGAGCTTAATCCAAATGAATATGACCTGTTTACTCCAGATGAGTATTATGAGTTTGTGGTTGATTTTACCGAGCGGCTTAATTCTGAATTTGTAATTGAGCGCTTCTCAGGAGAGGCCCCGCCTCGTTTTGTTATCGCGCCTCAATGGGGTAAGATCAGAGCCGATGAGGTGGCTCGGGCTATTGAGGATCGCTTGGCTCAAAGAGATACCTGGCAGGGGCGTCTGTTTGAGCGTTAGCTTTCCCTGTTTTTCTCCTCGATTTGTATATAATTTGTAGAGTGAAACTGTCTCTCGTAGGGGTAATATAGGAATCGGGAGAGTCTGTGTTACATTGAGAATGATGCAACTGGGCATGGCTATATTTTAAGTTAAGGTTAATAGAATGGTATTTCCATTTGATTAAGATACTGTTTCTATATCCCTCTCCAATTAAACCCGGAATAGTGAAGTTTCCCTGGATTTCTGGTTCAGATAATGAGCTGCGCACTTCATAGGAGAGACTTGTGAATAACAGGGTGGAGAGGGTGATAGATAGTTTATTGTAGGTGTACGTTATACTCTGACCTAGTGCGGTTCCTTCTTTGGACTTGCCACCTGTTTCGCTCTCTTTCCACTCAAGACGAGTGCAAAATTTTAGATTTTCGGAGTGTTTGAAGTCTATTCTTGATGAGATAGTGGTTCGCCTTGATGAGGTAGGCTCAGCTAAGATTTCAGTGGATGATGAAGAGGAATTCATGGTTTTATCTTCACCTCTGAATCGTAAAGAAATTCCTATTTCCTTGAGAGGTTGCCATGTTGCTTTTATGGTATACTCCTTGCCATTGCTAGGAAAATCTGTTCTATATGCGATCCAGCTTGTCTTGTAGACATCGGAGGAGAGAGATAGGTTAAGACTTGGTGTGGGTTTAAATCCCCAACTTAGAAAGAATCCTCTCTCGTTATTATTGTGGCTATTCTCTCCAAATCCATTGGATATAGGAGCACTGTAATGTAGATTATAGTTACGGTAAACCATATTAAGAATTCCATTAAATGGGGTCTCTGTGGTATTCCCAATTATAAAAGCCAGTCCGTTAGGCTCAGACAGAGCTACCTCCCCAAATAGGGTTATTCTTTTTCCAATAAAGAGGTAATGTAGAGAGTAGTTTTTGTTAAATTGTTTTGTCTTTGAATAGATTCTATACAGTTCTATTGTTGGAGCGGGTGGCGCAGAGAACTCGGTTGTGATGAAAGTGATACCAATGGCACTGCTATTTACGAGGTAAGAGAGATCTGCTCCATAAATAAACTGATTGACAATTCCTCGTCTCTCTCTCTCTGATTTGGTGCGGTGCAATCCAGTCGTTCCTTCGCTAATTACCGGATAGTTTAATGTGTCATCAGTATATATTCTTCCATCAATCGCTCGAATGGAGGAGTATAGCGTAAGGTTCACTCTTTTGTGGTTTAACTCTATTGCTCCTCCACGTAAGAATAGGTTCCCATCACCTGAAGTGTAAGGTTTTATTGCTTTACCTCTTTTCCAAACACGTTCATCATATCCCCCTTTTCGGAAAGAAAAGCCAGTCCACGCTGCTAAACCTTGACCAAGACTCAATGAATAATCACCCAGTAAAATGCGTTTAATTACTTTTCTACCCGTTACCTGAATATAACCAGATATAAAGTCAAACCCGAGTTGACCCTTCTCAAAGCGAAAAGGCTCTCCCGCATCGTTCTCCGCTGTCAAACCAATTGCCAGTCCGCCCGGCGAACTAAGGGTATATTTGAACCTTCGTCCCGCAGCTATTCCGGGGTAATACCCTGCGTATCGATAGTTAGTTGAATCACTTGCCGGGTGATATCCAATAGGCGGAGAGAGATTCTGTGACCACCGCAGTTCTGCTTGATTCTTAATGTTAGAGAATAGCCGTTTCATTAGTGGAGTAGATTGCTCTATTTCATCAAGGGTTATGATTTGAGCAATTTGATTTACTGTTGTTGAATCGAATCCCGGAATGAGCAATAGTTCATTAACTGATAGTATCCTTCCGTATGTTTCACGGTATTTCATTAGTTCAATGGCTTGATTTCGACTAAGGAAGGGTAATGATAGTATCTCATTAGCTCTTATTTGATTTAGGGCTATCGGGTGTGAAAATTGGACGGCTAATTCGTCGAGTAGTTGATTGGTGTTTGCTGTCTCCAGGTCTCTTTCGTTTTCCTCTTCAAGCAGTAGTTCGGCCTTATTTCGGATAGAGGAAGGGATCTCCTGACAAAGGCAATTTACGGTGACCATCGGGAGCAATAAACCAAGTATGGTGCTTCTTAGTTTCAACATTTGGGTTAGTACGTGTTGGTTGTGTATTTACTTATTCCATTGGATAGCTATTTGAGGGGATAGACCGGTGGTTGTTTGGTATAGCGTTGCCAGGTTTAAGGAGAAGTGATTCCAGTTGAGGCCTGTGCCAAAGTGGATGGAGGCTGGTTCAGATGAATAGCCTAGTCTAAGAGAGAGTCTCTTTGCTGGCTGAAACTCTAGGCCTATTTTAATATTTAAAGGCCAATTTGTTTGTTTTTCGACAGCCAGTTGGGTGTTCCAGTCTGGTCGCATTTGCCAGAGAATTCCGAGGGTTATTCTTTGAGTTAAAGCCTCATTACCTGGATCGTTCCAATACATGGCGATAGGGTTATCAGAGGCAATTCCAACAGAGAGTTTCTTGTTTATGGGAGCCATGACCCCTAAAGAGAAGCCAACTGCGAGACGATTTGGAATGGCTGCTTCCGAAGATTGGCGTGAGTAGAGGTGCCCTGATATTCCTACTTGCAATTTGCTGAATAGACGAGCCATTGATAACCCTAGATGCTGTTCTGATAGGAGAGCCTCTCCGAAATGAGAGTACAAAAGGCCAAGGCGGGTATTTGCGATAGGAATAATAGCGGCAATACCTTTTACTGACATGCTACTTTCGCAGAAGTGGTTATTTACTCCAATCCCAACTGAGAGAGGCTCAGTGGCTATGCCCGCAGGGTTGCCATCGACTGACCAAACCCCGGTTGAAGTTGCATCATTCATAGCCAGAGCAGCAGTTGCAGCACCTAAAAGCTTGGGGGCAGATTGAGAGAACAGACTATATGGATGCAAAAGGATTATTATCCAAATAAGTATGTATATCCAAAAAGGAAGAGACTTCATAAGGGGTTAGTTTGCCTTAAAAGTAGTATTGTAATTTCCTCTGATGGAGTAGAATTTTGGTATTTTTACTTACGGTTATTGCTTCATGGCTTATTTTTGCACAAAACATCCGTTATGATTGGTGAAGAAATATTAGCCTTTTATAGGGCTTTGGCTGAGAATAATTACCGGGAATGGTTTCAAGCTAACAAGGAGTGGTATGAAAAGATAAAGAAGTTACAGGTTGAGTTGGTCTCAAGTCTTATTAAGGAGTTACAAAAAGTTGATCCCTTATTGGGGGCATTAACTCCTTCAGATTGTATCTTTAGGATAAATCGGGATATAAGGTTTAGCAATAATAAGGATCCCTATAAATCACATGCCGGACTTTTCTTTACTCGAGGAGGGAAAAAGAGCCCTTTTGGGGGTTATTATCTACATCTTGAGCCTGGTAAATCATTTATTGGAGGAGGTGTATATGGTCCATCTCCGGAGAATCTTAAGGCCTTGCGTCAAGAGATCTTTTATAACTGGGGTGATTTTGAGAAGATAGTCAATAACAAAAAGTTCATGAAGTTCTACCCGGAGTTAATGGATATGGGGGATTCATTGAGTAGACCACCAAAGGGATATTCTCCAGATTTCGAAGGGATAGAGGTTTTGAAGAAGAAGCATTTTGTTACAGGTCTATCTTTGTCTGATGCAGAGATTGCATCCGCCGATCTTGTTGCTTTAGCAATAGAGCCATTTACAGCGATGGTGCCGTTTATTCATTTTCTAAACCAGGCTATAGAGGGGTAGTAAACCCTATTGTATAAGGTTGGTTGATCTAAAGGGTGATTATTAAACGGGGTTGATCTTTAGGCGTTACCTATTACCTGTTCGCTCGCTCTGCGCTCGCTCTTCGCTCTTTTTTCGTTTAAAACTATTTTCTTCTACTTTTTTTTTCGGATAAGATAGAGCTTTATATGGAGAGGGAGCGGAGAGGGAGCGAACAGGTCAAGAGTTTGGGGCTATAAAGAGGAGTTATTTTCCTTCAATAAGTTTGTAGAGTTCATCCAGTTTTGGGGTAAGAATGATCTCGGTTCTACGATTTGATGCTTTGCCTTCAGGAGTTGCATTGGTTGTTAGCGGGAGGTATTCTGATCGTCCGGCAGCAGTTAAGCGTGAGGGGTCAATTAGTTTATTTTTCATGAGTATTTTAACCACTTGGGTTGCACGCATAACACTTAAATCCCAGTTGTCTTTAAGTTGCCCCGAACCTCTATAGGGTACATTATCTGTATGACCTTCAATCATGACAGAGATATCAGGATTAGAAGCTAAGACGGAAGCCAACTGTTCAAGAGCACTTTCTCCACGAGTACCTACATCATAAGAGCCTGATTTAAAGAGTAAACTCTCTTCGAGTGAGACATATACTTTCCCATTTTTCATGGTCACAGTAAGTCCTTTCCCTTGAAAACTTAAGAGGGCATCAGCCACTTTCTTTCTCAGAGCAATCGTGAGAGAGTCTTGTTTGGCAAGCATACGTTCCAATTCAGCGAGTCTTTTTTGACGGCCGGCTAGTTCTCTTTCTAAAGAGCGTAGCGAGTCTTGTTTGTGAGATAGTTTCTCTTGAGCCACTTGTAATTCACCCAAGAGACGTTGTAACTCAGTTTGTGATCCGCTCTGCATCTTGGTCATCGCCTCCAATAACTCATCATGACTCTTATTCAGTTTAGCCATATCATACTTCGCATCACGAAGAGCCTGACCAAGAGAAAGAGTATCGGTTCCAAGCTTCTTGCTCTCTTCCCTAAGGCGGGTATTGGTAGAGCTAAGTTCTTTCTTTTCGTTTTCAAGATCCTGACGTTGTTGTCTCAATGAGGCTACCTCGTCGGTACACTCTCTATATCGCCCTTCCAGATCAGTAAACTTCTTTTGTGAAACGCATCCTGTTAGACTCAGGATGGTAAGTCCAATCCATAAAAATCCAATTGATCTCTTCATTTTATATCATTTATTTAAAAGAGGGACAATGCCAATTCTAATTGGCCTAAATTCCTACTCCATTTGTAATCTAACTAGAAATGATTCTAAGATACTATTGAAAACGTATAATCATCGGTAAAATTACAAACAACGAGCCAAACGATGTGGTTTTATAAAGAATAGGGGGGTGATTTGAGAGTGGCGGGAGGTTAAACGGCAGCCTCTTTTAAGATGCGGATATAAATATCGCGCCAACCTTTCCATCTTCCTGTTTCACTGAATGTTTCGTTGTGCCAGAGCAATCCGAATGTGCCCCCATACTCTCTTACCGTTTTAATGAGTTCAGTGGTATAATCAACCACTTCATCATCGTTGATTTTCAGATAGTCTTTCATAGTACCATCCATGAGAGTGAAAGGATGAATAGTCAAGGTGCCAGGAGCATCAAGATCGAGGTCATAGAATTTAAATGGGATGGTTATTCCAGCTCTAAATCCTGGGGCGGCCGCAAAGCCCATGGTATAATCGTGTTCAATGTCGAGGTTGATCAGGTTACGGTAGGTGAGGGGCAGTTCCAGTTTAAGGAAGTGTTGGCGGCTTCTGATAACAGAGGTGTGTAAGACCGAGCTTAATTCATCGACCTCTTGTTTGAGGATGTTTGGGTTACGATTGCTGGCATAAGAGGGATGAATGCCTACCTCGGCGGTGTCGGCCAGCCATCTGATTAGTCTCTTGAATTTTTCGCTATTAGTAGGGATGTTTTTATCATACATTCCATAAGCTCCGTAGAGAATGAAGTAGAAGGGGCGGAGGTTAAAAGACTGGTGTAAGGTGTGTAATTCATCAAAGACATCAAATGGATCAGGGAGAGAACCAGAGATGACTTTGGTGCGATAAATCATGTTGTGGAGGTCACCAGCTGAGATATCTTTGACGTATCCACCAATGGAGCGAAGCATCCCTTTGTGACGGATGGCAAAGGCACTATCAACATCTATCGTAGGTTCGAATTTGTAATCAGGGGTTTTGAATGGGAGGTTTGGGTATAGATTTTTAAGGA
Source organism: uncultured Bacteroidales bacterium (assembly GCA_964444785.1). Taxonomy (GTDB): domain Bacteria; phylum Bacteroidota; class Bacteroidia; order Bacteroidales; family TTA-H9; genus JAJTBW01. The sequence continues at coordinate 22,409 of CAYUII010000010.1, read as the reverse complement.
TGGATAATAGCTGTAAACTCCAAATGTTTACGATAGGGAGTTGCAGAAAACCTTTACTCCAAGCCAAGCTCTCTTTAGCACTGAATCGGCCATGTTCATCGCGACGGTAAGGTAAGTATTCTTCGTAGCGGCTGACCATAAAGAATGAAGCGGCAAAGATATCATAGGGCAAGATGGAGCTTTTGGAATAAGTCTTAAAGATCACAGGGGCTTCGTTGAAACGACTCGTTTCAAAATCTAATGAATCAATACCTCTTAGAAAGAGAAGATCAGCACTTTGAATGTGGGGAATAGACTCCTCAATAGCTAACTTTCCATAAGATAACCTTGCTCCTTCAAACTGTTTAAACTCATCGATATTGGTGGTTACCTTAAAATCTATTCCCAACAGATCTTTAATCACTAATCGAAAGATATAGCGTGTTCTGTTAGTCTCTGTCGAAATCCAAATTAGAAGCATGATGGTCAATTTGTTGTGCAAGATAACCATTTTGAATGGTTCAAAAGGTGTTCTTTGGGAGGTTAATTCACTCTTGCGGATTTTGAGGATCGGTTAAAAAGCAGCCTTTATCACATGATTCTTCGTATTTTTGGAGTAACAACCCAGCAAAGGTAAATACATGGATAATTTTGTTGTATCTGCTAGAAAATATAGACCCTCAACGTTTAATACCGTTGTTGGTCAGCATGCTATCACCTCTACATTAAAGAACGCAATTAAGAGTAATCATTTGGCTCAGGCCTTTTTGTTCACAGGACCCAGAGGGGTTGGTAAAACAACATGTGCTCGAATCTTGGCAAAAACCATAAATTGCAAGAATCTGACTCCTGAACTGGAAGCCTGCGATACCTGTGAGTCGTGTAAGGCATTTAATCAAAGCTCTTCTTTCAATATTTATGAGTTGGATGCTGCTTCAAATAATGGGGTTGAACATATTAAGAGCCTTATAGATCAGGTTAGAATACCGCCTCAGGATGGTAAGTTTAAGGTCTATATCATCGATGAGGTTCATATGCTTTCTCAAGCTGCTTTTAATGCTTTTCTTAAGACTCTTGAAGAGCCTCCTGCCTACGCAAAGTTTATCTTAGCTACTACTGAGAAACATAAGATTTTACCTACTATTCTCTCTCGTTGTCAGATTTACGACTTTAAAAGGATAACCGTTGATGATATCGTTAACCATTTGATGTGGGTGGCCTCTTCTGAAGGAATAACAGTTGAGCAGGAGGCTTTACATGTTATTGCCAGAAAGGCTGATGGTGCGATGCGTGATTCGCTCTCTATCTTCGATCAATTGGTGACCTATGCCGGAAGTAACCTTACGTATCATAAAGTCATTGAGAACCTTAATGTCCTTGATTATGAGTATTACTTTAAAGTAGTTGATGCCATTCTTGCCGGCCAGACCTCTTCAGTCCTCCTTTTGTTTGATGAGGTTATTAGCAATGGATTTGATGGACAACACTTCATTGTAGGGTTAGGAGATCATTTGCGTCAACTCATGATTTCAACGGATGCAGCAACGCTTAAATTACTAGAGGTGGCCAGTGCGGTCAAGCAACAGTTTGCAAGTCAAGCGGCTCGATGTGATCTGAGATTTCTACTTCGATCTCTGGATATTGCTAATCAGGCCGATATAACCTATCGAAACTCCAATAATAAAAGACTTCATATTGAGGTCGCTTTGTTGAAGATGATTCAGGAAGCTGGAGGTATTCCCAATGGAATACAACCTCAACAACCGGTATCAGCAAGTACCGTCTCAACAGCACCCAATCAGCCTAACAATATGGCCTCACAGCAACCTGTTAATCGTCCAGCTCAACCCTCCTCCTCGCCAACTTCCCAACAGTCAATGAACCAGAGTTCGGTGATGCCTCAGCCAACAGTCTCTCAACCCCAACCTCAACCTCAAACAGCAAGGCCTGTTCCAACCTATAGTGGCCCAACAGGAAGAACAGCTCCTTCACTTAGACCTACGCAGCCTACTCCCAAAGAGGATGAAGCCTCTGACACAGAGCCAGAGCCTGCGGTTTTACTTAATGATCCGGTCACTCCTGATAAATTGATCCTCGCCTGGCAAAATTATATAAGCCAAATTGATAATAAGAAAAATATAAGCCTTTATACGGCTCTTTCTGCATCTCTTCCTCAGCTACAGGATAACAAGAATATTGTCCACACTGTAGAAAATCCAATTCTTTTAGAGGCGATTAATGAGATTCGGCCCGAGTTGCTGGGGTTTCTAAAAGCACAGCTTAAGAACTCATACCTTAGTCTTAATATTTCGGTTCAACCTAAAGAAGAGACGAAGGTTAAAGCCTGGACACCTCAGGAAAAGTATGGTCGAATGATGGAGATAAATCCAGTTTTAAATGAGCTTCGCATTGCATTTGATGCAGATGTGGAAGGGTAATTTCACTGTTCGTTTACGCACAAGCTATGACCGAATCTTTTACACATTGTTTGACTATTTGATAATAATAATTTTCTTATGTTTCTGATATTTAAGCCAAATGCATTTTTGGCTTAATTTTTTAATAGACACTAATAAATTTTGACGACTTACCACAATGAATCTAAACAAAACTACACTTCTGGCCGTAATTTGTGCTGGAGCATTAATTACCGGGTGTCAATCGGGCAAACAGGAGGCTGTTGCTGTAAAAGCGATTGATACCATCAATATGGATCAAACCATTAAGCCTGGGGACGATTTTTTTCGTTATGCTAATGGTAACTGGATTAAGAGCCATCCGGTGCCTGATCAGTATGCTGATTATGGTGCTTTTGTTCAGTTGGCTGAAGAGAACCGAGAGCAATTGAAATCGTTGGTTCAGGAGGCTGCCGGAGCTAATGGGACTAAGGGGTCAGTAACCCAGCAAATTGGTGATTTTTATAAGTCGGGTATGGATAGTATTGCCATAGAGAAGGCAGGAATAGAGCCACTTAAAGCAGATTTTGACAAAATTGCCAAATTAGGTACAGGAGCGGAGCTGGCTGCGTATTATGCAGATCTTCACATGCGTGGAACTTATCCTGTTTTTGCTGCTTTCCAAATGCCAGATGCTCGTCAAAGCGAGATGGTGGTTCTCAATCTCTATCAGGGTGGTTTGGGTTTACCCGAGGTAGAGTATTACTTAGATCCTTCGGTTCAGATGGCTGAGATAAGAAGTGAATATCAGAAGTTTATTCGTACTATGCTTACGCTAAGTGGTATGGATCAAGCTGCTGCAGAAAAAGCTGCTTCTGAAGTCATGGCTTTAGAAACGAGTTTGGCAAAAGTCTCGATGGGGATTGAAGAGAGAAGAGATCCTATTGCTACCTATAACATGAAGACCATTGACGAGTTAAAGAAATTGGCTCCGAATTTTGATTGGATGGCTTACTTTACAGGTCTGGGTCTTCCAAATCTAGATAAGGTCAATGTTATGATGCCGAATTTCTTTGCCGGTTTTAGTAAGTTGTTGACGGAGGTTCCTGCTGCAACCTGGCAAAACTACTTCAGATTCACCCTGATGATTCATAACTCTTCTTATCTAACCGATGCTATTCAAAAAGCAGATTTCGATTTCTATAATAGCTATCTATCTGGTCAAAAGGAGATGAAACCACGCTGGAAACGTGTTCTCTCAACAGTTAGCGGTGGTTTAGGTGAAGCTATTGGCAAGCTGTACGTGGAAAAACATTTCCCAGCTGAAGCTAAAGCTCGTATGGTTGAGTTAACTAATAATCTTAAAAAGAGCTTGGCTTCTTCACTGCAGAATCTATCTTGGATGAGTGACGAGACTAAAAAGGCTGCTCTTACAAAGTTAGAGGCAATGAGGGTTAAGGTTGGTTATCCAGACAAGTGGATTGATTATTCCAAACTTGATATTGAGGCTAATAGTTACATCGTAAATGCCTGGAATGCTAGTCGTTTCTCGACTCAGTTAGAGATGAGTAAGGTTGGTAAGCCAGTGGATAAGGAAGAATGGGTTATGACCCCACAAACAGTGAATGCCGGTTATGTCCCATCTATGAATGAGATCATTTTCCCAGCTGCCATCCTTCAGCCTCCTTTCTTCTACAAAGATGCTGATGATGCCGTTAACTATGGAGCAATTGGTGTTGTAATTGGTCATGAAATGACTCATGGTTTTGATGACCAAGGTAGAAAATATGATGCAAAAGGAAATCTGGTTGATTGGTGGACACCCGCCGATGCTGAAAAATTCGTTGCTAAAACTCAGATCCTTGTTGATCAGTTTAATGAATATCCTATTCTCGATAGCTTAAGAGTTAATGGTAAGCTTACCCTAGGTGAAAATATTGCCGATAATGGAGGCCTTAATCTTAGCCTACGCGCCTTTAAAACCGTCTTAAAAGGCGATGAAAAAGAGATTGATGGCTTTACTCCTATGCAGCGATTCTTCCTCTCTTATGCCCAAGTTTGGAGGGAGTCTATTCGTGATAAAAAGCTTATGAGAGATATTAAAGAAGATGAACATTCTCCAGCAGAGGCTCGAGTAAATAAGGCTCTCTTTAATATTAATGAATTCTATGAAGCATTCGATATAAAAAGCGATGCTAAACTCTTTATCCAGCCTGAGAAAAGAGCAACCATCTGGTAATTAGATGATAATTTGACTAACTTTAGGGTATCTGATCAAATTCTTAAATATCGGATACCCTTTATTATAACCAATATTCTTTTCAATGAAAAAATATAATTTATCGCTCTTTGCCTTGTGCGTTACCTTGGCAATCCCATTTAATATGTCAGCACAACAGAAATTTCAACATCCCACAACCCCTATCCGCCCTGTAACCGATACCCTTCATGGGGTATTACTTACGGATAACTATCGTTGGCTTGAGGATGGTAAAAATCAAGAAGTCATTGATTGGACTCTAGCTCAACATCAAGCTACTGTAAAATATATCAATGAAAACTATCCTGAAATCCCGGGCTTAAAACAGGAGATCACCGCCTTAATCGATCGCGATTACACAGGCCCTGACTTTATGCAAGGTACCCGACTTTTCTTTAATAGAAAGAAGAAAGGGGAAGCTCAAAGCAAACTTTATACTCGTCTGAATGGAAAAGAGAAACTCCTCTTTGATCCAACTACTAAAGATCCTTCCGGAAAATCAGCTATGTCAGGCAATGACTTCACCGAAGATGCCTCTATGGTTGCCGTTGGTGTACAGCAAGCAGGTGCTGAAATATTAACCTATTATTTGATCGATACTAAAACCGGTAAAGAGGTTTATAAACCTATTTCCGGTGTTTATGGATTTAACTTCGCTAAAGATGGAAAGCATGCCTATGTTACCATCAGAACCAAAGAGATGGTCGATAAACAGGAGCCCCCTAAAACCTATTGGTATAAACTGGGAACGGATCTTGAGAAAGCTGAATTCCTTCTTGCCCCTAAAGATTCAAAGGATGTAGCCGGTATCTGGGATGCTCGTTACGCTGACTTAACCTTCTTAAGTGAAGGGGACTTCTACTCAAATACTCTTAGTATGAGAAAGGTTGGTACCAGAGATCAATTCCATAAGATCTATAGTTCAACCGAATTCCAAGCTAACCCTGATGCTATCGGAAACAAAATCTATTTTTTGACCAATGACCATGCTCCCAACTTTAAAATCATGGCTTGCGATGTCACTAAACCTGACTTTGAGAACTGGACTACTTTGATTCCTGAACAGGAGACCGTTATTGATGAGTTTGCCGTTACCCCTGAGAATATCATCGTTAGAGATAAAAAGGATGTATTAAGCAGACTCATGCTTTATGATCTAAATGGGAAATTTATTAAGCAACTTGAGCTTCCTGCTATTGGAAGTGTAAGCTACATCTCCTATCATCGTGAAAGTAATACTCTGTATATGGGTATCGAATCATTCACAGAGCCTTATAGCATCTATAAAGCAGATCCTAAAACTTTTAAATGGGAACTGTTCTATAGAATGGAATCACCTGTAAATACAAAAAATATCACTGCCTCTATTGTTTTCTATCCTTCTAAAGATGGTACAAAGATTCCTCTGTTCCTTATGCATCGCAAAGATGTGAAACTGGATGGAAATAATCCTACTCTTCTCTATGGCTACGGTGGTTTTAATGTAGGACAGACTCCCTCTTTTATCAGCTTAGCTGCCTCTTTTGTTAATCGTGGAGGTGTTTATGCGATTGCTTGCCTTAGAGGAGGTAATGAATATGGAGAAAACTGGCATCGCGATGGCATGCTCTTTAATAAACAAAATACCTTCGATGATTTTATCTCTGCCGGAGAATATCTCATCGACCAAAAGTATACTAATCCTGATCATTTGATTGTTCGTGGAGGTTCAAATGGGGGCTTACTTATCGGTGCTGTTGTAACCCAACGTCCTGATCTCTTTAAAGGGGGTATCTGTGCCGTTCCTCTGCTAGATATGATTAGATATCATAAATTCTTGATTGCCCGTTATTGGATCCCTGAATATGGCGATCCTGACAAAGACCCCGATTTCCGTTACCTGCTTACCTATAGCCCTTATCATAACATTCGTCAAGGGTTAAACCATCCAACCCTTCTGGTTACAGCTGGAGCCAATGATGTGAGAGTTGACCCAGTTCATGCCAAGAAATTTGTCGCCGCTCTCCAAAATAATCCAGGCCAGATCTCCCCGGTTATGCTTTATATTGACTTTGAAAGCGGACATGGTTCTGGTAAGTCAACACAACAACTTATTGATGACCAAGAGTTTCAATGGAGATTTATGATGAATCTTGCTGGCATCAAATAAATTGTAGTCTTAGATGAGGATCCTAATTAGTCTCTATACTATTTAGGATTACTCGAGATGTGCTAAATGGAGGCTTCCTTATAACTATTGAGGAGGCCTCCATTTTGTATACAGAGTTGACCCCTAACAGATAGAGCATTGTGATTATCACGCAAATTTCACGACCTTTGTAATGTATCCGATACAGATCATCTGATGATATTTATTCGAACCTTTCGTTCAGAGTTTCCGGCTCAAGTTGCCTTACTCTCATTAATTGCTGCACTGTTATGGGGCCACGCTTTTATCAGTCCGCCGCCGGTAAACCTTCAAACTGCCAGTAGTAGTCAGCAGTTTCTGCTCGAACCTTTTGTCGCCTATCCATTCGTCGGGGTTCTCCTTTCATTTGTGTTGATCGTTTCACAAGCTCTTATATTCAATCAGTTTCTTATAAGTACTGATTTTATTCAACGTAATACCCTATTCCCTGCATTTCTGTATATCCTTTTCTTTTCACATGCTCCCGGCTTACTACAAGTATCTGCGATGACTTTTATTACCCCTGTCATGTTGATCGTTTTGACTCAGATGATACGATTAAGTAAGAAAGAGGGAGGCTATCCGATTGTCTTTTTTAGTTCTATTCTTGTGGTCTTGACTGCCTTGATTTATCCGGTGGCTATCTTTTTCATTGTTTTTATTTGGTTTTCTTTTGCCGTTAATGGCATTTGGACATGGCGGGAGTGGCTATTATCAATCCTTGGCCCCTTTGTTATTAGTCTATATATTCTGACTTATAGTCTTTGGAAGGGAACCCTTTTGGGTCTGGTAAGTGGGTTTAAGTTGGTCTATGAAGCACCCCTTACTACCGATCTTATTCCTACAATACCTGAGATTGTGATTATTATTGTTGCACTTTTTATTGCGATACAATCACTTCGTTCGGGGTTAGCTAATCGAATGGAGAGAGTGCTTAGTTACCGGAAAAATGTATGGACGTTTGTTTGGTTTACCTTGATTGCTTTGGCCGGTACTCCTTTTGCAGCAGGGTTAGTAAGAGAGCATCTGGCATTGGTGACCCTTCCTGTGGTGGCTCTTTCTTCCTCATACCTGTTAAGTATGAAATATCGACTGACCTATGAGTTACTATTAACACTGATCTTGGTAATGGCGATTCTGCAAAACACATCTGTTTTATGATCTCTCATCAACTCGCAAAATGGTACATTGAAAATCAGGTTGAAGCAGGATGTGATGAAGCGGGACGAGGCTGTTTGGCGGGACCAGTCTTTGCTGCTGCAGTGATATTGCCAAAAGATTTTCCTTTTGAGTTTCTGGATGATTCGAAGAAGCTTAGTCGCAAACAAAGAGAGGTGGCTCGAAAGGAGATAGAGTCTAAGGCAATAGCATGGTGTGTTGAACAGGTCGAGGCGGACGAAATCGATGAGATCAATATTCTGAATGCTTCCATACTCGCCATGCACAAAGCATTGACTGGGTTGGCAATAAGACCCGATTTTATATTGGTTGATGGTAATCGCTTTAAGATCTATCATGATATTCCTCATCTCTGCATGATCAAGGGGGATGGCCGGTTTGCTTCCATAGCGGCAGCCAGCATTTTAGCTAAAACCCATCGAGATGATTTTATGCTTAGGCTCTCTGCTGAGTTTCCTGATTATGCCTGGAATAAAAATAAAGGGTATCCTACTCAAGAACATATTAGAGCTATTGATAAATACGGACAAACAGAATGGCATAGAAAGACATTTGTAGTAAAGAAACAGCTTAGCCTTGATTTTTAACCATTCTATGTTCCTGCACGGATGAATGTGTATACCTTTACACTAATTTTGCTTTTTACAGCAATAATTCAACGTTGACTGAGTATAATGACTTGACAAATATAGCGTTGCTATATCTGTAATGGATTGGGTCACTGATAGAAATAAGGAGACAGGAATGAAAAGAAAGATCATCATTACCATCATAGTTTTAGTTTCATTGGTAACTATTGCCGGTATTTATTTGGGGTATGATTGGTTAACCCAAAAGAGATCCCAGCCAATCGAAGCCATACCTGTTGATGCCTCTGCATTACTCGAAGTGAATGGTCCGGCTAACCTTTGGGAAAAGCTTCATTCGGATAGCAAAGTCTGGTCTTCTTTAAGAACCACAGATATCTTTTCTCGTTTGACTACCTTGATAGGTGCTATAGACACTACTCTTAAATCGGATGAGAGTCTTAACGAGGCATTTAAAACGAAGCAATTGATCATTTCTTTGCACCCCACTAGTGATACTTCAGCTGATTTTCTTTTTGTTATGCAGCTTCCTCAACCTCTTACCAGTAAGACGGTTGATCGTTTTATAAGTAAACATAGTATGGCTGTCCCTGCTAGAGATACCCGTTTCCATGCCATTCTCTTTAAAGGAGCTAACGAGCCATTCTTTTATACCATACAGAATGCTTTGTTTATTGGAAGTTATGATGTAACACTTCTTGATAAGGCCTCTGAACAATTGAAGAGAGGGTCTTCACTTCTGCAAGACCCGATCTTTTCCAGAGTTCATGAAACTGCCGGACGTAATGTGGATGCTCATCTTTATGTTCAGTTCTCTTCTTTACCTCAGGTCTTAAGTCATTTTTCGGCACGTGACTTTATCCCTGGCTTTGTGAAGCTGAAGCGATTTGCCCGATGGGCAGGATTAGATATCTCAGTAAAGAAGGATGAGGTGATGCTCAGTGGTTTCACGATGCCCATGAATCCCGATTTTCTTAACCTTTTCAAGAGTCAGGAGGCCGGAGAATCTCATACTATTGCTATGTTGCCTGCGTCTACAGCTTCCTATGCTTCATTTAGTTTTAGCGACTTTACACCCTTTGCTGATCAATACAATAATTATTTGTCGGCAGCGGTTGAGAAATCTTCCGAGTCAACGCTTCTTGATGCCTCAACTATTCAGAACCTTAAAGATGCAGACCTGTCGGAACTAACTGTGGCCTTGATCACGGGAAATGAACAAGAAGCTACGGCAAATAGCCTGGTTTTACTCACAAGTAAAAACCCATCTCAACTTAAGGCCATGCTCGACGAATCAATTCCTTCGGCTCTTCAAGTGAATACCGTTAACATTAATGGCCATGAGTTAAGAAAGATCGATTTTCATCGTTTCTTTGGGAATTTCATGTATAACATGATTCCTGATATCACCGAAGCTTATTACTATCAACTGGATGATGTCTTCGTTTTTAGTCCATCGCCATTTACACTTCAAAATGCAATCATGGATTATCTAAAGGGTGAAACTCTTCTTAACTCGCCCGATTATAAGGATATATCAACCAATATTCAGACGATTGCCTCAATCTCGCTCTATTATAATCCTTGGCGATCAAAGATGTTTCACCACTTCTTCCTTGATAACCCTATTGCCGAAGATTTTGATGAGAGTCTTTCAACACTTCAGTCGATCGAGGGAGTTAGTTTGCAGTTCTCGAGCGACCAAGAGTTATTCTTCACCTCTATTCTAATCAGGGGTAAACAGAGCCCTGATTCTACCCAGAATTCATTATCTGTTCAAGCTGATGAAGACTCAGTCAATGCCTCGACCCTTAATGCTTCTGATACTATGGATCTGACGCAAAGTGAAACACCTATTTCTTGGAATACAAAAATAGGTGCAACTATTACCGGAAAACCTTATTTGCTACCTGCTCACGCTCTTCCCGATAAGATGGTTCTCCTGGTTCATGATGCCGATAACAGAGTCTCTTTCGTTGATCTTTATGGAAAGATTCATTGGCAGATTCAATTGGAGGAACCCATTGTTGGGCAAATCTTCGCCGTTGATTATCTCAAAAATGGAAAGATACAATACCTGGTTAGTACTAACCAGTCTATTCATCTACTTGATGCCAAAGGAAGGGAAGTAAAGCCTTTCCCTATTAAGCTTTCAGCAAAGACCTCTATAGGAGCATCAGTTGTGAAACTAAAGGGTCTGGAATACAGAATTGTTGTTCCTCTAATCAATCAGAGAGTTGTGGCATATACACGCGATGGTAAACCAGATAAAAGTTGGTCACAACCTGAACTTGAGAAGCGGGTGAATTCTGATCCAATCCTATTGGAAAATAAAGGGAAAGAGTATTTAATATTCCCTCTGGAAAAGGGAAATGTTCTCATTACGGATAAGAATGGGAAACGCATAATGAATATCTCTAAATCTTTTACTAACGCTTCAAAGTCTGCTTTTTATATCAATGAAACCAATAATAAGGGAACAATGATTACCACCGATTCGGATGGTAACCTCGTCTATATCCCGAGTTCGGGTTCTGTCACTAAAACGGCCTTTAATAGCTTCTCTAATGATCATATCTTTCTTTATGAAGATACCGATGGCAATGGTGATAGAGACTTTCTATATGTAGATGGAAAGCAACTATATATCTATGACCGGATGAAAAACATCATCATGCAACACCATTTTACTTACAAGATTACAGATGCTCCTCAACTCATTAAACTTAAGGGCAAGAATACGATAATAGGTGTTTTTAGTCGTAAGTCGTCTGAGATTTACTTGTTGCAAGTAAAAGGAAGCAATGAGAACCAGCCAGTGTTACGAGGGAGTACCCCGTTTGTTGTAACTAAACCAACTTCCACTCGTCCGGCGCTTTTAATCACGGGTCAAGGAGAGTCTTTGAAGGCCTATGAGATCGGTGATTAATCGGCTTCTAATTGTAACTGTTGAATAACTTGCCTGCCCTGAATTACTCGTAGTAAAAAGTATGTGGTGTATTTGCGCTCTTTTGTGTTCAAAACACCAATATAATAGAGTGAGCCCTCTCCTGACCCCCCTTTATGGTTAATCTTAAATGAGGTAACTTTATTTTTGGTGAAGAAATTCTCAAGTATAACTTCTGCTTGCTCTTTACTAAAAAGTCCATCTGAACCTGGAATAGAGATGTTAACCTTCTCATTAAAGTACTTTACCAACTCACTGGCATTACCCTCTGCAACTGCCTTTGTAACTGCAGATGAAATATCCTTTGTCTGTCCTATACTGCTTTCTGGAAGAAAAAAGGTTCCAAAAAGAAATACAAAGAGGGTACTTAACCTATAAAAACCATATCTGGGTAAAATTTCCATCATCGCTGTATAAAAAATTATCAGGTTAGAAACACATCTGACCAGATGTAAACTATTTGGCAAATCTATAAAAGATGTTTCTAACCTGTGCTTTTTAATCGCAAAAAACGTGCCCTATAAGAAATGATTTATCTTTCCTTTATAAATAGTCGAAAGAAATGATCTCGCCAGATGGAAGGAAAACCTTAGAGATGCTCTATTTTTGCAAAACGCAGACCATAGAATAGGGTTTACCAATGATTCATTGGTTTTCGGTGATCTGTGCTATGGGTTGGACATCTCATTAGAAAAGAACAAGTAAAAAACAGACATGAAGATTAGTTTGATATTAACCGGTAAGACAACCGAGGAGTATATTCAGAATGGGTGTAAGATATACGAGTCACGTATAAACCGGTATTTACCCTTTGCACAGATGGTTGTGGCTGCGGAGGGTGCAAAAGGGCTGCCTCCGGTGACTGTTAATCAAAGAGAGGCGGTAAATCAACTTAAGGCTATTGAGTCAGTGGATTATCTAATCTTATTAGATGAGAATGGTAAGGAGCACTCATCAATTGAGTTTTCTCAGTTTTTGCAGCAAAGAATGAATCAAGGGATTAGACACTTGGCTTTTATGGTCGGAGGTGCTTATGGTTTTGATGAGGAGATTCGAAAAAGGGCCAATTATCAGCTCTCTCTATCTCGTATGACCTTTCCTCATCAGCTTATTCGACTGCTTTTTATGGAGCAACTCTATAGAGGTTTTACCATTCTTCGAAATGAACCTTATCATCATGCGTGAAAATAAATGTAATTAAACATACGTTTTATTAGTTGTTAAAAATGGTTCTTTAATTTTGTGTCTACCTGCATCAACAGCAACTTCCAATTGGCCTTGATTTCGCCATGAATGCAGGTCGATCGTAATCTTGATTGCGATTGATTTAAAGTTGGCGTGTCCCAGTTGGTGGCTAAGAAATAGATAAATATCACATGCGTATCATGAAAAAACTACTGTCACTCCTTTTACTGCTTGTCATTATCGCAACCGGTAAGGCTCAAAAGACATCGGCATGGGAGGATCCCGGTGTTAGCTTTTCCAGAGCGATGGAACTTTTCGATCGAGAAAAGTATGCGGCAGCTCAGTCGCTGTTTGTTACTATCTCCTTACGTCAGGATTTAGTTAATAGTGAGATGAAGACTTTGGCTGAATATCATGCAGCTGAATGCGCTTTTAAACTCAAAAACATGGATGCCGGAACGCGATTGAATCAGTTTATTATTGATCATCCAACAAGCTCTAAGGTGAGTAGTGCCAGATTTAATCTTGGAAGATACTATTTTGATAGCAGTCAATGGAAGATGGCTAAGGAACAGCTTGCCATTGTTGATCCGGTTGACCTTCCCGTTACCGTTCTTCCAGAGTATTTCTTTAAACTGGGTTATTGCCAGATGCAAACCAAGGAAACACGTAATGCGATGAAGCATTTTGGAGATATCAAGGACGCAAAGAGTCCCTATAGTCAGGATGCTAGTTTTTATTATGGTTACCTAGCTTATAATGAGGGGTTGTATGAGACGGCATTAACCGAATTCAAAAAAGTAGCCGATCTTTCTCAGTTCAGTGAATCTGTCCCTTTTTATATTGCTCAGATCTATTATAAACAAGAACGTTATGAAGAGCTTCTTTCTGAAGGTACGCCATTAATCGAAAAATCTTCTGGGGCAAAGAAGAGTCAGATTGCTCGTCTATGTGCCGATGCAAGCTTTAAGATGAGTCGCTGGAGTGAGGCTATCCGCTTTATGGAGATGTATCGGTCACAGAACAAAGGGAAAGTGGATCGGCGAGATGCCTATCTCTTAGGTTATTCTGCCTATCAACTTCAGGATTATACTAAAGCAAAAGAGAACTTTGAGTTAGTGACCGATAGACAAGATACTCTTGCCCAAAACGCCTTTTACCATCTTGGCGACTGTTATATTAAAACCGGAAGTAAGCAGTTTGCTCAGAAAGCTTTCTTAGATGCCTATAAGTTGGCTTATGACCAGGTTAGTAAAGAAAATGCACTCTTTAATTATGCGAAACTCTCTTATGAGTTAGCTAGTGATCCGTATAACGAGGCAATCACCGCATTAAGAAAGTATGTTGATGAATTTCCGGGTTCTCCAAGAACAGACGAGGCTTATCAGTTTTTGGTAAATCTAGCTCTTATTACTAAAAACTACTCTGCAGCCTTACAGGCTCTTGATAATATACGTATCAAAGATAATCGGACTCGTGCAGCCAGACAGAAGATAACTTATTATAAGGCTACCTCATTGTTTAATGATAAGAAATATTCTGAAGCCATAAAACTCTACAAAGAGATCTCTACCCAGTCGTTTGACCCTGATATTCGTCTTCAAGCCCTCTATTGGTCGGCAGAAGCAAGCTATAGACTTGGCCTCTATTCTCAAGCGAATAGTGGATATGTCAGTTTTCTGGCAACTAAAGGAGCCCTTGACCGCCCGGAGTATATCCTCGCCCTATATGGGAATGGATATGCCTATTATAAAGTGAAGAACTACGATCAGGCGATTACCGAGTTCAGGAAGTTTTTATCGAATACGGCTAAGAAGGATCCCCAAATGGTTACCGATGCTCAACTTAGATTAGCCGACTGTTACTTTCTTCAACGTAATCTTTCCGAGGCAACTGCTTGGTATGAGAAAGCAGGCCGAAGTGGGGGTTTTGATGCTGACTATGCTCTGTTCCAATTAGGTTTAGCCAAGGGAGTTCAACGAGATTATTCGGCTAAAATATCCACTCTTCAAAGACTGATCACCGAATACTCTAAATCACCCTATGCCGATGATGCGGAGTATGAGATAGCCTTGACAGAATTAATCCAAGATAAGCCAGATGCCTCTATTGGCTCTCTTTCTCGGTTGTTAAGCAATTACCCTAATAGCAGCATGAAAAGTAGGGCTCTGCTTAGACGAGGGATTATCTATTACAATGTTGGAGAGAATGACAAGGCATTAACAGATCTCAAACAGGTCGTCTCGGGTTATCCTAAAACTCCTGAGTCGAAGGAGGCCTTGCAAACCATAAGTAACATCTATGTCGAGATGAACAATGTTCAGGAGTATCTTACCTATTTGCGGAATGTTCCTTCTGCATCAGATGGCATAAGTAAGCAAGACTCGTTGATATATATTGCCGCAGAAGGTCAGTATTTGAAAGGGGAGTGTTCCAAATCTGTTCCTGGATTTACAGATTATCTCACTAAATATCCTAAGGGACAATTTTCTCAGAGCGCTCGTTACTATCGTGCAGATTGTCTCTATAGATCGGGGGAGACTGAAAAAGCGCTTCCTGATTTTGTTGAGGTAGCTACCGGTAATGAGTCAAGGTTCCTTGAAAATGCATTGGCTCGGGCTTCTGAGATCTTATTTAAGAAGGAGGAGTATCAAAAAGCATTGAGTTTTTATACAAGACTTGAGAAGAGAGCCGACAATAAGTATAATATCCTGGATGCTTTGCAAGGAATGATGCGTTGTTATTTGGTATTACAGAAACCAGATAGTGCTCTTCTAGCTGCTCAGAAGCTTTTAAGTGCTGAAAAGGTAACTGCTGACCAACTCGTTGAGGCACATCTTTCAGTCGGTAGGGCTTCTCTTGCTATGGGAAATACTACTCTGGCTGAGCGAGAGTTCAATATTACCAGAAACTTAAATCAGGCAGAGCCTGCTGCTCAGTCGGCTTACTGGATTGCCTACATTAGAGTTGGGGCAAAACAATGGAAGGAGGCCGAAAGAGCTGCTTACGAGGTAATCAATAACTATCCCGATTACGACCTTTGGAGAGTGAAAAGCTTCTTGCTCCTCGCCGATGTTTATGCTAATACTGGTAATGTTTATCAGGCTAGACAAACCCTTCAAAGTATTATCGATAATTATGAAGGAGAGGAAATAAAGAGCGAAGCAAAACAGATGCTTTCAAAGCTTCCTGCAACTGAAACGACTACAAATTAACGGTATCCGCTTATTGATTATGAATCAGCCACGATTGAACCTTAATTCAAAAGAATTGATCCATACAAATTCAATTGGGCTTATTCCATTTGATCGCTAAAAAAGAATATTAAACATGAACAGACTATCTATAAATCAAGTGGCTTTCCTTTCGGCTCTTTGGGTTCTCTTCTTTGCCTCGTCTGCTTTTGCTCAGAATAAACCTACACAAGTGGAGGAAGTTACCATCATTGGGAACTTTACCCCTAAAGTAGCCGATGCGAATAAAATCGCCAAAAGTCCGATACTTAAAGACACTAGTATCGGGTTGCCTCCTATGACCTATGGCATCGTCTCCTCCCCAGCCAATTTTTCATATCCGGTAACGGATGTACAGCCGCCAAAGCCCAAACCTCAGCCCGATCCTGTATTTGGAAGAAACTACCTTAGACTTGGTTTCGGTAATTATACCACCCCGTATGTCGAGTTTTTTGCCGGTAAGACTCAATCTAAATCGGCTGCCTTTGATATACACTTCAAGCACCTATCCAGTAAAGGAGATATTAGTGACTACTATGAGAATGGGTATAGTCAAAACGATTTAAATATTAATGGAAAGATCCTAACCAAGAAATATGCTGTTTCTTTTGGCGGGGACTATCATCGAAATAGTATACAATACTATGGGTTTAAGCCGGCTCAATTTGATTCACTGCGTCTTCCCTCTGCTGATAGCCTTAAACAAGTGACTAATTTGTTTACTCTTAAGGCCAAGTTTGAGAGTTTGAAAGGAGCTGCAAAGCTTCATCATGCCTTTGGGGCTGAAGTTAATTATATGGTAGATCATTACGATGCAACAGAGCTTTTAATCAACCTTGATGGGATGTTAGATGCAGAGGTTTCGTTGCTTGATGGCTCAATTTCTCAGACTATAGGTCTTGGTTTGAACTTTAAGAATCTTAATAATCAATGGGAAGTGCTAGATTCAAAAAGTAGGATGCTTTTTACTTTGAATCCATACTACAATGCGGAGTTTAATGAATACTCACTTCATGTCGGGGCAAAAATCTTTATGGCTGATGATTCATCCTCTTCCCTCTATTTTGCACCTGATGTTAGGGCTTCGATTAATGCTATACCTGGTGTTCTTCGACTCTATGCCGGTTTAACTGGCGAGATCCATACGAATAGCCTGAAGGATCTCTATCAGGTTAATCCATACCTTATGGCAACAGATAGGCTCCTTTTTAGCCGTAATCTCTTTGATTTTTATGGAGGTGTTAATGCTTCGCTATCCAAGTTCATTGATTTAAACTCATGGATTGTAGTTGGTACTATAGAGAATAAGGCTCAGTTTTTTCATCCATATCAATATGTGCCATACAACAGAATCGCCATACTATACGATGATGTTAAACGAATTAGATTGAATGCAGAAGTAACCTATCAACAAAAAGATAAATTCAGGATGGTAGCCGGTGCTGCATGGCAATCCGGAACACCAGATAAGCAGGCTGAAGTTTGGTATTTCTCGTCTATTGAAGCATGGTTAAATGGACAGATCAACCTGTTCCCTGATTTTATTGCTAAGGCTTCTCTAAAGTATTTTAGTCAAATGAAGTCGCTCTATTATTACAGTCAAACTATTAATGGTACTCCCACACTTTCTGCTGAGTTGAAAAAGATTGATGGTTATGCCGATTTAAGTCTCGGTGCTGAGTATCGACTAACTCCAAAGTTTTCTCTCTTTCTGGATATAAATAATGTCTTTGGTTCGAACTATGAGTATTGGTATAACTATCCTCATTATGGGATAAATGTTCTCGGCGGTTTAACCTTTTCTTTCTGATATTGAAGATAGATCCTATATAGGCACAAAAAGTTAGGGCCGAATCACTTCATGTAGATTCGGCCCTTTTGATTTTTATCTTCTGATGCGTTTGTTTCTTTGATTTTGGTATAGCCGTTTGTCGGGTAATAATTCACTAAGGTTATACTTAATTCCGATGGAAGGCATAACTAATAAATCATTATTCTCGCCGCCAAAGAAGGCATCGATTCGATCGGTTTGGAGTTTATAGACCAAGAATTCCAAGGTGATATCAAAACGAGGGGTAAGGTATTTGTTCAGACCGAATCCAAAATAGAAGGTAGATTCATTAGAGGGAGTGTCTTGCCATTCATATTCCACAATCTGTTCTCCGGTTGTGGCGTTCTCTAGTTTGGATCTGATATGAACCAGTCCCCCTCCAATAAGGCCATACAAGTAAATATCAGAATAAGT
The DNA here is from genome assembly GCA_964444785.1 of uncultured Bacteroidales bacterium. GTDB lineage: Bacteria > Bacteroidota > Bacteroidia > Bacteroidales > TTA-H9 > JAJTBW01. The sequence goes on along the minus strand of CAYUII010000010.1, from coordinate 4,231 downwards.
TTCATACGGCAGGCTTAATAGATTTACAAAATCAATAAGTATGTTGGCTCCTAAAGTGATAACCCGGCCATTGGTACGACGGTTTAATTCCTCGGAAGTAGCACCAAAGCCAAGGTATGATAACCTGCCTTGAAAAGCCATATAAGAGGTGAGTTTGTTTCCTAAAACTAACTGTATGCCAGGCCCACTTTCATTCCACATCTTTTTTAATGGATCACTATCGTACTTACTTAGGTCTCCATAATACATAGTAGGTCCAACCATTACACTTGCCTGCCAGTTATTGGTTACCAGTTTTTCAAAGCTACTTTTGCCCCTTTTATAGCGCGATCTGCTTTGTGCATTTGTTGTTTCAGGAAGTATTAAAAGTAGCGTCAGTAATACTGTAAACACAGTATATAGTTGACGAAGTTTGAGTTTTGCCTTTATTGTCATATGCTTTGTTATACCGTGTCGGAAACGTAAATGTTTCAAAGTTGCTTTTAGTTCAACGTAAACAATTAGTAAAATGGTATCTTCTCTAATTTAAAACCGACAGTTCTTAAAAGTTGCTTCTTTGGTGATTATTTCCCAACCTTCTGCGCTATAAAGATACTAATCTCGTATAATCCATATAAGGGTAAAAAAACCATAATCTGACTAAAAACATCAGGAGGGGTAATTATTCCGGCAATTATCAAAATAACAACAATCATGAATCTTCTTTGTTTACGCATAAAGGCTGCTGTGACTATCCCTAGTCTTGCAAGAAACCAAACAATAACGGGTAGTTCAAAGACTAATCCTACAGAAAAACTTAAAGAGGCGACGGTGCTAATGTAGCTACTGAGTGCTACCTGATTGTGAACGCTACCTGATACTTGATAGGTCCCTAAGAAATTGATGGTTAATGGAACCAGTAAGTAGTACGAGAACAGAACTCCACAGATAAATAAAAAAGAGACGATAAGAACTCCTCCTCTGGCTGCTCGTCGTTCCTGATCCTTTAGTGCTGGTTTAATGAACCGCCAAGCTTCCCAAAGAACATAGGGTATTGAAATAATTAGACCAGCCATGCCTGAGATGTACATATGGGTCATGAATTGCCCCGACATGGTGATGTTTATAATCTCGAGCCCTGAGTTGTCCATACATAATGAAGGAACCGCCAACCATTGTCCTAATCTGCATAACCATACAGTGGTAGGAAAATCATTGCTCAATGGCCATAAAATTACCTGATCAAAGAGAAAATCTCGATTTAGAAAAGCGATGATAGCAAACACGGCTACCGCCAACGCAGCCCTCATCAGATGCCACCTAAGCTCATCTATGTGATCCCAAAAGCCCATCACTTTTGTGGGATTTTTTGCTTCAGGCCGCTTCTTGTTTGACTGTACCTCTTCCAATTGCTGTAAATTTGACCAAATTTACAAAAAGCGAGAGAAGCTGCAATCTTTTAGATTGACGTAATTTAGCACCAAAACAAAAGGAATGATTGACGAGGAGTTTACAAGAAAAGAGACCGCTCAAAGAGTAGCAGACTTAATAATGGCTTCGGCTAGAACCGCCCCGAAAGCTCGTGGTGTCGATACTTTATGGATTGCCAAAGCTGAACCTGATGAGATAACTATACTTGCCCAAGCAATGTTTCAATACTCTGAAGCTTACCATTTGCCTTTCTTTAAACGGGATGCCGAAAATATCCTGAAGGCTGATGCTCTTATACTGCTTGGAACTCGTTTGGAAACCAGGGGTATCAGTTGGTGCTCATACTGTGGCTTTGCGAATTGCGCCGTGAAAATGACTAACCCTTCCGCTCCATGCGCTTTTAACCTAACCGATCTTGGTATTGCTGCCGGAGCAGCTGCCGCAACTGCCGCTCTGCATCATGTCGATAACCGTATCATGTTTTCAGTCGGTAAGGCTGCTATTGAAGCAAAATTGATCCCTCCTGATGTTAAAGTGTGTTATGCTATCCCTCTAAGTATCTCAGCTAAAAGTCCATTCTTCGATAGGTAATTCAGAGGTGCTTTTAACCTTTCTTCCAATCACCTGAATATTGAATTCTGATTTTTGAATCTGAATCCTCTATTTCATCCTCAAATACCACCCCTCTGCGAGTTTTTGGTATTGTTCTGAGGTGGTACCTTGGGCGGTTCTAAGGATTAGCTGTTTGTATTCGGTTTTCAGGTTGTTTCGGCAGAATTCTAGGATGATTCTTACGGGTTTTCTTCCTTCTATTGGGATTATTTCAATGCAGTGGATAAGGCCTAATCCAACTTTATTCATCTCACATACGAAAGCTGCTTTTTGGTCAGCGGGGAGAATGACACTGATTCTTCCGTCTTGTTTAAGAAGATTTGCTGAGGCGGAGGCGAATTGATCAAAAGGGAGATTGTCGGTATGCCTGGCTCTGTTGCGTTTGTCGTTAGGACCTTTGAGGCTATTGGTGAAGAAAGGAGGGTTAGAGAAAATTAAACTAAATTGTCGAGAGGATTGGGATGCTAATTGTTGGAGGGTTGTTTGTTTGAATGCTAAACGATCACTCCATATAGAGTTGTTGAAGTTTTCTTCCGTGTCTAAAAGAGATTGCTCATCAGGATCGATGGCAAGTATGTTACCTACAGTTCGTTCAGCTATCAAGAGGCTAATAACTCCACATCCACATCCGACTTCTAGCATATCACCTTGGCTATGACTGGAGGTTAATAAGCCTAGTAGTACGGCATCAGTTCCAACTTTCATTGATGAGCGATCGTGTCTAACCGAGAACCTTTTGAAATGGAAATAACGGTCTTTTATTTGGGGTTCACCGGCAGTTTGCATGTTTAATTATGCTTTTCATTAACTCTGATTATACCTGTAGGTAGAGTTCAAGGAGTCCATCAGGCATTTCGATGATCAGTTGGCGTTCTTTTCGTTTTATTTCTATGATAAATTTATCATTAACGGGGATTAGAATCTCTTTTCCTTCATGATCAACTGAGAAAAGAGGATTAACCGATAGATCAATTATTTCGGTAAGTGGACCAATTTCACCCTTATTGATATCAATAACCATGAAGCCTTTTACCTCGTGATAATAGAATTTTTTGCCCTCTAGTTTTGGTAAGTTTTTTAATGGTAACCATAAGGTACATCCTTGAAGATAGTTGGCATCTTCCTGCGTGTCAATGTCTTCAAACTTAACAAAGACTTGTTGTTTGGCACCTGGGTCAAGAGAGGTTATAAAATAAGGAATTAACTCATCACCTAATTCAACAAGAACACTCTTGAGTTGATAATAGTCTGAGGGTTGATCAACATCAAGAAATAAGACTAACCCACCTTTAGTGCCATGAGTACGGCTAATAATACCTAATTCAAAGCAATCTTCCTTACGCATGTTCTTAACTTAGTTTTTACAAAGGTACAACAGTCAATTAATTGCTTAGCTCATTTTTTCTAAAAGAAAAAGTCCGGAAATCAATTGACTTCCGGACTCTTTATTCGATGCGTCTGAAATTACTCAGCAGGAGTCTCAGTTGATTCAGCAACTTCACCTTCTGGTTGAGGAAGAGCTGCGGCAGCAGCTTCTGCACGTTTACGTGAGATAGCTTGAGCGCGTTCTTCATTCTTCTTTACTTCAGCTGCAACTAAGCTCTTCTTAAGATCGCGTGCCTTTTGATCTTTTTCGCTAAGCTTGCTTCTGAGCTTGTTTTGCTTTTCTGCCATCCAAGCGTCGAATTTTGCTTCAGCTTGTTCAAGAGTTAATGCACCCTTGGTTACGCCTTTTAGAAGGTGATGTTTCATCATTACACCTTCGCGTGAAAGCAATGAACGTACGGTGTCAGATGGTTGAGCACCATTCTGAAGCCATTGCAATGCTTTGTCCATGCTGAGGACGACTTGGGCAGGATCAGCAATTGGATTGTATGTTCCAATCTTTTCAATAAAACGGCCATCACGTGGTGCACGACCATCGGCCACTACGATATGATAAAAAGGACGACCCTTCTTACCAAAACGTTGCAATCTCATTCTAACTGCCATAGAATAGAATATTTAAGTGTTTTTAAAATGGGGTGCAAAGTTCCTGCTTTTTTATCACAATTACAAGTGTTTAGGGAATTATTTTGGGAAGGTGGCTACAGAAGGTTAGCTGCAGGGGGCTCAATGTTTTTTTGTAATGGTTTTGTGCTTAGTCTATTAAGAGTACCTCTTCGCTTCCTCGTATGTTTGTGGCGATGATAGAGGACCGAGATGTATA
>CAYUII010000009.1:0-118919 GCA_964444785.1 uncultured Bacteroidales bacterium | reverse complement strand
AAAGAATCGACCTAATGAACAAAACGCATCATCTTGTCCCACCTGATTTTTCCGTCACGTAATGAGCGATCTTTATCAAGCGATAACCATACAAAGACAGCCTTTCCTACTATATGATCTTCTGGAACAAAACCCCAAAAGCGACTATCTAAAGAGTTATGTCGATTATCTCCCATCATCCAGTAGTAATTTTGCTTAAAGGTATACTTGGTAGCAACGACCCCATTGATAAATATCTGACCGTTTTTCACCTGTAGGTCATTCCCTTCATAAACATCAATTATTCTTTCATAGAGAGGAAGAGTTTTAAGATCGAGTTTCACGGTAGCTCCCTGTTTAGGAATATATAAAGGGCCGAAATTATCAACATTCCAATAATAGGCCGTATCATGAGGAAATACCGAAGGATCTCTTAATCCTTTATCATAAGAGACCTGTTTTACCTCTCTAACTCCAGGAACCTTGGCCAATTGACTCGCAACCTCAGGAGTCAGTGGTAACATCTCATAAGATTTATACATAGCGATGTCTTCTTCAGAAACCCTATACTTCCTAAAAACCCTATCGGCCAATGGAAGCTCATCGGTTAAAACAGCATACCTATACTCACGATTCTCTGGATTTTTAGCTGCCACCCCATTTAAATAGACCTGTTTATCTACAATAGATAAAGAATCACCCGGCATCCCCATGCAACGTTTAATGTAGTTTTCGCGCTTATCAACCGGACGAGCCACTACCTTATAAGTTTTCCAAACAGCATCTCTCCCTGCACCAAGGTAGTAATTGCTCCCCATAGATTGTTTTAATTCCTCCTCCGCTCTTCTAACAACATCATAATAATCCTCATTCTGCCGTTCCAAAATTACAGTATCTCCACTTGGGTAGTTAAAAACAACCGCATCATAGAGCTTAACATGTCCAAACCCCGGAAAACGGTAATATGGTAACTTAATCCACTCTAAATAAGACTTTGTGAATTGAGTAAACGGTAAGGTATGATGAACAAAAGGAAAGGCAAGTGGAGTATTAGGAACCTTTGGACCATAACTTAGTTTGCTAACAAACAGATAATCGCCAACCAGAAGCGATTTTTCCATAGAACTAGTCGGAATAGTATAAGCCTCGAAAGTAAATATCCTAATGATGCTAGCCGCTACAACGGCAAAAATAATAGCATCAACCCACTCTCGGGTCTGACTCTTTTTAAGTTTGGGTCTATCTTTTACTTGTTTAAACTGTTCTCTATTGTTGGCCCCGAGATAAGGTAAATAGACAAAAGGTAATAGCACTGCAACAGCCTGACTCCCTAAATCGTTCTTACCAAAACCTCGTGCTACCTCAACGATCATTAAAAAGACCATGAAGATATTGATAAATGGAACAAATAATAAAGCAAACCACCATATAGGCTTTTCAATTACCTTAACCCATAAATAATAGTTTAATCCCGGAACCAAAGTCTTCCACGATTCTATCTCAAGCTTCTTAAAAACGGTCCACAATACAGCCGGAAAAAAGGTAAATCCCAGCATCATGTAAATTAAAGGATCCATTCGAGTGCATTTTATTAATAAATTGACTTCAATAAAAATGGAATAACTATCTTCCACTGCAAAAATCCGATAACTATTCCATTTCTGAAACTTTCAAAGGTTAAAAATAGTAATTTTAAAGTTAAAATCCATCAATTATTAGTACCATAAACGAGTGACCATAACTGAACTACTATATAAGTATTGGGGGTTCCGAGCATTTAGACCACTTCAAGAGGAGATTATTGAATCGGTTATTGAGAAGAAAGATACACTAGCTCTCCTACCTACAGGTGGAGGAAAATCACTTTGTTATCAAGTGCCGGGGCTCTTTCTTGAAGGGTTTTGTTTAGTTATAACCCCACTTATTGCCCTAATGAAAGATCAAGTTGGGGCATTAAACAAAAAAGGGATAATTGCTTATGCGATCTATAGTGGAATGGATAAGATGGAGATTAAATCGATACTTGACAAGACGGCGTCAGGGTTAGTAAAATTTCTTTATGTCTCACCTGAACGCCTAACTACCGATCTATTTAAAGCACATCTTCCACATTTTAAAATTAACCTAATTGCTGTCGATGAAGCTCACTGTATCTCACAATGGGGATACGATTTTCGTCCACCCTATTTAAAAATTGCCGAGATCAGAGAATGGTTTCCTAATTCCCCGGTCTTAGCTTTAACAGCAACAGCTACGCCAAATGTGGTCGACGACATTATTCAAAATCTACAGTTTAAGAATAGGAATATATTTCGAAATAGTTTTCAGAGGGAAAACCTTGTATACATGGTTTTAAAAGAGGAAGATAAATTAAACCGTATTCTCTCTATTCTAAACAAGGTACCAGGAAGTTCCATCATTTATGTACGAAATCGAAAACGCACTAAAGAGATCGCTTTGTGGCTAAGGCAAAAAGGAATCACTGCTGGCTTTTATAATGCAGGTATGACAAGCGAACAGAGAGATGAGACCCAAAAAGCTTGGATGAACGATTTCATTCAGGTAGTAGTTGCCACTAATGCCTTCGGAATGGGTATTGACAAACCAAATGTAAGAACAGTTATTCACATTGATTGCCCAGATTCGCTCGAGGCCTATTTTCAAGAGGCTGGAAGAGCAGGAAGAGATGGACTAAAATCATATTGTATTTTATTATGGGAGAATGCTGACCTAAGTGAACTTCACGAATACATTGAAAGCAGCTACCCACAACTAGAAATAATTAAGAAAACATATAATGCCTTATGTAATTATTTAAAGATTCCTATTGGAGGTGGAAAGGAAGAATACAACGACTTTGATCTTATCCATTTTGCTGATTATTATTCTATAAATCCAACTATTGTTTTCTCTAGTTTGCGACTATTAGAGAAAGAAGGCTATATCACAATGCGCGATGTTATGAACGAGCCTTCTAAAGTGATTTTCAAAATAGGTGCGGCTGATCTCTATCGTTTCCAAGTTGAGAATAAAAAATATGACCATTTTACAAAAGCACTCGCAAGAAGTACTACCGGAATTTTTACAGATTTGAGTCCGATACGCGAAGATCAATTAGCTCTCTCCTTAAAATTGCAAACGGCTCAGGTTATATCTCTTCTATTGGATTTACAAAGCATGGGGGTTATAAACTATCAGCCCCGACGAGATAAGCCAGGTATAATCTTAAACTCAGAACGCATCGACGAACGATACATCGCCATCTCTCCAGAAAACTATCAAATAAGAAAGCAAGAGGCCATCCAAAGGGCTCAATCAGTAACTTCCTATATTACTAATGGAGACATCTGCAGATCAGCCCAATTAGTTGCTTACTTTGGAGAATCTAATGCCCTCTCGTGTAAACAATGCGATGTCTGTATCAGTAAAAATCAAAAGAAAATTTCCCTCAATAGATTCAAAGAAGTCTCCTTCTCGATACGATCAGTCTTAAGAGAAAAACCAAATGTAACATTCTCTTTGCTTAGTCAAAACCTTCCTGATATTAGAGAAAATGAACTTACTTATATTCTTAAATTAATGGAAGAAGAAGGCGAAATTATTCTATTACCAGATAACACTTTTATCGAAAATAGACCTATTAATTAGTAAAGAAAATTGACAGCCTCATTCAGAGATAAGCTTTTTAAGAAAAAAACAATTGGGGATTAAGACTGACGAAGCTAGCTAAATCTAAAGATAAAAATGAGATAATATAAAAAAAGGCCCGGACAATACCGAGCCTTTCTCATTTAAATAAGGTCAAGTTCATTTAAGTTCATCTGAAAAGGAGGTAGCAGCCTTAAATTTAACAACCTTCTTTTCAGGAATTTCCATTACCTGCTGTGTTTTCGGGTTTCTTCCTTTACGCGGAGAGCGTTTAATAATCGCAAAAGTACCAAATCCGCCTAAAGTCACTCTATCACCCTCTTTTAGTGCATTAGTAACCTCATTAATAAATGAATCAAGTGCCGCTTTGGCACCTGCTTTTGTGATGCCGGCTTTAACCGCAATTGCATCGATAAGATGTGTTTTGTTCATTTTAAGTGGTCCTTAGTTAACATCATATTAATAACCGATACAAATATATATATGCTTCAAATAAAAACAATGTATAAGTGTAAAAAAAACAAGAATTCAATTAATATTTTTCTTAACAGAGTTATAAACAGCATTAGCCAAGGATACCATCCACTGAATGAAAAAGGATTTTAAAGAATCGTAGCTATTTCCAAAGCAGGGAAACCCCGAAGGAACTCCTCAATTTTCATGCGTTTTTTACCAGCCAGTTGCACATCCAAAAGTGAAAGAAACCCTCCATTGACGCCTATTTTCAAGAAACTTCTACCATCGGTCAAAATGGTACCAGGAATTGGCTCACCCGGCGAAATAGTACATTTGAAAACCTTTAAAGAGCCAACAGTACCATCCTTCTTGAGAAATTCTAGAAAGGCGGCAGGGAAAGGCGATAAACCTCTAATTAGATTAAAGAGTTCAACAGGGTTTCGTGAGCAATCGATTTTACAATCTTGCTTAAAGATTTTAGGAGCATGAGAGGGTTGAATCAAAATTAAGTCTTGAGGGATAGGTTGTATCGTATGCTTCAAGATGCCATCTACTGTTTGTACAACCAGATCAGCACCAATACTCATCAAACGGTCATGAAGTTCGCCTGCCGTTTCATCAGGACCGATTTCGAGTTTATGTTGAAGAAGAACCTCTCCAGTGTCAATTTCATGTTTGATGAAAAAAGTCGTGACGCCAGTCTCTTTTTCCCCGTTAATGACAGCATAATTTATAGGAGCTGCTCCCCTATATTTCGGAAGAAGAGACCCATGCAGATTCAATGTACCAAGGCGTGGCATAGACCAAACCACCTCAGGTAACATTCGAAATGCAACCACAACAAAAAGATCAGCGTTTAATTCTTGTAACTGCTGAACAAAAGAAGGGTCTTTAAGTTTAGATGGCTGTAAAACCGGAAGGTTTTGTTCTATTGCAAATTCTTTAACCGCACTCATCTGCAGCTTCTGTCCACGACCCGCCGGTTTATCTTCAACGGTAACAACAGCTTTAACCTGGTAACCTGCCAGAAGCAATGCCTTTAATGGAGCAACGGCAAACTCAGGCGTGCCCATATAAACGATAGAGATATCTTTTCTGTCCATAGTGTAAAAATAAAAAAACCCGGTTTTAGGCCGGGTTTAACTCATCGATATTAAAAACTATTTTGCACCACCACTTAAGCCTTTAGCTCTTTCGATGTACTTATCTGCATCGCGGCCTTCCTGGCTTCTGGGATATTTAAGCTTTAAATCTTCATAAATCTTAATAGCTTCAGCATAATTTGTTTTCAGCTCGTAGGCAGTAGCTGCTTTCATAAGAAGCATCGGACTGGTAAACTCGTTGCTGAAATCATTAGCTGCCTTTTTGTAAAGATCAATAGCCTCATCGGTTTTACCAAGTTCTAATTTAGCATCAGCCGTTGCACCAAGAGCCATAGAAGCAGGAAGAACCTCTTTAGTGCTAAACTCTTCCAGATGATCAATTGCCTTTTGGAACTCACCTTTTTTCAGGTAGCATACACCTGCATAGTAGTGAGCAAGATTACCGGCTTTGGTACTACCATAATTCGAGATGACTTCTAGCAAACCTGCATTCTGTCCATCTCCATTGAGAGCCAAATCAAGTGAATCCATTTCGAAGTAACGTTGCGCCATGAATAGCTCATCGTTTGCTTTGAGTTCACGTGGGCCTGAAATAAATTTTGTATATCCAAGAACGCCAAGAACAACCAGAAATGCCGCAGCTACAACGATCATGATTATTTTCTGGTTCTTTTCAAAGAAACTTTCAGTTTTTGACAGAGCCTCTTCAACGGCTACGATTTTGTCTTCGAGATTATCTTTACTCTTTGCCATATTGGTTTAAGGTATTTCGGGTTGCAAAAATAGACTTTTTTTCCAACCCTCTGAATTTGACGTCTAAAAAAGTAAGCAATTTTAAGAAAAAAAAATGAGGCCACAACGTTTTGCTCTAATGATTTTCCTTTTATTATCCCTCCCGGGTGTTTTAGGAGCGAGCCATTCATCCTCACTAACCGTTTTTCGTTGCGGCCTCAAATCCCCTGCTTCTAGCAGGGGATTTCCTTTTACATCCTCATTATCTTAATAGTGTTCTATTGGCGAAGTCACTGGTTTTGCATAGAATTCAAGCAGTAATGAATCAATGACCACCGAACATGGGCTATTACCATCAACAGTTAAAGTTAAGGTCACCGAACCATTATTAATATCTTCTTGCGATGGAGTATAGAATGCACCCAGTGAGGTAGGATTGGTGAAGGTTCCACTTCCGCTGGTAGTCCAAAGCATAGAAGCCCCATTGGTAACAGTTGCTGCAGCTAATGAAACGGGTTGAATCTCGGGACAAGTCTTTATATCTGGCCCGGCATTAGCTACTACTGCTTTAATAATTACAATATGAATCTGATCACTATGGGTTGTACCACACGGTGCAATGCCATTTGCAGTGAGCGTCAAATCTGCAAATCCGACATTAATATCATTAGGTCCTGGAGTATATATCGCATTTAACTTACTCGCATCATCAAATGAGCCATCACCTGCGGTTGTCCATAATACACTCTGGGAATGGAAGGCTTTTCCGGCTAAGGTGGCTAAACCATTCGAACAGATGGTCTGATCTACACCTGCCATCGCAATCGGATCAGGACTGAATGTTAATATCATTTGAGAGGTTGCAGCAGCTAAACAGGGTGATGTTGCATTTGCCGTAAGTGTTAAGGTAACCGATCCAGCTACTGTATCAGCAGCACTGGGTGTATAAGTCGGCGTTAAGGTAGTCTGATTGGTCCAAGTTCCAGTACCCGACGAACCCCAGCTTAATGAGGAGTAGTTGGCCGCCGAAGCACCGGTTATTGTAATCGAAGAGCTAGCGCATAAGGTCATTCCAGGACCAGCATTAGCCACAGGCGCTGGTGTAATAGTAACCACAAGAGCATCACTTACAGGAAGAGGGCATGTGCCACTTGGTTGAGCCGTCATGGTGAGCGTAACAGACCCCGAAGCTATATCTGTAGTACCTGGGGTATATACGGAAGCCCCGGCGTTATTTGGAGAGAAGGTACCATCACCAGAGGTTGTCCATAACATTGTCGATGCATGTTCTACTGTCGCATTTAAAGTTACCGTAGATGTTGAACATATCGTCTGATCGCTGCCTGCTGAAACAATCGGAATGGGATCAAATGTAATGACCACTACATCGGTTACAGGTGGAGTGCATGGTCCTAATGGATAGGCCGTAATGGTTAAAGTTACACTCCCAGCAGCAATATCAGCAGGGGTGACTGTATAGGTGGTTGATAAACCATTCGTAATAGAAAAAGAACCAGAACCACCTGTCCATAAAACACGCTTATAACTCGTTGCTGAAGCTATCAGATCTATGGTTGGTTGACTAGCACAAACGGCGAAATCAGCAGGTGCCACCACCGTTGGATGAGGTACAAGAACTACCGGCAACTGAACAATATCTCCTAAACATCCTTTATCAGAGGTCTCTCTAACGGTTATCATCTCATTACCCGGATTTGAACTCCAATTTATATGTATTTCATTTCCGGTTCCAACTATTGTGTTTACGCCACTATTGCTCGTGACAGTCCACTGATAGGTACTCCCTGCATGATTAGCCACCCTATACATTTCCGTTGTACCCACACAAGCTGAGTCAGGCTGAGCTGTTGTAATCGTTTGACTGAAGGCACTCCCAATCAATAGAAGTGACAAAAACAGTAAAATTTCTCTTTTCATAGATGCCATGGTATTGTTGAAGATATTTGGTTATTTATTTCGATAAAAGGTTAATGACATTTCTCATTTATCATACTCTTGAAACCACTCTTTACGCTCTCTTTCAACCCCAAAAAAAGAAGAGAACTCCAGATCTGAGTTTCAGATCAAAGAGTTCTCTTTCTCTTTTCAAGTAACCTGACCTTGATTATCGTAGTCATTTTAGTTAGGAGATAGTTTTTTGAGTATGTATAGTAAGTAGGTCGTCACAAAGATAACATTTCATAAATCAATTTTCCAAATATTAATACAAATAAAACTGAAAAAATTTCTTATTACCTGTTTACCATATCTTTACATTTTTGGCACACATTTTGTTTCATCACTTTTTATTTATCCAAATATTGGAAAAATTGCAGTTTCTAAGAAAGCTAGTTTAATGGATGTAAAAAAAGAGAATAGTTCAGGTAGGAAGAGGCAGGGTTCAAGAATTCAGAATTTTGAATTCAGAATCTTGAATTCAAAATTCTGAATTCAAGATTCAATAATGGTTATATCTTATCTGGGAAAGCCATGTAAAGAAGGCATGGATTTAGGTATACACAACAGAAATACCTAACGCATAAGGATAAAAGCAATGAAATTCGCTACAGACATGGCCTATAGAAGGGGATACTAAATCGCAAAAAACAGATAGGCGACAACAATAGCGGCTACTACACCTGCTAAGTCAGCAATCAAACCGGCTGCAACGGCATGCCTGGTTTGTCTCACGCCAACAGAACCAAAATAAACAGCTAGGATATAAAACGTAGTATCACTAGCTCCCTGAAACACACAAGAAAGCCTACCCGCAAAAGAGTCTGCCCCAAAATGTTTCATGGTCTCAACCATCATTCCCCGAGCCCCTGAACCACTAAGGGGCTTCATTATTGCCGTCGGAATAGCATCAGCAAAAGAGACATCACCTCCAAAAAACGCTACGCCGCTTTTAATTCCATCAACAAGGAAATCCATCGCACCACTTGCCCTAAAAACACCAATTCCAACCAACATTGCTATTAAATACGGTATTATTCTTACAGCAACCGAAAAACCCTCTTTAGCCCCTTCTATAAAAGAATCATAAACGTTAATTTTCTTAAAAGCAGCCATCCCCAAAAAGAGCACAATAATAGTAAGCAAGATAACATTAGAAACACCCGAACTAACAACCCCTATTCGATCTTGAGGTAATTGAACAAAATAATAGATAATCAGAGAAACAACCAAGGTAAGTACAGCACTATACAATAGAATTACAGGTTGCCAGAGTCTAATTCTTTGAAATAATGATACTGTTATAACACCAACTAGCGTACTAAAAAAAGTGGCAATTAAGATTGGGATATAAACATCAGCTGGTTGCGCTGCTCCTAATTGAGCCCTATATACCATAATACTAACGGGAATAAGTGTAAGGCCACTAGTGTTTAAGACTAAAAACATAATCATTGGATCTGAGGCTCTCTCTTTCTCCTTATTCAGATCTTGAAGTTGCTGCATTGCTTTTAAACCTAACGGAGTTGCCGCATTGTCCAAACCTAACATATTGGCGGCAAGATTCATCATAATACTCCCCATAACCGGATGATTTTTAGGGATATCAGGCATTAACCGACTAAAAAGTGGCGTAACCAGTCGGGCTAGAATCTGCACTAAACCACCCTTCTCTCCTACCTTCATGACACCTAACCACAAAGTCATTACCCCCGTAAGGCCTAAACTTAACTCAAAACCCGTTTTAGCCATTTCGAAAGTACTACCCGTCATTGCATTAAATGGCTCGATATCTCCAAAAAAGATCAATCGAAAGAGGGCTACTATAAACGCAATAACAAAGAAGGCCAGCCAGATATAGTTTAAAGTCATAAGTCAGAAATCATAGATTAAAGTCAATCTTTTCAGGTATCACAAGCCAACCCGATCAAAAAAACCCTCTCCATGTTGCAAAATTCCAGTTTAATAAACAATTAAAACAAAAAAGAGAAGGTTCTTCGCGCGAAAAAGGCAAAAGCAGCACCAGGATTAAGTTTTCTAGCCTCGTTAAAATCGCTTAGAGCCTCTTTCATGTTCCCAAACTTACGATTAATCTGACTTCTGAGCAACCATGCGTTCTCATTTCGGCTATTTCTCTTCAGTGATTGTGTTAAATCAGCATAAGCTGCTTTACTGTTTCCTAGGTTGTAAAAACCCAGAGCCCTTACATACCAGATCTCAGCATTACTGCTATCTTGTTTTATGGCATAGGAACAAATCAAGGTAGCATCTAGGTACTTCTGCTCATCCATTCGATTTAAGGCCTTCGACAGATAGGCAACTGACTGATCTCTCTGAGCCATTAGGCTCATAGAGAACAACCCCATAAAGAAAAGCAGTGTTAGGATTTTAGTCTTTCTTTTCATACTTACCAAGACGTTTCGATGCTTACAAAAGTTACAAATGAAAATCTCAAAATTGAGGTAATCAAACCACCTCTGCAGCTACAAAGGTACTACCTCCAACTAAGACTAAGTCCCCTTTACCGGCATATTTTCTAGTTTCGTGAGTTGCCTTTAAAACATCAGGAATCACAATGCCCGAAAGCCCCAAAGTGGAGGCAATCTTTTCTAATTCAAATGCATCTAATGCTCTGGGTACCGATGCCTGACAAAAGACATAATTAGCATCAACAGGTAACATCTTCAAAACGGCAGTGATATCTTTATCATTTACCATCCCAAAAACCCACCAAAGTTTATCATATTTCATTAAGGAGAGTTGATCTAAAACCTGACGAATACCATCTTCATTATGACCGGTATCTGCAATAGTCATCGGATCATTTCCGATTCGCTGCCATCTACCCTTTATTCCTGTATTAGTAACAACCTTTGCAATACCCCTTTTAAACGATTCCGAGCTAACGGAAAAGCCCAAATCAGGAAGCATTTCGCATATAGCAGCCGCTGTACTCAGATTCTTCTTCTGATAAGCTCCGGTAAGTTCACAGGTTAAATTGGAAAGGAAAAGAGTTTTATCCTTTAGCAGTGAGAAACTCACCGTATTATCTTGCTGGTTATAATTCCAATCCATAACCTGATAGTGTTTATCGGCAAGTTGAACTGAGGTCTCCAAATCGCTCGCTCTTTGCAAAAAAACGGGGAGTACCTCATCTTGGCTTTGACCAACTATAACCGGGGTAGCTTTTCGGATTATTCCAGCTTTTTCACCAGCAATCGAAGGTAAAGTAGAACCTAGAAATTGCATATGGTCAAAGGCAATATTTGTAATCACGGAAAGGATGGAACGACAAGTATTCGTAGAATCAAGGCGACCTCCCATACCTGTCTCCATTACAACCAAATCTACCTTTTGCTCAGCAAACCAAGAGCAAGCTAACCCATAAGTCATCTCAAAAAAAGAGGGACGAAGTTCCTCAAAATGCTCCCTATTCCGCGCAACAAACCTCACAACCCACTCTTCGGGAATCATCTGCCCATTAATCCTGATCCGTTCACGGTAATCTTTCATGTGGGGTGAGGTAAACAACCCAACCTTATAACCAGACTCCTGAAGCACCGAGGCAGTTAAATGAGAGACCGATCCTTTACCATTTGTTCCAGCTATATGAACAGAAGGGAACAGAACTTGAGGATTACCCAACCGTTCGCAAAGACTAACGGTGGTACTTAGATCAGCCTTATAAGCAGCTGCTCCAATTCTTTGAAACATTGGCAGATTAGCAAAAATGTAATCCAAGGTTTGCTTGTAGTTCATCTTAATTATGAATATTTTTCTCGGTAAAATGGGGAAATATAGATTTGGAATCACCATTACAAGTTAAGAACGATGTTCAACCCTTATGATTTCTTGGTATAAATTTCCTACAAATCAACAAAATACTCCTTTCCAAAACCCGCAAGCCAAACTTGCTTGGTAGCACGGGTTATCGCAGTGTACAACCATTTCAAATCACTTACCGAAAACTGATTTTCAGGATTATACGGAGCATCTATGAACACATTACTCCATTGCCCACCCTGTGTTTTATGGCAGGTCAAAGCGTATGCAAATTTAACCTGAAGTGCATTAAACCACTTATCCTCTCTGACTTTTTGGACTCTTTTTCTACGATTTGGCTCATCTGCATAATCTTGCATCACCTCCTCAAAGAATCTCCTTGATTCATTTTGGGTCAAAGCAGCGGACTCACTGCTCAAAGTATCGAGCAACAAGATGGTCTCTAAGTTTTCAATATCAAAATCGGGAAGAGAAACCTCAACGATTGCAAACTTCAGAGAATAGAGAGAGACTATTTTTTGAATTCGCTTCACCTCAATAATATCTCCATTTGCAATAAATCCGGCAGATGATTCGGAAGGCAACCAATAATAGTTATTTTTCACAACCATGAGTCGATCACCTGCAGAGAGTTCCTCTTCTCTATATAGTATTCTATTTCTAATTTGATTATTATATAGATTCGCTCTTTTATTTGACCTGCAAATAACGACGGCATGCGCCGAATCCTTATGAGAAAATGCATTGGCAAACAGATCAGAAAAAGCACCGGCATCAGGAACCTGGAAGTCTGTAAATCGATGGATCGTAAAAAAAGGTAAGGCTGTCTCTGCTGCATTAATCTTTTCCCTAAGGAATGTCGCATTATACAAGATACCACTTTTCTTAGCCTGCCTAACCACCTCTGTCATTTCATACGACAAGAAGCGCCATTCGCTTAACTCTGATAGGGTATCCACGTCTAGGGCAAAAGAATTCTCACTACCAACAGGAGGTAATTGAGCGCTGTCGCCTGAAACCAATAATCGACAACCCTTTCCATATTTTACAAATCGAATTAAATCATCGAGAAGGTTTCTGCTCTCCACCTCGCTACCTGGTAAAAAAATCTCCTCTGATTGAATCATCGATGCTTCATCAACAATAAATATGGCTCTCTTTAACAGATTGGCTTGAAGTCTAAAGCCAACACTTCCAGTTGGGAGCGTATAGGATCTATAAATATACTTATGAATAGTATAGGCAATCTGGTCAGTATAGGAGGATAAAACTTTTGCAGCCCGTCCAGTCGGAGCAAGCAATACTACGGTATAACCTAGACGAGGAGCTACTTTAGTTAAGGCGGCAATTAAGGAGGTTTTTCCTGTTCCGGCATACCCTTTAAGAAGCATCCCCCGATATTGCTCATCGGGGTACAATAAAGCGGCGAACTTTTCAACAGCAGCCGATTGATCCATTGTTGGATTATAACCTAAAGACTCTTTAATCAGATCAGTTAGCGTTATAACCCACTCTTTAAATGCACTGCTTCTTTCTTCGTCTATCATTAGAATGGATAACCTATACCAAAATTCCAAAGAACATCACCTATAGAACTCTTGCCTAAGACCCATCTATTTGCTTCAGGTAATGCAGGATCATGAACAGGCAGCGCTCCATCTAACCTAAACACAAAATAGTCGAAAGAGAACCTCAAACCTAGACCAATATCAGCAGCCAGTTCTCTTGCCAGAAAATCAACCCGCAGAGTTCCTCCAGGAAATGTGGTACTGTTATTCAACAACCAGACATTACCCACGTCTAAAAAGAGTGCACCTTTTAAAAAACCGTATAAAGGGAACCTCATTTCAAGATTGCCTTCAAGTTGAACATCCCCCATCCTGTCAATGTTTCTCCCATCAGGATTCGAAAAAGAGCCCGGTCCCAAACCTTTAAAACCCCAGCCTCTCATTCCATTTGCACCACCTGCATAATACCCTTTTTCAAAGGGTAAGGCCTCAGAATTCCCATAGGCTTTACCTAGTCCTCCATATAAACGTAAAGCCAAAATATTATCCTTATTTAACATCCAAAAATACCTGAAATCCATACTACCTCTTAAGTATTGGGCATACCTGATATTAAACAAAGAGTAGTAGCCTTCACTGGTCTTTGGAGCCTTAATAATCTCATCAGCTAAATACAATAAGTTACCAGAACTCTCTAAGTCAACCCTAAAAAAGAGATAATTCTTAACTCTATTAATTTCCTGGTTATTAAAGATAAAGCTATACCTCATTGCCATAATCAAGTGGTCGGTATATTGACTTACCAACCTCGGGTTATCAAGTTCTGCAAGCAGTTTATTAAAATCATCTGTGCGAAAGACTTTAACCGAGTTAATATCAACAACAGAATATTGATGTTCAACAGTATTATTCGGTCGCCATGTGTAACCGAATCCTACATTCGTAATATATCTGGTATAATCGGGTCTTAGTTGCATATTAAAACCGCTGCTAAGTTTCGTTTTAGGTCGTAAGTACATCGGTAGTGCACCAAGATTAAAAGGACTTAAGAACCGTGGAAACTCAACATTCAGTTCAGCGCCAGTCTCTATCGTATTAAAAACACCAAGGACTTTACTGGTATTGGTTCCATTAAGGCTGGTCTGAACCTCCATTGCACCTCTTAAACGAAAATGCAGTAGTTCACCTCCTCTAAAAATGTTCCGATTTAAATAATTGATATTACCTGATATACCGGGGTTACCTCCGGTATTTGTTATATCGGTCTCTAAACTACCAGCATTTAAAGGAGCTTTAGTAATGTTAATTAAACATTTTAGTTCGGCCGTTCCAGTCGATGATTGCGTTTTAGATAGATCAACAGGCTCAAAATCAATACTGACATATCTAAAGAAATTAATCCCTGTTAAGGCTCGGTATGTTTGACTCACCTTAGTCATATTATAACTATCTCCGCTTCTAAAGGCAACCCCAGGAGCTATTGCCCAAGGATTAACCCGATATCTATCCGTATAATAAAAGACTAAATCTGCCTGCTTTAAACTATCCAGTTCATTGGTATTATCATGCCACAAGACCGTATCACTAATAGGCACCTGTAATCCATTTTCAGTAGTCAAGGTACTCATTGAAGAACGAACCTCAATATCTCCTATTAAGTAGCGTTTATGATTATCCGATATAACGATAGAGCCTCCATTAGGAGTCACAATGGTTTTCACAGGGTTTTTGATTATCATGGTTAGGTCTACAAGGTGATTACCCACCATACTATCCACCTCGAACACGATATAATCAGGAGAAAATCCGTAATAACCGGCATCACGAATCAACGAACTCACTCGCTCTCGTTCTAAAGCTAATGGTTTTGTTTCAAAGCGCATTCCTTTTCTGACCAAAGAAGCAGCTGGCAAGGTATCGAGAAGACTCTTCAAGGACGAGTCTTCCACAACCACATTGTACTCATGAATAGCATAAGGTTTTCCAGAAACAACCTCCCAATGAAGGTCGATCTTTTTATCATGAGGTTGTTGCTTACAGTTTACCCTTGAGTTATAAAACCCCTTACTCTGCATATAAGAGGTAATAGCCTTTTTAGAATCTTCTATAAGCACCGAATTGAAAATCGAAGGAGGTGAACCGGCTGCATTCCTTAACCACTTCTTAAACGGAGTTAGCGCACCTTTACTCGTTTTCTGATAGACCCATAAATTTAAATCCCAGATACTTAAAAACTTTTCATTGGGCTGCTGTTGCAATAAACTCTTAACCTCATCAACAGAAACACTCTGATCATCCACTTTAACCTTTTGCCTAACAAGAAGCTTCTGGTTTTGTGGTAGATGACGAGAAGGATTACAGGCAAAAATGGTCAACAACATCCCCCAAAAAAGAAACCATATCCAATTCGGTTTGTACATCCTCAGTTTTTTTACAAAAATAAGAGAAATAGCCATCACTGTAAATAAACTATGTATTCCCTTTTATCTAACATAACAGCAGCTTCACTCCCCCTTCTCCCTTTGCCCTTCGCTTCTTCTCCATATATATGACGTTGTGTTTTGCTGTAGAGAAAACATCAGGAGATAAATAAGAATCATCATAGCTTTCTCAAGTTAACTTGTGATGTTTTAGATTACCAAATGTGATGATTAAGATTTTAATCATTTGATAAACACTTAATAAAAGAGTTTACTTTAACAGAATCGAAAAAAAAGGGAAAAAGATTTGTAGGTTTACAGAAAAACCGTACTTTTGCATCACAATTGACGCCGACAAAAAGCATCAACGTTCTTAAAAACTCGGGAGCATAGCTCAGCAGGTTTAGAGCATCTGCCTTACAAGCAGAGGGTCACAGGTTCGAATCCTGTTGCTCCCACTTCAGGTCACTAACTATCGTTGGAGACCTTTTTTATTGAGAAGATTGTTTTCTTCTTCTCGTTCTTATACACTACGGGAGCATAGCTCAGCAGGTTTAGAGCATCTGCCTTACAAGCAGAGGGTCACAGGTTCGAATCCTGTTGCTCCCACACGAATCACCAAGCATCTTGGTGATTTTTTTTTGCCAGAGGTACCTCTACTTAAATTTCCGTCAGTTATCTAATTCACAATTACCTTGCAGGCACTCCTTGAGTCACGCATCTGTAGGTTTAAGATCAACAGTCCTCTACTCATGCCTTGCAAAGGCAGTCGAATAGTTTGTGGAGAACCAGTTAGGGTTACTGGCCATCTACCTAACATTCTCCCTGTTAGATCAGTTAAAGAAAGCGTTGCCTGGCCAACCTCCGTTGTATTAATTGTGGCTTCAATGCAATCAGAGGTGGATATACTTCTTGCTGTGAGCACCCTTGATTGAACTCCCTTTTCAACAGAAGGCGTATTTACTGGATACCCATTGGCTAACTGAAGTAATCTACCATAATCTCCCCATGCTAATCCATTAAGATCATAAAACAGGGTGACCCCATAAAGGCTAAGATAGGGACCAAAGGCCTGCCAGGTTTGACCACCATTGGTGGTTTGATAAATATAGGAATTATACTCACCTTCTTCCTTTGACACAATAATCACGCCCCTATCTTTATCAATAAAACGTATTGTAACGATTTTCTTCCCATCATCAGCAGTAAAAACCTGTGTAATCTGATCATTATTTGCGGCATCTACCCTCCATACCGTCTTGGGTGAGGTAGATGCAACGACATAAAGCAAATCATTGCTCACTACATTGCCCATCGTTAATTCGGGCAAAGCCAACGGATGAAAATCCCATGTCCCGGCGCCATCGGTGGTCAGGTAATAACCTCCTGTAGCGGTTGAGCCAGCGCCTCCAAAGAGATAACCTCTACTGGCATCTGCAAACAAGCACTGATTTATCGTATCTACCGGTAATAACTTATCTTCCCAACTTACACCCGCATCAATGGAGTAGAGAAGTCGTTTTTTTGTTGGATTATTAGCATAATCCCTTTCTCGACCAAACATCCATGCTTTATCCCATGTTGGATACCATAAATTGATACACTCATCTATGGCAATCGACGAGATATCTGACCAGGTAGCCCCAGCATCTGTGGTTCTTAATAAATTGATTTTATGGAGATACTTTCTAGTAGCCAACATCCCTAAATCACTATTTGCAAAGGCAAGAGAGCTTATTGTTTGTGAACTTAAATATTCAACACCATAACAGGTATCCCATTTCACACCACCATCAACTGATTTTAAAACAGACCTTGAAGTGGTCATAAACCCAAGATCCCCTATAAAGACCATCGAAGCTAAAAACCCACCGAAGCTTCCCTGGTTATAGTACCAGTTCTCAAAATCATTAGTGTTTATAGGCAAATTCATGGCTCTCTCATAACCCACAATACGGCTATTTGAAATCACTGCCAGTGCCATTACCTCAGGAGAATAACCATAATAATTGGGATGAATCTGATTTTCTGTCCACGTCACCCCACCATCTTTTGAGGTCATAACAGGCCATTTGTCACAATCATTGGCGCATTTACCACTGACCACTATCAACGAGTCATCCAATATCTTGATACGTGAAAATAGAAACCCGCCAGAGCCAAGTCCAGGGTAAAGAATAGATGTCCAAGTCTCTCCATCATCCGTGGTTTTCGATATTAACCCACCATTGAGCGATTTTTCTTTCTTGTCATTGACACCTCCGCCTACATAATAAGTATTGTTTCCTCCATACTTAATAACAAGACTATACTCATCAAAAAGTGGTTTCGTTACAGAAAAGGTCAATCCCCCATCGTAGGTACGATAGACACTTTCATAATCAAAATCATGACCCATGACCAATCCTGAATCCATGCTTTTAAATGCAATACATGTTATAATCAAAGAAGAGGGAATACCCTGAAAAGAAGAGATGCTCCAGGTGCTTCCTCCATCGGTTGTCTTAGCCAAACGAGTTGAGGTACTCTGATTGACCTGTACCAAAGCCCATCCTTGATCCTCTGTAATCATATCTAACATCAAGAAGGTATAACCTGAAAGTTGACAACGAACGGACAAGGTTACACCTCCGTCAACCGTCTCAAACAGGCAGGTATCAGCCATGATTAAAGCATGATCGGGCTGAAGTATCTCTACCTCCTTCAGTGAAAGGGTCGTATAATTAGCTGCATTCTGCCAGGTCTGTCCGCCATCACTTGAAATGGCCACAGCTCCATTATCGCCAACCATGAGCCCTTTTTGTGAATCAAAAAACTCGATATCGTTCGTAGCGCTTCCATATGGTAATGGATTAAGCCACTGGGGTTGTTGAGCGACTACTCTGCTTAGAATACAAATGTAGATTAACACAAAAAGAATTATGTTCTTCATATAATTTATATATTTACTATAAATCGAACATAAGACTAAAATTAGTCTTTTTTTTACTAAAGGCAATTAGCATCTTCAAAGATACATATTCCAATTTACTATTTATGCTGAATTTGGTTATTAGTAATTAGATACTCTCTATTAAAGGGTCAAAAATAACCTTATGATTATAAGCAGAATAGCTTTACCTCTCCGTATCCTCTCCGTATCCCCTCCCTTTAGCATTCAAAAGAACCATTCAAAGTAACAAGATCCATTTTATCAGCTACCTGTTATCTTTCCTTTCAGCTGCATATTTTCCTATTTTTTCATTTAAGGTCCCAGCACTATCACATCAAAGTATAACCAGATAAAAGCAACAAACGCATCGCTTACTCTATGTTTTTACCAAAAAAAACATGGAGAAGATACGAAGAGGAAAGGGAGAGGCAACGTTGAGCTAACTAAAAACCAAAGGGTAGTTTAGAAGCCGACCCACAAATAGAAACGTTAAAAATAAAGTGGAAAGGCCGATTATCACGGCACATTATCAGAGTATTTGATTTGGATAAAGATCCCAATCCGTTTTAAACCGGCAGACCTCTTCATCCATTCCGTTGTAAAGTTGAAGCCATATGATAGATGAGTGCTCTACTCGTCGCACCTCACACCTCACCACATCGCCCAGGTATACCTCTTTAATATAACGTACAGTGACTGATTTGAGTTTATGGATTAATCGAATATCTCTAGGGATAGCCTCCAGACCACCGGCTATATATCTAACGCTATTGAGATGGCCATTAAAATCTATATCATAAGTACGAACCTCTTGTTCTTCGGTATTCACCAATTCTCCTTCAGGTTGTAAAAGAATAAACCGAAAATCAGGTATCGCATCGGTATCAGAAACAGGGAAATTATTCAAGATTTCGGCGGCATCTACCACTTCTCTTGTATTCTCATCGAGGACAAGCCAGCAACTACTTCCACGGCTAAATATCTTACCCAGGCTGTTAACAGCTTCAAAATCGACATACATTCGAACCTTCTGATTTTTCCGCACCCATGTTTTAATGGTATAGGGTTCTCGCCAGAAAGGAGTCATTCCATCAAACTCCATATGCATATCAGATAAAATCCAGGTTCTATCATGGTGCTGTAAATCATAAGCAGCGAACCCCAAATCGGCACTATATCGAGCAAAGGCATCTTGAAACAGCGAGGCAACAAGGTAGGGCTTAAGATGATAGGTATGGTCTATTTCACTTCCATGAACGGTGTATTGCTCAGTTCTAATCATTTCTGCTGTGTTTTTGAATTGGTACAATGCAAAGCTATAATTTTTCTCAATCAGCCTAAAGTAATTTTTGTATTTGGCCAATGAATTCAACCTATTTCACAGATCCTGTAGTTAAGGAAAGAACATAAATCACCCATCACATCATGTTAACTGAGTGTTAAAGAACCCAGCGATGGTTACATCTTAATTAACCAACCTTTAATAGAGAGTTAAGATTGCATTTTGATTGGGGCGGTTACTTTGCGTCATCAAAAACAGAAACCTTAAACCAAATAAAGTATTATGAAAAAGATCGATGTAAAAATTTTACTTCTTTTAGCAGCGCTTGCCTTTGGCTTTGTTGCTTGTAGTGATGATGATGATGATCCGGAGCCAACACCAACAACATCAAAAGTAGTCACTGTACAAGGCGACCTAACCGGGGCCATTAACTGGACTGCCGACAAACAGTACCTATTATCAGGATTCGTTTATGTAACGGATGGTGCAACATTAACCATTGCTCCTGGTACAATCATCAAAGGAGACAAAGCTTCAATGGGAACTCTAATTGTTGAGCGGGGTGGTAAAATTATTGCAGAAGGCACACAGAGCAACCCTATTATCTTTACCTCTAATGGTCCTCAAGGATTCAGAAATCGTGGCGATTGGGGTGGTATTGTGATTTGTGGTAAAGCTCCTGTTAACAATGGAGACCCTCAGATTGAAGGGGGACCTCGTTCACATTACGGTGGTGATGTAGCTACTGATAATTCTGGTATCCTGAAGTATGTACGTATTGAGTTTGCCGGCTATCCATTCCAACCCGACAAAGAGATCAATGGTCTGACCATGGCCGGTGTAGGTTCAGGTACAACAATTGATTACGTTCAGGTTTCATTCTCAAATGACGATGCATACGAATGGTTTGGTGGCACCGTTAATGCTAAGCATATCATTGCTCAAAGCGCCTTAGATGATGATTTTGATAGTGACAATGGCTGGAATGGTATGGTTCAGTTCGCATTATCCATGCGTGATCGTACTGTTGCTGACGTATCCGGTTCAAATGGTTTCGAAAGCGACAATGATGCAACCGGTTCAGATAACGCTCCTCAAACAAGCCCAATCTTTTCTAACGTAAGTATCTTCGGACCTCTTGCAAAACTGACTACTTCAAACGTAAGTGGAAACTATAAAAACAGCATGCACCTACGTCGCAATACTGCTCTTAAAGTCTACAACTCTCTCTTCGTAGGTCATCCTAACGGACTCCTTTTAGATGGAAGTAAAGCAGAAAATAATGCTAAGAATGGTGCTCTCCAAATTCGCAACTCTATCTTATCTGGGAACAAAACCTTCTTCAGTGTAAGTTCTTCATCAACAACAATGACTTCTCAGGAGGTTGCTGACTGGTTCTTAACTTCAGAGTTCGCTAATGACACTATCGTTAACAACAGTTCACTTGGCCTAAATGATCCTTTCACCCTCACCAACCCTCAGCTTCTTCCCGCTGCTGGCTCAATGTTACTTGAAGGTGGATCATTTACCAACGAGAACCTGCAAAACAACTTCTTCTCACAAGTTAATTTCCGTGGTGCTTTTGGTACTGAAAACTGGGCATCAGGATGGACAAACTTTGATCCTAACAACGCTGATTACGAAGCAAAGTAATAGCTCTCCATTAGATTTTCAGGGGAGCGCAGCCCTGGGCTGCGCTCCCCTTAGATTTTAGGAATACTTCAGAATAGAGATTTTTAAACCATTGTTACTTCAGATAACTCGCGTCTTAGCAAAACTTTGATCATCATGAGTCTAAATGTAAAATACCTCCTCGTCTTGCTTCTAATCTTCACCTTTAGCCAATTATTTGGCCAGACAGGAGAAATTAAGGGTGTCGTAACTGATAAAAAAAGCCGGGAAACAATCATCGGTGCTAATGTTTCTATCAAAGGAACTACTCGTGGAGTCAGCACCGACCTAGATGGCTTTTTCGAACTCAAAGGGTTAACACCTGGCAATTATCAAATCGAGATCTCTTTTATCAGCTATAAAAAGAGATCCTTTGATGTTAAGGTTCCAGCTGGAAAAGCAGTTACTCTTAATATTGAACTAGAAGAGGAGATTGCCTCTTTACAAGGAGTCACCATTACTGAAACTCGAAAGAAAGACTCTGAAATAAGTGTTATGTCAGCTATTCGAAACTCAAATCTCGTAATTAATGGCGTTTCAAGAGAACAGATTGCTCGTTCACAAGACCGCGATGCATCGGAAGTCATTCGCCGTGTTCCTGGAATAACCTTGGTTGAAGGTCGTTTTGTAATGGTTAGGGGTCTTAGCGAAAGATACAACGAAGTATGGTTGAATAACTCGGTCACACCAAGTTCAGAAGCCGATGTAAAAGCCTTCTCCTTTGACGCTATCCCCGGAGGTATGATCGATAATATCTTAGTATTCAAAACACCTGCTCCCGAACTACCTGCAAGCTTCGCAGGTGCTGCCATTCAAGTATATACACGTAATAGCCCTGATAAAAACACAACGTCGCTTTCTTATTCAGCCAGCTATAGAGAAAACACAACCTTCAAAAACTTTGAGAAATTCAACGGCGGCGGTCTAGACTTCCTAGGAGTCGATGATGGAACACGTAGTCTTCCCTCCAATTTCCCTTCTCACCTCAACCAACTAAACGACTTTAACGACCCAAATTATCTCGCTAACCAACAAAAACTGGTCTCTCTTAGCCGTGAAATGAAAAAACTATGGACCACCTCCTCTTCTAATGCAATTCCCGACCAACGATTCTCGTTCGATCTACAAAGAAAGATCCCTATGAGAAATGGATTCTTAAGCAATATCACTTCTCTCTCTTATACGAATACCTCCTCAACTAAAACAAAATATAGAAACAACTACCAGGTCTATGATATCGCAAATGATAAAAGCAGCCCCAACTTTGTCTTCGAGGATCAGGAATATGTTGCTACTGCTAAAATAAGCCTTCTTCATAACTGGTCTTGGCGCATAAATGACTACAATACCATCGAATTCCGAAACCTCTTTAACCAAATCGGGCAATCCAGAGCTATCCTTAGAGAAGGCACTGAATATTATAGCGGCCAAGATATCAAGTCACTGGAGAGTGGTTACCTTAGCAGATCTACCTATAGCGGCCAATTTGGTGGTAAGCACCTCTTCAGCAAAAGCGATGACCGACTAGAGTGGAATCTTGGATTCAGCTATGGAAATCGTCATGAGCCTGATGTTAAACGTTTAACTTTTATTAAGCAAACCAACGACCCAACATCGCCTTACTTTGGTAGCTACGGATTGGGATTAAATTACACCGCCTCTCCTAAGTATGCTGGTAGAGTCTTCATGGATCTTAATGAATACATCGTAATGGGTGGCTCTAATTATGACCATAAGTTCTCTCTCTGGGGCGATGAAATTGATTTCAAAGGTGGTTTATACGGTGAATATAAGAAAAGAAATTTCGACACCCGTCTCTTAGGCTATAAAATTGCTAACTCTTCTCAGTTCGATCCAACCTTGCTTTTCAAACCCGTTGAAGAGATCTTTAGTGATGAAAACATAAACTTAAACTCTGGTATTATCCTAGATGAAACAACGAATCCCAGTGACTCATACAAAGCATCAAATATGACAGGTGCAGGATTCGCCGCCCTGAAAATCCCTTTCGGTGCTCTCTTTAACCTCTATGCAGGAGTCAGAGTGGAATACAACCAACAAAAACTGGATGGGTATAATTCTGATAACCCAACCATCCCTGTTAATCTCAACAACTCTGAAACCGGAATTTTCCCTTCAGCCAACCTTACTTACGCCATCAATGAAAAAAGCTTAATGAGACTAGCTTATGGCAGAACTATTAATCGCCCAGAATTTAGAGAGATCGCCCCTTTCGTCTTCTATAATTTTGAGTATAATGCAGCCTTCTCAGGCAACCCTGACCTGGAGACTTCTCATATCGATAACCTTGACCTCCGCTATGAGTTTTATCCTTCACCATTCGATATGCTAACCATCGGCGTCTTTTATAAGAACTTCGATAAACCTATCGAGGTAAAATATATTGAATCAGGAAGTGGCTTACAGTATGGCTTCCAAAATGCAACTAGCGCCCGAAGCGTAGGGGCTGAGATTGAACTCAGAAAATCACTACTCCCTCTTGCCGAAACCTCTCTTAACTTCCTCAAAGATCTCGTATTAGTGGCCAACTTTTCTATCATCGACTCGAAAGTTAACTTTCCAGAAGGAGCACTTGAACGCGATAGACCTATGCAAGGACAAAGCCCTTATATTGTCAATGCCGGCATTTATTATCAAAACGATAAAAGCGGACTCGGCATGAGTTTATTGTACAATGTAATTGGCAAACGAGTCTCTGTTGTCGGTCAACCTTACCAAAACCCAGATGAAGATATCCCAGATGTCTATGAGATGCCACGCAACTCGCTCGACTTTACTTTTACCTGGAAAAGAGGTAACCACTGGACTATCAAAGGGGGAATTCAGGATATTATCTGTCAGGATGTGGTCTTTAAACAAACGGTCTCTTTTAGTAAAGACCTAGATGGAGATGGCATTAAAGAATCAAAACTTGAACGAGACCAAGAAACCCTTAGATTCAACCCGGGTAGATATATTACCTTAGGACTTTCTTACACATTTTAAAGAGAATTATAACCTATCAATAATCAGATAACATTATGATCAACAAGACATTTCTCAGAATAACAGTACTCTTCATCTCACTATTAGGTTTAGGAATTGTTTCAAGCTTCGGTCAACAAGTTGTTTTCGTTGAAGGGAAGTATTATAAAAATGGGATGCTCTACACCGGTGAAACTAAAGAGTATTATCCTGATAGCACACTGAAACTGATTAGAACCATTCGTAACGGTAAAGAAAACGGAACAACAAGCTACTATTTCTCCAATGGTCAAATTATGGAGCAACGGGAATACCGCGATGGAGAAAAGAATGGCGAATGGCTTAACTGGAACGAAAAAGGTATAAAGATTGCTCGTGCAGGGTATAAAAATGACAAAAAAGAGGGCGAATGGCTCATCTGGGATGACTCAGGTATTCTTCGATACAAGATGTACTACTCCGATGGGAAAAAATCAGGAACATGGCAAGTATTCGACGAATCAGGAAAACTCGCCTCTGAACGGGTCTACTAGCCATTTCATTAAAACAAAAGAGGTCGGGATTCAACAATTACGACCTCTTTTGTTTTTGTTCTATTAGCTTTCCTATCTTGTAAATGATACTCAACTGGTAAAATCACTTCAGTGCACACTATTATTACTTATTTACTGTTCTATATTAGCAGGTAAACTAAACTTGTAATTTCGCTTACTCATTACCAGTAGCATCGAACTGGTCAAAAAGCCAGAGAATTATAAATAACAACTGACTGATAAGATATTATCACATGAGAAGATTCAGATCTGTTTACGTCATCACCATCTTGTTGGTTCAACTTTTCTTCTTCAGAGAAACGGATGCACAACCGGCATTTTATTCTCAACCATTAGCCTCTGGTGAAGCTATGAATCCGGCACTCGCAGGAGTATCAGCTCACAAATACTATCTGGGCGGCATATATCAAAACAGGCAGACCTACGATACGACTAATGTAAGCACTTGGCTATTCAGGGGTGCTTACCGAATTGATTTCGATTATGTAAAAAGCGGTTATGGCCAGAAGTACGTTGATGAGAGTCCGTTTAGTCTAGCCATAGGTTTTCTTACCGAGACCAGACGTTCTGATTCAGCGATGCTACAATATAGGTCAGCCTACCTGCCCATTGCAATCCACTATAAAATCGCAAGAAAACATTTGATCTCTGTCTCATTTGCACCTGGCTTCTTTCAATATCCTAATCTGGCAGAGACCATGTCGGTATCTTACATTCCAAACCCTCAACCCATCACCTATCGGGCTATGAAGTCAAAGTATCAGTTTGACTACGGGATGGGAATACTTTTGGGATTAAATAAAATGGAGTGTTGGACTGATGACCAGCTATACAAGTTTATGATTGGAGCCTCATACTGGCATAATGGGCTAAGTGACACCATTCCGATGAGTAAGAACATGCCCATAGGAACTATTAATGCCCACGCTTCTTATTTATGGGAGATCAATGAACAATGGGGTGCTATTCCGTTAGTGCAGGTTCAGCACCAGCAAGAGACAGTCATTTTAGGAGAATTTACACTTATGTACAGAAGGCATTGGGCATTCTTTGACAGAGCCCGTATTGGAGTCGGTTACAGGTCGGCAGGTCAGGTTATCCCCTCAGCCGGTTTTAGAATCTTTGGCGGTAAAAAGAGAAGTTTTGGAGCAGATCTGGCATTCAGTTATGACATAAGCATCAAGGATCAAAAGGAGAGTGTCTGGCATAAAAAAGGGTTTGAGATATCTCTGCTATTATCACCAGTCCTGCAATGTTGGAGCAACTCGCCCTGTTCAAACCATCGGTATTTTGCGAAGCTGTAGAGATGCAATTCATTGCGTCTCAGTTTTCCATCATCGAGTTTTACAACACCCGTTTGTTTGCCTGAAACAACTTTTGCATTTTCCGAAAATGGATTTGAAGGATTGCTGAAACACTGAACTTTGCTGAAAAGCATAGCGAACATAGGTTTCCAGATTTCTTCGAAATTGAAATCCCTGTGGAGTATATCTTTAAGTACGTTTTCTTTCATGACAATTTATTTAACGACGTATAGTGTTTTAGCAACGATTTCATTTGGGTTATTGCCAGTTGGTTTAGTTGACTTAGTCTTTCGGATTGGGGTAGTCCCTTATTGATAAGCATTGCATTAATACTTTCCATATTTGACAATACAACCAATTGTTCAATAGAAGCCATATCTCGGATATTTCCTTCGGAAGTCGGGTTTTCGTTTCGCCATTGTTGGGCGGTCTTTCCAAACAAAGCCATGTTGAGCATATCGGCTTCATTGGCATAAACCAATGAAATTTCTTTTTTCGAAAGCACTTTAGGTGTCAGCTTTTCCTGAATTGCATCCGTATGAATGTGATAATTCACTTTTGCCAAGGTGCGCTGGAAATTCCAGTTTAATTTCAATCGGTCGTTTTCGTCCTCCTTAAGCCGTTGAAATTCATTGATAAGATAAATTTGAAACTCAGGGCTTAGCCACATTGCAAAATGGAAGGCAATATCCTTATGTGCAAAAGTGCCACCATATCTGCCAGCCTTTACCAGCAA
This sequence comes from uncultured Bacteroidales bacterium, assembly GCA_964444785.1. Lineage (GTDB taxonomy): Bacteria > Bacteroidota > Bacteroidia > Bacteroidales > TTA-H9 > JAJTBW01. Next base: position 91,870 of record CAYUII010000009.1, on the reverse strand, counting down.
ACCCTTTGCATTTGTTCGGGTTATCCATTGTCCGACTGACATAATAAATCTGTTAACACCGGATTCATTTTCAATTACCCCGAATTCGGGGTAATTGAAAATAGAGTTATTGATTTTTTCCCAAGTTCCTAAATACTCTAAAGTGTTTTTATTAGTTATCCATTTGCCAATTAGCCCGCTACCTTCTTTAAAACTTGAAGTCATATCAGTAAGGCTGATAAAATCAATTTTATCCTCAGATATTATAGTAATTTCGGTGTCTTTAACATGTATTTTCTTCCCTTTAGCCATAATTCATTTTTTAAAAAATCAGCAAAAACTTTCGGTAATAATAATTTCAGAATTCGGAACTCTTGGTTTTATAACCTGAACTTCTTGATATATCTCTTCTTCCTCTTGCTTTAATTGGTAACTATTCAGTATTCCAATAATTTTTTCGAGAATAATTACAAGTTTTAAAGGAGCTTTTTTCACTGCCTTGTGAAGTTTATTTATGTCAAGCTGTAAATTTTGAAACCTACCTTTCCGAATGGCTTCTTTTGCAATAATGATAAGTTGAGTTTCTTTGTCGTTGATAAAAGGCAAATGAAGCATGGCATCGAGGTAAGCAATGGCATTTTTCTAATTTGGCCCTTGGATGGTGTCCACATTCTTATCTTTTGCTTTTTCATTTTCAATTTTGTCGGCAAAAACCTGTATTGCTTTTTGAACCTGCTCGTGGTGCAATGTATGTAGCGGAATCCCTTTTTCGTTTTGAAATACTTCAAATTGGCGAACAGTTTCGAGGAATGTTAGTTCATCCGTTTCATTATTTAGTTTAACCTAGATATGACTGACTCCTTAATCGTTATAAAATAAGGCTTTCCAGAGTACTATAATTCATTCAAAAGGCACCTAATTAATAGTGACAAAAGTGCTTAAAACTCGTTTTGTTACAATTTTTGTCATATGAGACGCCCATTCGAATCTCAATATACTTTCAATTCTCAATATTTTTCTCCTTTCTGGATTGAGACCATCGTGAGAGAGACATGAGAGAGGAACGAGAGATGTACTTTATAGATGCTGATTATCAAAAATTAGAAACATGACTATTTGAGGCTGGAAGGAGAGATTCAAAATTCAAGAATTCAAAGATTAGCAAGCACCGAATAGCATCTGGCTACTGGCCGCTGGCTAAATTCAAAATTCAAGAATTCAAAGATTAGCAAGCACCGAATAGCATCTGGCTACTGGCCGCCAGATGCCAGAAGCCAGATGCATTAAAAAAAACGCTAAACTTAATTATCGCGCTAATTGTGCCTTACATACACAGAAACCGTCCTATTAGTATTGTAAATTGATATTTTTCCACCACCATTACCATCAGAAACGGCAGGATAGAGCAAATTAGAGTCCTGTCTTTGGAATCCCCCAAATTGCCAATCATCACTTGACAACGCAAGTTTGTAGTCACCTGGTTCAGGTACATTAAACTGATAATTTGGTATAGAATTTACAGGATGCCAATTAAAAACAAAGATGAGACCAGCTCTTTCGAATATTAATGTTTGATTAGTCTGATCGATATTCAACAACTTAGGATAAGGTGCTCTTTGAAGATTATAAGCTCTAGCCAGATCAATCATGGCCTGGTCAAAACGACCGAGAAACTGATACTTTAGATTAGGATTATCAACCAATGACCACTGCCTTCTAGCATACCAGTAACTCCAGTTATTTCCTTCTCTTGGGAAGTCAATCCATTCAGGATGGCCGAACTCATTTCCCATAAAGTTTAGCCAGGCCTCTCCACCAAGAGCAAGAGTAATTAATCTAATCATTTTGTGAAGAGCAATACCTCTAACCACTACAGCATGGCTATTATCACGATCCATACTTGAATACATCTCCTTATCCATTAGCCTAAAGGCAATGGTTTTATCGCCCACCAGAGCTTGGTCATGAGACTCTGCATATGCCACCGTTGGATGATCCCACTTCCTATTTGTTAAAGCACCCCACATAGCACCCATATCCCAGTCCTCGTCTCTCTGAGTCTCTAGTAAATGAACCCAATAGTCAGGCAAACCCATAGCCAATCGATAATCAAAACCAAGTCCTCCCTCTTTCAGCGGACGACTAATACCGGGCATACCAGAGACATCCTCAGCGATTGTAATGGCTCCGGGCTTAAGAGCATGTACTAATCGGTTAGCCAACTGCAAGTATACTTGAGCATCCCATTCTACTCCATCAGTAAAATAGGTATGTTGATTCCAACTATCGGAGGAGATATAACCATGATGAAAATAGAGCATCGAGGTAACTCCGTCAAAACGGAAACCATCAATGTGAAACTCCTGCATCCAGTAGCGTAGGTTTGAAAGGAGGAACTGAAGAACCTCTGTCTTGCCATAGTCAAAACAACGACTGCCCCAATGAGGATGATCTCCTCTTGCCCCGGAATGAGTATATAATCCATCAGAACCATCAAAATCATTCAGACCCTCGTTATAGTTCTTCACAGTATGAGAGTGAACCACATCCATAATCACGGCGATACCCATTTGATGGGCCGTAAAGATCAGGTTTTTCAGATCTTCCGGTGTACCGAAACGACTTGTTGGAGCGAAATAATTAGATACATGATATCCAAATGAGCCATAATAAGGATGCTCTGCCAGAGCCATCAGTTGTATTGCGTTATATCCAGCCGCTTTAATTCTTGGCAAGACCGATCTGGTAAACTCACTATAGGAAGTAACTTCAGGTGTTTCACCCGACATACCAACGTGAGCCTCATAGATAAACAGCTCTTGAATTGATTTAGGAGAATAATGGTCTCCGATCCATTGGAAAGGAGCAGGAGGAAACCATAGCTGGCCACTAAAATCACGTGTCTCGGCATCCTGAACCACACGCCTAATATATACTGGAATACGTTCATACCAGCCCGACTCTCCATGAACAAGAACCTTAACCCGACTTTGATGAACAAAACGATCCTCATATAGCTCCTTTGAAAGGAAGATCTCCCAGACGCCGTTACCGATATTGGTCAATCGATGGGTATATCTCTGCCACTGATTAAAGTCTCCAAAAAGAAACAGATCACGGGCGCGAGGAGCCCATTCACGGTAAAACCAACCTTTTAGCTTCTTATCATAATGAATCCCAAAATAGTTATGAGCAGAAGAAAAGGTCATTAATGAGCCAAATTGATCTTCAATGGAATGTAATCGATCTCTATAACGTCTGTATCTATTCCAAACATCCATAGCTACTGGTTCGAGCCATGGGTCATCTTTTACCAGTTGAAGTGTACGATAAGGTGTACTCATAGTCTTTGATTCTTTCTTCAAAGTTACCATTAAAAAATCAAAATGTTCACTAATAAAGGGCTCACAAACAGATAATAACCTATGCAAACGATGTAAAAGCCAATTTTTAACCAAAACCGAACTATTTTTGCAAAAACGCTATCCCCTTATGAAGGACATTTTCAATCCACTAGTAATAAAGTATCTGATCATCATTGGGACCTCCCTTTTCATAGCTGGAATTATATCGAAGGCATTAAGAGTTGTAATGACACGATTCTTTATGAGGTCGGCCGACAAGCTCAAGATTGACCATACCAGGTTTAACTTTCTTAAAAATGCGGTCAGTTTTATCGTGTTTATGGGTGCAATAAGTTATATCTTTTCCCGTATACCTGAACTCAAAGCCGTTAGTGTAACCCTGTTTGCCGGTGCTGGTATTTTAGCCGCAATTGTGGGTTTTGCATCGCAGGAGGCCTTTTCTAACATCGTAAATGGACTATTCTTAGTAATCTTTCAACCAATTAGAGTGGGAGATAACATCAAGGTTGGAGACTTACATTCAGGTATTGTAGAGGATATAACCCTACGGCATACCATTATCAGGAACTTTGAGAACCGGCGAATCATCATCCCAAACTCAGTCATGGGCACCCAAACAATTATCAACTCCACTATAGAAGATGAGACCATCTGTAACTGGATTGAAATAGGCATCACTTATGATTCAGACATTGATAAGGCCATAGACCTTATTCAAAAACTAGCCGAGGCTCATCCAAACTTCCTTGATAGAAGAAGTATCGAAGAGAAAGCAGAGGGGAAACCGGCCATCCAAGTAAAAGTCATTGCTCTAGCCGATAGTGCCGTAACACTCAGAGCCTACGTATGGACTTCAGATGCAGGAAAGGGCACCGAATTGAAATTTGATCTTTATGAACAGATAAAGAAGACCTTTGATAAGGAAAAAGTAGCTTTTCCTTTTCCTACCCGCACTATCTACATTCAACCCAACAAATAATACTTCATGAATATACGCTCTCTTAAAGTATTTCTATTTAAAACTCTCAACATCAAAGATGGAGCAGATAAAGAATCAACTAAGGAGGGTATCCTCAGGGATATTGAATTTAAAGGCATCAATGCTTGGATTCTTATTGCTTCGATACTTATTGCTTCGATTGGATTAAACATTAATGCCGTTGCTTTAATCATCGGTGCTATGCTTATTAGCCCTCTGATGGGACCAATTTTAGGAATAGGATATGCAGTAGCGACATATGATATCGTCACCTTAAAAAAATCACTTAAAAACTTAGGTATTGCTGTTGCTATAAGTCTTCTTACCTCGACTATTTACTTTTTATTATCTCCTATCCATGAGATTCAATCAGAACTCTTAGCAAGGACAAGACCTACGCTGCTTGATGTAATAGTGGCATTCTTCGGAGGTATTGCTGGAATAGTAGCTGGATCACGTAAAGAGAAAAGCAATGTCATTCCTGGGGTCGCTATAGCAACCGCCCTAATGCCTCCTCTCTGCACTGCAGGCTTTGGATTGGCTTCAGGCAATTTCCAATTCTTCATTAGCGCCTTTTACCTATTTTTTATAAACTCTGTCTTCATCAGTCTAGCCACTTGGTTAGTTGTAAAGCTTCTCGACTTCCCTAAAGCTAAGGTTATTGACACGATTACTTCTAAGAAAGTTCATCGCTACGTAGCCCTCTTTAGCATAATAACTATGATTCCTAGCATCTTTATCGGTTATAACGTGATCAAAGAATCCGCATTTAAAGTGCGGGCTGAACAGTTTATTACCAATGAACTCCAAAACGAGAATATTCAGATTATTGAAAAAAGAGTAATTTACCAAAATGACAGTTCTCTTATAGAGATTTTTGCCACTGGTGAATTTCTCTCAGAAAAAGATAAAATCAGCTTATTCAAACGAATGGCTAGATATAACCTCCACCGAACAAAGTTATTACTGCACCAAACAGGTACTAATAGCGAAGATTTAACAGGACAAATATCACAGGCAGTTAAGATTGGCATATTAGATGAAATTATTAGAAACGGAGAGCAGGAGAAGAAGAAACAACAATTTCTAATTGACTCTCTATGTAGTAAAATTTCAGAATTAAATAATTACAACACCCTATACACGAACTTATCTAAAGAACTAACCATCCTAATGCCGCATGTAACTCAATTTACTCAAGCCAGAGCCTTTCGATCTGATATCGAAAAAAGAACAAGTGATACCATAAATCAGATTGTTCTTCTCTGGAAAAAAGAGACAACCCATGCCCAACGAAAGGAAGAAAAAGAGCGACTTAGGCAATGGTTCTTGATACAGACTCAAAAACATGATCTGGAAATCATCGACCGAAACTAGATTTTTTAAGACCTTTGAACATTTAACTTATTCTTTTACTTACTTTAGCATAAACAACTTTCTGACGACAGCTAAGATGCGTCTTTTCGACAAAATATACTCTAAACTAAACCTTCTACCCAAAAGGGTCAAAGGAGGTATCTTTTTTCTACTGATTGCAAACTCGTTTTTTATTAGCACCCATGCCCAAGTAACATCCTCTAATAAAAACATCAACGAATACTTACTAAAACAGTGGAACGCCTCTACCGGTTTCCAAGGAAACGGGTTTCTTCACATTACCCAATCTCCGGATGGTTATATATGGATTACAGGATTTAAAGGGCTAACAAAATTCGATGGGTTCAGTTTTACCTTCTACAACAGGAAAAACACGCCAGAGCTACAAAGCAATGGAACGAATGGGATCTTTGCTGATAAAGATACCACCGTATGGTTTGGAACCCGCGAATCTGGTTTAATAAGTTATAAGAAAGGAAAGTTTACTAAACATGGAGGAGGTAACTTTAATATTGAATTTATCAGCAGAATGGATAATGACCACCTTTGGATAGGTACCCAATCACATGGTCTTTATCTCTATAATACAACCAACAGGCAATGGAAGAGTGCCTCTTCCGAGCTCGTTCAAAACACAGGTATTACCACTATATCCAAAAGTTCCTCAGGAGACTACTTTATCGGAACAGAATCGAATGGACTCATTATATACTCAAAAGGTCGATTTACAAAGTATACGATTCCTCCTTTCAATAAAATCTCAACAGTAAGAGCAATCCTTCATCTATCAAATAAAGACGTCATTGTTGGGACACCTGATGCAACCTATATTATATCAAACAATCAGATTAAAGCAATAACAGAATTAGATGGAGTGGCTGTATACAGCCTAATTATTGACAACAAGAGAGATATCTGGGCCGGCACCACCAACGGGCTCTGGAGAAAAGCTTATAACGAACCACTTTTCATTAAAAGAACCGCTGATATCTCCCAAATTCATATCCAGGAAGTTATTTCAGATCGCGATGGTTCAATCTGGCTAGCTACCTACCGCAATGGATTATACCAACTGAGAGATAGTAAATTCAGTAATATCACTCTTGGAACAGGAGTTGGACAACTTTCGACAGGTTCAATAGGAGTACTTTCCAATAATCAAATTCTTGCTGGCACAACAGATGGCCAACTCTTCGAGATAAAAAATGGAAGTAGCAGGCCAATCGCTACTAAATCTAAACTGTCTGAATCAAGACTCTATTTCATTATGGAGGATAGACGGAAAAGGCTCTGGATTTCAACTTATGATGGACTTATTCGGATAGATCCTGATGGAGAAGAACGAAGATATACCACTAAAGAGGGCCTTCCTGAAAATCTTATCAGAACCACCTATGAAGATGAACAGGGCAACCTCTGGATAGGTACTAGGAGTAAAGGGATAGCCATCTTAAGTCAGGATGACAAAGTCACTCCATTCAAATACAATTTTAGATTCAGAGGAAAAGCCATCATGTCGATTGGAAGCGACCTTAATGGGGGAATACTCATAGGTATTCTTGGTGGTGGCATAGCCCATTTAGACAAGAACCAGAACTTTAACATTGTAAACAAAAGCAACGGATTAAAAAGTGCTCAAGTTTTTAATGTTCGCCCTATAGCATACAATAAATGGCTATTAGCCACAGGAAACGGACTATCGATAAGTGTGAATAATAAAGTTTTCAACTTTGACCAAGAATGGAAGTTCCCTACCGACGCTATCTTTGATGCTATTTTAGACCCGACAGGCTACATCTGGATGCCCTCTAATGAAGGTATTATTGCTATTCACCTTGATACGATCTTAAATAATATCGCAAAAGAGCCTAGACCCCTCAAATGGAATCAATTTGTCACCACAGATGGTCTCATCTCCAATGATTGTTCTGGAGCAACCCATTCGACAATATCTAAAACAGGAGAAATTTATATTCCTACTCAAGCAGGGATCGTTAAAATCTCCCCCCATCAAACAACCGAAAAAGCAAGAAGTCTTAATCCGGAGATCTTTAGCATTTCCATTGACTCTATTGATATTTATCCTCAAAGAGCTCTTACACTACCTCCCGGAGTCCACAAAATTATTTTCCGTTTTAATGCGGTAAACTTTATCTCCCCAGAGAAGACTGAGTTTAAAATAAAACTTGAAGGATTTGATAAATCATGGAGAATAGTGCGTGATAGACGTGAAGAGACCTATACCCTTAGTGCTGGAAAGTATCGGTTTAGAGTTCAATCACGTTCATTAGGTGGCGATTGGAATAGTAAAGAAGCCTCGTTAGACCTCTCCATACAGAAACAGTTCTATGAAACACCTTGGTTTCTGGTTACCCTCGGTCTGCTGCTAATTTTAATTATTTACCTATCCATCCAGTATCGTATCCATCTTGCTCGTCGTAATGAAGCACGCTTAATGCAACTGGTTGCCAGCAGAACGCTAGAACTTCAAAGACAAACGGAGAGTCTACAACATGAGATTAACGAAAGACTATCCATTGAAAAAGAACTAATTATCGCTCGAGACAAAGCAAACCAAGCGAATAAAGCAAAAAGTGAGTTTCTTGCTAATATGAGCCATGAGATTCGTACACCCATGCACGGAATTATGGGAATGTTAGAACTACTTCAACAGACTGAACTTAACGTTGAGCAAACTGATTACCTTGAAACCATAGATAACTCTGCTCAAAACCTCCTCCATATCATCAACGACATCCTTGATTTTTCAAAAATTGAAGCAGGCCAAATCACCATTAACAGGATCCCTTTCCAGCTTAAAAATGAGTTGACCGGCGTTCTTAGGCTTCAAGAGATGAATGCCCTAAAAAAGAACCTCTCTTTTACCACCTACTGGGATCTTCCTGCTGATGATTGGTACCTTAGTGATCCAGCTCGTATTCGCCAGATTGTAATGAATCTGCTTAATAACGCTATCAAATTCACCAGCTCAGGAAAAATAATCGTCAGAATTCTTTTCGCCTACAGTGCCCCAAACTCGGTCAGAATTGAAGTTGAAGACACCGGCATTGGAATCTCTGCCTCCGATCAAGAAAAACTATTCAAATCTTTTAGTCAAGTTGATACCACCAAAACACGCGTTTTCGGAGGTACCGGTTTGGGTCTGGCTATATCAAAAAAACTGGTTGAAATGCTCGGAGGTACTATTGGACTTGAAAGCCGAGAAGAAGAGGGGTCACTTTTTTGGTTCGATATTCCTCTTATGCCAACAGAAGCACCCGAACTTATTCCCGAATTAGGTATAACGGTGGGTGAAAAACTCGTTCCTAACTCAAAACTCAACATCTTATTAGCCGAAGATCATTTAGTTAATCAGAAAGTCGCCCTTGCTTTACTATCTAGGGAAGGACATTCCGTAAGCATTGCCAGAAATGGACTTGAAGCATTCGAACTGTTTACCAATAATAAATTTGATCTAGTTCTCATGGACATCTCAATGCCCGAATGGGATGGAATGCAAGCCACTCGAGCTATAAGAAATTGGGAAAAGAGACAAGAAAGCCACACACATACACGAATAGTTGCCCTAACTGCTAACGCTTTAAACGAAGATAGAATAAGATGTCTTGAAGCAGGCATGGATGACTATATCAGTAAACCATTTAAAATTGAGGAACTTAGTAAAATTTTAAGAAATTCTAAAGAATAATTTACTTTAAAGTAATCTAAATCACACTCTTTCAACTCTTTTTTTGTGAAGTTTAGAACGAATTAACAGAGAAGTTTGTTACATATATATTATTCAGGTAAGTGAGCATATCAAAAACACAGAAACTATGAAACCTACGCCGGTAATTCTTCCAAATGCCCTTGAAAGACTCGGGGATCCGGAAGTCGTAGATTATCTGAAAAAGTGCCCATCGCGCACATTCAGAGAGAAGTCGTTACTCATGGCTGAGGGTGATCCAGTGGCTTACCTTCCCATAGTCCTAAAAGGATGTCTTAAGGTAACCAGAGAAGATGATAATGGCAGAGAGGTTCTGTTATACGAAGTAAAAGAGGGTGAAACCTGTATACTTAGTCTTACATCTGGTATCTTTAATGAACTCAGCAAAGTCTCCATTACAGCTATGGACGGAGCGAGTGTTCTTCTAATCCCTTCAGCACAGGTTTCTGATTGGATCAACACGCAACCCTCCTGGCGAAAACTTGTCATGAAAATCTGTCATGCTAAAGTAGTCAGCCTAGTCAAGGTGGTTGACTCCATGAGTTTTCAAACAACCAGTGAACGCATCCAAAACAGACTGGAAGAGGCTGCTGCAGCTGGTCTAACGGAGATAAAAATCACTCACCAACAGATGGCCTCTGAACTAGGCACTGCTCGTGAGGTCATCTCTAGACTCTTAAAAAAGATGGAACATGATGGGATCATTAAAATCCAAAGAGGGAAGATTTGCCTTCTCAAAACAGGCAAAAAATAATCCCTCCCATCAAACCCAGCCTTACTACCTCGTCAGAAAGTGATTTCTCATTAGAGAAATCACTTATTTGGACAATCGCATGCAAATTCAAATTTCAATTCTATAACACATGAAACAGAACATCGGAAAAGTGGATAAGACAATCAGAATTGTCGCTGGTCTTCTAATCATAGCAGCTGGGCTCTATTTGAAGAGTTGGTGGGGTGCGCTTGGCATCATCCCTATCATCACAGGTTTCATAAAATTCTGTCCGCTTTATTGCCCATTAAACGTGAACACCAGCAAATCGGAGAAGAAGTAATCAGCAAGCTGCATCGCCGCACAACAAAACTAGCCGATTCAACAAACATTCTTTCTGTTGAATCGGCTAGTTTTATTCTACGAAGACTACTAATTTACTCTTATAAAGTTATAGGTGATATAACCCTTCTGCTCTTCCGGGGCATTTGGATCTGATGTGAACTTTGAACGAAGAGCTGCATCTTTAGCCACTTTCCAGAGCTGGGAATCGGTCGTTGTAGTTCCGATGGTTGTATTTGGAATCCTTTTACCGGCCGTTGCACGAATAACATTACCTTTTCGATCAACAATGATCTCAACAACAACCCGCCCTTGTTCCGGGGAATCATAAGGAGGTTCATTTAAATAGACCTTACCTCTTCCTGAAAGACTGAAGTTAATACCCCCATTTCCTTTCCCCCCTCCTTCATAATTATTTGAACCTGGGTTACCATCTGGCTTTCCCTGATTACCAAACCCACCGGCTATGCCTTGATTTTGTCCCCCAGTTTGCTTTGTCTTGCCAGTGTACAAGGCATTAGGATCAACTTTGGGAGTTTCGGGTGCATCCTGCTTAACATTGTTTTTAACAACGTTTTCCACATTACTCTTTTTATTAGTCTTCTTTTCAGGTAACGCAACAGACTCCTCATCGTCGGCAGTTACCACATCACTCTTTTGCGAGGATGAAGGCGGCGGAGTTGGCGTCGGATTTCCAGCGGGCAACACAGACATATTATCACCTAGCCCTTGATCACTAAAACCCAAGTTCACCTCTACCCCTTGCTCCTCAGGCAGCGGCAACGGAGTAGTAAAGCCAACCGTAAGCAAAAGAAGCAAAATGGCTGCATGCAACAGCAGCGTTCCTACAATTGCTTTGCTACGATTTGAGGTCTCTTGCTTCATGGTACATTTATTTATAATTCGTGAACTTAACTGGGAGAAGTCAAATCTATCTTTTAAAATCCTTCTCTTATTTATCAGCAGGTTTAGTTGCTAATATAACCTTATACTTCTTACCCTGTTGCTGATTGATCTCATTAACTATATCAATAACAGTAACAATATATTGTACAGGGACAGACTGATCAGATCTTAGCACTACAGATGACTCATCAGCCTGACCGGCCAACTCTTTTACTAAATAGCTACTTAAACCTACCTGATCAACGACTTCTGCGCTTCCATCATTGTGTTGATCAACTAAAAATTGAAACTGATCATTTATATATACCTGAACAGATTGCTTTGCCATCGTCTTACTCTTGCTGCTAGGCAAAAGGAGTTTGACAGCATTAGGACTGACAAGAGTGGAGGTTATCATAAAGAAGATAAGCAGAAGAAACACCAGATCAGACATTGAAGCCAAACTGAAATCTGTACTTATGCTATTTCTCGATTTAATGGCCATGATAATTCATGTGTTAAAATTTACTAAAGAACAAATCCATTAATGGCAACCCTTAGGAAGCTGGCTCGTTAAGCAGATCCATGAATTCAGTGGCACTAGCTTCTAGTTTAAAGACTAGATTCTTTGTTCGAGCTACCAAGATATTAAAAGCAATGTAGGCAGGGATACCAACCATCAGACCTCCAACGGTAGTAATCATAGCCTCATAGATACCATTACTTAAAAGCTGTATATCGATATTATTTCCAGCCATGGCCATGTCATAAAAAGCTTGAACCATACCTAGTACCGTTCCAAGAAAACCCAGCATAGGAGCAGCTCCTGATATCGTCGCTAAAAATGCAATATTCTTCTCTAGTCTAGAGACTTCCAAGCTACCTACATTTTCTATAGCCGTATTAATATCACTTAATGGCTTACCTAATCGTGAAAGCCCTTTCTCTATCATTCTTGAAATAGGTGTGTTCTTAGAACGACACAACGCCCTTGCTGCATCTAATTTCCCCTCATGAATAAAATCCCGAATGCTATTCATAAAATTCCCATCCTCTCTCGATGCAGCATTTATCGCTAATAGTCTATCTATAAAAATATAGATTCCGATAAGGCTCATTGCAGCAAGCACGATCATTATCCATCCCCCTTTTACCGCTAGATCCCAAGCTGATAAAGAGATCTCGGTGGGCTGTGTTGCAACCTGACCTGCTTGCTGTGCGCTATCCGCAACTATTGCTGCGGTTTGTAAAACAAATGCATTCAAAACCATTTTCCGCTTGTATTTCTTAGATAATTGATATTCCGTACCTCTAACAGTTTATTAACTGCTAAAAATAAACCTTTAGTATACCTCTAAAAGACTTATTTACAAAAATAGGAAATTTGATGCTTGAAGCCCTCCTCTTTATAGTAACTTTGAGTCATCACTTTTCATTTATTCGATAAATTCATTCCTCTTCTATAATCGACCCCCTTTCTTTTCCTAGATAATCAAGACCTCTCCATTACCCCTCCGCTCCCCCTTCGCTCTTGGTCCATTCAAACCAATCACCAACCCTACTTTTAATACCAAACTCGACTTCAACCTCATAAAAGTCTGACCAGTCCAATGGCCATTCAAGAACATTGGTAGTTATTCAACGCTCCATATACAATACCACCCTAAACCACAATTCATTCAAATCCTCTTCCTATTTTTTCGATCAGACTATGGAGAAGATAGGGAGAGGAAGCGAAGAGGTGAAAAAAAGATGGCTAATAAAATGGTCATTTGATCCATTCCATATACAAAATCGAGCGATCCTTTATTAAAACTACATCAAAACTTTATAATAAATTTTAAAAAACACTTTTCTTATTCAGCAGGTAAAGTTAACTTTACCTTTTTAAAACTAAACCAGCCGAAAAATGACAAACCCCTTTGTGCAACGGTCAAATGCATTGAGTTCTCCGCAAAAAAAGAAGATTCAACAAAGTCGGAAACTTATTAAAATGTTATATGCTCATGGCTCATTAGCGGTCGCCGATATCAGTAAAGCTATTGGCATCTCAGTTCCAAGTGCAGCTCGTCTGATTGAAGAGATGATTGAGGCGGGATTCATTGAGTCCATCGGACAAGGCATTAGTGGCGGTGGTCGCCGTCCGCAACTTTTCGCCCTTAAAGCTGAAGGAGGAATGGTAATTGGCGTTGATATCAGAAGAAACCTAATCAACGTTGGGGCCATGAACCTACATAACCAGTTGGTTGGTGAATTAACAACCCTTCATATTCCTCTTGATAACAATAAAGAGTATTTCCAGCTCCTTACTGAAGCTATAAAAGAAAAGATCTTAGAGATTAAACCCCTTACTAATCACATTTTAGGAATTGGGATAGCTCTACCTGGCCTGATAAATCCTGAAACGGGTCATTCTTATACCAATCTTAACATTTTTGATACGCCGTTAAGAAAAGTACTGGAGCGCATGATAGGAATCCCTGTATACCTTGATAATGACGCTAGATTAATGGCGTTGGCAGAACTGGTATTTGGGAAAGCTAAAGGATTACGAAATGTCTTATGTTTGAACGTAGGAGCTGGGCTTGGAATGGGAATGATACTTAATGGAGAACTATTTCATGGGAGCACCGGTTTTGCGGGAGAGTTTGGTCATACAAATCTTGGAATGAACGAGCCAGTCTGCTCATGTGGCCAACATGGATGCCTTGAATGGTATGCAGGTGGTCCAGGCTTGTTAAAGATGGCTCAAGAATACCGAGTCACTGAACCATCATTCCCTCATGATGTTGATAATATCACCGAAGAAGCTATCTCAGGTAATCAACCAGCAATTAAGATGATCAATACCCTTGGACAAAATCTGGGAAAAGGTCTTGCTAACCTGGTTCACCTCATGAACCCGGAAATGATCATTCTTGGTGGTTCTATTTCTAAGAGTGGAAACATCCTTTCTGAACCTGCTGAAAGAACGATGCGAGCTAACTCTATAAGCCATATCAATGAACACACCAAAATTGAGACCTCCGAAATAATCGAACTGGCCCCTCTTCTCGGCGCTCAAGCACTTGTAATCAGCAAATCTTTCTAATCGTAAAACGAACCATTGAGGTGGCAACTCCAACTCCCATGATAGCACGAATAATTCCGGGATAATCCCTGTCACCTACAAAACTTTTTTTCTCATGAGCAATTACAAAATTGAGGTTTGCTGTGGCTCGCCCGGCTCCGTAATAGCCGCCCATCATGGAGGAGCCCATCGAATAGAGCTCTGCGATAATCTTTATGAAGGTGGAACTACTCCCTCCGCTGGTGCTATAAAACACGCCCTCAAGTACTTCCCAAAATCAACCATGGTAATGATTCGTCCTCGTGGCGGCGATTTTCACTATACCCGTGAAGAGATTGAGATCATGTGTGATGATATCAAATCGGCTCAACAAATCGGTGCCAATGGGTTTGTCTTCGGTTTATTGACTCGCGATGCAAAGATTGACATCTCAGCAACTCAATTATTGCTGGAACAAGCAAAAGGTGCAGATATCACCTTTCATAGGGCTTTCGATATGACAAAAGATCCATTCAAAGAGTTAGAAGTCTTAATCGGACTGGGAATACCTCGCCTTCTCACCTCTGGCACGGAAAACAAATCGCCACAAGGTATCGAGATGCTTAAAAAACTCGTCAAGCAAGCTGATAACAGAATAATTATCATGCCCGGAGGGGGTGTCAATGACCTGACAATAGCGAACCTTTTATCTACCGGCGCTCATGAATACCATATTGCTCCAACTCGACAAGTCGCCTCTCTAATGAATTGGATCAATCCGAAAGCTCGTATGGGAGCTCCTGATAGAGATGAAGGCATGGTCAACGAAATTGATAATGAACGTGTTCAACGTGTCGTCAATACCATCAGCATGCTTATGCAAACTCAATGAGTAGATCGTAAATACAAATAGAGTCAGCTAAATAGATCAGCCAAATCTAATGAGTTCTTCGAAAACAAATTACAAACCAATGAAACATTTTATCCTCTTCTCTCTCCTACTAGTCGCCTCATGGTCTCTCCAAGCGCAACCAGAATGGCAAAGACAAGACATCACTGATTGGGGGAAAACAAAATCTCATGCTACCCTTTACCCTTTCTCAACTCCCCAAAAAGCTGAACAAGATAAACCTATTAAGTCTGACCGAATCATCTATCTTGACGGAGACTGGCAATTTAATTGGTCTTCAAACCCATCTCAAAAAGACACCTCCTTTTATCAACTCGATGCGAACCTCGGTTTCTGGAAGACCATTCCTGTTCCTTCTAATTGGGACATGCAAGGCTATGACTATCCCATCTATGTTAATACCACCTATGAATTCACCGAAAATCCCAATCCTCCATTCGTCCCAACAGAACATAACCCGGTAGGACAGTATGCCCGTTGGTTTGAAATACCCAAAGATTGGCTCTCACGAAGACTCTTTATTCAACTTGGAGCCGTAAAATCTGCATTCTATATTTGGATCAACGGAACCAAAATTGGTTATAGTGAGGATTCTAAAACTGCCGTTGAATTTGAGATAACCAAATATCTAAAACCAGGCAAAAATAAAGTGGCTCTTGAGGTTTATAGATGGAGTGATGGAAGTTATCTGGAATGCCAAGACTTCTGGAGAATAAGTGGCATAGAACGGAGTATCCTTCTACTAAGTCGCCCAAACTCATACATCCAAGATTTCTTTGCAAAAGCTCAACTTATAAACGACTACACGGATGGCGAACTCAACCTAAATGTAAAGATTGACAACCCCGAGCCGAAAAGTCAACTAAACCTTGAGATCACTCTTAAAGAGAGTGAAAATGGCAACACCATCTTCAAATCCGAAAAAAGTATCTCCAATAAAGGAAATGGAGATGATATCTCCTTCATAAAAACTATTCCTGGCATAAAACCATGGACAGCCGAGACCCCTAACCTATATACCCTAACACTTACCCTTAAAGACCAAAAGGGGATCCTTCTCGAAAGTATATCCACCAAAACCGGATTTAGAACCATTGAAATTAAAGACGGTATTCTGCTGGTAAATGGTCGTCACATCAGAATGAAAGGAGTCAACAGACATGAACACGATCCTAAGTTAGGCCATGTTGTTACCGATGAGATGATGCTTAAGGACATTAAACTCATGAAAGAAAACAACATTAACACCGTAAGAACTTGTCATTACCCCAATGATCCCCGTTGGTATGATCTGTGCGACCAATATGGATTGTATGTTATCGACGAGGCCAACATCGAATCACACGGCATGGGTTATGGCGAGAAATCATTAGCCAAAGACACATCATGGAGGAAGGCTCATCTTGAAAGGATGATAAGAATGGTTGAAAGAGATAAAAATCATCCGAGTGTCATCTTCTGGTCGCTGGGCAATGAAGCCGGAGATGGACCTAATTTTGTTTCTCTGGCCGATTGGACACGCAAACGCGATGATAGTCGCCCTATCCATTATGAGAGAGCCGGTTTAGCCGATCATACCGACATTTACTGCCCTATGTACCCTAGCTTTCAACACTTAAAGTGGTACACCTCTCAAAAACGGTCAAAACCTTATATCATGTGCGAGTATGCTCACTCAATGGGTAACTCTACCGGTAATCTTCAAGATTATTGGGATATCATAGAATCTAATGACCAGTTGCAAGGAGGATCTATATGGGATTGGGTAGACCAAGGTTTTCTTAAAAAGAATGAGAACAATCAAGAGTATTACGCATACGGCGGTGATTATGGCTCCGTTGATGTTCCTTCTGATTCAAACTTTATGATCAACGGATTAGTGTTTCCTAATAGAGAACCCCATCCTGCTCTTTATGAGGTAAGAAAAGTATACCAGAATGTAAAATTCAAACTGCTCAATAACCATAACCGTTTAAACATTAGAAACGGCTATAGCTTTCTTGATTTGAACAACTTCGAAGTCAACGCATCGCTTCTGGTAAACGGCGAACCAATCCAAAAACTTACCATAACCCCCGGAAAACTCAAACCAGGATCAGATACTACTATCACTCTTGACTTTGATAAAACTACCGCAGATGGTGCCCAGCATATTAACATTGAATTGGTCACAAAATCTAATATGGGCATCGTTAAACAAGGAACAATTCTGGCAACTGAACAATTTGAAATCAAAGCATCTACCCCTCAGCCATTACCTCAACGGGGCGGAAAACCAACATCAGTCTCAGAAAACAGTGAATCTATCGCTCTTATCGGATCGGGCTTTGCCCTTACCTTCAGTAAGACCAGTGGATTATTAACCAACTGGTCGATTAATGACAAGGCAATACTTCATGCTCCCTTAACTGTAAACTTCTGGAGAAGTCCAACAGATAATGACTTTGGCAACCAATCCCCAAAATACAATCTCTACTGGAGAGAGGTTGTTAAGAGGCTTGAACTTATCTCCATCCAATTAGAAAAAGGGATTCTTCCGGTTGTTAAGACCAGGTTCAAATTACCGTATAGTAATGCCACTCTTGACGTTAATTACTCGATATACTCAGAAGGATCAGTAGTAATAGACTACAACTTTAACGCACCACCTAATTCATCAGACACCCTCTATAAACTATCACATGGGATACCCCGCTTAGGCCTAAAAATTCAACTAAATGACGCTACACCAACCGTTGAATGGCTAGGCAGGGGGCCTTTCGAAAATTATATAGATCGTAACACAGCCGCATTTATTGGCAGGTACAAAGCTTCAACAAAAGAACTTTATACCCCATATATAAGGCCACAAGAAAACGGTTATCGTACAGATTGCCAATATGTAAAACTCTCTGGTTTGTTTAACTTCACCGTTGCATTTCAAAAGGGTGAAATTAATGCCATTCAACCTTGGCCTATAGAAGAGGGCAAGTTATCGAATGAATACAGCCATGTAATTAGAGGATTTGGCTTTAGCGCATTACCCTATAACCTTGAGCAGTTAGATTATACAATCAGCCAGAACAGGCATACTGCCGATTTAAAAGAAAACTCCTTCACTGAGCTTTTAGTTGATATCATGCAACGAGGGGTTGGTGGCGATGATTCCTGGGGAGCTATGACACATCCTGAATATCGGATACCTGTATCCAATGCCTCTTTTAGATTAATCCTAAAGGGCTCACCCCAATAGTCAATAGGTTACTAATTTGAAACAGTAAAAATCCTTTTACTCAGATAGAGCAACAAACAATTACAATTAATCAGCTCAAAATTATATCTTTGCTTTTGCAGGCCAAGAACAAACCAAACAAAATCAGACCTTAACACAAATGAAAACACTCACTTCGAAACAATCAAATTTGATCCCGGTGGCCATCATTGGGGCACTCTTTTTCATATTTGGATTCATTACCTGGCTTAATGGCATACTCATTCCCTACCTAAAGATCGCCTGCGAACTTACCAATTTTGAATCAACATTTGTTGCTTTTGCATTCTATATCAGCTACACATTGATGGCCTTACCCTCTTCCTGGTTATTAAAAAAAACCGGGTTTAAGCAGGGAATGTCATGGGGATTGGTCACAATGGCTGTTGGTACAACCGTGTTCATTCCAGCTGCACTCTCGAGAGACTACCATATCTTTCTAGCCGGCTTATTTATCATTGGTACTGGTTTAGCGGTGCTTCAAACAGCATCCAACCCATACATTACCATCTTAGGTCCCAAAGAGACAGCAGCCAGAAGGATTAGTATTATGGGTATTTTTAATAAACTGGCAGGAGCTGCAGCTCCTTTGATCTTAGCCTATTTTATACTAAGTGACGGTGATCAATTAACCGAGGCCCTAAAAACATTGGAAGGTGATGCTCGGATTGCCCAGTTAGACCAGTTGGCACATCGGGTAATACTTCCATATGGAGTTATGACGGTGACACTCCTTCTGCTTGCTACGGCCATTCGTTTCTCTCCATTGCCAGAAATTGAGGAACAACAAGACGAAGAGATTGCCAACGGAGAGGGACAGAAAAAAAGCATTGTGGCGTTCCCTCAATTGATTTTAGGAGCTATCACCTTGTTCTTATACGTAGGGGCAGAAGTAATTGCCGGAGATACCATTATTCGCTATGGCCAATCATTAAACATCCCCATTGAGATCGCTAAATCATTCACCAGTTATACCTTAATTGCAATGGTAGCTGGCTATATCATTGGAATTATCTTAATACCAAAAGTGATATCACAAAGGGTAGCTTTATTAGGAAGTGCCATTTTAGGACTGGCTTTTGCACTAGGAGCCATCAGAACAGAAGGGATGTTATCAGTCTCCTTCATTGCAGCACTAGGACTGGCTAATGCTCTAGTATGGCCGGCAATATGGCCTTTAGCTCTTGATGGTCTTGGTCGATTTATTAAAACAGTATCAGCAATTTTAATCATGGCCATTGCAGGAGGAGCCATTATACCACTTATTTGGGGTAAACTAGCTGATGTGTATTCTGCAAGGCAAGCCTATTGGGTATTGATTCCATGTTATCTGATGATCCTCTATTATGCACAGAGAGGAAATAAACTCAGAAAATGGTAAATCTCATATAAAAAAGATTAATTACTTTTACCCAAAAAACAACAGCAAAGTATAGCAATTAAGCTATAATTCAATTTAACGTCAATGGGATTTTTTCATGATTGGATTAAATCATAACTAGAAATAGCCATGGTTTGTTGCCTTTCACTTTAGAAGGATCGTAGTTAATCTGGCCTATTCCAATTGACCGTAAACAAATTAATCATAAATGAAACCAACATTACTTATTCTAGCTGCCGGTATGGGCAGCCGTTATGGTGGGCTAAAACAACTTGACAAGATCGGCCCTGCCGGCGAGACTATTCTTGATTATTCTGTTTATGATGCCATAAACAGTGGGTTTGGTAAAGTCGTCTTTATTATTCGACATGAGATTGAGAAAGAGTTCATCTCCTTTTTCCAGAACCGCTTTAAAGGACAAATTGAAACGGTTTATGTATATCAAGAGTTGAATAATTTACCAGGAGGTTATACAGCACCAGCCGGTAGAACAAAACCTTGGGGGACCGCTCATGCGATATTAATGGCAAAAGAGGTAATAAAGGAGCCATTTGCCGTAATTAATGCGGATGATTTTTACGGAAGAGAAGCCTTTACCCTCATGGCTGATTTCCTCAATAACATGAAAGAAGGAGCCATTAAAGAATATGCATTGGCAGGATATAGACTCAGCAACACACTATCCGAGTTTGGAGGGGTGTCGCGTGGCGTATGTATGACCGATGATGATAGCTACCTTACCACGGTTACAGAAACAAAAAACATTAAACAGGAGGCTCAAATTATCACTTGTGATAGCGAAAACGGCGGCCCCTCCACCCTGGTCCCCGAAACCATCGTTTCAATGAATACTTGGGCTTTTGGCCCAGAGGTATTCGAAGAAACGGAGAAGCTATTTGAAGAATTTCTTAAAGAACATGGGAAGGAAGAAAAATCAGAGTTCTATATCCCTACGGTAGCAGACCATCTAATCAAAACAGGAAAAGCCAAATTCAAAGTACTTCCCTGTGCCGAAAAATGGTTTGGAGTTACCTACCCGGAAGACAGACCAACCGCGGTTGAATCATTCAAATCTTTAGCTGAAAAAGGCGTTTACCCCTTGAATCTTTGGGCATGACACACCTCAACGCATCCGGAAAACAAGACTATGCTACGCTACTAGAAATTGCTGGAAAATTCCATCAATTGCACCACCCTGTTTCAATAAAACCTATTGGGTCTGGGCACATCCATGATACTTTTCTTGTTGTAGACTCAACGCACATGGAGTTTATTCTGCAAAGAATTAACACCAAAATCTTTACAAAAGTAGATGGGATGATGGGAAACATCCGACTTGTTACTCATGTTTTACTTAAACAGACCCCCCTCTCTGTCAAGCTTCTTCATACGCATGATGGCCATACCACCGTCAGCCATTACACTGGCATATGGAGAGCCATGGAAAAAATCCCCGGATGCATTACCTACGATAAAATTAACGACCCCCGACTAGCCGCAGAGGCTGGTCGGGCACTAGGTCTGTTTCATTGGCTCCTTAAAGGCCTCCCATCAGGAGCTCTTTTTGAAACACTACCCAACTTCCATAATCTCACTTTAAGACACACCGCTCTAGTTAATGCCGTTCAAAAAGCCGCCCCTGAAAGAAATAGTAAAGCCCAAATCGCACTACAATTTGTAAAAAAACATATCGAAGAGCTTTTAGTCATTGATAACCTAATCAATACTAAGACGATTCCATTACGTGTAGTCCATAATGACCCCAAAATCAACAACATCCTCTTTAATCAAGAAGGAGAAGCCCTCTGTATGATCGATCTGGATACCGTTATGGCTGGTTCGCTTTTACATGATTTTGGTGATGCCATTCGAACAACCTGCGCCTTAGCCAACGAAGATGAACCCGATGTCTCAAAATGTGGATTAGACTTAGATCTATTGAAAGCCTATACAAGAGGTTACCTTAACCAAACAGCTCCAATGATCTCTAACCTTGAAAAAACACACCTTAGTATTGCCCCTGCTGTCCTATCTTTTACTATTGGCATTCGCTTCTTAACCGATTACTTGGAAAACGACTCCTACTATAAAATCCAATTCCCAGAACATAACCTGATCAGAGCTAACGCCCAATTTGCTCAAACCCTTTTCATCCTTGATCACCAAAAACAGATAGAGGAGATGATAAAAGCTATCTGAGGCCTCTTATTTTATCTACTTCTTTTCGATACCTACTTAACGATAATACATAACCAAAGACAATGAGGTACAAACTTATCTTTCCATTACTTCTGTTATCACTGCTTTATGCCTGCGATACCAAAAGAGATGCCCAACGATCCATCATTCCCAGGCCTTCAATAGCTTATCCCGATGATGATATATGTTTTGCGATAAATGACAAAACGAAGTTCATCCTCCAAACCGATGATTCAGCCATTCTCGCTGTTGTAGACTCTTTTGCTTTCTGGATTAACCAAAAATCAGGATTTAACCTTAGTAAAGAAAAACTGAATGACCAGAAAGACATGGCCAACTCTATCCTGATTAGCACCTTTCAGGCTGATACAGCCATAGGACAAGAAGGGTACAAGCTCAGAGTATCTCCAGAGCAAGTTACGATACAAGCTACTTCATACCAAGGAGTATTTTATGCCATTCAGTCATTGAAACAGATGACTCCTCCAGAAGTCTTCTCTAATAACTCAAAAGAGATTGAATGGCCTACCACCTATATCATCGATAAGCCCTATTATCAGTGGAGAGGCATGCACCTAGACGTGTCAAGACACTTTTTCCCTGTCAGTTTTATCAAAAAGTTCATTGACGTGCTGGCCTTCTATAAGATGAACACCTTTCATTGGCATCTTACCGACGACAATGGTTGGCGAATTGAAATTAAATCATACCCTGATCTAACGAAAAAAGCTGCATGGCATGTTGATCGAAATCATGAAAAATGGAATAACCCTACTCCTCCAAAAAAAGGTGAAAAAGCTACTGTTGGTGGATTCTACACTCAGGAAGAAGTAAGAGAGGTTGTGCGTTATGCTACCTCTAGGTGCATAACTATTATTCCAGAAATCGAAATGCCCGGCCACAGTTCTGAGGTCTTCAATGCCTACCCTAACCTCTCTTGCAAAGGAGATACGCTACCAGTCCAACCAGCCACCTATTGGCCAAACATCGATATCTTGTGCGCTGGAAATGAAGAGGTATTCTCATTTATTGACTCAGTTTTAACCGAAGTTGCGGCCCTATTCCCTGCCCCATACATTCACATAGGAGGAGATGAAGCAGATAAAACAAGATGGAAAGAGTGCAACCAATGTCAACAGAGGATAAAAAAAGAGAAACTAAATGATGAAAGTGAACTTCAAAGCTGGTTCATTCATCGGGTAGAAAAAATCGTCCATTCCAAAGGAAAGAGAATGATTGGATGGGATGAGATTTTAGAAGGCGGTCTTGCGCCTGATGCCACTGTCATGGTATGGAGAAACATGGATGCCGGTGTAGCCTCTATTAAAGCAGGCCATGATGTCATCATGACACCTACTTCGCACTGCTACTTCGATTATTATCAAGCTGACTCAGATTTCGAACCCGAAGCAATCGGAGGCTTTAATTCCCTAAAAAACGTCTATAACTTTAATCCAACTCCTCCAGGCCTTTCAAAAGAAGAAGAAAAACACATTCTGGGAACTCAAGGTAATCTTTGGAGCGAGTTTCTCCCCAATGAAAAACAAGTAGAATATATGGCTTTCCCCCGTTTACTAGCCATCGCTGAAGTTGGTTGGACTAAGCCTTCACGTAAAGACTACCAGAGCTTTATAAAGCGGGTTGAACAACATAAACTCTTATTAGGAGCTATGGGTGTCAATATAGGAAACATCTCTGCTAAAGTAGATATCCTATTAACCCAGGATAGCACTTCCGGGCTCTACTATGTATCCATGCAGTCAGACAGATACAATCCCATCATTAGATATACCCTTGATGGCTCTGTCCCTACAAGTTCTTCTCAAGCCTATGAGCAGCCCTTTAAACTGGAAAATAACGCTATGATCTCTGCTGCTATCTTCGAAAACGACAGACTGGTTGAAAAACCCTCTAAACGCCAAATTACATTTCACAAAGCAACAGGTGCACTCACAACGTTAGACTCATCTGCCCACTACAAGTATTCAGCAAGAGGAGCCCTCTCTCTAACCGATGGAATATTTGGATCTATCAATTTTAATGATGGACAATGGCTCGGTTTTGAGGGCTATGACGTGGGCATAAACTTAGATCTTAAACAGAAAAAAGAGCTTAAAACACTGGAAATTCATTTTATTAACGATCCCAAAGCATGGATACTCTTGCCTAAAAGGATTAACCTTTACAGCTCTAATGACGGTGAAAAATACTCCTTGGTCAAATCATCTAACCAGTTTAATCCGGTTAACAATACAACCACTGAGCTAGTCCCCTTCAAATTAGACTTCCCTCTAATAAAATCTCAATTTATTAGAATAGTAATTGAGTCAGCTGGAGTTCTTCCCGATGACCACCCCTTTAAAGGAGAAAAAGCATGGCTATTCCTTGATGAGGTAATACTCAATTAGAGTTTTAAAAAAAGAGGTTGTTCATCATTCGTTGTTCAACCTCTTTTTTTATACCACAAGGATATTAAGTGTAACTTCGCCATCAAATTCTAAAGTTTAGTTCGTTCAGATTTTAATCCGTTATACTTAATGCAGGCTGTTTCTATATTTATTTCGATTATCATTGGTGGTATATATGCCGCACTGCTCTATTTTAATGACAAAAGAGGTTCTTTAGATCCTAAAATAAGGATGTATGGGGCTATCCTTCGCTTTAGTTTGATTGCACTCATCGTCTGGCTTATCACATCCCCTGCCATCAGTTTTATGAGACACACTCAAGTAAAACCATCTTTAATCGTGGCTGTCGACCAAAGTCAGAGTATGATCTCGCAACCCGACAGTAACTCGGTGAAAACAGAGATACCTGAACAGATAACTGAACTTCAAAAGAACCTTTCTGATGATTATGATATCCGCATCATTAACTTCTCAGACCAAGTAAACCAAGGTTTATCTAATGAGTTTACCGGCAAACAAACCAATATTTCAGCGGTTCTGGATTATGCCCGCATAATCGGATCAAGTTCTTCTAACACAAACCTACTCCTTATTTCTGATGGAATTTATAATCAGGGAGGAGACCCTAGATTTGAACTATCAGGAAGTAATTTAAAAATATACACCCTGGCATATGGTGACACAACTCTCTTTGCTGATGCCAAAATTGAATCCATAAATTCCAATAAATATGCCCAGGTAGATATTACCACCCCGATAGAGTTTTCTGTTAGTTTCACTGGATTAAAAGGCAAAAAAGGAAACATTTGGGTTGAGGCAGATTCTAAAAAGATTTTCGATCAATCCATTGATATCACCAAGTCTTCTTCCCTATTTCAGTTTACAGCTAACTTCACCCCTGATAAAAAAGGGATCGTTCGCATCAAGGTATGTGTATCCCCCTTTTCTAATGAACGTAACTCCACAAATAATTGTCGCGAAGTCTATATTGAGGTAACTGATAATAAGCCCAGAGTATTGATTGCAGGTTCAGTACCACACCCTGATCTTGGAGCCATTAGACAAGCTATTGCAACCCACGATCAGTTTATTGCTGAGATGAAACTTCCTCCTTTCAGCAATGATGACCTAAACGATGTAGCCGTTTTAATAGCTCATCAATTACCAGGTAATAACGGACAGGGGGATCAACTGGTGTCACTAGCTCTACAGAAAAAAATCCCTATCCTATTTATCATCGGACAAACCAGCGATATTAAGAAGTTTAACGATCTTGATCTTGGAGCTACCCTTTCAACTTCAAACAACTTTATTGAAGCGTACCCATACCTGGCACCTAATTTTGATCTTTTTCATGAAGAGCAATCTTGGAAGAATCTATTTTCTTCACTACCTCCACTAACCACACCCGCTGGGAATTTCAAGATAACAGCAGAACTAAAGCCTTTTCTTTTGCAAAAGATCAACAACATTGAAACAGAACGGCCTTTATTAGTTCTTGGGCAGAGTGAGGGTATTCGCTTAGGAATTTTATTTGGAGAAGGCTTCTGGCAGCAGCGAATCTATGGTTATAGTTCAGTAGATAATCATGAACAAGTAGATAGCTGGTTAATTAAAACCATTCAGTTTATCAACATGAAAGAGCCACAAAGCAGGTTAAAAGTGGTTCCACCTGAAGATATCAACCGATATACTCCACTAGTTCTTAAAGCATTTCTTAAGAATAAGAGTGGGGAATTGACCAATGAACCTGAAGTGAAGATTGAGCTTAACTCTGACTCGATTACAAAGCCTTTAAGTTATATATTTGGGAAAGAGGTCTCCTCTTATGTATTAGATGCGGGCAGACTTAGCGCAGGAAAATGGAATTGGAAAGCCTCAACCAAAGAGGGAGGTGAAGATATAACCTCCAATGGCATACTAATCGTTAAGGATTTTAATGCCGAGCTAATGCAAACGCAGGCTAACCATTTATTATTAAAATCTTTAGCGCATCAGCAGCAAGGGAATTACTATACTCATTCTCAATGGGAAAAACTGTTTAATGATCTAAAGGATAAAGACAATACCACCCGGGAAATCATTACC
Organism: uncultured Bacteroidales bacterium; assembly: GCA_964444785.1. Lineage (GTDB taxonomy): Bacteria > Bacteroidota > Bacteroidia > Bacteroidales > TTA-H9 > JAJTBW01. The sequence goes on along the minus strand of CAYUII010000009.1, from coordinate 65,219 downwards.
GAGAGAGAGACGGAAGAACCTATACGATTCACTTGGATCTTCATTCTAATTGTGCTTCTAATGACCGCAGAATGGTTTATCCGAAAATATAATGGCGCCATCTAATACTTTTTATTCTTTCAGTCGTCGAACAGGTTGCTGAAGAACATCTCTCCGATACCTTAGATTAGAATTATACGCCCATAGCATTGCGGAGAGAGACCGGGTAACTAATAACGTTTTAATAGCCTTGGTAAAGATTATCCTTTTTCGGTATATAATACGCCAAGCCTGCTCTACGGTAGAAGCAAGTTCCTCGTGTGGTAACTCCGGATGATTATAGGTTAAATCCATAAATCGGAAATAGTGCCAGTCATTAGGGAAATTACTACAGTTGATCTTTTCTGTATTACTTAATCTAGTATAAAGACGAGTTCCAGGGAAAGGTGTTAAAATAGAAGTCTGAGCTGCATCGACCCAAGAGTCGACAATAAAGTGAGCACGATTAAGAATATCTTGTTTTGAATCGGTCTCAAGACCGAGGATAAAAGTTCCAAGAACAGCTATTCGATGTCTATTTATAATCCGAAAGGCTTTTTTATAGTAAAGTTTTCCGCCCTTTCGCTGATTGACTTTTTTATTTAGTTTTTCAAGGCCATCATTTGTTTCAGCCTCAACACCTACTAGGAGTATTCTACAACCGCTTTTCCTTGCCCAATAAAGCAATTCTGGATAGTCGGCAATATCCACCGTGACCTGACTAAACCACTGTATGTTGAGCTTTCTCTCAACAATGCCCTTGAATAACTCAAGTGCGCGTGCCCTATCAGATGAGGTATTACCTATCAAATTATCATCCGCAAAAATGAAACTTTTGAAATTAGATTTGCAACTCTCTATTTCGTCTAAGACCTCTTCAACAGGCCTTTTCCTATATCTTCTCCCATTAAAAGCGGTAACAGTACAAAACTCACAATCGTGAGGACAGCCTCTGGATGTCTGAATAATACGATACCAATATAGTGGATGGAACAGATCATGGCGTGCATGAGGTATCTGACTAGCATCTATATACTCTTTCGACTGGTATTTATCTTTTAAAAAACCCGATTCAAAGTCCTTAATAGCTTGTGGCCACAAAGACTCCGCCTCACCAATAACCACACTATTACAAAACTTTAGGGCTTCATCAGGGCACATTGATGCATGAATCCCTCCCATTACGACAGGAACCCCCTTTTCACGAAACAACGAGGCGACTTCATAAGCTCGTGCCGCATTCTCTGTATAAGAGGTTATACCAACCAAATCAGCCTCCTTATACTTCGCCTCCTTAAAATTCTCATCAATAATTTTAATTCGCCAATTCTTTGGGGTCAAAGCTGCTACCACACCTAATGCCAGAGGCGGAAATTTACTGATTTGATCTTGTGAAAAACCTGTTCTCCTTTTATCAACCGGGTTTATTAACAAAAGCGTTCGCAACCCTTGAGCATCCGTGGATGATGCTAAGTTTTTAGTCATAACAGTAATCGAGTAAAAATAATAATCCTGCTGTGTATAATTCTTTGACCATTGCTGGTCATCGGCTTCAAAAGTAAAGTATTTTTATTATATTTCAATACTTTTTATCTATAATAATTTTTGACTCATAAAAAACTGAAACCACTAACGTGGGCAATTAATACAGTAACAAACTGAAAAATAACACTGCTAACAGCGCTTTTTCCTATTTTTACAGTTAAAATTCTTACCTTGAAAAACAAACTCATCTATATAGCTGCGATCACACTTACATTATTCTCTATATCTGGTTGTAATCGACTGAACAAGAAAAACATTCATAATGGATCCAAGAATATTACAATTGAAGCCTTGACGGTGAATGACACACTCATTGACTTTAGCAGTGTGATTTCAGGAACATTTCTCGCTAATGAAGCAACAGAACTAAGATCGGAGACTCAAGGAAGAGTTATTGCTATTTATTTTTCTGAGGGAACCACAGTTAAAAAAGGAAATCTATTAGTCAAAGTGGATGATTCTGAGCTTCAAGCAAACTTAAAGAGAGTCAATATTGATCTTGTTCAGGTTAAGAATGAATACGAACGACGTAAAGGTCTTTTAAATGTTAAAGGAATCAGTTTAGAAGAATTTGAACAGAGCAGAACAAAGCTTGAGTCACTAGAAGCACAATCTACGCTTTTAAAAGTACAAATCTCAAAAACAGAGATTCGTGCTCCTTTCACGGGTCAGATTGGACTCCGAGAGATCAGTCAAGGAGCATATATTACACCTAATACTCTAATAACTACACTACAACAAATTGATCCTATCAAATTAGAGTTTAACATTCCTGAACAATATCGTAATAGTGTTTCCGATAAAGCATCTATTGTCTTCACCACAGAAGGGTCACAAAAGGAATGGAAAGCAAATGTTTATGCATCTGATTCTCGAATTGATGAAGCAACAAGAACCATTAAAGTGCGAGCCATTTGTCCCAACCCCGATCATCATTTACTTCCGGGGGGATTTGCTAAAATAAAGATAGATCTTGATCCGGGAAGGAAGAACATCCTTATCCCTGCTTCGGCACTTGTTCCGGTTTTAAATGGACAGATAGTCTATCTGATAAAAAAGGGAAGATCCATAGCTACTCCTGTAAAGACAGGGATAAGAACAGAAAGGGAGGTCGAAATTACTGAAGGGATTAAACCCAATGATACGATCGCACTTACAGGGCTTCTTCAGCTCAAAGATAGCCTTGAGGTAACGGTTAATCTTAAACACTAAATCGCTGAAACACCCTCTCTGATGAATATTGCTACCATTAGTATCAAAAGACCAGTTCTAGCAACTGTAATAAGTTTGACTATTGTAATCTTTGGGGTTGTTGGATTCTCATTATTGGGATTACGAGAATACCCCAGTGTAGATCCACCGATAGTAAATGTTAGTACTACCTATGTTGGGGCGAATGCAGATGTTATAGAAGCGCAAATTACTGAGCCCCTTGAAGAATCAATTAATGGCATAGCTGGGATAAGAACTCTCACTTCTACCAGTGCTGATGGAAGAAGTAGTATTAGCGTGGAGTTCAATTTAGGTGTAGACATGGAAGCTGCAGCTAACGATGTTAGAGATCGTGTCTCAAGGGCCTTAAGAAATTTACCATTAGATGCCGATCCTCCGGTTGTATCTAAAGCCGACGCCGATTCCGATCCGATCATCATGTTATCGGTACAGAGCAATACACGTAATCTTTTAGACCTTTCCGATATAGCTCGATATGTCATTAAAGAGAGACTTCAAACCATTGCAGGTGTTAGCGAAATTGCAATCTATGGCGAGAAAAAATACGCCATGAAAATCAACCTGGACCCGGCAAAACTTGCCGCTTACGGTCTATCTCCTTTAGATCTGAAAAACGCATTGCTCAAAGAGAATATTGAGCTTCCTTCTGGCCGTATTGAAGGATACCAAACTGAGCTTATCATAAGAACATTAGGACGGCTCACTACCGAAGATGACTTCAACAATCTTATCATCAAAGAATCAAACAATACGGTTATTAGAGTAAAAGATGTTGGAATAGCACAGCTAGCACCTGAAAATGAACGGTCTTTACTTCGCGGAAATGAAGGAATCCCCCAAGTAGCTTTGGCTATTATGCCTCAACCCGGTGTAAACCATGTTGCCATTGCAGATGAATTCTACAAACGTCTGGATCGTCTTAAGGAAGAGGCCCCTGGTGACATCCGTTTTGAGATCTCTCTGGATACCACGCTAAACATAAGGAAGGCCATCAACGAAGTACAGGAAACCATTCTTATTGCATTCTCATTAGTAGTATTAATTATCTTCCTCTTTCTTAGACAATGGAGAACCACGCTCATTCCGGTGATTGCAATACCTATTTCTCTTATTGGTTCCTTTTTCATCATGTACCTATCAGGGTTTACAATAAACATCCTTACACTCTTGGGAATTGTTCTGGCAACAGGCTTGGTTGTTGACGATGCCATTGTTGTTTTAGAGAATATCTATAAAAAGATAGAGCAGGGAATGTCGCCCATCGAGGCCGGATTCAAAGGATCAGAAGAGATTATTTTTGCCATTATAAGCACGACCATCACGCTAGCTATAGTATTCCTTCCCATCATATTTATCCAAGGATTGACAGGACGTTTATTCAGGGAATTTGCGGTAGTTGTTGCCGGGTCTGTTATTATCTCTGCATTTGTATCTTTAACGTTGACCCCAATGATGAGTGCTCGTCTATTAAAACACTCTACTAAACACTCTACCTTTTTCAACAAAAGTGAACTCTTCTTTAACAAACTAACAGATCAGTATAATTTGTCTTTACGATGGTTCATCCTCCATCGATGGCTTGTGTTTCCCATTATGATTTTCTCATTATTACTCATTCTTGGTCCAGGGGCTCTTCTTAAATCTGAGCTGGCGCCAATGGAGGATAAGGGACGCATAAGGATAGTGGCAACAGCCCCTGAAGGCACCGCTTTTGAGGCGATGGAGGGTTATATGACCCGGCTCGTTTCTATTGTCGATACCATTCCAGAAAAGGAATACCTGATTGCAGTTACGGCTCCCGGCTCATCAGGATCTGTTAATTCGGGCTTCTTAAGATTAGGCTTTTTGCCCGCCGATCAACGCCAACGAAGCCAACAACAATTAGCCGATTGGCTGAATGGGATTCTAAAAAAAGAGAACTTTGGAAAAGCTTATGCTACCCAAGAACAAACAATTGGCGGCGGAAGAAGAAGTGGTTTACCAGTCCAGTATGTCTTACAAGCACCTGATTTAGAAAGCCTCAAGAAAATTGTCCCCATTTTCCTTGAGAAAGCATCCAATAGCAAGGTCTTTCAGGTGGTGGATGTTGATTTAAAGTTCAACAAACCGGAGATAAGGCTAGAAATTGATCGAAACAGAGCAAACGCCCTTGGGGTCTCTGTAAAAGATATCGCCGAAAACCTTCAACTCTTCTTTTCCGGCCAACGCTATGGCTATTTCATCTTCAACGGCAGGCAATATCAAGTTATCGGTCAAGCTTCTCGAATCAATAGAGACGACCCTTCTGATCTATCAAGTATCTATATCAAAAACACAAAAGGTGAACTGATTCAACTCTCCAACTTAATCAAAACAACAGAGTTTAGCAGTCCCCCTCAACTTTATCGATTTAATCGCTATGTTTCAGCTACCATCTCAGCCCAACCTGCTAAAGATTATACGATAGGTCAAGGTATCGATGAGATGAATTCTATAGCAAAAGAGGTACTACCCGAAAATTTCTCTACTGCTTTAAGCGGTACTTCAAGAGAATTTGCTGAAAGCAGCGGAAGCCTTTTATACGCCTTCCTCTTCTCGCTTCTCCTTATTTACTTAGTCCTAGCAGCCCAGTTCGAATCTTTTAAAGACCCCTTGATAATTATGCTTACCGTTTGGCTAGCTATGGCAGGTGCCGCATTATCGCTTTGGATTTTCGGACAAACCCTTAATATCTTTAGTCAGATTGGAGCCATCGTTTTAATCGGCATCGTGACTAAAAATGGGATCCTGATCGTTGAATTCGCTAATCAAAGAAAACAGAGTGGATTGTCACTGCACGAGGCTGTAATAGATGCCGCAACACAAAGACTTCGTCCTATTCTGATGACAAACTTAGCGACTATTTTAGGTGCCCTGCCTATTGCTCTTGCCCTTGGAGCAGCATCAACTAGCCGGGTACCAATGGGTATTACAATCATCGGAGGGCTAATCTTCGCTTTAATACTTACCCTCTACGTAATTCCAGCTTTCTATACCTACATCTCATCAAAAACCAGAAATCAGTAATGCAATTTTACCTATTGTCATCCCACCTCTTTACTCCTCAAAAGTTCCTTCCACTCTCATCATAACTTTGATAAGTTTAGCACGAACCTCATCGGCAACACATCTAAGATCAGCATTTCTGATCGACTGCATCGTAATCATAGGATCTATCACCGCAACCTCAGTCTCATTTTCACTGATGTATCTTACGAGCGTATTGCAAGGTAGTAATAACCCAATATTTGCCTCGGCCCGTATCGCCTTGTGCGCTGAGGCCGGAAGACATGCACCCAAGACAAGGTAAGGAGAGATCTCAACCCCTAACTTATTCTGAATTTTCTCCTGGAAGTCAATCTGAGTAATTACCCCAAAACTCTCTTCCTGTAACGCATTGCGCAACCTCCCTTCCGCCTCCATAAATGAGATTGGTAATCTTACATAACGGTAATAATTTCCCTGTTCCATAACTATTTTTCTTGTTTTGTATTATACTCTTATCCTTTTATTAGTTGAAGTTAACCCATGTAAACCATGATACCCTTGATTAAGATATTACTGCAATTTCTTATCAACTCAAAGATGCTAACAATCAAAAATGGTGGTTGTTCAACCCAATCAAACCAGCCTATCCTAATGAAATCCTCCTCATCAGCTACTTTTAGTTGTACTTTTACCCTTTACATCCTTTATAGTACATCGAAATCGTATAATCATTATCACAAGGCTTTTCTCTTGAACAGAGATGACGAATTCTGACATAGAATTTTACACTCATAGCTAAAAATCAATATTATTGCCCATGAACCTCTTCTTTTTAAATTATTCCTTTCTGTTTTCTGTAATAACCTCCTCTTTCCTTTCTTTCAGCACATCTGATAAAAAAATAGACCTCTATTTTATACTCCTTAACAACGCGCCCAAAGAAGAGTTATCTCAAGCCTTCTCTTTTCCGGATCCCTCGTCTACTCAATCGAAAAAAAAGAAATTTATCATAGCATTATCAGAAAAAAGAGTAGAATTCAAACAAATCTCGGTTAACAAACTCACTACCGTCAACCTCAGCCCCAAAGGTGACACCATTAAACCAGGCGACACGATCATCATAGAACCAGGCCTAAGAAAAAACTTCTTAAGAATAGTAAACCTCTCAGGCTCCCCTAAGAACCCAATAGTCGTAATCAACGGCCTGGGAAAGGTTATCATTCACAACGAAGACAAAGGTGGTGGCTTAGTATTCAGAAACTGTAATTATATTCATATTACAGGTACTGGTCATCCCCAAATTAAATATGGAATTAAAATTGATACAGCCTACCTTGGGGCTACAGGGATGGGAATCGAGGAGTTCTCCAACCATTTTGAAATCGATCACATTGAAATATGTAATACAGGATTTGCCGGTCTAATGGTAAAAACGGATCCCTCTTGTGATTCTCTGACTTGGATGAGAAACTTTGAAATGAAAGGCATACGTATCCATGATAACTATATTCATCATACTCGAGGTGAAGGGATGTATATTGGGTTCTCTAAGCCCGCTCCCTATAAAAAGAGATGTGGAACCGATTCATTAACAGTTACAGCTCATCGAATAAAAGACTTAAAGATTTACAACAACGTAGTTAGTAATACCGGATTTGATGGAATACAAATAGGATGCGCTACAGAGGCGGTTGAAGTTTATAAAAACGATATTTCATTATATGGCCAGCGTTGTGACAAAGACGGGAGATATTACGGAATGACTGGAATTGTTATTGGAGGGGGGTCTTGTGGTGCCTTTTACAAAAACCGACTCACAGATGGAATGGGAAGTGCATTCCAGATTTTCGGAGAGGGCGACATCTACCTGTTTGATAATACAATTATAAGAGCAGGACAAGGAGCCTATTGCAGTGAGATAAAAGTAAACCCATCCTCAATCTTTGCTGATGATAGAACAAAACATGAAGGTTATTCCATCTTTATTTTTAACAATACCATTGTTGATCCCTCCGGAAACGCCATTGACTTTAGAAGTCGAAACCATAAAAATAACGTTATTGTCAACAACTTAATCATTACCCATCTTAATAGTGAGGAACAAAAAAGCTTGCAATTAGGAAAAGTACTTGTTAAAAGTACTCAGGAAACCGTTGTGAATGGCAATATCATACTCTCTGAATCAAAAAATGAAGGAAAGGAATTAAACAAACTAAATAGATGGTTTAAGAACATTCGATCTGATGACTATAGATTAACCCAGGAAGGTAGAATCAAACTAAAAAGCGAAGCCTATTCGAGTGAAAAATTAAAACAACTTCTGTTAGAGGAACATCAAAAAGCGGAAGTATTTGAAATAGTCGGTGCACAATAATCATTTTTTTCCCTCAAATGCTATTAAAAGATAGTTTTGTTAGATGTTTTTATGGATATTTGCGCATTGAAATACTCTATTAAATGAATAAGGTGGTTCAGTTGTCGGAAGCATCATCAATTGGGATCCATGCGATGGTATTAATTGCTCGATCAGAGGTTCATATGAATGTCAGTGATCTTGCAGAACGAATTGGCGCATCAAGGAATCATTTGGCAAAGGTGATGCAACGGTTGGTAAAAGATGGGTTTGTAAAATCAAGCAGAGGTCCTACCGGAGGATTTTTACTGGCTAAAGTGCCGGAGGAGATAACACTACTGGATATCTATGAATCTATAGAGGGACCTATCGAACCAGCATCTTGTCCGCTTGATCGACAAGTTTGTCCTTTTGGAAAATGCTTGATGGGGGGTGTAGTCAATAAGGCAACTATCGAAATTAGAGAATACTTAAAGGCAAACACCCTAAAAGAGATGATGGCCTACTAATTGGATGTTGTTGATCTGGCTAGAGGGAATATCGTTTCAAAATATCTTTTATCGAAAAAGAGTTTGAATCCAAGAGGGGCTCTACTCATTTGGATGCTATCGTCTACACTCTTAGGGACAGATCCCAAATCAACAAAAACCCTAAAAATCAATTCAGAGCATGAAAGTTTTTTTTCTGTATGAACATCTGAGAATGGGTCAAAAGGGAGTTTAAGGTCAAGAATTTGTTGGGCCATACGTCTGATTTTGATCGAATCAGACATCACAAACAGCAATGGACGAGTAACATAGATTTCTGAAGCATCTCGGTAGTTCCAGAAATCAGAGAGAGAAGAGAGCCGGACAAACTCTCCACGAATATTTTGTTCAGGGAGGGTATGAAGAACAAAAAAGCGATGGCTAAATTTCACTACTATACCCGCGTGCGACACGTGAAGATTCTCATTAAGAGTACGAATTACCACATAGCTAATAAAGCCTCTACCCTTTCGTATTACAACATCACCTTCACGAAGAAGGTTAGTGTCAATAGTTGAGGTTATTTCCGGTTGTTTATCAGAAGATTTAGCCAGATCAGATTTATCATTGCAACTAATCAACAAAAAGGTCAAAAACACAAAAGACACGGGAAATAATCTTAGCCCATTACAGGTTGAGCAAAAAACAGTAATCATCCGTTTCCCAATTATTCTTTTGCGAGGTCAACTTTCCATTCATCATTCTTCCTGATCAAGATCAGATCGCTCAAATCACGATCTTCGGTCATGTAGGTCACCCAGGCAGTATCGCCATCTATTCTTGTCGATCTTATTACGACCTTTGGGAACAGGCCAGAGGTAGCGCTATCAGGAGACACTGACATAGCCTGAAGCATATCAATAAATGGCTCTGACCTCTCTGTACAATACTCCTTTGCACGAGAGAAATCCCGTTGATTAATACTCTCAAGGAAACCAGCCGCTTGTTTTTCAGGGCTATCCGGATCTGTACAACCAAGAAAGACTATAGCAAAGAAGAGAAATAGAAAAGAAATAAACTTCATAAGAATGATCTTTCTGCTAAGATACTATGTAGGTTTCTATGTTGAAAATAAATACGTTAAAAAGTTTGATATTCGATAGGTTAACGTTAAATTTGCTTTGATAATACAACGAAACTAAAGACTCTGTATTTGAGGTTTTGAGATACCAGAGAATATCTTGAAATCTTGTATTTGTCCAACAAACCACTGATTTTTTTATAAAAATAAACAACACCAGTTAAATCAAAGTGATATGAAGAAGCATAATTTTAATGCCGGCCCCTCTATCCTACCTCAGGTGGCCATTGAAAACACGGCAAAAGCTATATTAGATTTCAACGGAATTGGGCTTTCAATTCTTGAAATCTCGCACCGTAGTAAAGAGTTTCAAGCTGTCATTGATGAAGCAGTTGCTCTTTTTAAAGAAGTATTAGGTATCCCTGAAGGTTATCAGGTTCTATTTCTTGGAGGTGGAGCCAGCACCCAATTCTGTATGGTTCCTTTCAACCTTCTAAACAAGAAAGCTGCCTACCTTGAAACAGGTGTTTGGGCAAAGAAAGCTTTAAAAGAGGCAAAACTATTTGGTGAGGTGGCCACGGTTGCTTCATCCGCTGACAGAAACTACTGTTACATTCCTAAGGGTTTCACCGTTCCAACGGATGCAGAATATTTCCATATTACCACTAACAATACCATTTACGGTACCGAGATTCACGAAGACTACAACTGTCAGATTCCATTGGTAGCTGACATGTCTTCTGATATCCTCAGCCGTCCTGTTGATGTATCAAAATATGCTATGATCTATGGTGGTGCTCAGAAAAACTTAGGTCCTGCCGGCGTAACCTTTGTAATCGTTCGTGAAGATATTCTTGGTAAAGTTGAGCGTACTATCCCCACTATGATGGATTATCGCACTCACATCAAAGAGGGATCTATGTTTAATACTCCTCCTGTATTGCCTATCTTCACCCTCAAGGAAACATTGAAGTGGCTTAAAGAGTTAGGCGGTGTTGAAAAGATGTACGAAATGAACAAAAAGAAAGCAGGCGTTCTTTACAATGCCATCGACAACAGTAAGATGTTTGTTGGCACCGCTGATAAAGACAGTCGTTCTTTGATGAACATCTGCTTTGTAATGAAGGATGAGTACAAAGACAAAGAAGAAGCTTTTATGGAATTCGCCAAGAAACAGGGTATGATTGGAATTAAGGGTCACCGTTCAGTTGGTGGTTTCCGCGCTTCCACATACAATGCTCTTCCAATTGAAAGTGTTCAGGCTTTAGTTGATTGTATGGCTGAGTTCGAAAAGAACAACATGTAATTACTACTAAACTAATATTCAAAAGGTAGTCCCATTAAGTTGAGACTACCTTTTTTTTCACTTTAAAGTTTTAGAACCCTTTTCTGGCTCTTGCACTTAAGCTAAGTTAACCGTTCCTCCAAAGACCGACGGTGAGATCCTTGCTCGTCCAATATTACTATCTAATACAGAAGAGACCGTATAAGCATAGAGGTAAATAGTACCGGTTCCCAATGATTCAGGAATCATCACTTCGGCCGTTTGATCTAAGCGCTTACCTGGAAGTTCAGTATACCATGCCTTCGATGCAACACTATTTAAGGCAATAAGCACTACTTTATCATTCTGAGCATTATCGCTATAGTCATCTTCAGAGTCCCAATTAAGGGTAAGTTGACGGGTGTTAGCAGCTACACTGCCTGTAAAGGCAACCAACGTAGTACCAGGACCATCACTAAATGGCAACTTAGCATAGTTAATGGAAACAGCAGGATAGCTCCCCTCGGTGGCATTCTTAACAATTGCACCCAAGGCTTTTGAAAACCACAGAGAGGGAACTGCTGTACCAGAATAACCCCGTCTAAAGGGCTCGGTCAATAATTTGACCAATCTAAGAGCCAAAGAGAACTTGCTTTGATTAGTTAACGAAGCTAAACTCTTTGAAGCATTAATCGTCTTCTTGTGTACCCTGATAATACACTGTTCACCTCTGAAATAGCCGACTACTGTACCGACTTTTCCTCTGAATCCACTGAGGATTCCTGAATCAATTTTACCCATGATTTCTTGTTTTTTAGGGTTTGATAATTTGTTTATTACTACAGCCTCTCAAATCTTTTTTTGCGGCTGATAACCCCTTAACTCCAAATCATGAACTCATACCCCTCTATTGTTTCATCCTTTTCAAAAAACCGTTAAGATGAAAAGCCCCATGACAACTTGTCCGATAAAATGAAAAGTTTGTCATAATTCCATCCAAAAGCTTTTCATTTCTTTTCATGTCACATGACAGATAAGATCTGCAAACAACGCACAACTCTACAAATCATTATACATCAACGAATATCACAAACCAAATAACACTACCCCACAGATAACCCAATGAGAAATCACCTTTTCAGCTATCTCTCCCTTTGCCCTTCGCTTCTTCTGTATACATTATTCCAATTAGAACGGAAAAAAAAGAAAAGGTCTCGACTACAGTTTGGTCAGAAACTGAGTCGAAACCTTAAACGATATGGATAAAGAAGATTCGCATCTCACGTTCTTCCCCCTCAGAATTTAACAACGAAATGGAGAAAGAGCGAAGAGAGAACGAAGAGGAAAGGGAGAGCTAATGTTTTTTACATTAACATTCCACCACAAACATGTATTACTTGTCCGGTCACATAACTACTGAGATCGCTAGCCAGATAGACACAGGTATTAGCCACATCCTCAGGCTGCCCACCACGTTTCAGGGGAATACCATTGATCCACTCTTTTCTAACATCATCAGGAAGTTTGGCAGTCATTTCAGTTTCAATAAAGCCAGGGGCAATAGCATTGCACCGAATATTACGTGAACCTAACTCCTGAGCGATGGATTTAGTGAAACCAATCATCCCAGCTTTTGAGGCAGAATAGTTGCTTTGACCCGCATTACCACTAACCCCTACAACTGAACTCATATTGATTATGCTGCCTTTTCTAGCCTTTAGCATAATTCGCTGAGCTGCCTTTGTTAAATTGAAAACAGACTTTAAATTCACCTTTATTACAAGATCCCAATCCATTTCTGTCATTCTCATTAAGAGTTGGTCACGAGTGATTCCGGCATTGTTTACCAAAATATCAAGGGTGCCGAATTCTTTAACAACCTCATCAATCAAAGCCTCAGAACCGGCAAAATCAGAAGCATCAGAGGCAAATCCTTTGCCGCGAACACCAAGAGCGGCAATCTCAGCCTCTAAGGAAGTTACATTATCATCAAGTTTAAGATCACTGAAGGCAACATTGGCTCCCTGTTCAGCAAACTTTAAAGCGATAGCTCTGCCAATACCTCTTGAAGCTCCGGTAATTAAAGCAACTTTTCCTTCTAATAGTTTCATGTGTTATTAATTTGTTTTTCAAAGGTCACATGTAATACGCCAGATTATTCAATATATTCTCCGTTTGAAGAGTCTACCTATCTGGCGATTTCATTGATTCTCTTTTAAAAGGTTAAACCGAGTCGGTTGATTTTACAACCATGAGACTGCAAAAATACTTAAAATTCAAATAAACACTTAATCTACCCACTCACCACAACCAATATCACACAGAATATTCACTATTACAACTTTTCACTCCAAATATTTGTCTTTATCTTTGTTTTTGGTGACTTATTCGAGCCATTTATGAAAAACACCTACTATATTCTGTGTCATGAAAATTAATTCTGATCTTAGATTCATTTTGCTCTTTTTATGTGTACTTTTCTGCGCACTTCAGACTAGAGCACAAAATGACACAGAATTTTGGTTTGCCGCCCCAGATAATGATCAGGGGAATGCAAATAACCGAGATCAACCTATATATCTTCGAGTTGCCACCTTCAGTCAGCCAGCGACCATCACCTTATCCTATCCAGCCCGACCAACAGTCGCACCGATAGTTGTTGAGGTACCAGCTAATGGCACCTACACGTTTAATTTAGATAAAGCAAACACAGAATCTCAGCCAAGTAATACCATCTTAAACTTCGGTATTAAGCTTACCAGCACTGCACCTATCACCGCCTACTATGAGCAATCTAGCACAAGTAATCCCGACATCTTTACTCTGAAAGGAAAGAATGCTTTAGGAACAAGATTCGTAGTCCCTTCTCAATTCAACTATAACAACTCCACAAGGTTTCTCAGTGCAGGAGGGGCTGCCCGTAACTCTTTTGTTATTGTTGCGAAAGAGAATAACACGCAGGTCACCATCGTTCCGAAAAACGATATTGATGGGCACGCCGCCAACACTCCTTTTACGATAACCTTAAACGCCGGACAAACCTATTCGGGTCGAGCCACCAGCTCTGAGGCTGCCAAGCATTTGGGGGGAACCATTATCACCTCGAATAAACCAATTGCAGTGACCATTAATGACGATTCTGTAGAGATGACCGACCAATCAGGGCCTGATCTTGCCGGAGATCAATTGATCTCTCATACCATTTTTGGAAAGGAGTATTGTTTAGTAAAAGGTTATTATCAGACGACGGCAGGAACATCAACTGATAGGGTATACATCTTTGCTGACTCATCAAACACAGCAATTATTATTAATGGGACATTAGTGGCCACTCTGACTGCCGGTAATTATTATAATTATACATTTGGCACAGATGAGGCAGCCTATCTAACCACAAGTAAACCCGTAATTGTCTATCATCTATCCGGCTATAATGAACAGCCAGCAGGTGCTATCATCCCTCCTATTCAATGCACCGGATCCAACGAGATCGTCTTTACAAGAAGTTCGGTTACAGGCACAGGTAGTCAAAGATTTGGGTTGGTAATCATTACTAAAACAGGCGACGAGTCTAGTTTTAGCGTTAGCCCACCTGACTTCACCATTTCTGCCTCAAATTTTCTTCCTGTTCCAGGAACTGCTGGTGAATGGAAATATGCACGTATGAGCAACATCCAAGGTGTAAACACGGATGTTGGATACCGGGTTAGCAACTCTTCAGGACTATTTCATATGGGTCTTCTTTATGGATGGAGTTCGAGTAATGCCCGTTATGGGTTTTACTCCAACTTCTCTTCTGTCAATCTAGGCCCCGATGTAACTATTTGTCCCGGAGATTCTATTTACCTTGATGCAGGCGCCGGTAAAGACTCCTACCTATGGAGTACTGGTGAAACCACTCATGATATTTGGGCCAAATTACCCGGCACCTATTGGGTACATGTAGTCCACAATCTTTGTCAGCTTAATGACACCATACAAATCAACAATTATACAGTTACCCCAATCAACCTTGGCTCAGATCGATCCGTTTGCGGAAACAACACCACCACACTTAATGCTGGTGCAGGTTTCCTTAACTACCTTTGGAGCACAGGACAGACCAGTCAATCTATTCCCGTTCAAGCTGGGACCTACTCAGTTCAAGCAACCAATCCAGGAGGTTGCATTTCACGAGACACCATAAATGTTATTCAAAATCCATTACCCCCTCCTAAACAGATCAAACACTTTTAGTCAGCCAACATGAATCATTTAACCAAACTCATTCTTGCAATTATCTTAACTTTCTGTGTACTCAACTCGTATGCAGAGGGTACCAAACAATTCTCTCCAACTGAAGGCAGCCAATACTATCTGGTCGTTAGAAACGGTGGAGACCGTGGTTGTTTTGGAACCATAGCCTGCGATGAACTTTCGAAAAAGATCTGTTTTGATATAAAAAGCACAACAGAAAAGGTCTACTTTGGCACCAATCCCAACTTCCCCGGCACCACCTACAACTATCAAATAAAAAAGTTAGATGGCACCATCGTTCAACAAGGGTCGCTTCCAACAAGTACGGCTCCAGGCTATATTGCCGACTATGAAGTAGCCGTAACAGGACCAAGTGCAGTCTATCCAGGTGGATACTCTGCCCTAACCTTTAATCCCCCTGCCGCTGGCACCTATATCTTTGATTTCGAAATAGGAAACGGGAATAATACCGAGACAGAAATCAAATATTTCGACATTACTGTAGCCAACCAAGCCAATATAGAGCAGAAAGGACGAGTATGGTCCATGTCATGGAATTTTACCACCACCTCATCGACGGTACCTTTCAAAAGTAAACTCTACCCCTATACAGCCGATAGTGTTGTCACAGAAATCTATTTTAATGGCATGTCACCCTATGCCTTCAGTGTCACATGTAACATGAATGGATGTGATAATACCGGAAACTTTGTGAACGACAGACGTTCAGTTGCAGGAAACCACACCTACCCTCAATACAAAGTTTTTCTAAACAATCCTGATCAAGAGCTATTCCCTTCGGGTACAATGGGACAAATTGATTCTATTACGATGGACAACCCATGTAATGGTAGAATAACTTTTAATGTATATGCTAATAAGCCTGGCTTGGCAGACTTTATTATTGAAATAAATGGGATTCCAGGATATCAGGCTGACGACAAATTTCTAACGACAACCGTCGAGCCGAACAAAATCAATTCTATTGTATGGGATGGCGTCTCTGATAATGGAGATACTGTTGCTAATGGAAAGCATATAGAGATTCAGGGAACCTTTGTTAATGGCAGAACGAATCTTCCTTTATATGACGTGGAATACGGCGATGATGTGGGTTGGCGTGGCTTTGAGGTCACGTTAGTAAGACCTATAGGACCTCGTCCGAAGGTTTATTGGGTTGACACGCTGATTTATAATCCGCCATACCCAGCCACCTCTATTGAATTAAATGGATGCGAAGGAACGTGTCACTCATGGGGCTACGCGGGTAATGAAAGAACCATAAATACATGGTGGTATTCTTTAACTGCATCAGTAATCCCTATCGACTTTCGATACCGTAGATCAAACTTCACGCCTATCAATCACATCATTTGCCAAGGAGATAGTGTACAGGTGTTTGGCGTTTGGCGTAAAACAGATGGCTACTTTGCTCAGACTCTAACCAATTGCATGGGATGCGATTCAACAACTGGAGTTACGGTCAGAGTATTACCAGGCCCAACACTCGAATTAGGACCCGATCAAGTCTTATGCAATGGAATATCAACCATCCTGGATGCAACCGGCCCTGCTGGCAGTTCTTATCTCTGGTCAACCGGTGATACAACTCCAACTATAACGGTCAATACTACCAATACGTACTCCGTTAGAATGACAGCTCCCAATGGATGTATTAGAAACGACAGTATTCACATCACAGCAAGTAGCGTTCCTCCCGTCCAAATAAAACACTATTGAGTATACTAATCAATAATCTATTATCCCATAAAACCAACTTTTTATCTCTATTGTTTGTCTATATACGGTAGATATCGTATATATGAGAAACATCCTGATTTTAGTGCTATTATTAGCTCTTTCGTTGTCAATCTATGCTGAAGGGACCAAAGAGTTAATGCCTTTTGCCTCCGATAGTGTTGGCCGTGCAGTCATTGTCTTATCCAAAGGCATTGCTCAAGGTAATTATGGCCATTTTGCAGTCTCAACAGCTCCTGAGGAGAGTCGAATTTATTTTACAATATTTTCTTCTACTGAAAAAGTATACCTTGGCTTTAATTTCAGAAAAGGAACAAACCCAACCTATGTCATAAAAAAGTATCCATCAGGTACTATTGTTAAACCTTCTGCCGTTGTTCCATCATCAGGTTCAGGTTATATATCGAGTTATAATAGAGCAATCTTAGGTCCAGCCGCCATTACAACAGGCGGTTATAATGCAACCCTATGGAATCCTCCGTCTTCAGGCGACTATTATATTGAATTTGCCTATACTGCAACCGGAGGTTTTGGCGCACTTGACGCCATACTGCAGTATTTTGATTGTACGGTGGCCTCTAATACAAATACACCTATTCCAGGGCGAGTATGGTCAAAGAACTGGTTTCTAAGTACTGAAGGAAATACTAATCTTGATATTTTTCGTGGGAAGCTTTACCCCTATTCTGATGACCAGATTGTCACAGAAATTAACTTTAATGGAATTAGACCCTATTTTTTTAGAGTTACCTGTAATCCAAACGGATGTAATAACACAGAGCCCTTTACTGAAGCACGAAAATCGAGAAATGGTAACTATACTTATCCCCAGTACAAAATCTTTCTCAATAACCCTGATCCAACCCTCTATCCAACCGGAATACTGGGTGCTGTAACAAGTGTTAACACCCTTAGTAATTGTAATGGGACGGTCGATGTCAATATCAACGTCAATAAAAGTGGTCAGGTTAGCTTACTTATCGATATTAACCCTCTCCCTGGATATCAACCTGAAGATGTCAACCTCACCGCTGATGTCACCTCTTCAAGCACTAATACCATCATTTGGGATGGCCTTAACGGATTAGGCCAACAAGTGGCTAACGGCACCAATGTCTCCGTTGTGGTGACCTATATCAATGGCTTAACTAACTTACCGATGTATGATGTCGAATACAGCCCTTCTGGATTCATTGTTAACTTAATACGACCTACAGGAACAAAACCCGCCGTCTTCTGGGATGATACTAATCTTGATCCAGCAGCGCTTCAGCTTAATGGCTGTACAAATGTAACGGGGTGCCATACCTGGTCGAATTTTATTGGAAACGAAAACACACTCAATACTTGGTGGTACTCTTTAAGCACAACCCTTGCTCCCCAGCCAGTCTATTATAAAAAATCAGATCTAATCTTACTTAATCAAACCATCTGTCCTGGTGACAGTATTCTCTTCGAAGGAACCTATTACAAAACAGCCGGCGTTTATACCCACAACTTTACCAATTTTACAGGATGTGACTCAACTCGTAAACTCACGTTAACTCAACTTGTTGGTCCATTTGTGGAGCTTGGCAATGATACGATTGTATGCTATGCCTCCTCATTAATCCTTTCGGCTCCAACAAACCCCACTCTACCCTATACTTACCTCTGGAACACAGGCCAAACCCTATCTCAGATTTCTGTCAATACCACTGGCACCTACTCTGTTTTGGTCTCTGCGCCTAATGGCTGCTCCCATCAGGACCAGATAATGGTCACTTTCCCCCCTGCAATTTTATCCAAACCTATTAAGCACTTTTAAACACAACTCCAGCTTGAATGGTATATAATTAATTGCCTAGTTAAATTCAAGAAAAGTCAACACTTATTCAGTCAAACTCATAGATTTCCTTTTATTATAAAGAAATCTCTCGGGTCTATAGCTTGTAATTACAAATTTGTACCCTAACTTTGGGGTCTTGCTAATCAATCAACTTTACCAACTGATGCAGATATATCACCAGCTAAAGTATTTCTTCATAATTATCCTACTGCCTCTTAGTATAAAACTTTCAGCAGAAGGGACAAAAGAGATCATGCCAACATCAACTGATAAAGGAAGAATTCACCTGTATAAATCTTTTAGTGATTTTGCCCATATCGATGCTACTGAGCCCTATCGATTACACATCAACATTCAAGCAACCGGTGAAATCATCTATTTTGGATTTGGAACAACCATAGATCCAATGGGAGGTTCGGGTAATGATGTCTCTTATAGACTAATGAAACCCGATGGAACAATAGCTCTTAATCTAACATCTGTCCCCACTTCAGGAGCAGGATTCATTGACTCCTATAATAAAGCAGTAGTGGGACCTAAACAATTTCCAGGCGCTTCTACAACGGGCTATAATGCGATTGCATATACTGCTACCATGACGGGTGACTATTATATGGAATTCGATTATTCCGAATGGAGTTCCAATGGGCGCAGAGAGTTTACTTTCTTTGACATTACCGTGGGGCTAGGCAATACGAAAAAGCTTGGAAGAGTGTGGTCAAAAGCCTGGCAATTCACAGCGACCAATGAAGGATCCGCATCCTCAAACCAGTTTAAAGGCTCTGTCTATGTCTATGCTGATGATGGAATAGTAACCAAAGTCAACTTTAATGGGTTTCAACCCATCGTATTTAATGTCTTTTGTAATCCCACAGGAGTCATTAACACAGGAAACTTTGTAGAAGATCGGAAATCCACGAATGTCAATCAAAAGAATCCGCAATATAAGATCTTTCTCAACGATCCTGATTTAACTATTTATCCAACCGGGGCTTTTGGAATCATCACAGGTGCAGTTACCACGTTCAGCTATTGTGATGGTGGTACTGATATCTTTGTACCAGTAAACAAAGCTGGTAGGGTCGAATTGCTGATAGAAGCCAATCCGGCAGTAGGAATCCAACCTGTAGATAGACAAATTTTTGCCGATGTAGTTCCAGGAACCAATACCATTCATTGGGATGGATTAAACGGCCTAGGACAACCTTTAACCAGCGGATCACAAGTCTCCGTTCAAGCTACCTATCTCAACGGACTAACTAACCTGCCTCTCTGGGATCCTGATGTCAATAATAATGGATTTAAAGTTAGCTTAATTCGTCCAACCGGCCCTCAACCAGCGATGTTTTGGGATGACTCAAACATCTTTGGTACCTCTAATCTCACTGGATGTACCGCTACAACCGGATGTCACACCTTTGGCAGTACTATTGGGAATGACAATACTATTAATACCTGGTGGTATGCTAACTCAACAACCTCTGCGCCTGTAACATTTACATATCGGCACACCTATTACGGTAGCTCTAACCAAACCCTTTGCGAAGGTGATAGCGTTCTGTATAATGGTGTTTGGGTTAAGACGGCAGGTGTCTATTCTAATACAGTACTAAATATGCAGGGGTGTGATTCTACAACAGCAATTAATCTTACTTTAATTCCTAAACCCACCGTAACCCTCCCCCCTGATGAAGCTTACTGTATTGGTGGAAGTACAACACTTGATGCAGGTTCAGGAACCGGATACACCTATTTTTGGACTCCCGGTGGCGCAACTACCCAATCAATTACCGTAAATACCGCCGGAACTTATACGGTAAGAGTAACAGCTCCTAACGGTTGTTTTAAAACAGACGATTTTACTCTAACCATACATCCCAATCCACCAGGAAAACAAATAAAACATTACTAAAGACGAATTAACCGGCTTGGTTATTATAGAAAGAGACCCATAATTAACATAGGTCTCTTTTTTTTTCTCAAAAACTTATGTAAACTTGCATTATTATAATCGACTAAACAAACTTAGCATGTGAAATACTAAACTGACTACTAGATCATATCTCTAAAACTGTCTGGTCGATGATCATATTATTGAGAGTTTACCAGAAAAACTAATTGATTGATTCTATAATTAGGCTCCCTTATAAACGATGAATAGACCTTATTCTGCATAAGGTCTAACCGAAGACCAAATACGATGCAATAATTGCAAAACTAGATAGGCACTCTTACTACACTCTAAAAACTACAGCCATGATCTCATCTTTTCAATCTACTTTTTTCAGATATCTGGTAACCTTAATTCTCTTAACTTTTTCCTTTAATATTTTTGCAGAGGGAACCAAACAACTCTGGCCAAACGAATCCAATATTTGTTGGATTAGACCTTCTAAAAGCGGAAAATATGGACAATTCGCTACGCCAGGTTCAGGGCCAAACGGAAGACTCTACATATCCATCGCTGAAGCGAATGAAAAAATTAACCTAGGCTTTAAGGTAAATAAAGGCGTATCAACCCCTCCCGAAAATCTAAAATACACCCTATATTATGAACCAACAAATTCTGTTATTAAAACGGGTTTAGTTCCATCCTCAGGAACCGGCTACATTGATAGTTACAATAGCGCAATAGCCGGTCCAAATACTATTTCAGGAAGCACAGGACCAACATTTAATCCGATAATTGTAACAGCCACCCAACCCGGAGAATATTACATAGAATTTGATTGGACCAACAACATCAACAATTCAGGTGATAATGTTATTGAGATCATGTACTTTGACTGCACTGTTAGTAAGAAGATTGGAATAACAACGATTGCAAAACCAGGAAGGCTTTGGTCAAGAAACTGGGTATTAAACACAAATGGAGCCATCAATGAGGCCTATTCAAAGCTCTACGTATACAGTAACGACAATATTGTTACTTCTATAGACCTAAATGGAATGAAACCATGGGGTTTTAATATTTCATGTAACGCTACTGGGTGCTTAAATACAGGTAATACAACCCTAGACAGACGATCAGTACAAGGAAATCACACTTACGCTCAATACAAAGTGTTTCTCAATGATCCAGATAATTCCCTTTTTCCCTCAGGAATTTTAGGGAGCATCACAGATGTAAATGCCAATCCCTCTTGCGATGGTACCGTTGATTTCCAAATTACAGCAACAAAAGATGGAAGTGCTGACATTTTAATAGAAATAAATCCTAACCCAGGAATTCAACCTGAAGATGTAACATTAGGTGGAAATATACAACAAGGAATTGTAAACCATTTTTTCTGGAATGGCATGAGCGGAACGGGAATACCTGTCTCTAACGGAGTAAATGTGATGGTTTCGATCACTTATATCAACGGATTGACAAATCTCCCTTTATATGACGTGGAAGAGAATGCAAATGGTATCAAAGCAAGCCTTGTCAGGCCAACCGGGAATGCGTTTAATACCTATTGGGTTGATACCTTACTATTCACTAAGCCTTTTCCAACCTATTCGGCAAACTTAACTGGATGCAACAATCCCTCTGGGTGTCATACATGGACATCAGAAATTGGAAATGAAAACACAATTAACACTTGGTGGTATTCACATACATCCTCCTCCCAACCCATCCAACTAACCATCAGAAAGAATTATTTAAACAATCAAAACATAACGATGTGTGATGGCGACAGCACCCTCTTTTATGATGATTGGATTAAAACAGCAGGAGTATTTTCAAAACAGATGTATTCACTCATTACCGGATGCGATAGCATAGAGCAAATCACAATAACTCTTCTTCCTAAACCATCGTTGCCCACAGCAATGACGGTTGAATCATGTACAGATCAAACTACCATTATTGGCCCTTTATCAATGAATGGCCACTCCTATTTATGGAATACAGGGCAAATAACCTCACAAATAACCCCAACAACTGCTGGACTATATCAACTCCAAACTACCGGCCCTAATGGCTGTAAAACGAACACCAGTTATAATTTTATAATTAATGAGCCACATGAGGTATCCCCGATTGAGCACTATTAAAAGTTATCAAACGAGCTATCTAACCACAGAAAACCGGCAGACCTTTTATTCCAACAAATACAGAAGAAGCTACTGTAAAAGATACAATAGCTTCTCCCAATAGATAGGAAATTACTTTACAATTTTCAATACACTATAAAGTAGATCGGTAATACTATCAAACGACTCATATTCATCATAACCGGTTCGATCTACAATAACATATTTGTTTTTAGAAGGAACAAAACAATAGATCTCTTCATCAGCATTTCCGAATATTAAAGCCCCCTGCCACTTTCGAGAAAACGAACTAAAGGCATATTTCTGGTTAACATCCACAATACTGCGGGGCATGTAATCAGCATCGCGCATATTATCAGGATTTACCGGTAATACCTCAACTCCATCATATATCAGACCATCTGATTTCTTCAAGAGTTTCTTTAACTCCTCGGGCATATCAGGAAGATTATTCCTGGTTAGTTTCTTAGTAGCCATTGCTAAATCCTCAGCGCTGGCAGGACGGCCTAAAGAGGCACCATCCAACCTTTTAATACGCTCCAGCAAGTTCTTCATTGCAATCGAAAAATTGAATATCTAATTAGTTATTTAGAAAAAGAATTAACTCTAAGTTTACCGTTCAAAGATAATAGTTTTCAGAATCTTTCAGTTTATGTGACAAAAAAAAAGATAAATAACCAAGGAAAATACCCAACGAACCAACGCAAACCGGGCCATCCACATTCGTAGATAGCCCGGAATTTAGCATTTATAAGGAAAACCTATTTTATCTCATAAGCATTACCGTTCCGGTTTGCGTCTGTTCTACCCCAGGAGATACCGTTCCATCGCCTCTGTAGACAATTTTCCAAACGTATACACCCGATTCGCAATACTTACCATTAGAGTCCTTACCATCCCAACCGTCAAAGAGACTATCGGTCTCGTAAACCAACATACCCGTACGGTTGAAGATATACATATGGAAGGTAATAGTAGGATCTGTTGAAGTTGCGTTGAACACTTCATTGATACCATCATTATTAGGACTGAAAGCTGTAGGCATATGCAAATAGCCACCACAAAGTTGTACATAAACAGTATCACTCATTGAGCAAGCATCATTGCTAACCGTTACCGAATAGAAGCCAGATTCCTCAACTCGTAATAAACGTCTATTTGAACCATCATTCCATTCGTATCGCTCTATACCATCACTTTCACCTGCATCAAGCACTACAGGTTCACAGGTGAACAGGTAAAGGTCTTTGCCTAAATCAACATAAGGATGGGTAAGTACATTCACTTGAACATCCAATGTATCTATACATCCACTAGCTGATGTACCAATGAGCTGATATGTGGTCGTGACCGTAGGTGAAGCTATTACTACTGGTCCTCCAATGGTATCTAATCCTGTTCCAGGTGTCCATACATAAGATTCTGCTCCACTTGCTGCTATAGTAACCGTCTGTCCGCTACAAATGTATGCATCAGGAACAGTGACAGAAAGAACAGGCAAAGGATTTACATAGAGAACTAATGTATCAACATAAGCACCACATGGAGTATTTCCCTGAGCAGTTAATATGAGATAAACCGTATCACGTTCAACTACATCCTCAGGACCTAGATAATAGGTAGTATAGATCGAAGAAGGATCACTAAAAGTACCAGTACCTGTGGTAGTCCAATTCAGCGAAGAGGTTTCTATTGCGTAGGCTCTAACCGTATTGAAATGCGAGCCTTCACAAACAGAATCAACACCTCCAGCGAAAATAACGGGTTGTTGAACAACATTTATTGTAATGGAATTACATTCCGTTATTCCACATGCATTGGTATATCTAGCATAATAGGTAGTTGTAGTCTTAGGAGCATCCACATAGAAGGGATTACCAACTCCAAGTTTAATAGCTCCACAGCCACCGGTAAACCACTGCAAACTATCCCCATTACCACCAATAGCACCTAGTTGAATCTGATTGGGATAATCTGAACAGATAACAGTCACATCTGCAACTAAGGAAGCAGGAACTACGGGCTCATTAACCTTGACCATAACACTATCAATGGTTGATTCGCCACAAACATTTACCCAATTGACATAATACCATGTTGTGGTATCGGGAGCAAATAGGTTAAGAGGTTGTCCCTGTCCGATATTAACTAAAGCACCGGCATCATCCTTAGTATACCATTTCAACACATCGCCCTTACCACCATGGGTATATAGGTTAATAGCTGTGACGGTACCAGGACAGAAATTATTGGTATCAACACCAACAAAGGTGACAGGCTCAGGTAGATTCATTATAATATCGATTGAAGCACATTCAGAGACACTGCAATCGTTCTTCCATCTTGCATAGTAAGTGATATTCGCTACAGGAGCAGGAATAGTAAACGGATTAACATTGCCAATCTTTATTCCATTACATGAGCCAATAAACCATTCTACCGTATCACCAAGGCCACCAACAGCACTTAATGTAATAGTAGCTACACTGCCAGGACAATAATTATTTGTATCGACCACAATAGCCGTTGGAGCAATTGTCAAAGGTTTAACAGTAACTCGAACAGTATCGCAAGCAGAGACACCACAATGATTTGACCACTGAGCATAGTATACGGTTGTCTCTTCAGGAGAAGGTAAAATCAACGAATTACCCGTACCAATAGAATCTCCTCCACAAGAATTAGCATACCATGTTATGAGACCCTCAGGAGCCCCTTCAGCATATAATCTAATAACACCCGGATCATCATAACAGACAACAGGTCTGTCGGTGTATACGGTATCAAGATTAATAATCTGATCAACATATACCGTTAATGTATCACAAACAGAGTTTCCACAACTACTCTCCCATCTTGCGTAGAATGTAGTGGTTGTATCAGGAGCAATCATACGATACTCAATGCCCGAGCCAAGATAAGTTGTGCCACAGCCATCTTTATACCATGATACACTATCCCCGATTCCGCCATGGGCTCTCAGTTTTATGATACCATTATAACTAACGCAGAAATGGGTTGTATCTACCGTTAAGCTATCTGGCGCAATAGGCTGATCAAAGACATTAATCTTAATTGATTTGCAAATTGAAGCACCACATTCACTCTCATAACGAGCATAATAGTAGGTAGTAACTAACGGTGCATTTAATAGTAACGACGCACCCGTACCTATTGAAGTACCATTGCCACAACCTCCTTCATACCAAGTAACAGTTCCATTACCTCCACCATAAGATTGGAGAGTAATTGTAGAGACAGATCCACTACAGAATTGATTATCGGAACTGGTAATACTATCTGGAGCAATAGGTAAAGGAATGACCGTAACCGTTACTGATTGGCAGAAGGTCGTATCACAACCGTTCATCCAACGACCAAAATAGGTTGTTGTAACAGTAGGTGCTGGTATTTGAAGAGTAGGATTCATTCCTGTTCCACTTCCAATAAGCGTATCACCACAACTATTACGATACCATTCAAATTTATCACCACTACCACCCCATGTCTTAAGCGTAATAGAAGGATAAGTACCTGAGCAGAAATTATTCTGGTCTACACTAATAGAATCAGCAGCCACGGGCTGAGGATAAACTCTAACAGTGATCGACTTACACAATGATATCCCACAGATATTCTCCCAACGAGCATAATAGGTAGTAGTCGTTGTCGGTACGGTGGGAACAGTAAAGGTCTCACCAGAGCCAATATATGTACCTCCACAACTACCAGTATACCATTTCAAATCAGAACCATTACCTCCAGTTGAAGTAAGTACTAAGGAACTAACTGTTCCAGCACAGAAATCATTCTGAGATGCAAATACATCAATTGGAGCCTGAGGTAAGTACAATACATCTATTCGAACAGAATCAGCTTCCGAGACACCACAGTCATTTTCCGTTCTGGCAAAGTACCATGTTGTATCTGATGGAGCAGGTAAATCAACGTTTGAACCAATTCCAACCAGAGTACCTCCGGCTGAGTTTTTGTACCATTTAACAGTGCCTGAACCACCATTAGCTTTAAAATTGATCAAATTAACCGTATTTACACAATAGCTGGTAGGCGTTGCTGTAATTGAGGTAGGCTTTACAGGTAAAGGATTAACAGTGGTTACCTGAATCATAGAATCACTACATCCTTCCGGACTGGTATAGGTAAACTTTATAGCATATGGACCACCAGGACCAGCAACCGAGGGGGTGAAAATTGCATATCCTAATCCAGAATCTTCAAGACCAAGAAGAGGACCATTTACCCCGCTAAAGGTACCATTAGGAATTTGATTTCCAATTAAAACAACTGGATTTGCATCTTCACAGAACTCAGGTAATAGTCCTGTAAATGTTGCATCAGGAACAGGATTAACAATGACTGTATAAGTTGTATCTCCAGAACAATCTCCTGGGGTAACCGAATTGTAGGTATAAGTGATATTGTATTCGCCAGGAGCAGTATTAGAAGGATTAAAGATAGCCTTACCAATTCCCAGATCCACGAAACCAGGAGTCGATGGAGTTATACTAAAGGAACCAAGTGGGAATTCACTACCCTGAATTGTATCGGCCGACTCATTTGCACAATAGGCAGATGCTAAATTTGTAATAGTAAATATTGGAGCGGGATTAACTACGGTTTGTGCAATCACGGTATCAGAACATCCATTCGAATTTGTATAGAAGTAGAGAATATCATGAGTACCAAGCCCAGCTACAGAAGGACTAAATTTAGCCTTACCATTATTCAGATCAGTAATTCCATTTCCTGAGAAATGACCTTCAAAAGGAATATTTCCTTCAATGATAGTAAAGTTATCGCTAATGCAGTAATCGGGATTCAAATTCGAAATACTTAAAACTGGCAGAGCATTAACCACAACCGTCTTACTCTGAGTATTAGTACAGGCAGTAGTATTATCTTGATAACTATATGTAATAACAAAGGTACCAGGCCCACTAACTACTGGATTGAAAGTAGCAGTACCATTACCATTATCTACTAAAGCAGGAGTGGTAGAGGTAAATTGACCAAACGGAGCCTTGTTACCCTGTAAAGTAGCAGTAGCTGAATTAGCGCAATATGTAGCACTCAGACCAGTGAACGAGACGGTTGGTAAAGGATAAACCACTGTAGTCATTGTATACTCATCGCTACAATTATCAGGATTTGTATAGTGATAAGTTACAGTATGTGTTCCAACGCCAGCTATGGCTGGGTTAAATGTGGCTGTTCCATTATGGTTATCAATGACACCAGGAACTTCTGTGAACCATCCTTCACCTAATATAGAACCATTAAGAGTTGAGGTTGCATCATTGAGACAGTAAGTAGGCTGCAGACCAGTAAAAGTGATAACCGGCTTAGCATTCACAACAACTTGCTTAGTCTTGCTATTCTCACAACCCGTAGCAGGATCAGTATAGATATAGGTCACATTTGAAATCGCACCTACCGTTACACCAGCGGGGTCAAAAATAGCCATCCCGAGGCCTATATTGGTTACACCCGGATCATTCTGGAAATATCCATCTGGCTGGTGATTACCTGTTAAAGGTACCGGAGTGGCTCCTTCACAATAAGAAGCCATCAGTCCTGTAAAGTCTACAGTGGGAAGATTTACTACCGTTACCTCTTTTGAGGTCGAATTAGTACAACCATTCTGAGTTGCAGTATAGGTTATAGTATGCGTTCCTAACCCAGCAACGGCTGGATCGAAGATAGCAGTACCATCGTTATTATTCGTTACAGGCCCAAAGAAAGTACCAAAGGGGAATGGGGTTCCTGAGATGGTAGCAGGAAGGGCATTAATACAGTACTGATTCTGTAGACTTAAGATAGTTACAATAGGAACTGGATTAATCGTTACGTTAACGGTATCTGCAGAAATACATCCATTTCCAGATTTATAGTTATAGATCACAGGATAAGTACCAGGAGTTAAAGCAGCAGGATTAAACCAAGCCGTTCCATTACCTAGGTTAGTGATACCTGCATTTCCATAGAAATTACCTAATGGTTTTAAGCTTCCTTCTAATAAAACTCTAGGCTCATTATTACAATACGATGGTTGTAGATTGAGAATTGAGACAGGAGCAACAGGATAAACAGTTACAGTTACGTTCGCACATGGTGAGATACCACAAGCATTCTCCCATGAAGCATAGTAAACTGTAGTTGCAAGAGGAGCAGGTATAGTTATACTGTTCGTAGTAGATGTTCCAATTAAGGTACCATTGCAATAACCAGTATACCATTTCAACTGAGTACCATTACCTCCAGTGGCAGTAAGAGTTAAGAACTCCTCTGTACCGGCGCAATAGTTATTCACATCTGGTGCAATAGAAAGAGGTGCAGGAGGATTACCAATCACACGAATCGTAATACTATCACACTCAGATTTACCGCAACCATTCTCCCAATAAGCATAGTAAGTAGTGGTTGTAGTAGGTGCATTAATGAGTAACGGATTAACATTATTAATTACCGAACCATTGCAACTACCTTCAGTCCATTTTAGAATATCACCACTACCTCCAACGGCAGTAAGTGTTATCGGAGTATTATAATTGGTACAAATATCATTTGCACTACTAGTAATGGAGGTTGGTTTAACAGCTAAAGGATTTACTGTGATAGTTACAGGAACCAAAGCTGAATTTCCACAAGCACTCTCCCAGCGAGCATAATAGGTAGAAGTAGTAGCAGGAGCTGCATAGGTAAATGGACTACCTGTTCCAATAGGAGTAATAGCAGCGATATCATCATACCATTTCAGCACCTCTCCTTGTCCACCCGTTGCGGTTAATACCACATAATCTAAACCCTGGCAAACCACAGAAGGTGTTACTGATGTAGCTACAGGAGCCACAGGAGCAGGTAAAATAATTACATCTATACTCTTACAAGCAGAGCCACCACAAGCATTCTCCCAACGAGCATAATAGGTTGTTGTATCGGTAGGTGAATCAATTTGTAGATTGTTTCCTACACCTATTCTTAATCCGTCACAAGAGCCAGAGTACCATACCAGTGTATCACCAGAACCACCAGCAGCCGACAAGATAATTTTACCTGGGTCGTCGAAGCATAAATAATTACGATCAACGGAAACAGTAGCAGGGGCAACAGGTTGCTGGAATTGGAAATCAATCCTTATTGAAGTATCAAACTCACAGCTATGAGCATCATCCATAAACAACCAGTAGGTAGCTACTGGCAAATTAGCTAAATCTTCTGTTGTCGCTTCATTTGACCAATCGAAAGAATAGGGTCTTGTACCTCCACCAACAGTTAGATTGATAGCTCCTTCAGTTCCTCCAAAACAATTAACCATGGTGATCTCAGGAGCAGTATAGATATGCTCTTGATTTAATCTATAGATATAACCATCCGATTCGCCTTCAAGAGATAGAACATTCCCACCAAAGGCAGCAGAATCACCATATGAACCACCCACAATCAAGTCGTTATTGGGCAGTAGAGAGATTGTCATACAAGAATCAGCGGCAATACCACCTGCGTGTTGCCACCAATTGAGGAATCCATTTGTATTAAAACTAGCAACAAAAATATCGTTGACCCCATTTGAAGTAATGGTTTTCCGTCCTAATGTCAGACTATTTCTGAAACTACCACCAACATATACATTAGCGTTAGCATCAACAGCGATACTCTTTGCAGCATCATTACCAGTTCCGCCAATTGCTTTTACCCACATAGGCGAACCTGACTTTGTAAGCTTGGCTACTATGATATCCTTTTCACCATTGCTGGCAATAGGAAGGACTCCCAAAGTAGCATTATTTCTAGCCATACCAGCCATAAACACATTACCAGAGTAATCGCTCTTCACAGCATATACTGCATCTGCCTGAGCACCTCCCATCTTTGTAGCCCACTTAAACTCACCTAAAGTATTATACTTAGCCACAAAACCATCTGTTGAACCGGCACTTGTTAATACAGTAGAAGAACCAAAAGTAGCAGCTCCTTGGAACAGACCGCCAATGATTACATTACGTGAAACATCCAATGCAATAGAGTGCCCTGTCTCTTCTGATGTACCACCAGCTTGATTGACCCATTGCACCTCTCCTAGGTTGTTATACTTAGCGATCCAGATATCATCGCCACCGCGACTTACCAAAGGTATTCCATTAAATGTGGCAATACCCTGGAAAGAACCGGTCACGTAACTATTACCTCTCTCATCAGATTGAATTCCAATAGCCTGATCATCAAAGAAACCGCCCTGGGCTTTTACCCAATCCAAGGATCCGTTAGATGAGTATTTGGCAATAAATGCATCTTGATTTCCAGAGGCAGTCATCATTTGGCTATCGAAGAAAGCCAAATTAGTAAAGAGACCACTTACATAGACAGAACCCGTACTATCAACACTAATGCCCTGTCCTCTATCTTTTAAAGTACCACCTGCCTGGCGCACCCAAAGCAAAGAACCAGAAACATCATATTTGGCAACAAATACATCTTCATCACCAAAACTGGTTAACGACACTGCTCCAAATATTGCAGTACTACTAAATGAACCTGTCACGTAGTAATTACCGTCCTTATCAGTAGCTGAGGCATAGACGATATCCTGACCCAAACTACCCATCTGATTGACCGTATTCCATGTGGTGGTATCATTATAGAAACCAAAGGTCTCAGGCTGACCGATGCCAATGGTAGCACTATTCCTGCAATTATTTCCATCCCGAATAGTAACCGTGTATAAGCCTTCACCCAGACCAGTTAGATTCTGAGAAGTAGCACCGTTACTCCAAGAGAAGGTATAAGGTGTGCTCCCATTTAACACAGAAAGAGTGATTGCTCCATCGTTACTTCCATTACAACTGATGTTGGTTGTTAGAGCCTCAACCTGAATGCTTGGAATCACAGTGAGAGTAGCCAAAGTGGAATTTACAAAACCACAATGTTGACTACTTAACTCGCAGTAGTAATCACCTTGGTTGCCGACAGATACGACAGGAATTGATAAAACATTACTAGTAGCTCCCGCAATGGCAACGGTATTATGATACCACTGGTATGACAATAAATCACCTGTTGCATGAATTCTAAAGGTAACACTATCATTCTCACATCGTGTTCTACTAACAGGATTTGAAGTAACAACAGGTAACCTATAAACAGTAACAGTCGCTACGGCGGTGGTAGCATTACCGCAAGTATTATAAATATAACATCTATAATCACCTGCATCAGCAGTAGATACTGAATTAACAGTATAAGTACTAGAGGTAGCCCCAGGTATGGGGTTATTATTCAAAGACCATTGGTAGAACAATGAATCTCCAGTAACCTGCGTCGAAAGAACCATTAAGTCGGTTTCACACCTGATTTGTGAAGCAGGATTCTGTACAATTACCGGAACACGATTAATTGTCACCTTAGCCGGATTGGTATAGGTAACACCACAACTATTTCTTAACTGGCATACATAATTACCGGTTTGACTATATTGAATATTGGAAATCGTTAAGCTATTTGAGTTAGCTCCTGGGATATCAATACCCTCAAGTCTCCACTGATACTCAATGCTATCACCCTGGGCTTCAACAACCAAAGTAACCTCAGCACCAGCACATGAACTCAAACCAACGGGTTGGAGCGTGATTCTGGGACGGTTATTAACATAAATATCAGCCAGACTAGTCAGATCATAACCACAATTATTCCAAGCCCTTCCTTGGTATACTCCATTATCCGCTACATCTAAAGGAATAAAGGAGAGCGTAGAGCTTGTCTCTCCAGGAATAGGAGAATTGTCTTTATACCAAATATATTTTACTGAGTCACCAGTTGCATTCAAGTTCAAAACCAGATTTTGAACATCACAGAAATTACCACCGGTAATATCATTATTTAAAACAGGAGGAATATTCATGGTGACAGCCACTGTATTCGATACCGCATTTCCGCAAGTATTCCAAATACTAACATAATAATTGGCGATATCACCGGGTCCAACAGGATTAAAGTTTAATGTTGATGCAGTGGCACCAGGGATTAAATTCGAATTTTTATACCATTGATAGAAGAGAGAGTCTCCGGTAGCAATGACCTCGAATTTATTAACATTTCCAGGACAAGTTGAGATTGGAAGAGGTTCCTGTACTTTAACGGGAGCAATATTGACTGAAAGTAGAGCTGGTTCAGTCATAATATCATCGCAGTTATTAAATAACCGACAAGTATAATTTCCAATATTTGCTAAAGAAACAGGTGAAACTATTAGCACACTATCTGTCTTGCCAGGAAGTATATTTCCATTACGATACCATTGGAAGTTCGGTAAAGCCGATCCAACGGCATTAATACGAGTAACAAATCTTGCTGTTCGTCCTAAACAGGTTGAGACACTATCAGGATCTTCAACAACATCAGGAGAAATATTTGCAAACAGATTCACCGTATTACTGGTAATCGTACTACAAGTATTATGGATAGTAACGCTATAATTTCCGATGTTAGCCAATGTTACTGGAGTGAAGAAATGCTGTCTATTGGTAGCCCCTGGAATTGGGAAACCATTAAAGTTCCATTGATAATAAAGTGAGTCACCGGTTGCTGTAACAGTAAGTAAATCATTATTGCCAACGCAACTTAATAAATTCTGCGGCTGTACTGTAATTACGGGAACAATGTTAATATTCAGGTTTGCATTTACAGTATTTACTGGTGCACAAGTATTCCATATACGGCAATAGTAGTTCGCTGTATCGGCATAAGTGACTGGAGAGAAAGAAAGTGTTGTTGCAGTCTGTCCCGGCATTAATGCTCCATTTTTATACCACTGGTAGTGTAAACTATCACCAGTAGCGGTAAAGGTAAAGCTAGTATTAGAACCTAAACAAGTACTAACGCTATCGGGTTGATTAGTAACAACTGGGACGATATTAACAGTAATATCTCTTTCCAGTGAGGTAGTTACGTTACAATTGTTGGTAATAACCACTTTATATTTACCAATATTACCAAGCGTAACGGGGTTAAGTGTATAAGAAGAGGCAATTGCACCCGGAACAATACTACCATTTCTATACCATTGGTATGTAAGGCTATCGCCAGTTGCCTGAACAGAAATTGTTGCAATAGCGCCTAAACATGTGCTAATTTTCTTTGGTTGAACAGTAATAACCGGAGGTTCATTCATGTTCAGTCTAGCAGGGTTACTTAGTGCGTTGTTACAATTATTGTAAACATAACATGTATAATCACCTTCATTAGCATATGTAATATTATTAAGAACCAAGGTCGGGGTTGCGGCAGTTGGGTTCATTGCCGTAGAGATAGGATTTCCATTGAATCTCCACTCATAGACCAAAGCTTCGCCAGAGGCCACCACTTTAAACTCAATACCATTATCACCCACACACTTACTCAACTTAACAGGGTGAGATGTTATTGTTGGAGGAGTATTCATGATCAATTGAGCACCTGTACTTAGTACATTACTACAGTTGTTAGAAACATAACAAGTATAGGTTCCTTCATCAGCATAAGTAATATTAGTCAGAGTCAAGGTTGCTGTATTAACACCGATAGAAAAACCATCCCTTCTCCAATCATAGGTTACAGCCTCACCAGTAGCAGTTACCGAGAATGTTGCCGTTTCGCCCACACACTTCGAAATCGTTACTGGTTGACCCGTAATCGCTACGAAGGTATTCATGTTCAATTGAGCGGTCGAAGAGTTCACACTACTGCAATTATTATAGACCTTACAGAAATATCCATCCTCATCCGCAAATGTTATGTTAAGCAGATTTAATGTTGGACTATTCCCACCAACAATTGCATTGTCTGAAGTTTGGTGCCATTCATAATTCAGTGCTTCTCCAGTAGCAGTAACACTAAATGCTGCATTATTTCCTGGGCAAAGATCAAGATTCATCGGATGAGCAGTAATGGCTGCCACAGAATTCATGTTGAGAGTAGCAGCAGTAGAGGTTACACTACTACAAAGATTGCTAATAGTAACATAATAATTCCCCTCATTACCATAAGTTAATGATGCGATGGTATATGAATTTGCATTAGCTCCCGGGATAAGGATTCCTGTGGGAGCTGTTCCAAAATACCACTGGTAAACTAATTCCTCACCAGAAGCGGTAGCCGTAAAAGTGGCAGAAGAACCTTGACATAGGTCGAGCGAAGTCGGGTTGGAGGTGATAGTAGCAACTGTAGGCATATTCAAGAGAGCATCATTAGAGATGACTCCACTTGAATTACAGTTATTGTATACTCGCACCGAATACAACGCTTCATCACCGTATGTTATGTTATTAAGAGTATAAGAAGTGGCATCGGTACCAGCGATACCAACCCCTGCTTTTCTCCACTCATAATGAATAGCTTCACCACCTCCTAAAGCATTAAAGGTCACTGTTTGTCCAGCGCAGGCAGAAGTACCAACTGGATGAGTGACAATAGAAGGAAGGGTATTCATATTGAGTGCCACAACATTACTTGGAACCGTATAGCAGGTATTGGCTAGAACCACCTGATAATTCATTTCATCAGCATAGACCAATGATGGGATAGTATAGGTGGCTGAATTTGTTCCTACTGTATTTGTTGGCGGATTTGTACTACCTCTTAACCATTGATAAGATATGGCCTCACCAGTTGCAGTTACAGTAAAAGTTGCGCTATTCCCTTCGCATAAATCTAAAGCATTAGGTTGTGTGGTAATAACGATTGGGCTGTCCATATTAAGGTGGGCCTCAAAACTATTTACAGTTCCACAAGTATTATATACTTCACATTTGTAATAACCTTCGTTTGCGTATGTGATATTAGAGAGCGACAGAGTGGAAGAAGTCTCGCCAGGGATAAGAGTAGTGGCAGCGGTGGAACCAAAATACCACTTATACTTAAGAGAATCACCAGTTGCAGTTATGGAAAAACTAGTATTAGCGCCGGGGCATAAGTTTTTGTCACTAATATTGACCGTAATTACGGGTGCAATATTCATGCTGATCTTAACCGTATTGGTCTGAGCGGGAGTACAACCATTAGGGCCGGTAACTACCAGATAGTACCTAGCGGTATCTGAGTAAACCATATTAGAGAAAGAAAGAACAGGTGTCGTACTTCCGGTTATATGACCGGGGGCATCAGTAACAGGAGTTCCAGTTGGTGGTAACCCCTTATACCATTGATATGACAATGGTTCAGTCCCAGAGGCGGCCGCTGTCAAAGTAGCGGTACCGGCTAAGCAAGTACTAACCTTTATAGGTTGTAGAGTAATAGCAGGAGGGACAACAACATTAAGTGTAAAATCAGGAGTATAATTAAACCCACAAGCATTAGTAACTAAGCATTTATATGAACCAGCATCCGAGGGCTGTAAGTTTAATTTACTAAAAGTAGGTAATGTGGCACCTAGAATAGGATTGGTACCAAAATACCATTGATAGCTTAGGCCGACAGGAATTCCATTTGGACTAGCGGTTACCGTAAAACTACCGTTTTGGCAAACCGTAGCATTAGGAATACTCAAAGTTGGTACAGGTTCTGAATATCTTTCAACTCTCAGTTTATTGGCTGAGCCCACACATCCAAAATTATTCGTCTCAACAACGAAAACACTATCAGAACCAACGGTGTTATCCCATTGAATTCTGATGAATGAGCGACCATTAACTGGAGTATTCAGGATTGCTCCTGTGCCATTTTTGATGCTCCATGCATAGCTTGACCCAGCAGTTGAGTCAACCCGATAAATCTCTATCGTATTCCGACAGACAGTATCGGGATTGGTAACTGAGGTCTGTGATTTCACGGATGTCATCCCGAATACGAGAAAGACCATGGGCAAAATCAGCCTAAGTAATGTTGTTTGGTTAGTTTTCATTATCCTCGGTGCTTAATAGGTTCTTCTTTCCATTTAGCTATGTAAAATATAAACAATTCTATTGATGTTTGATTAGTATACTTGTAGGTAACGGGTTAACAGCTACCTCAACAGTATCCGTTGCAGGACAACCGTTGGCGTCAGTAACTCTTACCCAATAACTACCACTACTCACAACGGAATAGGTTGCATTAACACTTCCATCCTGCCATAAATAAGATTTATAGCTATTAGGAAGGGATAAGATAACCTCTATTCCTGTACAGACAGATTGATCCGGACCTAAAGAAATCGGATCAACCACATAATTTTTCAGTTCGATGGTATCAGACATTATGCATAAATCATCTTGAACCTGGGCCCAATAGGTTCCAGGTTCAGTAACAGTTATAGTTTGTCCTGTCTCGCCGGTACTCCATAAATAATTCTCCCGACCAGCTCCGGCATCAAAAGTAAAACTATTTCCGGGGCAAACTGAGACGTCAGGACCTAGATACAAACTAGTATAA
This sequence comes from uncultured Bacteroidales bacterium, assembly GCA_964444785.1. Classification (GTDB taxonomy): domain Bacteria; phylum Bacteroidota; class Bacteroidia; order Bacteroidales; family TTA-H9; genus JAJTBW01. The sequence goes on along the minus strand of CAYUII010000009.1, from coordinate 27,986 downwards.
TTTGAGAAGTACCCATACTCAGAACTTCCGCCTAAGTTATTCAAAATTCCTAGATGAAAAAGACCTTCTGAATTTTTTATTCTATTGGCACCTAAAACTACCGCACTTGTTGAGTTAAACTCCTTTCGAGCATACGACCAAACGCCTGCAGTGCCAGGTACAGTAGAAAAATCAGCGGCTGTTAAATAGGTTGAATTACCATTAACAGTAAATGCATCAATAAAGTCAGTCTTGGTTAAGACCATCATCGCAAAGTTTCCAGAGCTATTACGGAAAAAGCCGATCTCTGGTGAACCAGTACAAGTTATATGAGGAAGTAGTGCGCTTCCAAGCTCATCGGAGTGTCCTGAAATATGATAAACATATACAGGATGAGATGCGAGTAGGTAATAAGAATTATTTGCCAACTGAAGCGAATACTGTTGTCCTTTATTTAAAGTAGTTAAAGGAGTAGCACTACCATCAAGCGTAATCGTAGTGTTATCCTCAAGAGCTAATATATAAGCTCTCTCATAATTCGAAGCAAAACCTTTAACAATTATATACTCTATGCCAACCAAATGAGTGGGCAACATCTGATCTCCAATCAGATCATATCCACCACTGGTACCTCCAGGTCGTACACTATCATCTGCAATAGTAACGGCGATCTCCTTATCAGAAGAGATCTTTGAACCAGCTAAAGAGGCTGAGGCTGCTGATTCGGTTGAACGGCAAGAGTAAGTCTCTCCTTTATTTAGGACAATGGTGAAAGTAGTACCTGCAGGCATTGTTCCTGTTGAGGAGGTTATATCATCAGTAACCGTAATTGTAACACTAGTATTATCGGCTGTTGCCACAATCTCAAAAGACTCCCTACAGTTCAGGTTTGAAGCAACTACATTTGGATAGTTGTTTTGGGAGGGAATATAGAACAGTCTACCTAATGCCGTTTTACCTTTAAGAGGAAAAATATCAGGGTTATTAGAATGGGCTACTTCATAATAAGCAGATACAGGAGCTGTGGAAGTTACATATAGTCCCTTCTTGTTGATCGTAGCATAAGGAGTATTCTCAATATCAGCCTTATGCGAGGTTAAATTAATACTACCTTGTGAAAAAGCGGCAATATCCATTGACTCTGTCCATGAATTGACTGCAGGTTGATAAACACGTACAGTAGCTGCATCTGCCAAAGTCGTAAACCGAAGATATATGGGATTATCTCCATGATTTGCTTCAACATCTGGTGCAACGAACCAAAACGCAGTATCCTGTTGTGCCTTCATTATCAAGCTAGCAGACAGTAGAATTAAAAGTAAAATCTTTTTGACGCTAAATATTTTCAAGACAGATAATTTGTAAAAACATTGTGTTATATGCATCTACACCTTTAAGACAATAATGTCAGATATTTGGTTGTAACAAATTTAAAAAACAACATGACAAAATCAAAGTTTTATCTAGTTATGTTTTATATTCATTGGAAGAACCGGTCCAGAAATAACAACCTCGACTGAATCTGTTGAGGTACAATTATATTGATTTCTCACCTGCCTAGAATAAACCCCACTGGCAGTGACTGTTATTGAAGGAGTTGTGAATCCATTATTCCATAAATAGGTACAATTGGCGCAATTTGTACCACTTAACTCCACCGATTCTCCAAAGCAGGCGGTTTGATCTGCTCCTAAAGGTGCCTCAGGGGAAGGATTGGAGACAACCTGAACCGGAATGGAAAATGTGCAACCATAGGTATCTACGGTATAGAAAGTGTAATCATAGGTACCCGGTCCTGGAACCTGTATATAACTGTTTGGCGTCTCCTGCCCTATCACACCTACGCCCTCGAGTCTAGAGCTATCAACAGGAACAGTATATGACCAACTCTGCGGTAGTAAGGCAGGGTTCAGGTTAAGCTCCCATTCAAACACCCACCCATTGTCTTGCCCAGCAGCATCACAAATCTCAATATTCCATTCGCCATTTAACGGACAGCCAATTAAGCTTGTAAAATCTCCAATAGGAGCATAATAATTTCCATGAGTAACTCTATCAGATGAATCGATAACTGAATTGCCGTTATAAGGCTGAGTTGGTCCGTTCGCTAATATGGATGTTGTTGGGTAACTTTGTGTCCAACAATAATTATACGGTTTCCCAGCCGGATTGGTTTTAGGATCACATTTATCCCCTCCAACATCATCAATGGCTTGCCCCATCCATTTTGAACCTCCACCTCTATTTTGCAAAAGGGTGGACTGACCATTGGGGCAGATTAACTTCATCGTTAAATCACCTATATAAGTATGCTCCATCGTAATGCACACCGACAATAAATCAGTTGCTTGAGTCAAGGTTTGTCCCGCTGTGAACGATTCAAACGTAACATTGGTATTATAACATTGCGTTCCTCCTGCACCTGTACAGGTAGGCCCATCAGGAATAAAGGTGACTTTATCATATTTCTGACTAGAAACCAATTGATAAGTAAATGGATGAACCGTTGCTATTGTACTAAGATTAATCGTAATCGTATCACCAGGGTTTTGTGGATCAAAACAAGATGGAGGTGGAGCAACAAAACCTTGAATCGGATCACCAGCAACTCGAATCCTCCCAGCTAACTGATTGCTTGCACAGAAGTTGGTATCGGTCATAGTTACTTTAAAGTCGTACCCTTTTACATCTGCGTAAAGATGAGTGGCAATGGGGGTGTTATGGATTGTTTGAATAATCCCATCTCCAAAAATCCAATAATAACTATGCAAATTATCTGATTGGGTATAATTCGTGTTGTTTTGAGGATAATCCCCTTTAACTGCAATTGTTACAGGTGAACCATGGCAAATATTAAAATAATAAACACCTCCCTCCAATACCGGTTGGGGATTACATGCAGCCAAATCAAAACTAATTGTGCTTGGCTGACAGGGCACTGCTTGCCCTTTCAACTTATATGTAGTGGTTAAAGTTAAAAGTAGTGCTATCGCTAAAACAGTAAAATGTCTCATAGACTCGCTAATGTAAAATCTACTTTGTAGGCAGTTTTTTCATTAGATAAGTTGTATGATGCGTAAAATTTCACCTCCGGGTTTCACCTCTCCCCTTCCCCTTCGTATCCTCTCCATATTAACCCAGTCTAAAAGTAAGTATAACATAAGTTATATAAATAAAAATACTCTAAAGAGTTAAGAGAATATCTCCATCAGATCTAATCAACATAAAAAAAGAGATGGTCTACAAAACCGTTAGTTTAGTAAACCATCTCAACTAAAAACTCGACTAAAGTTTCTTCTCCAAACGAATTCTTGCATCAACAGCAACCACTCGATCAGGTGTACCGAGTAAAGGATTAAGATCCATTTCTGCAATTTCCGGAGCCAAATGAACTAAAGTAGATAGTCGAGCGACCGCCTCAGCAAAAAGATGAACATTAGCCCCCTTTTGGCCCCTCGTACCCTCAATAAGTTTATAACTCTTCAAATGGCCAATCATGGACTGAGCATACTCCTTACCGAATGGAGCAATCCCAGCCTGAACATCCTTAAGAACCTCGATGAAGATACCACCTAAACCACATAGCACAGAATGGCCAAACTTCTCTTCGCGCATTGCACCAGCAAAAAGTTCGATCCCTGATAACATCGGCTGAATGAGAATAGCTGTAGTATCTTTAATAACGATCATTCGCTTAAACTCCCTGGTAACACTCTGATCATCTTTGACATTTAAGACTACACCTCCAACATCCGACTTATGAACCGGACCTACAACTTTCATCACCACCGGATAACCTAACTTTTGTGCTGCACTAACAGCCTCAGCCGCTGATGTTACAACTGCCTCTCCGGCTCTATCTATTCCAGCTGCATCAAGTAATGACTGAACTTCAGAAGGAAGCAAATAACCATCTTGATTTCTATCAATGATCTCACGGATCTTTTTCTCATCAATATTGTCTAAATAGAGAGCTTCTGCAGAGGGAGAAGGAGTATTTAAAACTTTTGCCAGTGCATTTCCAAACACCACCTCATCAGGGAAATTAATACGCCCCATCGAAATGAAGTACTCTATTTCATTCTTAACATTTATAATCGAAGGTAAGATGGAAAAAATGGGCTTCTTACAGGTTCTCATCTTTTCATCTAAAACCTTATATACATCATACACTTCAAAAAGACCAGGACTACCAAAAATCACAGCCATACCATCTACCTGATCAAAGTATTGGTCACAATAATCAATAATATCTCCCAATTGAGAAGCTGTTCCAGTGGCCAAAAAATCTATTGGATTAGCAACAGAAGAACCAGGAAACAGCTTTGTTAAAAGCTCATCAGCCTTTTCTCCTTTTATAGCTGGCACCTGCAAACCACCATTACTCAATGCATCGGTAAGCATAACCGCCGGACCTCCTGCATGTGTAATAACGGCTAAATTTTTACCCTGCATGGGTTTATGCATGAAAACAGAGGCCACTGCAGCCAATTCTTCTCTCCCATTACAACGAACTATACCCGCTTTGCGGAAGAGTGCATCAACAGCTACATCACTACTAGCCAAGGCTCCGGTGTGAGAAGAGGCAGCGCGACTACCAGCCTCCGAACTACCAGATTTAATAGCTGCAATTCTACAACCTTTTCGAATCAGTGATGATGCATGCTTTAAAAGCTTTAACGGCTTATTTACACTTTCAATATATAGCAACTTAACCTTTGAACTCGTTTGATCATCAAAAGTCTCATCAAGATATTCAAGCACTTCTTCAACTCCTAACTGCGCCGAATTTCCGACAGACCAAACGCTGCTAAATTTTAACCCTTTAGGGATTGATGCCTCCATAATAAAGACAGCAGTGGCGCCTGATCCACTAATAAAATCGACCCCCGAAGGATCAAGTACTGGTATTGGAGTGGTAAAAACACTGGCATGGTGATGATTCATCATTCCAATACAATTTGGACCAATAAGACTACTTTGAGTCTCTTCCATAATCTTTACAATTCTCTCTTCTAAAAGAGCACCTTCATGACTCTCTTCATGAAAACCAGCAGAGAGAATAACAAAGCCTCGAGTTCCCTTCTCTTTAGCTAAAAGTTCAACTGTTTCCGGACAATACTTAGCCGCAATAGCCAAAACAGCCAAATCGACCTGAGGTAATTCTGCAATATTTCGATAACTTTTTATACCCTGAACCAAATCCTCCTTCGGATTGCTTACGTATAAGTTGCCCCCAAACTTAGTATCAATTAAGTTTTTGAGAACCTTACCCCCTGGTTTTGTGGTATCATTTGATGCACCTATAACAACGATGCTTTTAGGATTAACTAATTGTTGAGTAATCATACGGTTGAAATATATGTGGTTTATTATTTTCTCCCGAAATCAGCAGGAATCTCTCCCCATGACTCGGTCTTCCATTTATATATAGGAGCAGTTATTCCATTTTCAGCCAGCCAAGATTCACCTCTTTCCAGAAGAGTAAAAAGACTAGCATTTTTATTACTGCGTTTCAGATTTGTTTTAGCTTTTCCACCCCTTATCCAGTTCATGGCAATAAGGGAATCAGAGTAAATGGGTAAAGTTATCTTTTTCTTTTTCATCAAGGCCAACGCATGAACAATAGCGAGAAACTCCCCAATATTATTCGTACCCTCATCATAGGGCCCCATTCTAAAAACCTCAACATTTCCGGGCATCTCTACCCCACGATACTCCATTGGCCCCGGATTACCACTGCAAGCTGCGTCAACACACAAACAAGGCATCTGTGGACCTCCTTTTACAACCGGAGCAATTAAACGAGACTTAGACTTCGCTATTATAGATGCTTCGGCCCCCTGATTAAAAGCTGCTATAGCCTCCTCATAGGTGGAATATGATTTGAAGCGAGCCCCTTCAAACCCTCGAACCTGACACTCGCATTCTTCCCATGTCGAGTAGATTCCCGGACTAAAGCCACTCCAAACTACATAAAACTTTTCTTTCTTCATCTAAGTTATTATAGAGTAATATGAAAACGGTCTCCAATTCTCATCAATGTCTCATATTGTTCATCCAAGAGCTGAATCCCATCTTCTATGGCAATCACCTCTTTTTCTCTTTCTGGTTCGCCTGGAATGAGTACTGGGAAGTTCTCATCAATAGGTGGAGTCGATTTGATAAGGTCAATCCATTGGTCTACGTCAACTAAAAACTCCTCAACATCGCGAAAAGCATTCACATCTAAGGCACCAAAAAAATGACCTATTCCCTTATCCTCATCACCCCTATTGCCAAGATAACTCAAGGTTGGAACCACCAAAGGGCCAAAATTTGCACCCGGCAAGACAGCTGATAATAGATCAACCATTGCACTAAGACAATAGCCCTTATGCGCGGCATGATCCTCATCGACTCCTAATGGCACAATAGCTCCTCCCTTCTTTAAGATTGAACTATCGGTAACCCCTATTCCATCCTTATCTTGTACCAAACCCCTTTCTACCTCCTTACCCTCCAAGCTATATTCATCTAACTTACCACGAGATATAGGAGCTGTGGCCATATCGATTACAATTGGAGGGTTTTTCTTTGCCGGGATAGCTATCGAGATTGGATTTGTACCTAACATCCCCTTTATTCCATGAAAAGGTGCTACCAAAGGATTGGCATTGGTCATCGATATGCCAATCATATTCTCCTTTAATGCTAACATGGAATAAAAACCGGCAATTCCAAAATGGTATGAATTTCTCACAGAAACCCAACCCGATCCGGCTATTTTTGCCTTCGAAATAGCTAATTGCATCGCCCTAAAGGAGGTAACCATACCAAAAGTCTTATTCCCATCTATTAAAGCGGTTGACAGACTCTCTCGAACTACAAATGGCGAATTAGCCCCATCTACCCTCCCCGTTTCATATAGTGAAATATACTCAGGTAACCGGCTTAATCCATGGGTAGTTATACCTCTCAACTCAGCCTTCATTATCACCTCTGCACAGACCTTAGAGTCATCCTCTGAACAACCCATTGCCCTGAACAACTGATTAATAAATACACTTAACGTTACCGACTTGATCTTTTTCACAGATACTTTTTCTTAAGCAAAGATAAAGAGTATAAAAAAGCATTCAAAACTAAACTTTTTCTCTACCCCTAAGTTTGTATTAGTATAACAAACGGTTCTGGCACAAATTTTGTATATTTGAACGAAATTATAAAATATTCAAATCGCATCCGCATCTATATATAAATATAATGGCTAATCAAGACGAGACCAGAGACATCATAATAAAAGCAGCCCAAGAAGCATTTACCAAATACGGCTATAGAAAGACCACAATGGACGACATTGCCTTAGCCACTTCCAAAGTCAAAAGTGCAATATACTATTATTTTAAAGGGAAGGAGGACGTTTTCAAAGCCGTTCTTCTAACAGAATCTGAACAGTTCAATAAAGAACTTGAGAAGGCTTTCAAGTCCTTAAAGAGCGATCCGGTGGCCTTGTTAAAGAAATACTTCCTAATCAAGCTGCATTCAATTAAGCAATTAGAAAATTATTATGGAGCCCTTCGTGATGAGAGTATGGGACAGTTTGATTTTATTAGCGAGATACGTTCAAAACATTGGGAGCAAGAAATACAAACGGTAAAACAAATATTAGAGACCGGAATAGAACAGAAGATCTTCAAGATTGATGAACCCAGGACAATAGCCATAGCCATTGTGACCTCTATTCAAGGCATCGAGCATCCCGTGTTTCTTGGCCACATAAAGGTAGGAGACGTTGAACAGCGTCTAGAGGCCATTTTTCATCTGATATTTAATGGAATATTAATGCGATAAATCAAGACTTCAAAAAAATGAAGAATGCACGAATCTTTCTAATGTTAGGATCATTAATGATCCTAAGTCTTCTTACGACAGCTCAAGAGACACAAGACGGGTTAAGAAAAGAACTTGCCTTGGCAGCTCTTAAACACAGCTATCCTTTACAAAACTTCGAGGCTGAGATTAAGAAGGTAAAAATTGATAAACTTAAGGCTTATCAAACATTCATTCCACAAATCTCAATTAACGGAAGTTATACTCACCTTAATGCACCCATTGAGATGACGGTTCCTCCGATTGAACTCAATCTTCCGGCACCTTTTCCAGCTTTACCAGCTTTAACACTTGATCCTGTTAGACTTCAGAAACAGGATATCTTAAAGACTGATATTTCTGCTTCAATTGTACTATTTTCGGGGATGAGAGTGTATTATGGCACGGAAGCTCTTTCGCATCAACAGAATGCAACCATAGAGTTATCCAAGAATGAGATTGCGAAAACGATCTCTGAATTGCTCTTGACTTACGATCGATTAGCAGTGATTGCCCAGTCAGAAAAGGTACTTCAAGAAAGTGAATTAAGATTATCGAAAGAGGCTGAATTTGCAGCCAAAGCACTTGAACAAGGATTAATTACCCCATATGACCAGAGCAAAATAGAGATTGCCCGGCAAGAGTTAGAAGCCAAAAGACTTGAGCTATCAACCGCTAAAAGTCTTACTGCTAGCAAACTTTCTCAATTAACGGGCCGTCCTGCTTCTGATTTCTTTACTCTTTCACCCAGCCTATCCATCTGGAAAGCCGATTCACTCGGTGAGTCGTACACCACTCACCCACAATATAAAGCATTGACCGAAGCAGCAAAAGCATATAATTCAAAAACTAAATCTACCTTTTCCGGATATATTCCAACAGTATATGCCTATGGGAAAAAGGAACTATTAACCGATGATTTATCAGCGTTAGATCCTGAATGGCTCGTCGGAATCGGAGTTAAATGGACCATCTTCGATGGACTAATGAGCCATAGAAACACCCAACAAGCAAGACTTGACGAAGTTATAGCTCAAAACAACCTAAAAAACGCTGATGAGTTACTGTCCCTTAATCTTCAAAAAGCCAAAGAAGAATTAGATCTGGCAAACCAGTTAATCAGAGTGGCTGAAAAGAAAAAAACAACTGCAAAAAAAGGGCTCGATATTGCAATGAAGCAATATGAGCTAGGATTAGCTTCTATTACGGAGAGAGTGGCTGCTGAGACCGATTATCAAACAGCCCAACTTACCTATATTGAAGCTCTCTACCGACAAAGAACGGCCACTGCAACTCTTCTTCAAGCTACCGGATCATTAAACATCAATCAGATAAACGATTAAAAACAATAAAAATGAATAAAATTATCAAGCTTAAAACAGTTACTCTTGCAGTAATCTCGATTATCGCAGCCCTCTCCTTAGTCTCCTGCTCATCAAAAGCCCCATATGATGGAAGAATTGAAGGAAAAGTAAAAAAGGATGAAGTGACTTTAGCTCCAAAAGTACCTGGCAGAATAATTAAAATGAAGGTTAAAGAAGGTGACCATGTTAAAGCTGGAGACACTTTAGCCATTATAGACGTACCTGAAATTGAAGCTAAGAAGCTTCAAGCTGAAGGAGCTTTTCAAGCAGCAAGTGGACAGTATGAGATGGCAAAAAACGGGGCAACCTCATTTGAAAGAGAACAGATTGTAGCCAAACTAAGAGCTGCACAAGAGCAGTATAATCTAGCCGAGAAAAGCTTCAATAGAATTAAAGCGATGGCTAAAGACTCGTTAATCTCTATGCAGAAATATGATGAAGTATACGAGAGATTCCAGGCAGCTAAAGCTCAGCTTGAGGCCACTAAAGCTCAAAAAAGCGATGTTGACCATGGGGTTAGATCAGAAAAGATCAAGATGGCTTTAGGAGACAAACTAAGAGCTGAAGGAGCATTAAAAGAGGCTACAGTAGCCTACAATGAAAGATATCTTCTCGCTCCAAAAGATATGTCTATAGAAACAGTTGCTCTTAGAGAGGGGGAACTTGCTCTGCCCGGTTACAACATTATCATAGGCTACGAAGCTGCCGGTCCGTTCTTCCGGTTTACAGTTAGAGAGAATGAGATCACCCATTTCACCAAAGAGAAAGATTACACCTTACGACTGGAATCAACCCAACAAGAATTCCAAGCTAAATTGGTTGCCATCAGACAACTTCCTGGATATGCAAACCAGTCGTCTGAATACTCAAGATTTGAAGTTGGAGAAGCTGTTTATGAGCTTCGACTCGTCCCTCAAGGCGACATTGATCGTACTAAACTTTTATCGAACATGACCGTTACTATGGAGGCACCAACAAAATGAAAAAGTTTCTATTTCTAATAAAGCGAGAATTTCAACTACTCAAAAAGAACAACCTTCTTAAGCTTGTCCTCATTGGGGGGCCTTTTATGTTTGCCATCCTTCTCGGAATGGTTTACCAGAAGGCTCGTCCCACAGAGCTCGCAATCCAGGTAGTTGACCTTGATAATAGCCCCCTGTCACAAAAAGTCATTGATGCACTTGATGACAATCAATACCTCAAAGTAGAAAAAGTCGCACCAGATGTGTTCATGGCTCGTTATGATTTTGAAAAAGGACACGTTGAAGGAGTAGTCACTATCCCCTCCGGTTTCGAAAATGACGTACAACAAAAAAGACATCCAATTGTACAGTTAGATTTGAATACAACCAATATTCTAACATCTAACTACATTAACACCGGGGTCATGACAGTGATGGGGGTAATCCAGGCAGGAACAGATATACAGACCCTTCAAAAGAAGGGTTTTACACCCGAACTGGCACAGCAACAGTACACTTCCATGGGACTGAATGTTACTCGTCATTACAACCGTGAGAACAACTATTTGAAGTTTCTATGGCCTGGAATTATCGGTGCCATTCTCCAGCAAATATTTCTCATGGTGATCGCACTAATCTTCACACAAGAGTTTGAGAAAGGCTCATTCAGACAACTGCTTAATTACTCTAAATCGTCTTCTTATTTAATCTTCACCAAATCGACAGGCTATTTCTTATATATGTTTGTTATTTGGAATATTCTACTCTATATCGTTTTTCCAGCCTTCAAAATAGATATAATTGGAGATTATTTTTCCGTGATGGTTGTTAGCGTAGCATTCATGTTTTCACTACTTGCAATGGGAATATTTGTCAGTGTTTTGGTTAGAACCCAAATAATGGCAACTGACGTTTTAATGATCATGTCAGCACCAAGCTTTATCATTTCGGGATTTACCTGGCCAGTAAGTCAGATGAATCACTTTATGCAAGTTGTTGCTGAGATTCTTCCTCTGACCCACTTCTTATCAGCGTATAGGAAAGTTCTCTTTATGGGAGTAAGTTGGATGGACGTCATACCAGAACTAACCAAACTAGGAATTATGATAGTAGGCTATGGCCTTTTAAGTTGGGCAATTCTTAAGTGGAAAATCTATAGAACACTTAAAAGAGAACCTGAGTACTCAGAATAAAGATCAAAAAAAAGGCGGCCTAGTAGGCCGCCTTTTTTAATGATTATTTAAGCTTATTGATTTCATCACGTAGGAACTTTACTTTAGCTTCCATGAGCTTAACCTCCTGACGAGATTTCTCAATCTTCTTCTCAAATTCTTCTTTAAGAATCGAGGCATTCTTCGAATTAGCCAAGAAACCAATATTATTCTCCCATAATGAGATGTCCTCGTTCATTTTCTGAATTCTGATCTGAAGTTGACTCATCTCCCTTGAAAGAGTACGGGCTCCATCAGGCATCTCTTTTACATTCTCAAATCGCGATTTGAAACTACCAGCACTCATGTCTAAACTAGTAATACCCAGTTTCTCCATTTGTACATCAACAGCCTTTCTAAAGGCATTTTGAACATTGTTTTTATCTTTGATTGGCACATGCCCAATCTCAGTCCAACGACGTTGGAAAGATTTTAATGCAGCTAAGTTCTCGCTTTTGTTTTCTGTATATGGATACTCTTCAACCTCTTTAATAAGAGCTAGTTTTGCGTTCAGATTTTCTGCTTCATGACCGATGATATCAGCAAAGTATGCGGTTTTTGCATTAAAGAAATGGTCACAGGCAGCTCTAAAACGTCTCCAGATTTTATCCGAGTGTTTTCTTGGAACAGGTCCAATCTTCTTCCACTCTTTTTGTAGATTGATAAGTTCATGGCTGGTCTCTTTCCATTCGGTACTATTTTGCAAAGCTTCCGCTTGACCACATAGATCGAGTTTCAGATTATAGTTATTCAGCTGTTGATCTTTAATCGTACTGAAATGGGCGCCTTTTGATTGGAAAAACTGATCCAATAAGGTCTTAAACTCTGCCCAAACCTCATCATTAAGTTTCCTTGGAGCAGGTCCAACACTTTTCCAAAGCTTAAAGAGCTCATTAACTTGGTCAGTCTGTGACTGCCACTCTTTTACAGACCCTGAACTACCATGAACAATCTCCTTGGCTTTCTCAATTAACGCCTTTTTAGCCTCATAATTTGATTGTAATTCACCGTGAAGCTTTTCATAATAATCACGACGGCGTGTGTTTATTTTATCGGAAGCGCCTTTAAAACGATCCCATATCTCATCTCTTTTATCATAAGAAACCGGTCCGATCTCCTTCCATTGTTCATGAAGTTTCTGTAATTGACGGAAAGCTTCATTCATGGATTCTTCTAAGAGTAACTCTTCTGCCTTTTCACATAGTTCAATCTTAGCTTCGAGATTCTTTTTGAAATCGAGATCTTTTAATTCCTTATTAATTCTAACTTTATCAAAGAACTTATCGACAAGATAATGATAACTCTGCCAAAGTGATTGCATCTCAGTTTTTGGGACGAGACCAATCTGTTTCCATTTCTCTTGAAGAGCTTTGAAGTCATCATATGTTTTCTTCAGAAGTTCATCAGATTCGATAAGCACCTTCAATTCTTCAAGGATAACCTTTTTCTGGTTAAGATTCTCAATTTTTGCCTTTTCCAGCTCTTCCATCATTTGATGTCTCTTCTCACGATAGATACTGAAAGTAGCATTAAATCTCTGTTCTAATTCATCCTCATGATTAGGGGCTAATTCAGCATCGCCATCGCCATTAGCAATAGCTTGAGCTGCCTGTAAACGCTCTTGTGCTGTCTTATTACGGAAAGCGACTTTAATCTGAGCAACCTTACCCTTTATATCTTCGGTGCCTTCGGCATGAACCAAAGAATGAAGCATTTCTATCAACTCCTCTCGTGAAGACGCCTCAATAGTCTCATCTGCTATCATTTCTGCAACCACAAGCTCTGTCTCCTCTTCATCCTCCTCAGCGATAAAGGCCATTTCAGTTTCGATAGAAACAGGAGCTTCTGCTGTAACAGACTCCAAAACTGGTTGTACTTCCTCAGAAGAAGAAGTCTCATTGATTTCTGCTACTTCAGCAGCGTTTTCACTGACCTCTGGGGTCTCTTTTGCTTCATTGACAGGGTTCTCCTCCTGACGGATGGTTTCATCCTGAGGGATTTGATTTAGTTCCTTGCTTTCCATAACAATTGAATGGATGTTAAACAATGTTTTATGACTTTCAAAAGAAAATCGATTAGCTAGTTTGATAAGCTTAACCCTCAACTTAATAAGTTAAACTTATCAGGGTTGCAAATGTAATAATATTTCTCTCTTATACATCCAAATCTATTAAAGCCTTATTCATTATTTATCCTATTATTCAAAATTTATAACTTCAACTTATCATTTTCCCGTAAATAAAGAAGCTATACCTCTCCCTTACCCCTTCGCTTCCCCTTCGCTCATTGTACTAATCCATGTGAACCGTTCTACTAGTGGCTATTCCTAAAAAAAAGAGGATGACCTATTTAAGCCATCCTCAGATCTTAATTCTATAGAATACTCCTTTGATGTAGCAAAGAAGAGTAAGTGACTAAAGTGTTCTACCTGGATAAACCTTTAAAGCCTCTTCCAAACACTTCATTGACCCTCTTAAATCTTCCACATTTAATACGTATGAAATACGCACCTCATTCATGCCCTTCCCTTTAGTTGCATAAAACCCGGTAGCTGGAGCTAACATTACGGTTTTATTTTCAAACGAGAAATCTTCGAGTAACCATTGACAGAATCTATCAGAATCATCGATGGGGAGACGAGCAACGACATAAAATGCACCCTTAGGATTTGGACAAAAGGCACCGGGCATAGCATTAATAGCCTTAACCACTACATCACGACGAGCCAAATACTCTTTAACTACCTCATCGAAATAGCTCATGGGGGTATCTATCGCAGCTTCTGCTGCAACCTGACCGATGGAGGGGGGGCTCAGTCTTGCTTGAGCAAACTTCATAGCAGTGGCCATCACCTCCTTGTTTCTGCTTACCATACAACCGATGCGGACGCCACAGGCACTATAGCGCTTAGAAACAGAATCTATAAGGATTGTATGATTCTCCAATCCTTCAAGTTCCATAACGGAGAAGTGCTGATTACCATCATAACAGAACTCTCTGTACACCTCATCAGCAAAGAGATATAGATCATATTTCAATGCGATCTGCTTTAATACCTCTAACTCTTCGCGGCTGTATAGGTAGCCGGTAGGATTATTAGGATTACAGATCATAATCGCCTTAGTTCTGGGAGTAATCGCTTTTTCAAACTCTGCTATTTCAGGTAAAGCAAAACCATTCTCAATATAACTTGGGATAGGTTTAACAACAACACCTGAATTAATAGCAAAGCCATTATAGTTAGCATAAAATGGCTCAGGAATGATGATCTCATCGCCTGGATCCATAGTTGATTGCATAGCAAAAAGAATGGCTTCAGAGGCTCCCGAAGTCACAATAATATCATCAGCAGTAACTTGAATACCATGTTTAACATAGTTTTCAGCCAACTTGCGTCGATAGCTGAGGATACCGGCAGAGTGACTGTACTCTATTACTTTTTCACTGTAATTACGAATGGCATTTAAGGCAACTTCTGGTGTCTCAATATCTGGCTGCCCAATATTAAGATGATACACCTTTCTACCTTTCTTCTTTGCCTCATCAGCGAATGGTACTAATTTACGTATTGGTGATGAAGGCATTAACTTACCTTTGGTCGAGATGGTTGGCATGATTAGAATAATTTTTACTTAAAAATAAGAAAACCCGGTAGCTTTAAAGCACCGGGTATTCAATAAAGACATAAAGACTATTTAGCTACCGGTCCAGCATTTGCAGTCTTTTCAGGCATTGCCTCAGCAGGCTTATCAACAACCTTACCTGAAATGCGAAGAATAACAGGACCGTTTTTTGCGTTTGAATTTACTGTGATGGTTTTGTTAATTATGCCAAGTCTATTGGTGGCATATCTAACCTTAATGGTATCACTCTTTCCGCCTAAAATTGGCTCGCGAGGCCATGCAGGTACAGTGCAACCACATGAGGAACGAACTTCAGAAAGAATCAGTGGCTCTTTACCCGTATTTTTAAACACAAAATAGGAGTCCCCATTCCCATCTTTATAGATTGTTCCATAGTCATACACAATATTGCCGGTAGCATCTACTAGCTTCTTATCGAATGTAATCTCAGGAGCAGTTTTACTAACAGCCGGAGCATTTTGACTTTGGGCGAATGCACTTCCGCTAATCACCACTAAAACCAATAATGTGGAAAGAATCTTGTTCATAGTAGATTAAAATTTAAACACTATTTGGTATGATTGTAATTGTATTAATTGATGGCAAAAGTAAAAAGATTTTATCCATCTATACTCTCAAACATCAAAATCTTTGCCATTAAACTAACGAAACACCCACTTTTATAAAAAAAACTTACTTTTGACCTAAACAGGAAAGCAAAAGCTATTTTTGTATTCAAAACCAGACTAACTATGAAAATTAAAAATCTTGTTCTAATCGCTCTGGCAAGCATCGTTATCTTTGCCTGTAAAAGTGCTCAAACTCCTCAAAAAAACGATAATGCCAACCAAATGACCCCTTTCCCAGGCCATATCATCTATAAAACTAAAGCCAACTTCGACAACCTGGTTCCGGTTGGTCTTTCAGAAAACAAAAAAGAAGTGGTCTCCCTTCCTGCCCCTTCTGATCTTCTTAAAGATAATGAGCTCAGAACTCCTATAAAACTTCATAAAGGCTATCTTCTCGACTTAAGAGGCATAGGCCCAAACACAGCCTTTATAAAAACCTCCTACCAAGAGTACGTCAAAAAAAGCCAACCAATGTCCTCGCCTGACATCTTAAAAGATCTTAAAGAAGTAGATCCTTTCACTGAAATGTTTCGTTGCAAATACCAAGGGAATAAATCAGAATTGGTAGAATGGTTAAACAAACTCATTGACGATGGTCAATTAGAATCGAAATGTATTAAACTCAAATAGGAATCTATTCTTTTAACATACAAAAAAGCCATCAACAATCTGATGGCTTTTTTGTTATATACCAATCTTGTCAATAAATCATCATATGGTCGTAAGGGCGATCTATTAAAAATTGTTAAAGATCATCGCTAAGGCATATCCTTTGCATCCACTTACTTCAATATGATTAAATTTGCAGGTTTGTTTTCCTCTGAGTTTTAAAATAGCCTCAAATATATAGCAAAACTTACCGGATGAGCTCCGGAATACATGTTCTAAAAATCTTTTAATGACGAATTCTTCGAATCAGCTTGATGGCAAAGGGCTCTATTATAGCTTCCTGGCCGGAGCGAAACGGGTCTTCGAGAATCAACAGATTCTCAATAAAATGAATGTCTTTCCGGTGGCTGACGCCGATACCGGAACAAATATCGCCTCAACAATGCGCAGTATTGTTGACACCTTTATCCCCACCACTAGCATAAAAACCACTGCAGTGGCCTTAGCCGATGCAGCTTTAGTCGGCGCTAGAGGGAACTCGGGAATCATCTTTGCCCAATTTCTGTATGGATTCAGCAATGAGATCAAAGAAGATGGCTCTATCTCTGTACAAAACTTCGCTCACTATCTGAAAAACGGTGTACAGTATGCCTATCAAGCCATTTCAAACCCGGTTGAAGGCACCATGATTACCGTTATAAGAGAATGGGCCGAAGATGTTTATAAACACAGAAACGAGGTCTCTTCTTTCAATGAGTTGATTGTGCTTTCCTATAAAAAAGCACTAATCTCTTTAGCCGAAACAAAAGAGAAACTCGCAGTTCTGGCTAAAAACAATGTCGTAGATGCTGGAGCTAAAGCTTTTGTCTTATTTCTTGAAGGAATCATTGAGTTTTTCAAAACCGGCCGACTAAAAGAGCTGATCTCGGCTCGTAACATTGTTAAAGTTAAAGAGATCGCCGGAGATGAGATCTCTCACGAAGATATTACCTTTAGATACTGCACAGAAGCCCTCATCACCGGAGATAAACTAAACAGAAATAAGATTAAAAGATACCTTGAGTCTTTAGGAGACTCCCTGGTTATCGCCGGCTCTGAACAAAAGATGAGAATCCACATCCACACCGATCAACCTTCGGCTGTCTTCTCCTTCTTAAATACCCAGAGCCTCATCTCCTATCAAAAGGTGGATGACATGATCATGCAACAAGAGGTTACTCAAAACCCTATTGCCCCAATCGCTATAGTCACCGACTCAACATGCGACCTTCCTCAAGACCTAATCGACCGACACCAGATTCATATTGTCCCGCTTACAGTCCACTTTGGCGATCGATTTTTCCTAGACGGTATCACACTCACCAGCGAACACTTTAAAAAACTCTACTTTAAAAACAAAGACAAAGTTTATCCGTCAACCGCACAACCCGCTTTCAAAGATTTTACAAATAAATTCAACTACCTTTCAACTCACTATGATGACATCATAGCGTTGCAACTTACCAGTAGAATGAGCGGGACATGGGGTAACAGTAGTAAAGCCGCCAAATCAATTAGCCTACAAACCAAAAAGAATATATCCGTAATTGACAGCACTCGCCTGTCTGGTGGTTTAGGCTTATTGGTTCTTAGAGCAGCCCTAGCTGCTGAAGAGGGTATCTCTCATGATGAGATTGTTAAACTGATTGAATTGTGGAAAACAAAAAGTCTACAACTTGTCACGGCCAGCACGGTTAAATATCTCGTAAAAAGCGGACGAGTTAGCCCGGTTAAAGGAGCTTTAGGTAATCTCTTAAAACTTAAACCATTTATTACTATAAATGCGGAAGGAGCCGCAGAGACTACCGGTAAATACTTTACCGAATCTAAGGCCGCTAATACCGTTCTTAACAAGATAAAACAGACTTTAATAAACCAGACGGTTTGGAACTATGCCATTACCCACTTTGAAAACGAAGAATGGGCAAATTGGTATGCCACGGAAATAAAAAAGATAACGGGGAAAGATCCTCTCTTTGTTAAACAGGGTTCCCCTGTGCTCTCTGCAAATGTAGGCCCCGGCGTAGTATCTGTAAGTATCTTACTCGACTAAAATATTTTAATATTGTAAAGAAGTAGAGCCACTTAGTTGGCACTACTTCTTCTTTTTTATATATTCGCAACTTGCTCTTTAACCAATTCTTCGCAAACAACGGTCTCGCTTTCTTACAGTATAACAACGACTATGTCTAAACACGATCTCTATCTTTCTCTCGTAGAAAATGCGTTCAGACAGTTCAGTAACCTGCCTGCCTTCTCAAATTATGAAGGAAAAACTGTTACCTATCGTGAAGTTGAGCTTAATATTTTACAACTTCATCATCGTTTTAGAACCTTTGGCGTTTCTCCTCGTGACCACATCGCTCTTATCGGAAAAAACAGCCTTGAGTGGGCCACTGCCTATCTCGCAACCATCACTTATGGAGCTGTGGTTGTACCCATCCTCCCTAACTTCCCTCCTGCTGATGTTCAAAACTTAATCGCACATAGCGACTCTAAAATTCTTTTCTCCGGCAACTCCTATTTCGAACCCCTCGCTATTTCCGCAATGCCTAAACTAACCGGAGTTATTTCTTTAGATGACTTCTCAGATCTCTATACCTCAACACCGGTAGACTCAAAGATTCCCGATTTTGATAATGAGCATTTGCAGGTATATAATCTACACGAACGAGAGATGATGGTTTTACTTTATACCTCCGGCACAATGGGATTCTCCAGAGGTGTGATGCTTCATCATTTGAGCATCTCTTCAAACATCATCTATGCTAGAGAAAACATGCCACTCATCCCCGGTGATAGAATACTTAGTTTTCTTCCATTAGCTCACGCCTACGGCTGTTCCGTCGAGTTTCTATACCCATTTACAATGGGTGCTCACATCTCTTTTCTAGGCAAACTACCCACTCCAACTATTCTAATTAAAGCCTTCTCCGAAATTAAACCCAGGTTAATCCTGTCTGTTCCGCTCATCCTCGAAAAGATCTATCGAAAACAGCTCCTACCAAAAATAAGCTCCCCGATTGTCCGTCTTCTTCTTGTGCTTCCACTTATCAATAAAGTACTATATAAAAAGATCAATACCACTTTAAGTAATTTCTTCGGAGGAAATTTTTTAGAGATTGTTATTGGAGGGGCTCCATTAAATCCTGATGTTCAAAGATTCCTTAAAAAGATTGGATTCAAATTTACCATTGGATATGGCATGACGGAATGTGCTCCTCTTATAAGTTATGCACCTTGGAATACCTCCAAGTTAAATTCAGCGGGCAGAATGGTTGACCGCATGGAATTAAAGATCCATGAAGCCGATAAGGTGACTCATGTTGGAGAGATATTGGTCAGAGGCGATAATGTCATGCTTGGGTATTATAAAAACGAGAAGGGGACATTCGAAACGCTAGATGAACAAGGATGGTTACATACCGGTGACCTCGGCTGTGTTGATGCTGATGGATTCATTTTTATTAGAGGCAGAAGCAAAAGCATGATTCTTGGCGCTTCTGGTCAAAACATCTATCCAGAAGAAATTGAGGCCAGGATCAACAACTTACCTTTTGTTGCAGAGTCTCTTGTTGTCGACAGACAAGGTGGTCTTGTGGCTTTAGTCTTCCCTGATGCAGAGTGGATAGATAAACACCATCATGACAAAGCTCACCTCGATAAGTACCTTGCTCATGCCCTCAAACATCTCAATAACGAATTAGCCGACTATCAGAAAATATCAAAATTCGAAATTATTGATGCCGAATTCGAAAAAACACCAAAAAAAAGCATCAAGCGATTCTTGTACAAATAAAGTCAAAGACGCCAGTTTTTCTACAAGACAGAAAGAGCCATCCTAAAGCGATGGGTATAGCGACTCTCGCTGTTGCTAAAAATTCCTTGATGATCTATTTGATCAATTCGAACTTTACCGGAAGCGTGAACAACATGACCTTCACCATCAAGAATGCCAACATGAGTTATCACACCCTCCTCATTCTCAAAAAAAGCAAGGTCACCCATTGCCGCTTCTGAAAGAAAATCAAGACGACGACCCTCAATAAGAGCCTGATAACGGGCATCCCTGGGAAGGAGTACTCCCACTTGGCCATAAACAAGCTGTGTTAAGCCCGAACAGTCTACACCTAGTATAGTCTTCCCTCCCCATAAGTAAGGAGCTGACAAAAACCTTAAAGCGCATAAAACAACATTATGACGCGAGGTTTGGCCAATTTGCCCATCTAATAGTACGCCAGAATAAGAAAAACTAAAATCAAAAATCTTAAAAAATCCAGACTGATTTAGCCAGATACGACTCCCCATCGGCAAATACATCTCCACACCGGTAGTTGTACACTGGATTGGAAAGAGTATATCGCCCGTAACATATGATTTCTCACTTACTAGAGTATTATAAAAATCATCACTGATTCGCTCTATTTGAAGACGATTAACCCAACCAATGTACTTATCAAAGTAGAGTTTTACAAAACACCACTCACCCTGCTCCTCAAGAATCTCACCGATTTCACCAAAAAGGAGCTGCGTAACCATCTCAGAACGACTTGTTGCATCAACTCTAAGTGGGGCTACCGGCAACAGACAGATAAACTTCTTTTCCATGATTTAATCGTTCCTTTTAAACAATCTCTTGATAATCTGCATTACGTAAAACAGCCTTTCGCCCCTGCGCTGCACTCATCTCCTCAAATTCTTCTATGGTCATAACTGGATTCCTCTCCTCCGCTCCTGCACGACTGTATATTCGTGTGGTATCATTAATGGTTCCATCAATATCATCCACTCCAAAACCAAGTAGAAGGCCGGTAACCGACTTTCCTAGCATCGGCCAATATGCCTTAATATGGTCAATATTATCTAACAATATCCTGGATATTGCAAATACCCGTAAATCATCTACCAAGGCTCCCTCCTTAATTTCTGACATGCTATTATTCATACGTCTAAACTTTAAAGGGATAAATGCCTTAAATCCACCCGTCTCATCCTGTAACTCCCTGACCTTAAGAATATGATCGACCCGTTGTTCCCAATTCTCCAGATGCCCATAAAGCATGGTTGCATTAGATGAAATACCAAGCCTATGAGCATCTCTATGAATCGATAGATAGCCCGATGCATCCGTTTTGTCTGGGCAGATGACCTTTCTAAGCTCAGGAGAGAAAATCTCTGCTCCACCCCCAGGCAAAGCGTCTAACCCCGCCTCTTTAAGTTGAATTAATATCTCCCTAGGTGTTACACCCGCCCTTTGAGCCATATCATCTATTTCAACAGCACTGTAAGCCTTAATATGTAAATCAGGACGAACTTCCCTTATCAACCGAATAAGCCTGATATAATACTCTAAATCACGATCAGGATGAACACCTCCCGTAATATGTACTTCACCAGCATTTCTATCGGCATTTGACACAATCTCTCTTATCTCTTCAAGGCTTAACTCCCATGCATCACCGGTAATCTCACTTCGAAATGCACAGAATTTACACCGATGTATACAAATATTTGTAGGTTCTATATGGAAATTATGAACATACCATACCCTAGACCCATTCTTTTCTGATCGGATTTTATCAGCAAGCAGGCCAAGTAATCCCGGACTTGCATTATTTATTAATTGTAATGCTTCGCTTTTATCGATTCGTGTCCCATTCAACACTTTATCGGTAAGAGACCGTAACTTGTATGGAACAAGGCTATTTTTAATTTCTTCAGTCATAATTTAGTTAACCACAAAAGTAGAGGTTCCTGATTCGTTTCCTCTTTTTATTCTTAAAACATATAATCCTTTTGCAAATCTGTTTACAGCAATTTTTGTTGATGCATCAATAAATGTGCCTGTTGCCATCTGCTGTCCTGTCATATTGAAAAGTTCCCATTGTGCAAGTCCGTTTCCAAAAGGAAAAGAGACAACAATCTCTTGAGAAGCAGGATTTGGATAGAGAGTCACCTGTTGATTCAAAATATTTTCAACACCAACCACCATTCCTCCAAGTATTGTAGCCCCCGTATTTAAAGGATCTAACCAAGGTTTAAGTCTCAGTGTATCTGCAATGCCATTTTGATCCCATCCATACGAGAACTTTCCATAATAGTCTGCTAGATCTTGATAATTACATCCACTATCACCTCCGGTTAATACGCCAATGATATGTCCATCTGTATTGAGTAACGGAGATCCACTACTTCCTCCCTCTGTAACACCATGGCCAGAAGAGGTTCCAGCCCAATAAACTTGCCAGTGGGTATTAACAGTAGCATCCCATCCCGAATTAATCGGAGTTTGTGTGTAGGTAGATATCATTTTTATATCTCCTTGAGGGTGATGAATGGAGACACCGCTACCTGTTGCCGTATTAGTCCTATTCCATCCCAGAAAATAACCATTCATACTAGCGGGAACGCTATTTTTTAACCTGACCAGATAAAAATCGCTTCCAATAGAGGATCCGACATGACTACTAGCAATTTTAGTTGCACCTGTCATTGTTTGCTTTAAAGGTTCTATCGAGGGACGAGAACAGTCAACACTCTCGTAATTAAAACTAAAAACCCATTGCAAAAGCTCGGATCTGCTCGTTCCGTTACCACAATGATCCGCAGTTAAAATATATGGAGTATTATTCTGAGCGGTATTGTTTATCAAAG
Source organism: uncultured Bacteroidales bacterium (assembly GCA_964444785.1). GTDB lineage: Bacteria > Bacteroidota > Bacteroidia > Bacteroidales > TTA-H9 > JAJTBW01. The sequence continues at coordinate 5,065 of CAYUII010000009.1, read as the reverse complement.
AGCCGGTACACCAATACATCATACCACCTCTCACTAGTCGTATTCGAACAACGCCTTTTTTCAGCGTTTGCCAATTAGATCCTTCAACACAATTAATAGGTACCTCACAAGTTCCGGCATGACCAAAATCACGACTGACGGATGAAAACAAAACCCCAACACTCTCTATTTTAGCAACTACTTTACTACCGTTTGAAACAAATAACTCAACCATGAGTGAATCATCATCCACATCTGCCGTTGCAAAGAGAGGAGAATCATTCAAATCAGCAGAACTAATCGTTTGAATTAAGCTTCCACTTCCATCATATATATTTAAATGGGATTCACCTGTTAACTTTAAATCACTAAAATATAGGGATAATCCACGACTACCTTTTGCCGTTGCACCAAAAGCAAAGATCTCGCCATCAGGCATTTTTTTTACGGAATAGGAGATAGAATTCAGGTCAACTAAACAAGCTTCCAAATATCCTGCCTGCTCTGGTTCTAAACTATTTTTGTTCCGTTCAAAATGGCTAGCACTCCTTGCATCCGGAAAACGCATATAAAACACTCGACTTATTGACTGACAATTAGCACTAAGCGCAAATATCACTAAAGCAAGGAATAGTAAAGACCTTTGGCTCATAGGTATTTATTTTAAATTTTTAAGCAAACGTAACGGAAATATACGAAGAAGGCAAGAATTAATTCTATTTGAGAGCCATCTCAAACATCTCCAATAGTAGATATTAAGGATTTAAACAGATAATTGACAAACCGGAAATAAAAAAGGCGGGAGATTATCTAATATCATCTCCCGCCTTTTTATCGATTAATTTACCGCTTAAGCTTTATTTGGTTTATCAAGACCATAGCCTCTCTTCCTATCAACTACTTTAAGTACAACAGAAAGGATAACGGCCAAAACGCCAAAGCTTGCAAAGATTAGTTCAGGAACAGTATAGTCATAAGCTGGAGCAACAACAGTACCCTCCTTAATGGCTTGTGCATTCTGCTCAATAAAAGCTACAACCTCAGGATTAGAGGCTGAAAGAGCATACCCAATTAAAATAGGCACACCCAACAGACCCATGTTCTGAATCCAAAAGATTGCACCGTATGCAGAACCCAGATAACGATCCTCTACAATCTTAGGCATCGATGGCCACATTGAAGCAGGAACCAGAGAGAAGGCGATCCCTAAAATAACAATCGTTCCAATGGCAACCCCTTGCGAGAAAGCCGCAGCCGGAACCAATGCAAAAACTAAATGAGACACTGTTAATAGCAATGCTCCGTATAACATCATGGTTGCACCAAGACCTTTCTTATCAAGGAAGAAACCAATAAAGGGAGTTAAAATCATAGCACCAATGGGGAACATTGACACATAACGTGCAGCATCTTTAGGATCAATAGACATCTTACTAGCTAACATCTCAGTAGCAAAACGTTGGAATGGGAAAATAGCTGAATAAAAGAGAACACAAAGTCCGGCTATTGCAAGAAATCCAGGATTCGTAAAAATCTTCTTAAGATCGCTCACCTTGAACTCATCCTCGCTATTGACCTCTCCTTGTCCAACGCCTAACTCCTTATCCAATTTAACATCCATAAAGGTATAGATAAGGAAAGTTAAAAATCCTATTGTTAGGAAAACCAAACCCCATAAGAATGCATTGGCAGTTGTCCACTCAGCGGGAACGTTCGAACCATTATTAGCAAAGATAGGCGATAACCACATTACAGCAAATACACCTAAACGAGCAATTGCCATCTCAAGACCCATCGCCAATGCAAGTTCTTTACCTCTAAACCATTTCACAATGGTCTTCGAAACAGTAATACCGGCCATTTCAACACCAACACCAAAAACAGCAAAACCCAGACAAGCCAGAACTGCTGTAGTAGGTAGAGTATATCCTAATATTGATGACATACTTTCAACATCAATAAAACTCAAGGCATAGAACTTGATGGCAGCACCAAGAACCATAGTTAAACCAGAAGTAATTAAGGTAAAACGGATGCCCATCTTGTCTAGAATGATTCCAGAAATGATCAGGAAGCCGAAAAACACATTAAAGAAAAACTCCATACCACCGTACATCCCAAAGACCTCTGATGTCCAATGATAATTAACCTCAAACTGGTTTTTAATTGGTGATGCTACATCTACAAAGAAATAGGCGAAAAACATCGTAGATGAGATTAGGGCCAAGGCCACCCATCTTGCTACCTTCGATTCGCTTAATAAAACTTTTACTTTTTCAGTCATAAGACATTACGTTTTGAAAAGATGATCGTGAACAGTTTATTGGTTTATTCTTGAATGAAGATTGGTTAACTCTTCATCAGATTGCGGGCAAATGTAAGAATCTTTGTCTTTTTGTCGTTATTTTGCAAAAAATATTGAGTAATCAAAATGGAAATTAAGTCAGTCATACTCGTTTTTGCCACTCAAAAGGAGGCTTCAGCTTGCCATCAAACCACCTTGAATCACATACCCGGCTTAAACATTCCTATAAAAACGATTATAACTGGCATGGGAATGATCAATGCTGCAATATATTCAACTTTAGCCATCAAAACTTATAAACCTTCACTTGTAATCTCTGCCGGTATTGCTGGTAGTTATCTGGGAAAAATCCCTGTTGGTAAATCTATTATTCATCAAGAGGATTGTTTTCCGGAAATGGGTAAATCAGTGGACGAGAAATTTATGACGCTCGATAAGTTTCTTATCGCTGAAAACCATGGCCTTACTATGCCAAACAACTCTCTCAGCTCAAATGCGTTTAATCTCCAAAAATCTGACTATTTCACAAAGGTTAAATGTGCAACTGTTAACACCATGACGATCTCAAGAACCACCGCCGAAATATATAAAAATAGCTTCGGTGCCTCGGTCGAGACCATGGAAAGTGGTGCAGTCCTCGCCGCCTGTCTGGCAAATAAAACCCCATTCATAGGTATTCGTACCATCTCAAATCTTTGCCTAGCACAAAAATTTGCTAAATGGGATATTGATCTAGCTCTAAAAAACCTCAACACATCATTGAATAGATTACCTCAACTAATCAAATCTCTTAATGAACAGACTTAAACTAGCTTTCTCAACCTGCCCTAATGATACTTTTATCTTCGATGCTTGGGTCAATGGCCATCTTAAGAACGCTCCACTTATTAATCCATTTCTTGGAGATATTGATCATCTAAATGCGCTAGCCTTAAATGGCGAGGCTGATATTATTAAAATCTCCTATCACGCTTTTATCCATCTAGCGGAAAAATATATAATGCTTGATGCGGGCTCAGCACTCGGCTTCGGCGTTGGCCCTCTACTTGTCGCAAAGAATGAGATCAAAACTGAAAAAATATCTCATCTCCGAATTGCCATTCCAGGCGAATTAACTACAGCAGCTATGTTGCTTAAATTCGCATTTCCAAATGCATTGAACACCTCAGTAATGCTCTTTAGCGATATCGAAAAGGCCATCCTTTCAGAGGAGATCGATGCAGGAGTCATCATTCACGAGAACCGATTTACTTATCAACAAAAAGGACTCAAGAAACTAATGGATCTAGGGACTTACTGGGAAGAAAAAACATCTCTTCCGATTCCATTAGGAGGGATAGCGGTGAAAAGAGACTTACCCCAATCTTTGCAAATTGAGATTAATGAAACAATGAAACAGAGCGTTGAATTTGCCCTCGAAAACCCATCTTTCTCTCTACCATATGTTAAACTACATGCTATCAACATGGATCCTATGGTTATGCAACAACACATCCATCTGTACGTTAACAATGAGACGGTCAAAATTGATAAACAAGGAAAAGAGGCAGTAAAAAAACTCTGTAGAATCATTAGACCTGATCTATCTGAGTCTCTCCCTCTTTTTATCTCAGACTTATAATAATGAACAGATACACATTTATACTCTTTGCAACACTCCTCCCCTTAATTGCCTTTTCTCAAACAAATTCGACCTCTGAAACCAAAAAAGGCGATCTGCCTATTGATTATGCGTTAATAATTAAGTGGGGGCAAGAAGGAAAATATGATTCTATCATTCATATCGGATCTCAACTAATAAGGGTTCAGCCTGATAACTCAGTTCTTCTTAAACTTCGTGGATTAGCCTATTTACAACTAATGAACTACAATGCAGCTTATAGCGATTTCCAAACTGCCACAACTCTTTCTCCAGATAGCGCTGATTTTTGGTTTCTAAAAGCTTTTGCTGCCGATAAGGCAGGTTTAAAAAATGTTGCTAAAGAAGCTATTCTTAAATCTCTGTCCCTAAATGACAAAAAAGCTCAAGCATGGTATCTTCAAGGCAATTTATTCTCACAGGAAGAAAATCTGGATGAAGCTCTAACTTGTTATAACAGAGCTATTCTACTTCGAAGAGGTTATGCTGATGCCCTTACTATGAAGGGTTATGTCTTATATAGAAAAGGAGATAACTCAATTGCCATCGAAACACTTAAATTAGCTATTGAAGCTGACAACCAATATCCTCTCCCTTATTTCTATACCGGCTTATGCTTTGTCGAGCTTGATAAACCTGCTGATGCTCTCAAATCATTTGATCATGCAATACGACTCGGTTATGATGAGGGAGATCTTTACCACTATAGAGGTCTGGCTATGCTTCAACTCAGACGATTTGATGATGCCTGCGATATGTGGAAAGAAGCAGTATTAAGAGGATATACGCTAAGTAAAGCGATGAGCAAAAGATATTGTAGACATTAAACAAGCTTTACTGTAGGCATACTTAGCGTTATTATGGAAATCACAAGGAGCTCATCGCTCGCTCTCCGCTTCTTCTTCGCTCTTGCTCCATATACTTTTGAAAATTACTTTTCCCTTTCTTCGATTTTATCCACGCAAATTCGAACGAATAAGGGAGAGGAAACGCAGAGGAAGCGCAGAGGTGATCTTTATACCGAAAAGACGCCATGAATCGAGTCACTACAGGGACATCCTCGGAGTCTGCTTCTGCGTCTTCTCTTTCTCCGTGCGACCACTTCTATAGGAGGTCGTCCCAAAAGGATGATACTCCTCGTA